>NZ_CP179210.1:3676948-4289773 GCF_051201665.1 Psychrobium sp. nBUS_13 | reverse complement strand
ATAAAGGTTATTAACAGCCTTGCTATTTTTATTTAATATACTTCTAATTTCTCGATAAGGATCATTCAAAGATCCTTGTGTAAATTTATTAATAATCAAGCATTTAAAATACAATTCACAAGTATTAAATTATACCTTTAAAAGTGCAACAGCGTAAAACGTGATCTAATCTGTGATTATTGATGCTTTAAGCAACATTATTCATTGACAAATCCCAAGGTTTTTTCTAAAATCTCGCGTCCTTTAATTAGGCTTGTGCTAGTTGTAATGATGCAGCTTTCACAAAAACTGTACAGTTTAATTTCGATCGAGTTAATACTATGAAACGTACTTTTCAACCTAGCGTTTTAAAACGCAAGCGCAACCACGGTTTCCGTGCTCGCTCGGCAACTAAGGGCGGTCGTGCCGTTCTTGCTCGTCGTCGTGCAAAAGGCCGTGCTAAGTTAAGCGCGTAATAATTGACCCATGGTTAATTATTCTTATTCTCGGGAGTTAAGACTCTTAACTCCCGCGAATTTCTCAAGTGTCTTCAAAAATCCGTTAAGAGCGGGTTCTCCCCAACTAACTATTTTAGCCTGTTCCAATGCATTTGAGCATCCACGTCTCGGATTAGCTGTACCTAAAAAACAAGTTAAATTAGCAGTCGACCGCAATAAAATTAAGCGTGTTTTACGAGAAAACTTTCGTTTAAATCAACATGATCTTTTACCACTAGATTACGTGATTATTGCGAAAGGTGGCATTGGGAAATTAGACAACAACGAATTAAATAAACTAACTAATAAGTTATGGAAAAAAATCGCACGCCGCTACAAAGAGCAGCAACAGCGATAATTCGTGGCTATCAGTTATTTATAAGTCCACTACTAGGTCCACGCTGTCGCTTCACCCCAACTTGTTCTCAATACGGTATTGAGGCAATAAATAGTCACGGATTTTTAAAAGGTGCTTGGTTAACAAGCAAACGTCTATTAAGATGTCATCCTTTTAATGATGGTGGCAGCGACCCTGTACCACCGAAACATCATTCACCTAACCAGAGAAGAAATTAACATCTTATGGAATCACAACGTAATATATTGATTGTGGGATTGTTGTTTATTTCGTTTTTGCTATTCACTGAATGGCAAGAAGCAAATAAACCTGCACAACCCGTAACGCAAACAACTTCTACAGGTGCGCCAGCAGCATCAACTAATGAATTTGTGCCAACAAGCACCGCCGTTGCGAGCCAAGCTGATTTAAATCCTCAAGAAAACCGTCAAATAGTTACTGTAACAACTGATCTTCTAAAAATATCTATTGATACTTTAGGTGGTGATATTGTTGAATCAACACTATTAGAATATCCAGTAGAAATGGATGGTACTGAAGATTTACGCCTATTAGAAAAGCTACCTAACTACACATTTGTAGCAAAAAGTGGCTTAATCGGTGCAAATGGACCAGACGATGCTAAGCGTGACTCACGTCCTCTTTATCTTTCAGCACAACCTAAATATGTATTAGAAGCAGATCAGAATACATTGGAAGTTGTTTTAACTTACACCGATGCTAATGGCATTGTATTTGATAAAGTATTCTCTTTTAAGCGTGACGCCTATAACGTTGATATAGGTTATCGCGTTAACAACACTTCAAGCCAAAATATCTTAGTTCAACAGTGGGGCCAACTAACGCAAAGCGTGGTTAAACCAACTGAAGAAAGCAACATGATGATGCAACTTTATCGCGGCGCAGCTTATTCGACTGAGCAAGAAAAATATCAAAAGTATGATTTCGGTGATATGGAAGATGCCAACCTAAAAGAAATCACACAAGGTGGCTGGGTTGCAATGATTCAACATTACTTTGTTACCGCTTGGGTACCAAGTAATGACCAAGAAAATCGTTTGTACACGAGTATGACTTCAAGCAATGAGTTTGGCTCTATTGGTTTCATGGGGCAACCAACGACAATTGCGCCTAATACGACTCAAACATTCAATGCAACCTTATATACAGGTCCTAAATTACAAGATCGCCTAGAAGCATTATCACCAACGCTTAATTTAACCGTAGATTATGGCTTCCTTTGGTGGATGGCACTACCATTACATTGGTTGCTAACCTTCTTCTATGGTTTAGTCGGTAACTGGGGCTTTGCAATTGTATTACTAACTTTCACCGTTCGTGGATTGATGTACCCATTAACGAAAAAACAATACACTTCAATGGCTAAAATGCGCAAACTGGCACCTAAAATGGCAGCATTAAAAGAGCGTTATGGTGATGACCGTCAGAAGATGGGTCAAGCCACCATGGAGATGTATAAGAAAGAAAAAGTAAACCCATTAGGTGGTTGTTTACCATTGCTATTCCAAATGCCTATCTTTTTAGGTTTATTCTGGATGTTACAAGAGTCTGTAGAATTACGTCATGCACCGTTTATGTTGTGGATTACTGATTTATCAGTTAAAGATCCATCTTATGTGTTACCTATCTTAATGGGTTTAAGTATGTGGTATATGAGTAAGATGCAACCATCGATGTCTGCCGATCCAATGCAGCAGAAAATGATGCAAATTATGCCACTTATCTTTACTGTATTCTTCTTATGGTTCCCATCAGGTCTAGTTCTATACTGGGTTGTAAGTAACATTGTTACTCTATTACAGCAGATGTATATTTATCGTGCCATCGATAAAGAAGATGAGAAAGCAGCAAAAAAATAACTTAGCGAATGTATCGCCGCTCTTTATCATCCTTGATACTGCGGCATACCACTCGCCCTGAGCATAGTCGCTCTCTATATCATCACTGATATTGCGGCTTACTACTCATCCTAAGCATAAAAGCGGCGCTAAGCCGCTTTTTTTATGCCTATCTTTTACAAACCCTGTGCTAAAATCCCGCCCATTAATTGTTCACTACTTTAAAGAATCCATTATGAGCTTTGACACAGACACCATCGTCGCCCAAGCAACACCACCAGGTAGAGGTGGTGTCGGTATTGTCCGTATTTCAGGTCCATTAGCGACTAATGTTGCCACGCAATTACTCGGTAAAATACCAACACCACGTATGGCAGACTACTGTTCGTTTTTAAATGAAGATGGCAGCGAGTTAGATCAAGGCATCGCCCTATTCTTTAATAATCCAAACTCGTTTACTGGCGAAGACGTTTTAGAGCTCCAAGGTCACGGTGGCCCTGTCATTGTTGATATGCTGATTAAACGCATTCTAAAAATTAAAGGGATCCGCACTGCCCGACCTGGTGAGTTTTCAGAGCGGGCTTTCATGAACGATAAAATGGATTTAGCGCAAGCCGAAGCTATTGCCGATCTTATAGATGCAACATCAGAGCAAGCAGCTAAGTCAGCAGTACAATCAATGAAAGGTGATTTCTCACAACATATTAATGAGCTTGTTGAGGCCCTTATTCGTCTGCGAATTTATGTCGAAGCCGCGATTGATTTTCCAGAAGAAGAAATTGACTTTTTATCTGACGGCAAGGTGTTAGGCGATTTAAATGCCATCATTGAGCATCTAGATAAAGTTCGTCAACAAGCCCGCCAAGGTAGCTTGTTGCGTGAGGGCATGCGTGTAGTTATTGCAGGTCGCCCTAATGCAGGTAAATCATCATTACTTAACGCCCTATCTGGCCAAGAGCTTGCTATTGTGACAGACATTGCTGGAACAACGCGTGATGTACTCCGTGAACACATTCACATCGATGGCATGCCGTTACATATCATTGATACAGCAGGCCTACGTGAAAGTCCTGACAAAATAGAACAGATTGGTATTTCACGTGCGTGGGATGAGATTAATCAAGCCGACCGCGTATTATTTATGGTTGATAGCACCGAAACAAATCACAGCGATCCCCATAAAATTTGGCCTGAGTTTATGGCTAAATTACCTAGTGACACTGGCGTGTCTGTTATTCGAAACAAAGCCGATTTAAGTGGCGACATCACCGGTGAAAGCAGCGATAACGACTACCCTATTTTCAATATGTCCGCCAAAACAGGTGATGGCGTTGAACTACTGAAAAATCACCTTAAAGACTGCATGGGCTACCAAAGTGTTGGCGAAGGTAGTTTCATGGCACGAGCACGCCATATAGAAGCCCTAGAGCAAGCCAAAGAGCATATTGATATTGGTAAAGATCAACTTGTTGGTTTTAATGCTGGCGAATTACTGGCTGAAGAATTACGTGTCGCGCAGCAATGCTTAAGTGAAATTACTGGCGAATTCACCAGCGATGATTTACTCAGCCGCATCTTTACATCATTTTGTATTGGTAAGTAATTAATTAAATTGCACTTCCAAGCTAGTAATACCTAGTTTCTTAATGAAAGCACTTAATGTATCTAAACGCCATGTTCGTAAATCATCATTTCGGCCATGGCGGACAATGTAGGCGAGTTTTTGAGAAGGATTGATACCCACTAATGAGAATTTTAATGGGCTGTTTTCACTTTCTTGGGCAATAAACTTTGTGATAGACTCAGTTTCTACCAATCGCGCAAATTCCCCTTCTTTAACACGATAAAACGTAACACTCATACATTTTCACAATTTGTAATCGACATTTTGTCATAATGTCGGTTTTCGTCATCATATACAAGTATTACGAATCAATTATTAAAGCGCCTTAAAACGGATAGCGACACCACCACTTGTTGCTAGTGGTAAATTCAAACTATCTTTATTAGTGACTTTTTTATTCTCGATCACCATTTCATAAGGCTTGCTCACCCAATCAGCATCTTTACCGTCGCGGTATATTTGTGCCTCATAAGTTTTACCTACCGCTAAGAAATCGAGTTTAACCGTCAGTTGACGTGCTTCTTCATCAGTTACAGCGCCTAGGAACCCATCATCACTGTCGCGTTGCTGACGAGCAATCACCGCAAAATCCCCTACTTCACCATCGACAGCGATACTTGTTTGCCAATCAGTTGGAACATCTTTAATAAACTGCATTGCTGCTGGGCGTTTTTTATAGTTTCGTGGTAAATCAGCCGCCATTTGAATTGGACTATAAAGCACAACATACAAAGCAAGTTGTTTAGCTAACGTCGTTTGTGGGCGGTTAACGCTTGCATCTCCTATACCGTTGAAACCTAAATCAAAAATACCCGGTGTAAAGTCCATTGTTCCAGATAACATGCGGGTTAATATTAAATTAGTGATATGCTCTGGAGGATTTGGCGGTGTCCCCCAAGCATTAAATTCTTGGCCTCAAGCGCCCTCTCTCGCGATCCAGTTTGGGTAAGTGCGGCGTAATCCGGTGTCTTTAACCGGCTCATGCGTATTAATGCTAATGCCACGCTTTGTAGCTTGCTGAACCGAATGTAGGTACTCATTTAAGTTAAGAATGATATTTGAATTGACTAAATCAACCGCTTTACGGCCAATTTTAATAGTACGCCATGGCGTTGTGAAACCAGCTTGTTTCTTAACTAGAATACCATCAGACCACGGTGTTAAATCCGCCTTAAATGTCCCTGGACGACGTTGATTTAGTGTCATGCCAGCATAATCAACTAATGCCGCTTCATGAATACTAATATGAACAACTTGCTCAGTTTTCAGCGTAAATGGTATATGAACATGAGCTGCTTTAAAAACGGTTGTGTTTTCATAAACATATTCATAACGGTTCCAACCACGAGCAGGGATCCAACACGATTGCGCTTTGTCAGCATTAGCAATTGAAAATTCGGTAAATTCGTTAGTGATATCAACATTACCTTTCATGTTTGCTTGATTAGGCACGTGATATTGAAAACCAATACCTTCGTTGTAAACCTTGAAAGTTACATCAAGTTTTTGATTATCATGGCCAAAATTAACCGTTAGTTGTTGGTAATGATCACGAATAGTTTTAGCTTCTCCCCATGGCTGTTGCCATATTGAGTCAGCTGAAGACTGTTGACTATTTTTAATAGAAAAACCTTGGCTGAACTCGCCTTGCGCTTTAAAGGCTAGACCTAAGCGCGACGCATTAATTACAGGCTTTCCATCTAAGGAAACTTGATAAGAAGGAAAGTTAGCGTCATCAGAAACCGTTACGACAAGCTTGCCATCAGGCGATTTCACCTTAACAGTTTCAGCATAAGATTGAGTTGATGTAACAACTAATAACGCCGTACACAACGACAATGGTAAACGCATAACACACCTTTAAATTATTATTATTGAACAAAAAATAGTAACTCGTGACCTCCCCAATGCTCAATTGGCTGCATACGTATTCAACTAAATAAAAAATAATTGAAAATAAATAACCCTTTTTCAAAACCCTATCGTTTATAGCTATAACAACTCACATGAATTAAACCCACGAGGTCATTATGAATTTACACACCAAGCAAATTGCAGCGATGAGCGTAGCGTTAACTTTATTACTTAGTATGATTGGTTGCACAGGCTCTTCACCACAAGCAACGAAGAATGAAGAAGAAAAGCAAATTAAAAAAACTCAGCAATTAGCAATCAAAGATATACAACAAGATCAAAGAATAGTGAGTAATGAAGCTCAGCAATTGGTTAGTCAACCGATGCCAAGCCAGCAATTTTCACGACACAAGATGGCGCAACCAATGAATATCATGCCAATACCGCATCCAACTCCGACAACCAGTGAAAAGTATCAACAACTTGATGAGAATGGCGTTAAACAGGTTAGCAACGCACCGCTTTCAACATTCTCTATCGATGTAGATACAGGAAGTTACGCCAATGTCCGCCGTTTTATCGATCAGGGGCAATTACCACCTAAAGGTGCGGTAAGAGTCGAAGAAATGCTTAACTACTTTGATTACCACCAATTAGCGCCTCAAAACAATACACAACCATTTTCTGTAAATACTGAATTGATGACAGCACCTTGGAATAGCGATAGACAGCTTCTAAAAATAGGTTTGAAGGGCTACGACGTGCCCAAAGATCAATTAGGTAACGCAAATTTGGTATTTCTACTAGATGTATCAGGATCAATGAATTCAGCGCGTAAATTACCATTACTAAAACAATCATTAAAAATGCTCACCAAGCAACTAGACGCTGATGATCGTGTTTCAATAGTCGTTTACGCTGGCGCAGCAGGAATGGTATTAAAACCAACTCCCGGTAACGAATACTCAACGATTAGCAATGCCTTAAATAAATTAAGTGCAGGGGGCTCAACAAACGGCGCTCAAGGTATAGAGCTTGCGTACAACCTTGCGAGTGAAAACTTCATTAAAGATGGCATTAATCGCGTTATTCTCGCAACTGATGGTGATTTTAATGTGGGTTTAAATAACGTTGAACAACTAAAAGAATTCGTTAAACAAAAACGTAAACAAGGCATAGCATTAACAACACTAGGATTTGGCCAAGGTAACTACAACGATCATCTCATGGAACAAATAGCCGATGTAGGTAATGGTAACTACGCTTACATAGACAATATCAATGAAGCCCGCAAAGTATTGGTTGACGAGTTGTCATCAACGCTTAATACCATAGCTCATGACGTAAAAATTCAAGTAGAATTTAATCCAAATCTCGTGAGTGAATATCGATTAATTGGTTACGAAAATCGTGCTCTCGCCAATGAAGATTTTAATAATGATAAAGTGGATGCAGGCGAAATAGGTGCAGGACATCAAGTGACTGCCTTATATGAACTAACATTAAACAACGCGCAACAATCAACAGTCGATACTTTAAAATATCAAACACCTCAAATTTCAACGAACAGTTCATTGTCTGAAATTGCACAGATAAAATTACGCTATAAATTACCAAACCAACAGCAAAGTAAGCTTATAAGTCAGGTTGTTAATAAAGACCAGCTAAATACTTCGCCAAGTCAGCATTTTAAATTCGCTTCAGCAGTTGCCGCATTTTCTCAATCTTTGCGAGGAACAAAATATCTGAAAGATTATTCAATTGACGATATGATTATCTTAGCGCAAGAAAATAAAGGGCAAGATAACTTTGGTTATCGCAGCGAGTTTATTCAAATGTTACGCAGTGCTAAAGATTTAGAAACACAACTTACAACGACTAAGGACTTGTCATCAAGCGTACAGATAATCAACTAATGATTGACTTTAAGGCGGGCGATTTAATGGCGTTTAATTTGCTATATGCCCGTCACAAAGGTCCTAGTTATCGCTATATGCTTAAGCAATGTAGCGATCAATCTATGGCTGATGATTTAATGCAGGAGCTATGGGGAAAACTCATTAATGCCAAAGATAATTATGAGCCAACAGCTAAATTCACAACTTGGCTCTATACCATAGCTCATCATGTTATTGTTGATCATCATCGACGCTTTGCTCGTCAACAAGCTCCTTTAGAGCAAGACAGAGATATAGAATTAATTGAAATAGATACTGTACATTCACCTGAACAACAAACTGAATCTAGACAACAAAAGAAAACCATAGATTATTGTTTAAAAAAATTACCAACGATTCAATTGGAAACATTTTTACTCAAACAAGAAACTGATTTAAATTTAGAGCAGATCGCCACAATTATCGATTGCTCCTTAGAAGCAGCAAAAAGTCGCCTGCGATATGCCTATCAATCGCTACGTAAATGTTTATCGTTAAATAACATGACTGGAGAACAATAACATGACCGATCATGACATCGATAAGCAATATAAAAAACAAGCGACACAGATGCCACCCATCAATGTCGACAACAAGATAACTGAATTAGCGCAACTAAGTGTGCAACAAGTAACAACACAAAAGAGCTCGAATAAACTAAAAACTTACCTGCCTCTATCACTTGTCGCTAGCATAATGCTGGTGGGTTTATTGGTGCTAAATTTTCCGGCTAATTATCAGTCTCCTACTATCACGGAAGAGTCTTTTGAACCAACAACAGAACAAGCTCAAGAAATATTAGATGTGCATCCTCACTCACCACAAACAGACGCGCAGCCACTAAGTCTTCTTCCTAAAAATAGCCAAGAAGTGCACAATTTTTCAGATAAAACCGTTCAAAAAGCTCGACTTGCAAAACAAGCTAGGGCTAAAATGTTAATTGAACCTGTTGAAACAGCACGTTTAATTAAAATAATCAGAGAACACCTGAAGAATGGGCAAAGTGAAATAGCTAAGTCACAAGCTAATCAGTTTGAAAAACGCTTTGGAAAGAATGCTCTCCCTGAAGATTTACACTATTTACTCGCTAAACCAGCCAAATAAGTGAACAATAATTCACATTTTTGCATGTTGTAGGTAAGCTAACTAAAAATTAACTAAATTAGTAATTTATGGCTTATAGACCAACCGAAAAAACACGCGCTCACATGACAAAGCAGCGCATAAAGCTACTTAATGCAGCAAAGTCTATTGTTTCACAAGAAGGCTTTAACGGATTAACTATCAAAAAAGTGGCCAATCACTCAGGTCTTGCTGTTGGCTCTGTTTATAAGCATTACCAAAGTAAAAACCACTTACTAGAACAGGTTTATTGTGAACTTACAGAACAAGACTTATTACTCGATCATGGACAAATTTTTACTTCAAGCGATCCTAAAGAACAACTAACAACAGCATTAGAACAGCTATTTTCTCGCGCTTTAATGTCCGACAAACTGTCATACGCTCTCTTTGCCGAACCGTTATCAGAATCAATAGAACAACACCGATTACGTTTTAAAGATCAATTCAAACAAATATTTATTCAGATCATAGATCAAGGGATCAAACAAAGTAGCTTTTTAAATCAGGAGTCTCATATTGTCGCTAGCGCAATCATGGGCACCTTGAATGAAGCCACACTTATTCCATTACGTTGGCAGCATCAACAAATGCCTACTTTCGAGCGTATTAAGCTCATTCAACAATGTCAGCAATTTTGTTTACGCTCTATTACCTACAGTGGTGATGAAGCAAGTTTTTTTAAATAGGAAATAACATGAAACCAATCCACTTTATTGTCGGTACCATGCTTGGATCAAGTGAATATGTCGCGGATCATTTGGCAACACTTGTGCCTGACGATCGCGAAGTGAACCAACATCTAGCTCCCGATCTTAACGATTTCGATCTAACCATACCGCAAATATGGATCCTTTGTACTTCAACCCATGGAGCAGGTGATTTTCCAGATAATATCTTAAATTTTATAGATCAACTTGCCATTCAAACTAACCTAAAACACATCGATTACGCTGTCTGTGCGCTAGGTGACACTAACTACGATACATTTTGCCAAGCAGGTAAAACCGTCGACAAAATGCTTAAGGATCGCGGTGCAAAACAGATCATTGACTCACTAAATATCGATGTTAGCACCGGAGAAATACCAGAAGATCACGCTCAACATTGGTTTGAGCAGTGGCAAGATAAGCTTTCAGGTTAAAAATAATGTGATCACATCGTCAAAGATCGCACTAAATTCATCAACAAGATCATCTAAAAACGGATCTAATTTTCATCATGAGATCCGTTTTTTTAGGTTTTAGATCTAAAAAAGTTATCCAATAACTCATTTTTCGAACAATTAAACCTGTGAATAACTACTTTATATCAGCCCTAAAAAAAATACTTATTCGTTAATAACTTTAATTACAAATCACCCTGTGGATAACTAGCGTTTTTATACACAGTTTGATCCCAAGATAGATCGTGATCATTTAACACTTTATGATCACCATTAAGATCATGATCATCAGGATCTTAGATCACTTACACACAGATCTAAGCGATCATTAATAATAAGAGATAATAAAGATCTTTAAATAATTCTATTTATATTATGTATTGGATCATCGAAAAATGATCGTTTTAGATCGGTTAAAAAATTGGTAGAATATCCGTCCTTTTGAAACACGTGGTACGAGAAATGTTATTTAACAAACAGTTTGATGTAATTGTCATTGGTGGTGGTCATGCAGGCACTGAAGCTGCCCTAGCCGCTGCGCGTATGGGACAAAATACCCTGTTGTTAACGCATAACATCGATACCTTAGGTCAAATGTCATGTAATCCTGCCATTGGTGGTATTGGTAAAGGACATTTGGTTAAAGAAATTGATGCACTGGGCGGATATATGGCTCAGGCTACTGACCTAGCAGGTATTCAATTTCGAACCCTTAATTCAAGTAAAGGCCCAGCAGTTCGGGCAACACGTGCTCAAACTGACCGCGCTTTATACAAAGCAGCTGTGCGCGCTAAATTAGAAAATCAACCTAACCTGACTATTTTCCAACAATCATGTGATGATCTCATCGTTGAAAACGATCAAGTTTGTGGTGTTGTAACTCAAATGGGTATTAAATTCACTGCCAAAGCTGTCGTGCTAACGGTAGGAACTTTCTTAGGTGGAACCATTCATATTGGATTAGAAAATCATACCGGTGGTCGTGCTGGTGATCCTGCGTCAATAAAGTTAGCCGCTCGTTTACGAGAATTACCATTGCGTGTTGATAGACTAAAAACTGGAACGCCACCACGTATTGATGCTCGCACTATTGATTTTTCTAAATTAGAAGCGCAACCAGGTGATACCCCATTACCAACATTTTCATTCATTGGTAATAAAAGCGATCATCCACAACAGATCCCATGTTATATCACTCATACCAATGAGAATACGCATGATATTATTCGTAACGGATTAGATCGCAGCCCAATGTTTACAGGCGTGATCGAAGGAACTGGCCCACGTTATTGTCCATCAATTGAAGATAAGATCACTCGTTTTGCTGATAAAAACTCACATCAAATATTCGTTGAACCAGAAGGGTTAACAACTAATGAAGTTTACCCAAATGGCATATCCACCAGCTTACCTTTTGATGTTCAAGTTGAACTAGTAAATTCAATGAAGGGTTTTGAAAATGCCTTCATTACACGTCCAGGTTACGCTATTGAGTATGATTATTTTGATCCTCGAGATTTAAAACCAAGCCTTGAAAACAAATTTATCAATGGTCTTTTCTTTGCGGGTCAAATTAACGGCACAACTGGCTATGAAGAAGCTGGCGCTCAAGGATTAATTGCGGGGATGAACGCCGCTCGTCAATCACAAGATTTAGACGTTTGGTCACCACAACGTAACCAAGCATATATGGGCGTGTTAATTGACGATTTATCAACACTTGGTACTAAAGAACCTTATCGCATGTTTACTTCACGTGCAGAATACCGTTTGTTATTACGTGAAGACAATGCGGATATACGTTTAACAGAGCAAGGTCGAGAACTTGGTTTAGTGGATGATCATCGTTGGAAATTGTTTAACGAAAAAATTGAGAGTGTTGAACAAGAAAAACAACGTTTATCGTCTCATTGGATCCAAGCTAAAAGTGAACAAGCTGAACAACTTAATGGATTATTAAAAAATCCAATGAGTCGTGAAGCAAATTTAGAAGAACTGCTACGCCGTCCTGAATTAACTTACGATGATCTTATGAAAATTGATGGTTGTGGCCCTGGCCTTGAGAAAGAAGATGCGGCCTATCAAGTTCAAACTCAAATCAAATATGCAGGTTATATTGCACGTCAGATGGACGAAGTTGAAAAACAACAACGCAATGAAAACACATTATTGCCAATCGATTTAGATTATAGCCAAGTATCTGGTTTATCAAATGAAGTGGTTGCAAAGCTTACTGAAGCTCGCCCTGCTACATTGGGTATGGCAAGCCGTATTTCTGGTATCACACCGGCGGCTATTTCACTGTTATTGGTTTATATGAAAAAGAAAGGCCTGCTTAAGAAAGCAAGTTAGGTGATAAATGGAGGATGATTAGTAATAACTATCCTCCATTTTAGTTACTTAATTTAAGCTAGGATCTAACTTTTTAGATGTTACAGTTGAAATATAATAGTTATATTTACTGATATCAGGATTACGAATTTCAACAACGGCTTCCTTTCCAAGTGTTACTAAAATTTTAGGGGATTCAACTACTGTTTGCTGACCTTTTTGTAATTCAATTAATTCATACTCCAAACGTACAGATTCACCTAAATCAATGGCTTTAAGATTGATGCTTAATTCATCATTGGTTTTGAAACTAACTTGCTCATCAAAATTAGTCCATAACGATATTTTATTTTGATAAGTGTCTTGTTCATCGCTTTGAAGTTGGTTCGAAATCAACATATCAATTTCAATAAATGCGCCAAGTTGTTGGTTTGTTTTATCATTATCTTTTGTGGCAGTAGCTAACGTATTCCACGATACCAAAGCACTACTTAATATTATTATTAGTGAACAGATAAGCTTGTTTTTATATGTCATTTTTCTTTTCTCCTTGAGTCGTTTGACTCTATAAATATTGTGTTTATTAGTTGAAATTACTGTTGGTACAGGCTGTGTTATTGTTTGGTGATTTAAGAGAATTAAGTCTGCTAATTTTTCAGTGTAATTATCTATTCCATAGGTAATACTTGCCCTCTCATCGCAGTTCACTTCAATAAATAACCGATTATAGTTAATGAGCTTTTTGACTATTGGGTTCCACCAAAATAAACATTCCGTAACTTCTAAAATGAACAGCTTTAGATTGTCTTTACACGCTAAATGTTGCTTCTCATGAGCAATAATTAAATCTATATATTTAGATGTCGAAATAGCATTTGAAACAACAATTACGGGGTTAAATAAACCTAAAATTAGTCCGTTATTAATGTGTTCAGAGATATAAACAGGCGCCGAATAACGAGTACTTAAATGTCGACTAACATTGAATGATGGATCACTAATTATCTGCTTTTTCCAGCGATAAAAATGCAGAATATTTTTGACTAATATCAGTACACCAATAGCTATTAATAATTGAAATAAGATCAAAAAATAATAATCATAAACGCTATTACTCTGGGTGTGAGAAATGACGGTTTGTGGTGAGTTGGTAGAATAAATAGCTAGAATTAGTGGCTGTTTTAAAGCTGTTTCGGGGACAAGCTTAGCTAAAAATGAATAAGGAATTAGCCAACTGACGATAGCTAAATTAGACAAATAATAATTAAATCTATTAGGTAATTTGCTGTACTTTAATAGTATCAAAACAGCAATTGATATACACAGGCTAACGAAAAGGTAATCTTCCATTTATTTTAAATCCTTCTTCCTTTTCTTTAAAATATTTTCTAAATATTCGATATCTTCTAGATCTAGTATCTCTTGCTCGAGTATATGAGCTGCTAATGGGCGGCTATTACCTAAGAAAACTTTATCAATAAAATTTCTAATCAACGGAATTTTGATTGTTTTCTTTTCATTAATTGGAACATAAAAAATAGTTCGTCCTTGGTTACCACTTCTTTTTATTGATTTTTTATTTTCCAATCTATCAATAATTGTTTTGACGGTAGAATATTTTACAGAACGCTTTTGCTCGATAAGCTTATGAACTTGAGGAGCACTCGCTTTTTCTAATTCCCAAAATAGTTGCATAACTTCAAGTTCAAAGTTAGTTAGTGACATTATTTATTTCTCAATCTCTACATTTGTAGATATACCTTATCTACAAATGTAGAGATTAGCAAGTGAAGCCCCAAATTAGGTTTAAAACCGAAAATCACGCCAATTGACCGTTCATCACTTTTATCCATTTTCTTTTTCACACATCAGTAATATATCAGCATCAAAAAAGGAGCTGATACATGACTGAATATCTCAATGTTGTTAAATTTATTAACTTTGATGTCGTTTTTATGGACTCACAAACGTTAATCAAACATCTATTACCGAGTTTTAGTCTGACGCTAATGGCTTCATCTATTCTAAAAAATTAAACTACAAGGACTTATTTATGAGTAATTCAACACCAATGTCGTTGGTCAATATATTCGTCGAACCTAAATCTGTATTCGATAATTTAAAGGAAAATAAAAAGTGGGCTGTGCTTGGTCTACTATTGATTATTGCTGTGACATCCGTTTCTTCAATGATGTTTTTCGGTGGGATGTCGCCAGAGTGGTTAATTGAACAACAATTAATGGCTGCTGGTGATATGTCTACTTCCGAACGAGAAGCGGCAAAACAAGGTATGGAAATGATTGCTGACTACATGGGCATCATGGCAGCTGTCTCTTCTGCATTTATGTTGCCGGCTATTACGCTTATCTTTACGGTGTACTACTTGGTTATTGGTTCGAGTGCTGCTAACACTAAACCCGATTTTAAATTTGGTGATTGGTTTGTTTTCACTATTTGGACTCAGATGCCAGGGTTAGTTAATACATTAGGCTTCTGTGCTTTATTTTTTACTGCTGCATCTGGTGATTTACCATTATCTTTAATTAACTACGCATCATTAAATCAGCTTGTATTAGGCTACTTACCTGGTGATGCTCTTTATCAATGGGCTGAATCTATTAATCTATTCTCATTATGGTCAATTGTTATTGCTGCTATTGGTTTCAACCGTTGTTGTAAAATGCCAATGGTTAAGGCGTTTATTTTCTCAGCATTACCGTTAGTTGTGATCTTCCTAGGATGGTTTGTTTTATTTACTTAATACAAGCTATTTACTGTTTGATTTATAAGGAAAGAATAATGAAAAAAATCATTATATTGTTGGCCATTATTAGCAGTGTTACTACGTTAGTGGTTTGGAAAAAAATGGATAAGAGCCAGCAGAGTTTGCAAGTTAACAGTGAACAAGTCGCTAAAGAGGTGCTCTCTGATAGTATTTTAGCCTCAGGCAACTTGATTTTTAATACGCAAATTCAAATTCGCTCAGAAGTTACAGGGATAGTAACGCAGGTTCTGGTTGAAGAGGGTGAATATGTCGAACAAGGACAAGTTTTGATGCAGCTCGATCAAACGGCATTTGCGGCAGATGTTGCTAATAATCAGGCAGCCGTCAATGCGCAAAAAATCGAAATTGAATTTGTCACAGAACAATATAATGAAATGCGTCGCCAATACGCGGTTAAATCTAAACTATTTAAGCAAAAACTCATTGGTGCAGATGATTTAGCGCAATTTAAGAGTCAGTTAAATGTTTCTCAAATTAAAGTTAAGGCAGCACAAGAGCGCTTAAATCAAAACAAAGCATCGTTAGACTTTTCAAAAGATCGATTAAATAAAACGACTTTCAAAGCTTCAATGCCAGGACTTATCGCTGCTGTTGACGTGAAACCGGGAGAAACTGTCATTGCTGGCACGACCAATATTGTTGGTTCAGCATTAATGACCTTAGCTGATCCTAAAACTATTCTTGCTGAACTACGTGTGGATGAAGCAGATATTGCCAGTGTGCAACCAGGCATGAAAGTAGAGGTATTCTCTGCTGCTAATCCTAAAAAATCAATTTCTGGTGATGTAACAAGTATTGGTACATCTGCACGAGCTGATCGCCAAGGATTAGGCTTATATTTTCGCGTTAAAGTGTTGTTGACAGACAGTCAGCACCTCTATCCTGGCATGAGCTGCCGTGCAGAAATTATTACTGCCCAATCAGATGAATCTTTAAGTGTACCTATTTCTGCCATTTTAAAAGATGATGATAAAAATTATGTTTGGGTTATTGATAATGACAGAGCTAAAAAACAATGGGTGGATGTTGGAATGGCGACAGATACTCGTCAACAAATAACCAACGGGTTAACTGCTCAACAAGTCGTTGTTACTGGTCCTAGCCGCACGATGAGTGATATTAAAGAGGGTAGTGAACTACGCCTGAAAAAGGACAGTTAATGATGAATTCACATGAGAGTAAAGCGGTCATCGCAATCAATAATGTCAGTAAAAGTTACCATATGGCGGACGAAGCGTTTTATGCGTTAAAAAATGTCGACTTATCAATTCATAAAAATGAATACGTTGCTATTACAGGGCCTTCAGGTTCTGGAAAGTCCACACTGATGAACATTTTAGGCTGTTTAGATAATCCTAGCGATGGTGAATATTGGCTTGATGATCAAAACGTCGCGAGTCAAAGTGAAGCTGAGCTCGCTGAAATTCGTAATTATGGCGTAGGTTTTATTTTTCAGAGCTTTAATTTATTGCCACGCGCAAGCGTTTTGCAAAACGTAATGCAGCCGCTTATTTATCGTCTTATGCCTAACAGTGAGCGAAAAAAGTTAGCATTAGACGCTCTTAAACGCGTTGGGTTAAGCGATAAGGTTAAAAACTTACCTAATCAACTCTCTGGTGGTCAACGTCAACGTGTAGCTATTGCAAGGGCGCTTGTTACTAATCCTGCAATCATTCTGGGCGATGAGCCTACTGGTAATCTCGATAGTAAAACAACACGCGATATTATGGACTTGTTTGATGAATTACACGATCAAGGACATACCATTATTCTGGTGACTCACGAGGCTGACATTGCCGATCATTGTCGACGAGTTGTCAGGTTAGTTGATGGTGAAATAGAAAGTGATATTGAAAATCACAAGGAAGCTCAACATGCGTAAAATATTGCACGCGTTCTTTGAAGGTTCAAAGGCGGCTACTCAAGCTATAACGGCGCATGGAATGCGCAGTGCATTAACCACTTTAGGTATTATTATTGGTGTTGGTGCTGTGATTACTGTTGTTGCCATTATGGAGAGTTTGAGTGCAAATATAACTGACCAACTTGATGATCTTGGCAGTGATATGGTGACATTACGAGCTTACACTAACCCTGAGCAAGAGATGTTAGGTACGAGCAATAAAATTAGTTATGACGATTTTTTATTGCTTAAAGGAAAAATAAAAAATGTGCAGGATATGACTGCTGTTATGCGCGCATTTAGTCTCGGTTCTAGTGTGCAATATGGACGCAACAACACGCAAACCCAAATCATTGGAACAGACAGTAGTTACCAGGCCGTCATTCATGTTTATCCAGAGCTCGGGCGCTTTCTATCTGAAAGTGATGATTTACGTCGTCGCCGTGTGGCATTTATTGGCGCATCAGTGGCTAAAAAACTTAACATGCCAGCAGATCCTGTTGGCGAGTTTATTAACCTTAGCGGTGATTGGTTTAGAGTAATAGGACTTGCAGAGAAGCGTGGTAGTTTATTTGGCTTTGACCAAGACAACTACATCATTGCACCCTTTAGCACAGTACGATCGTTAAATGGCAGTCAGGCGACAGATAACATCGATATTATGTTTAGACCTGCTGACGGTGCTAACTTCAAAAACATTAAAGAAAATATTCGCCAAGTATTACGACAAAAGCACAAACTAAGTGGTGACGATGTCGATCATTTTGAATTTATCACAGCTGAAAAAACGAAAAAACAATTTGAGAGCATAACGACCTCAGTCACACTCGTTGCTTCTGGTGTCGTTGGTATCAGTCTACTTGTTGGTGGTATTGGCATTATGAATATTATGTTGGTATCAGTGACTGAGCGAACTAAAGAAATAGGTATTGCTAAGGCGTTAGGCGCCAGTCCGCAATTTATTCTGTTTCAGTTTTTAGTTGAAGCATTATTATTGTCGCTTTTGGGCGGTGTAATAGGGCTATTACTGGGTTATGGACTTGCCTCAATGGTCTCTATGTTTATGCCGGGATCAAATGGTGTCATGGTGCCATTGTGGGCAATAGGACTTTCTTTTGGATTTACAACAGCAATTGGCGTAGTCTTTGGTCTCGCTCCGGCAGTTAAGGCCGCGAAATTAAACCCAGTAGATGCATTACGATATGAATAAAAAAATGATGAGACAGTGGTGGAATACGTATTATTCAGTTTCATTCACTTCGACTAAAAATTATAAAGTAGTTACTTTTATTGGTTATTTGATTAGCTTTTTTATATCGATTTATACTTATCAAAAAGTTTTTCTACTTGAAAATCAATATAGTTTTATCATTATTAGAACGCTTGCAGATATAGCTTGGTTATTTGTAATAACTCATTTTTTTATTCGCAGTTTTATTAAAATTTTCGTCTTAAATAATGCGTTATCAAAGCGAGTTATTACAAATTTTCTAATATTTTTATTTGTTGTTAGTTGTATTTCTTTAGCAGGAAGTTTTGCTATTGAAAAGTTAGCTATTTTTGAAATGATAGATCCCATAAATTCTAAAGTAGATTTATCTAAAGTCGATATTTCTAAGATAGAGTTTTCTATATGGGTTGTTATTAATACGTATGTAACATTGATTGGCTGGGCAATTGTTTATCTATTTTGGCATCAGCAAATCAACCGTAAGAAAGTTCAAAAAGAAATGCATCATGCGCAAATTCAACAGTTAACTAATCAATTAAATCCCCATTTTTTATTTAATGCATTTAACAGTATTCGAGCGCTCATATACGAAGATCAAGATAAAGCTGCAGATACGGTTACACAGCTATCTGAGTTATTTAGAACTCATTTGCATGCGCATTTAAAAGCGACATCTTCGATGGATGATGAATGGCAAGTTTGTTCGCGTTATCTAACGATTGAAGAGATCAGACTGGAAGAGCGCTTACAACTGGGTGTAACTATCGATGATGATTTACTAACGCAAAAAATTCCAACGTTAACGTTATTAACCCTCGTTGAGAATGCTATTAAACACGGTATTTCACCTAATAGCGAACCGGGTAAGATAATGATTAGTGCCACCAAAATCGATAATAAAAGATGGCAATTAATGGTGGGAAATTCTATTAATAAACCGTCTCAGGCAGATGGCACTAATACTGGTATGAAGAATGTTAAACAACGATTAGCGTTAATGTTTGGTAATAAGTATGATTGGCATCAAACAAAAACTGATAGCTATTTTGAAGTGAAAATGGAGTTGCCACTTGCTTAAAGTATTGATTGTCGATGATGAACGATTGGCGAGAGTTGAATTAAATCGTTTGTTAGAAAAATTTGATGATATTGAAGTTGTCGCTCAAGCGAAAACAGCAGCAGAAGCATTAGACTTCTTAGAAAATACAGCTATAGATCTGGCATTTTTGGATATTCAAATGCCAGAGATGACAGGCCTTGAATTAGCACTGCAAATAGAGCCTACCGTTAAATTTGTATTCTGTACTGCGTTTAATGAGCATGCGGTTGATGCATTTTCATTAAATGCCACTGATTACATTGTTAAACCAGTAAACAGTGAGCGATTAGCTAAAACAATTGAACGGGTAAAACTCGCGCGCGATGTAAAAACAGAGGAGGTGATTGATTATCTTCCTGATAATCACGGTTTGTTGTTAAAGATCGGCGATAGCAATCAAATTATTCGTTTAGAAGATATTGAGCGTTTTGAGTCTGTTGGTAATCATGTTGCTGTATACACCAGCCAAGGAAAGTCTTATATTCACTCTTCGCTGAATAAAGTTGAAAAACGACTTAACCCAGCACATTTTTTCAAAACCAGTCGCAGTGAAATCGTCAGAATAGATAATATTTTGAGGCTAGAAGAAGGAATGGCCGCCGGTAGCTTAGTCGCGGTAATGAAATCAAATCAACAAGTGGATGTTAGCCGGCGACAGGTTCAGTCACTTAAGCAGTTATTTAATGTGTTTTAGTCGTCAGTAAAGGATTTTAAATATGTCATGGAATAGATTTCAGTATATTTGTAGAGAAGTAGTTGATTCATCTACTGAAAATACTAATTTTTCTTGTACTATAAAAAATATTGATAGTTCTATTCAGTCCGATTTTTATGGGAAACCTTTTTTAAAGGAAAGTTTTACAAGCATTTTATTAAATAAAATGTCCCAAATTACCGCGCCAAAAGAAGCTATAGCCAGCATTAATAAGTACCGAAATCTTGTGATTACTCAAGAAAGTAACTTTGAGCAAAAAAATAAAAGAAGTCTTATTTATTTAGTCGTTGTGGGTTTTTTCTTTTGTTTATTATCACTATTATTTCAACAAACTTTACTTCCGTCGTTTACCAAAGTTCAGGCCGCAATTGAGTTTCCAAAACTTGTTCATTTTTATTGGTTTGAACAACACATAGCACTGATGACAACAGTAGTGTTGTTTACAATTTTCATGGCAGTTATTGTTGTTTATCAAGCGTACAAAATGAGTCAAAAAACATTGATGTCAAAATTTTCTAAATTATTGTTTCCTTATAAAATTTGTTTAACACATCAAAATATTATTAGTATGCTAGAGCACCCTCTGCCAGTTGATGCACGAGAACATACTTCAGATATATCAGGTTATTTGGATGGGCTAAATAATCAAAGATATATAGAAGAATGGAATAGTATTTTCAATTATCAAACGTTGAAATTAAATGAAATGCTTGAAGTATATATAAAATGTATTTTGTCATTTGTTGGTTTAGGGTTAATGGCAGTTATCGGTAATTTTATTTACGCAATTTATCAGCCAATAATGAGCTTACAAGGATTAGTATTATGAATAAAATAAAAGGCTTCACTTTAATCGAATTGATGATAGTAGTTGCTATTATCGGTATTTTAGCATCTGTTAGCGTACCGCAATACACTACTTATATTCAACGTAGTGAACTTGTCGATGCCTATTCAATGGGGATGCAATTCAGAGACAAAGTGACTAAATATTATTTAGATAACTATGAATTTCCAACAAATAATCATCAACTGAATGTACCTGCTCCCAATAAACTAATTGGAAATAGAATTACTAAAGTTGTTATTGAAAATGGTGCTATTCATATTCATCTTGGCAATAACGCAAGCAATATATTTCACGATAAAATACTAACGTATCGTCCTGCTGTTGTCGAAGGCAGCCCAACTAGTCCTATTTCTTGGTTGTGTGGTAGTACTAAACCTGTTCCTGGTATGAAAGCTATTGGTGTTAATAGAACAACAGTGCCTCGCGAAGTTCTTAGTGGTTCTTGTGTTGGTTAAAAGTACCAAATGAAAAGATTAGTTAAGATATTTATTGTGTGCTTAGCGTTTAATTTGTTGTCGGCATGTGATTTTGAAGTGCCAGTTGCAGATAACAAATTTGGAACACAAAATTTTGTTTCGGCAATTGCTATTATTGAATTATACAAAACACGTAATAATCAATATCCAGATAGTTTGAACCAATGTAACTACTCAGCACTTCAAAGCTAGTGTTTTAAATTAATTGAAAAATAAAAAATGATCGACTTGCTTGATCATTCTTAGCCGTTATTCTATGGGTCTCTCTATTCAGTAGTTTGAGCAATGAAAATAAGCGGCATCGATATTGAAAAAAATATCGACAACATAAAAAAGCAAATCGAGACGGATAAAACATTGTCCCCATCAATGCGTGCCGCTATCGATTTATTGTTGCTTATCGTCACTTTATTGTCCCAACGGTTAGGCCTTAACAGTCGAAATAGCAGTAAACCACCATCATCAGATCCTAATCGAAAAAAGAAGCCTAACGCTAATAGTTCAAATGCATCGGGTGGGCAACTCGGTCATAAAGGAACAACTTTACCGCTTGATGAACGACCTGATATCAACCATAAAATAGTTCTTGATAGAACGCTAGTAAGCGTCTAGGCAAGGCACCTAGACAAGCTTAACATTCCAAGGTAGCAGATATTCAACGTCTTCTGGATTCTTTGCCAACTCGTTTAGGCAGTATTGCAGGTAGCTATCGGCGAACTTGCCGTTGGCCTTCACCGTTTCAATGAGGCTATACAATATCGCGCTGGCTTTTGCACCCCGCGCCGTGTTTGAGAACAACCAGTTCTTGCGACCAATGACAAACGGCTTTACAGCTCGCTCTGCACGATTGTTGTCGATGCTTATTTGCCCATCATCGAGATAAGTGATGAGTTTTGGCCATTGGTTGAGCCAGTATTTTATGGCTATCCCCAACTTCGTTTTCTCCGGCACCTTGTCTCGGTGCGCTAGTGCCCACGCCTGAATTTTATCAAGGATGGGTTTGGACTGCGCTTGCCACTTGGCCTTTATTTCATCAAAAGATTTTCCTTCCAAGTTAGACTCTACGCCATAAAGTGTTTGGATTAATGACAACACGACATCTGACTTTCCGGTTTTCTTTTTGGGTTGAGCAGCTTTAGCATCGGTAAATTTTCGCCGAGCGTGCGCCATACATCCTGCCAAGGTAGCTTTCGTTTGACCGTACGCCTGATAGCCATCTACTTGGAGGTAGCCTGTATAGCCATCAAGGTAATTAACCACACATTCACCACGCCGATTATTTTGATAATCATAGAGCACTATGTTTGGCAAAACGCTGTTGCTCAGTTTATCTTTGCCCGCGCAATAGACCCACATGTAACAAGTCGATTTTTCCTCGTTGGTAACATTTAACGTCGTTTCGTCGGCATTAATCACACGCTGCTTCAGTAAGTGCTGCCTTAATGCTTGAGTGATTGGCTCAAGAAGCTCGCTACAACGTATCACCCATTGCGACATGCTTTTACGGCTTAACTCTATCCCCAGCTCCCTAAACATAGATTCTTGTCGATAGAGCGGTAATCCATATTGATACTTCCCACTGATTATCTGACTTAATAAGCTTGCGGTGGCAATACCTTTAGGGATGGGGGACGCTGGAACTGGAGCGACCTTGATAGTGTTGCTTGTTTCTTCTTTCTCGCAGTGACGGCAGCTATATTTAGGCCGCCTTGTTTCAATCACTTTGATTTGAGCGGGGATAAACTCTAGCTTTTCACTGCTCGCTTCACCTATTTGGTGAAGTTCACCTTGGCAACAGTCACAGATTTTTTCAGCATCTGGTACGTCAATGACGACGATCTCTCTGTCAAGATCCTTGGGCAACGGTTTGCGCTTGGGTGATTGCTTATCGCGAGCAGCTTGTTGATTATCACTCTGAGCAATAAGCGCTTTATCTTCATCATCGAGCGTTTCTTCGGCCTCGTTAAAGACTTCATCGTTGCCGGCGAGCTTTTCAGAACGTTTACCATAAGCCTTACGTTTTGCCAGTTCGTAATCTTCAATAAACTGGTTTATTTGTGATAGTTGCTCGCTGATGATTTTATCTTTTTCACTCACACTCCGTTGCAACTCAAGCAGCATTTGCTTAAGTTGTGCGGGGTCATCAGGGAGTGAGTTAATGTCTATTTTCATACTCAGAAGCTTAACAAAAAGCCAACGACTATGCGCTATTGAGGGGAAATTAATGCGAGGTAATCTAGAGAGTTTCGTCAATGTTCCTTGACGAGAATAAGATCATAATAATGACTGGTAGTTAAGTGTCTCATGGCCAAGCACATCAAAACCAGAGAGTAACCAGTCAAGCTGTTGCACATCTAGCGCTAGTGATTGCTCGTTGATTTTACTGGGCCATTTAAACTTGTGCTTATCTAGTCGTTTATACCACAGGGCAAACCCCGTTTTATCCCAGTAAAGCAGCTTGATTTTATCCTTGGATTTATTGCAAAAAATAAATAGTTCACCGGTATAAGCATCGCGCTCAAGTGAGTTTTCAACAAGTTCAGTTAGCCCGTTAATAGACTTTCTAAAATCAACAAAATCGCGATGTAAATAGATTTGGTCTGGTTCGACAAACATCTTCATGCTTGCAGTCCTTTGAGAATATCAACGATAAACTGGCTTGAGCAGTGGTTTGGCAATATGATTTGTGCGTGTTTTGTTGTGAGCCTGAACACTTGGCTTGTTGATGTGACGTTAGGATTGTCATTATCTTTAGTAATCGTTGCTTTGATAAAGGCTGGCTTACCGGATGTTTTACCTCGAATGTTCGCTCGCACCTTATAAAAGTTGGTTGTTGATATGGCATGCAGCTTACAAAACTCAATGATGCTTAATCCACTGCGTTGTTGCTCTTCAAAGACTGCTGCCCATTCGTGCTTTTTTCTATGCTTTCTCATTTGACCCCTCTATTTTAAATAAAAGCAATGTTAGTCATTTGGAATTCGCAATGTTATGCGCATTTCGCCAGACGCTTACAGTGTAATTATCTATTCCATAGGTAATACTTGCCCTCTCATCGCAGTTCACTTCAATAAATAACCGATTATAGTTAATGAGCTTTTTGACTATTGGGTTCCACCAAAATAAACATTCCGTAACTTCTAAAATGAACAGCTTTAGATTGTCTTTACACGCTAAATGTTACTTCTCATGAGCAATAATTAAATCTATATATTTAGATGTCGAAATAGCATTTGAAACAACAATTACGGGGTTAAATAAACCTAAAATTAGTCCGTTATTAATGTGTTCAGAGATATCTAAAAAAGCCAGAACGCATCGAAGCACTGCTGATGGTAATGACTTGCTGTTTAATGATTTATGCGGATCTAGAATATAAAATAAGACAAGAACTAAAAGTACAAGATGCTTATTTCCCTGCTCTTAAATATAAGCCAGGTCAAGAGCCTACAGCACGGTGGGTATTTTTATGTTTCCAAGGGATCGATGTGTTGACGATAGAGGGTGAGCGGCAGTTAGTACTCAATGTGAAGGAGAGGAACCGCACCATCATTGACTGTTTAGGCTCAGCGTATCAATTAATTTATTATTAAAACTAGTGCGGAATGACGGGTAGAATATTCATTCTAAGTAAAAATTACTAGTAAATGTAAATATTAATTTTTTTATTATTAATATGTAATAATTTATTACGTTGTATTGTAAAAAAATGTGCTACTTTATTGTTTCTCATTGTTAGCAGGATGTAGCATTTAATTACTCATTATTGTTGATTTAATGTGGCAGTTTATTGAGTAATCACTCTGAGAAACTGATAGTGACTTTATTTTTTGTAGTATAAAAGTAGTTAATTTATTAATTAAATTTGGATATAAAAGGAATAAAAGTGAAAAAATCAATTAAAGATGATCCTAAATATAAAATTAAAGTAATCTTACCTATAAATCAGGAAGCAGCTGATATGTACATAGATGATGTAATGCAAGAAGTGGAGGAAGTTCTTGCACCTGATTTTGATTTTGAAGTAGTAGGCCTTGACCAAAAAGCAACAAGCTTCATTCAAAGTAGGAAATCAGAGGAGTGGAATGCACCCTTCATTTCCGAAGTAGCTATTCAAGCAGAAAAAGATGGATTTGATGGGATTTTTATCAGTTGTTTTGGTGAGCCAGGAGTTGAGGCTCTTCGAGAACAGTTAAAAATACCGATAGTAGGTGGCTTCTTTCCTTCAGTAAGCCAAGCTCAGCTTGTTTGTTATAAATATGCCATCATCTCTGTTGTTGAAAGTGTATTGCCGATGATTTCTTACATTGGTAATGCTAAAGAGGTTGATTCAAGAATTGTCTCTTATCGTCAAATTGGTGTTCCAGTAGCAGATCTAACAGACATAAATTTGGTTATTAAAAAAACAGTTGAGCAAGCAACGATCGCTATTGAGACAGATGGCGCCGAAGCCATTGTTTTAGGATGTACTGGAATGTTAGGTGTGGCTGAACCAGTTCAATCTGCATTAAGTGCACATTACTCTTCGTTGGGTGGAGAACATTGTAACGTACCAGTAATCGCTCCTACTGCGGCTGCAATCACAATGTTACAGTCACTAATTAGATCTAAAACATATCATAGTAATTTAACTTATTACCCTCCAACGGAACAATATCCAGCACCTTCAACAAAGGAATAGACAATGAATACTATAATTGATGTAGAAGGTTTAAAAGATTTAGCACCAGGGTAAGATTACGTGTGTTCAATAAATAAGCTGTAAAACTTTATCTGCATAATCAGTATCGAGCGCTGCTTTGAAGCGCTTAGCTTTCAGACCTTTTTTACAGCTTTTTTCAAGTTTCAACAAATTGAGAACAAGGTGTCTAATTACCGACATGTTTTCTGCGGCATTCGAGCGTCTCACGCGACTTAAGTCTTCGTTAAAACTTACATCAAGCACCCAGTGTAGCTGATTCTCAATGTTCCAATGCTTTCTAACTGCGTTGCCGAACACCTTGGCATCAGCATCTATTGAGCAGATAAAATAACGACGTTCTTTACTTATCTTTCCATCAACATGGCGTTCTGATTCAGCCATTCCTACGCTTATTAATCCATCCCATTGCGATGTTAAGTCATTAATACTTGAAAGAACATCTGTGATCCAATATCTGCGTACATCAACCCTCCCATGCCCACCATCGACTTCTTCATAATACTCATGTGCTACATTTTTAAAGTTATCGCTTTGACAAATGGCAAAAAAATCCTTAATGGATTGGTGTAAATGCCCTTGATTACCTTTAACTGCAATAACGTAATCGGCCTCTTTATCACATATTTTTTTAGCAATTGCCTTTTGACAGCCCATCGCATCAATCGTGACAACACTTCCTTTAATATCGAGTAAATCAAGCAGTGCTGGGATGGCCGTTATCTCATTAGATTTCTCTGCGGTTTTAACTTGGCCTAATACAACACCATTATTCGCTGCAAACGCGCTTACCATGTGGATCGCACTTTTCTTTGATTTCTTATCATAAGAGCCTCGAACAGTCTTTCCATCGATAGCAATTACTTCGCCGCGCGTTTCTACCTGCGCTGATTTCATCCAGTTAATGAAACAGCTTTGCATCATTGTCGGCTCTAACGACGACACAACTCGTGCAATCGTGTCGTGAACGGGGATACCATTTTCAAAAGAGCCATATTTTTTTAATAACTTAATTTTGTTATGCGCCACTTCTTCAATCGCTTCCCAGCCATCAGCGCCGCAAATCACTCCAACTACAAGTGTTAGAAGAATATCGTGAAGCTTGTGCTCAACTTTTGATTGTTGGCGATGATCAGGGATTTGCGAAAAATGTTCATTAAAGGCAGATAGCATTTGAGACTCCTATAGATAAGGAGTCTATTTGATCACACTTTGGCCCTAAATGGAAAGTTCATGATCTTGCCCTGGATTTAGCACTTGGTTTAGGTGTTTCTGCTGCCGGTGGCGGAGGTTCTTTTATTCAAGGCATAGAAATTATTAATGAGATAATTAATGATGACTTTACTGAGATAGAATTGCAAAACATTCAATCTATATCGGAGAATGATTTTGCAGTTGTTGCAGGTGGCATAGGTAAACCTGATGCTTTGTCAAAACCAATTGAATTTGCAGAGAGAATGTCAGTTGTACTTCAACAGTATGAGGAAAATTATACAAAAATATCTGGGTTTGCACCAATAGAAGTTGGTCCAATAAATGGCTTATTACCCATTGCTATAGCTCATAAAAACCCAAATTATTGTGTTTACGACTGTGATGGTGGCACGGCAAGATCATTATAAATTGAACTTATAGAACAAGTAGCGATCAGATCAAGGCATAATAATCACCTTGGTCACTTAATATGAGCACAACTTTTCTGAAACACTTTAATTCAATTACCGACCCTCGCATTGAACGCTGTAAAAAGCATGAACTTATCGATATTCTTTTGCTAGCCATTAGTGCTGTATTATCTGGTGCAGAAGGATGGGAGGACATTGAAGACTTTGGGCGCTTAAAACTTGATTGGTTAAAAAAATACGGTACTTTCAATGCAGGAATTCCAAAACATGACACTATTGCTCGTGTTATTTGTCGGTTAAAAGCAGATGAAATAGAGCATGCCTTTCAATCTTGGATATCATCACTTATTGAAACCACAGGTGCTGATATCATTGCCATTGATGGAAAAACTGCACGTCGTTCGTTTACAACAAAAGATAGAAAAAGTGCCTTGCATACCGTTAGTGCATGGAGTTGCCAGCATCAATTAGTGCTAGGACAAACAGCCGTTGATAGTAAAACCAATGAAATCACAGCGATACCAGAATTACTCACTATGTTGGATATAGAAAATAGCATTATTACGCTTGATGCTATGGACTGCCAACAAGAAATCGCTAAACAAATAATTAAGCACAAAGCGGATTATATTCTAGCGCTTAAAGGTAACCACTCAGGTATGCAGAGTGAATTAGAAGCTTGGTGGCACAAAAATGAGCGCGAAGGATTAGCCAAGAACAACTATGATAAACATACAGAAATCAGCTCAGGACATGGACGTATTGAGACAAGGACATGTCAGCAATTACTTATTAATAAAAGCTGGTTAGCCAAAAATTACCAATGGTCTGGTTTAAAGAGTGTCATTCAAGTCACCGCTGAAATTCACGATAAATCGGCCGGTACTGATACAATAGAAACTCGCTGGTATATCAGTTCGTTAGGGTTAAATGCAGAGCAAGCCCTCAATGCTGTACGTAGCCATTGGCAAGTTGAAAGTATGCATTGGATGTTAGATATGAATTTTAGGGAAGATGAATCAAGAATACGTAAGAAGCAATGGCCACTTGTTTTTAACGTCATGAGAAAAATAGCTATGGCGTTATTTAAACGAGATACCACTAAATCAGCAGTAAGCGTCTCGCCAAAGACACATACCTTTCATATGTTAACTTGGATAGAGTATCTCCAATTTTATTAAGGAGATTAACATGAGTAAACATCGAAGCCTCGAACAATGGCAAGACATCATTAATCTGCACCAATCCAGTGGCTTGAGCGTTAGTGATTTTTGCCGCGACAATAACATTTCAACCACAGCCTTTTATGCAACTAAGAAGAAGTTAACTAAGGAAACATCAAGCTTTGTGAAAGCCTGCGTCACTCAACCGTTAAAAATTAATACAGAAATAGCTCCTATTGTTCTTACTGTAGGCCTCGCCAAGGTGTGCTTACCACAATCAACATCGCCAATGTACTTGGCACAGCTGCTTAAGGGGTTGCATCATGAAGATGTTTGTTAATCCAAGCGCTGTCTATCTGTATCGCGATGTAGTCGATTTTCGAAAGTCCATCGATGGCCTTATTGCTATTGTAGAGCAAGAGCTTAAATACGATGCCTACACCGGCGCACTGTTCTTATTCTCTAATAAAGCCAAAGATAAATTGAAATTAGTCTATTGGGATAAAACGGGCTTTGCCCTGTGGTATAAACGCCTTGAAAAACACAAATTCAAATGGCCAAGTCAACTTGATAGCGAGGATGTTGTGTTAACAGAGCAACAACTCACTTGGCTATTGTCTGGTTACGATGTCCTTGGTCATCAAGAATTACATTATCAGTCCGATCTGGGATAGCGCAATACACAAGTCAACGATCGTTGACACGATCTGATTTTCTATTTGAGCTGAACAGTCACAATGGCGCTATAACATTGCTACACTGACGGCATGAAATTTGATGCCAACTCATTGCCCAACGACCCAGAACAACTCAAGAGCATGCTGCTTGAGTTGCAGTACGTTGTGCAAAAGCAAAACAAAGAGTTAGCGCAGCAAAAGTCTCTCTATCAAGAACTACTTGATGCGTATAACGCCAAGATTGCCAAAGAATACGGCAAAAAGTCAGAGAAAATGCCAGGGGCTGGTGAAGTATTTAACGAAGTAGAAGCTCAATTGGATGACATAGAAACGCTGTCTGACACAGAAAAAGCGCTCCTCATCGCCAATGATGAACCACACACCGAAAAAGCAAAACCCAAGCGCACACCATTACCCGAGGCCTTACCTCGCAAAGAGGTGGTGGTTGATTTACACGACGACGCTAAAGTCTGTAGTCACTGTCAAAGTGCGTTACATAAAATGGGTGAAGCAGAAAGTGAAACGCTCGAATTTGTACCTGCTCATATCAAGGTTATTAAAACCGTTCGTCCAAAGTACGCATGCAGAGCGTGTGAAAAAGAGGGCATACAAAGCGATATCCAGATAGCGCCTATGCCGTCAACCCCCATCCCTAAAAGTATTGCTACGCCAAGTTTACTCAGTCAAATCATTACCTGTAAGTATCAGTTTGGCTTACCGTTGTATCGACAAGAAACGTGGTTTGGCGATATCGGCATAACGATTAATCGTAAAACCATGTCAAGTTGGATGGTTCGTTGTAGCGAACTGCTTGAACCGTTGTATGACACACTAAAAATACAGTTACTCCAACAACCTGCGATTCATGCGGATGAAACACCGCTCAAGGTTATCAAAGCTAACAAAGCGACCAGCTATATGTGGTTATATTGTTGCGGTGATGACAAACCTGAAGGTAAGACAAACATCGTCTTATTTGATTATCACAACAGTCGTGCAGGACAATGCGCCATTGATTTTCTCGATGATTACTCAGGTTACATGCACGTTGATGGCTACAAAGGTTATGAAAAAACCAGCGCCACTTTAGTGGCTTGTCTTGCTCATATCCGTCGCAAGTTCATTGAAGCAAAAGGCAACAACAAGACAACCGGTAAAGCCGACGTAGCGCTTAACTTCATTGGTAAACTCTATGGTATAGAGCAATCGATTAAAGAGATGAAGGACGATGAAAAATACAAGGCTCGCCAACAACAAGCCAAACCCATTGTCGAAGAGTTTTATCACTGGCTTGTAGAGCACAAAGAAAAACTGTCTCCGCAAAGGCCGCTGTCAAAAGCCATTACCTATGCACTGAATCAGTATGAAAAATTCAAACGCTACCTTGATGATGGTAAGTTAAGTATTGATAACAATCGTGCAGAACGAGCCATAAAACCGTTTGTGATTGGACGCAAGGCTTGGTTGTTTTCCCATACCCCAAGAGGTGCGAAAGCCAGCGCCATTCTCTATAGTTTGGTGGAAACCGCTAAGGCTAACGGCCTTGTCGTACATGACTATATATCCCACTGTTTAGAGCAGATTGCTGAAAATCCTGATGCTCTTGAATCACTAATGCCTTGGAATTTTAAATAGCTAGGTGTCGTTGCCTAGACGCTTACAATCAGCAAGTATGGCGAGGAAAAAGAAAATGGCAGGGCTAGACGATGATTATCGCTCAACCCTGTTAGAGTCTGGGATTAAAATGCGCTAGCCGTGCAATAGGTGATACTATGAGTGTTTTTCTGGTTTTATCTTGCTCTAAAGCTAGTTGTGTTAACGATTGTTCCAAAGCATTGAGCGAATAATCCACATCGTTTTTTGCAAGTAAAAAGTCAGTCTTAGCGTCATCAAGTTCAGATTGCTGTGATAAATTCATTTTTACCATTCTAGACGCACGCCGTAACTTTAGTTCATGACTTTGCAAAATTATTTGAGAACGAGCTACCTTCAACTTTGCATTTTCAGTAGCAATTTTTCTTTGCTTAATATTCTTGATAATTTCACTATCATCAAGTTGTAAAATTGGTTGTCCTTTTTTTACGCTCTGTCCTTCAGTTACGAAAACGTTTGTTACTTTAGCAACCACTTCAGCTGATAATTTTGCTTCTTTTGTAAAAATGACATGCCCAGTGGTGAACACAGAAGCATTGATAGTATCGAATTTAGCCCTATTTACGTAAATAGGATTACTACTGGGTTTACTATCAATTTTTAAGAAAACAAGTACGGATAATGTTAATACAATAAACATCAATAGAGTTTTTTTAGACTCATTCTTAATGCCTACAAAATTAATAGTTTAATAGCGAGTATCGTAGCAACAGGTAAAAATGCCAATAGGCATAATGAAATGTAATTTTTTCTTTCAATGAGGCTGAGTAATACAATGCATAGAACTGAACCAATAGCTAGAGATATGTCATAATTTATACTTGGAAACCATTGACTTATTGAAATTTGGGAAAATGACTCAACATGACGTTGAACTTTTTCTGAAGTAAAGGCTAGTGATACTGCTGACATTAAATTAAATAGTGAAACAGGAATTGTTAACAATAAACTAACGGATATTAGTTTTTTAGTCGTTAAACTTACTTCAAGTAATTTCCCGTAACCTATAGTTAACCCGACTAAACAAATAACTTGTAAAACTGATAAAAGATAAGGCTTTAAACCTATCTTTATCATCAAAAAAAACGTTCCTTTTTGACTAAATGAAGTCGCAGTCGCTAGTTTTTCTTCATTAGTAAAAGGCAGGTTATCCATGAAACTTAGTTGCTGCCATATGAGATCGGCATTATTTACAAATGAATAATAGAAAAGAATTGGAGAGAGTAGAGTAACAATTAAATATATCTGCCAATAATTTAAAATGTTACTTAACTGAAGTTGTTCCATTAGGGTTCACTGATTGTAAACTTTTTATCACTATGCTATTGTTTACATATTGTGAACTCTATTGATTTTAATAATGCACGTAATATCAAGAAAACCATTCAATGATGCAAAGCGTAAATACCCTAATGATGCGAAAGCGATTGAAGATACATTCAAAGTTTTAAAAAATGGGACCTACCATAGTCCTGAGGAATTAAAGAAAGTCTTTGCTACGTTAGATAACTTTAAACATAAAGATAAATGGTGGATTATTGATATCGGAGGCAACAATTTGAGACTTATTGCTTTTATCGAATTTCAAGATAATCGAATGTATGTAAAGCATATTTGCTCTCATGCTGAGTATGACAAATTATGTAAAAAGTATTCGTAGGAGAAAATATTATGAACGTCGCTAGATTAAAAGAACAAGCAAAATCATTATTTTCAAGTGCAGGTTTCCTTACTCATATTCATGATGAAGAAGATTACGAGTCAGCATTGACATTGATGGATGAACTCATTGAAGATTACGATGAGCAGAAACCCTTAATCGAGTTACTTTCTCTCTCTATTGAGCGATGGGAGAATGAATCAGAAGAGTTTTCTGAGTTTAATGCAAACATAGAATCTTTGGATAGTGGAGTCTCTGTTTTACGTGTGTTAATGGATCAGAACAAACTCAATACCACAGATTTCAAAAACGAAATTGGCGGTAAGAGTATGGTATCTATGATTTTGAATAACAAAAGAAATTTAACTCTAGAACATATCAAGGCATTATCAAATAGATTTGGAGTACCTCCTCAGTTATTTATTTCATAAACATCAAAACTTTGATTAATATATAGAAACTAAAAGGAATTAGCCATGATAAAAGTTCAATTAAACAATGTTGAAGTAGAGTTAAAATCATTAGATAAACGAGTGTTTTTTGATTCTATTCAGCGTTGCTTATCAGATAATATGCCAATCATATTGAGTGTCGTTATTAACCATCAAAATATTAATATAGCCCTAAGCAGTAAAGATTACCCAAGTGGTAATGGAAGCTATCGAGAACCTAATGAGTTAGAACGAAAAATTTTTGATTCTTGGAATCGACTATCCTTGAATTGTTCTAGAATTAACCCAAATAATCTATTTAAATTTCTAGATGAAATAAAACACTACTCCTACTAAAAGGTGAACAAAAATACTATCAGTTGCTTCAATTCTTCTTTTATTTACATTTCCAATAGGTACTGCAATTGCTGTGTATTATTTTTGGTATAAATTTTTCTATATAAAATCACTTGTAGAAAATACAAGCGTGCAACAATAAAGGACTAACGATATTTTATCGCTAGTCTTTCTATCTAAATTTTAAGCTAGTACTTCAAAATCATCTTCGCGTAACTTAGCGCTGCCATCTTCTTGTAATACCCATAGTTCTTTATGGATAACGCCAGACGCATTATTCATTTTCCAGCCTGAGGTCAATAAAGCGCTGCTTTCGTCAATCACTTCTAACTTCGGTGCGATATATTCAACGTCTTTAAAGCCATCATCAATAAGTTTCTGCCAGAATGCTTGAATCTCAGTAGTGCCAGTAAAAGTACCGAAAGGGCGTGCGTGCATTACTGTATCACTTTCGTATTGACCTGCACAACCAGCAGCGTTTTGTGTGTTAAATGAATTTTTCCACGTTTCGCTTGCTTGGTTAACCGCCGCTAAAACAACGTCTTTTTGCTCGTTTGATAATTGATTGCTCATGAATAGGTTTCCCTTACTTATTAAATACAGATGTTGGATACAGTGTAGAGACTAGATAGTTAAATAAAAACAGCGTAATTTAGAAAGAATTGTTCTTAAAAGCTAAACAATATGATTAATCAATCACGCCATATTCAAATTTTCTGCCAAATCGTCGATGCTGGTGGCATTAGCAAGGCTGCAGAAGCGCTAGAAGTGTCTAAATCTGTTATTAGTCAGCACTTAAAGACGTTAGAACTTGAACTTGGTGTATCCCTGTTAAATCGCACTACACGCCGTCAGACACTAACTCCAGTAGGAAAAGAGTTTTACCAACAGTGCAAGCAGATTAGTCAGCTCACTAAACAAGCATGGCAACAAGCTCAAGCGGCGCAAGAAGTCGCACAAGGCATTGTTACCATCACTGCGCCTCACGCACTGATGGATAGTGTGGTAGCGCCAGCTATTGGCGAATTATTGATTGAGCATCCGTTAATAAAACCTGTGCTTATTGCCGATGATCAGCGCCAAGATTTGATTAAAAACAACATCGATATTGCGGTGCGGGTGGGAAAATTGCCTGATAGTGATTATCGGCAAGTCAAACTCGGCGAGTTTCGTGATGTATTGTGTGCTTCGCAAACTTACATCGATAAACACTTTAATGATAGTGCTACAATTGAATGGTCGGCAATTAACTACATTGCTAATGACTGGCAAGGAAGTCATGTGAATCATCAACTGACTCACGTTCAGTCGAAAAATAAGCCACTAAATCTGTCTTTTACACCACAACGCCGTGCTAATTCATTACCAACGGTCGTAGCGTTAGCAAAAGCTGGATCGGGCATTGCGTTACTTCCGCATTTTATCGTCGCTCAAGAGCCTGCACTAAAGAAGGTTGTTGCTGATTATCAATTACCACCAAATGAAGTGTTCGCATTACACGCTTATTCAAGTGGTAAACCGAAGGCGGTTGAATTAGCTATTGGCGCAATAAATAGCAAGATGAAATCGCTAATCTAGGTGGAAAATGTTTACGACAGTCGTATAACTGTCGTAACTTATCTTATTAAAATAACTGACAATTAGCCCAATTAATTAAGTGATTGGACTAATAAATTATGACTATGAAAATAAAACCTAACGCCGTACAACAATATCGAAAATCTAAAGGTTGGTCGCAGCAGCACTTAGCCGATTTGTGCAGTGTAAATTTGCGAACGATTCAACGAGTGGAAAACAGTCATACTTGTTCGCTAGAAACTCTTAACGCTTTGTTGGCGGTATTTGAAATTGAACGTGATGAGTTAGTAATTCAAGAAACTGAATTATCCAAAATAGCTGTCACTGATTTTACTAATCATCCATTTTTCGATTGGCGAAAGAATGTAGGATTATTGATTATTTTTGGTTTCTTAGTGCTATTTAGCTTGGGCTATCTAGCCATTGTGCAACAAGCTCAAGTTGCTAATGCCGAAATTCGCTGGTTTTCGGATTTCTCAATTTCATTTTCGTCAGCTCAGGCTAATCAGGATAGCTATTATGTCATTCCTTTTAAATATTACCTGTTTATTATTTCATTGGGATTATTACTGTTTTTTAGTTGTAAAAACTCCGCTATTGCAGCGTCAATAGCGGTAATTTGGTTGCCTGTTATTTATCTAGATAACGCCTTTTATCACAATAGACTAACGCCGGTGACTATCTTCGTGTCATTGATTATCGGCTATGCGATGTGGTTGATGCGCCAGCGAATAAAAATCTTAGTTAATGATATTCAGAATTAAAGTATTTGATACGCGATGTATTAGGGGCTGTTGATCTTTGTTTGAATTTTATACGTAAGCGGTAATCTCGTATAATTTACTTCCCCAAAAACAAACCCTACGAGATTACCATGCCCCGATTAATGCTCACTGATGAGTTGTGGTCAAAGCTAAAAGCTATATTGCTTGAAAATAGAGTTTATAACAAGCTTGAACACAGACAAACGATGGAAGGAATTTTATACCGCTTACGTGTTGGTTGCCCTTGGCGAGATTTACCTGAATATTTTGGGCTATGGAACACGATTTATCGTCGCTTTCTGCTTTGGTCTAAAAAAGGAATACTGATGAGGTTATTCAAAGCATTATCCGCTGATAGCGATGTAGAATGGGAATTTATTGATGGAAGTTATGTCAAAGCGCACCAACATAGTACTGGCGCAGCATCAAAGCAGGAACAGGCTATTGCGCTAAGTTGTGGTAGAAATACCAGTAAAATTCACTTAGCTGTTGATAGCTATGGTTTGTCTATTGGAGTTTATTATCACAGGTGGTGATGTTCATGACAGTAATACCATATATGCATTAAATATTTGCCCACTTGTACTTGTTAAAATTAACTAAAATGGCGTTGCTCTCAATCCTAATAGCCAGCTATTAGTCAATCGAGCGCCTTGTTTTAGCTGATTTTCTCTACGCACAACAAGATCACTTACTTAATGCAATTGGTATAAAGTAGCCAATCAACTTATTGAGTTATTGCCTCAAAGTCAGTTTGTTGTGGCAGACAAAGGCTACGATAGTGAGGCAATTAGAGATAAAATACGGGAAGGAAATTCGACACCCATTATCCCAAGAAAGCAAAACTCGAAAATTGGAAATGCAGATATAGACTGGTGCTTATACAAATATAGGCATTTAGTTGAGAATGCCTTTGCTCGCTTAAAGCATTTTAGAGCTATCGCGACAAGATACGATAAGTTAAAAATTAACTTTGAAAGCATGTTAGCACTGGCGTGTTCGGTTATTTGGCTACCAATGAGAAAGATCAACAGCCCCGACAAAAGCTGTAGTTTCTTTTTAAAACATAGAGAAAAGACGTATTCATATTTAAAAAGGAGAATGATAGGGTTCCTTTACCAAATTTATTTTAAAGGGATATTAATATGGTTCGAATTTTGTTAGTTGTTAGTTGTTAGTTGTTAGTTGTTACTTACTACTCTCTCTTACACCCTATAGTGCATCTGCTACTACTTTAGTTTGTAATAATTGCGCTCCTTCTACTGCTTATAAAAAAGTATTGAATATAGTATGTTCAAAAACAACGGAATCTAGTACAAGGTTTGTTGATGACTTTATAGTTATAAATGTATTAGAAAATAAAGTATATGGGTGGAAGATATCTGCAAGGTGGTTATTAAAAGGAGGAAATGATCCAGAATTAGATTTTAAAGTGTCAACTTTACGTATTTCTAATGATGTAATTAATCAAGTGCGTAGATTACATAGAACACCATTGGTTAGGCATTTAAGACAAGCTACTAGGGGTATAAATATTCCTGCTGATAGTGGATTGGCTAGTGCTTGGGATATTGCTAGAAATTCAAGTAATCACGTTGTTGTAAGTGATTGGTATAAAGCTAATTACCCTTTAGATTATTATATACACAATGCTGTTCAGGTAGCTGGATCTTTACCATTATTGAAATATCCCTTAGATGTTTTAAGAGATATGAATGTTGTGTTTATTTTTGATGATGGGAGTTCTGTTAAATTTAGGCCACCTGCTATGCAAGATCAAGGCTATACCCTGACTTATGTTCCTAAATCGGCGCAAGATTCTGATTCAAATAGAATTACTGATCAGGGAGAAAGTTTAATTGGAGACTATAGCTTCACTACTAAAGATCGAATGAATGACTTTATTGAGAGAGCACGGCGATATGGTGTTACCATTACTCACCATAGAGCTAGTGGAGGAAGATATAAATACTCCATTACTAGGGGCTGTTGATCTTTTGAGTTCATTTTTGCAGCAATTTGTTTGGGGTTTCTACAAGGCAGAGCCTATGTGGTGTAGCTGGCTCGATAATAGCTCCTGCATTATCCTAATGAGCTACATCCCTGTAGCAATACATGAATAGGCGATAACGCCGTAGAAATAACAAACAAATGCTGTCCGTAGGATTCACCTAAAAGTATTTTGTGCTGCGTTATTCGTCATTCACTGGGGTAAACCCAGCATCAATCCTCATGCCTTGCCCAAACTCCTTTTAGATTGAACAAAATTTGAACCACAAAGATCAACAGACCCTATATCTTATCCTAGATAAATTTATGAGGTATCTAAATGTTCGCAAATAGTAATCTTCAGACAGCCATTATATTGGTGGTTATAGAAACACTTTGTTTTTGTTTATTATGTTTTTTGCTCGCAAGGAAAAAACATATGAATACTAAATTAGCTATATGTTTAGGACTGATTCCTGGATTCAATTTTTTGGCTCTCATATATTATGTCGGCGCTCCCAAAAATAGTGAATTGACTTAGAACTAGTATTAATAAGAGTAGCTATTGATTTTAGCTATTCTTATTATATTTCAGTGGTTAATCAATTATATCTATGTTCTTATTTTGTTAAACCCTATCTGGTCTTGCCCCCAGTGCAGGCTTACCAGACAACGAAGAACGCTTGCGTTGATTCGGTTTTGTTTTAGATTTTGGCTTTTTCTTCGCTGGCGCAGCTGCTTTTTCAACGGGCGTCGTTTTGCTGTCACCATAAACCGATTTTCCTTTACCCTTACCAAAAGTTGGTTTGTCGTTACGAATATCTGGCTGTTTCGGGTTTTTAGTCGCAAAACGTTTATTGCCATGACGGCTCGACTCACGGCTACGCATAGTTGCTGCAACGCGTGCTTCTTCGTGCTCGTCTGGTACTAAACAATGCTTCTTGGTACCAATCAGATATTTCATGCCCATGCGAGTAAGTGCTTGGCGGATCAGTGGCCAGTTGGCTGGATCGTGATAGCGTAAGAATGCTTTGTGCAGTCGGCGCTGACGCTCGCCCTTAGCCACAAACAATTCTTCGCCTTTCTTTTTGTATTTCACTTTTTTCAGCGGGTTAGTTTCTGAGTGATACATCGCTGTCGCATTACACATTGGCGATGGGTAGAAGTTCTGTACCTGATCACACTCAAAATCATTACTCTTAAGCCACAATGCTAGATTCAACATGTCTTCATCGGTACTGCCTGGGTGAGCAGAGATGAAATAAGGGATCATGTATTGCTTTTTGCCGGCTTCTTCACTGAATTGATAGAACATGTCTTTAAACTTGTCATATGAAGTCATTTCTGGCTTCATCATCAAATCTAAGGTTTTCTTTTCAGTATGTTCTGGTGCTATTTTTAAATAACCGCCCACGTGATGTTGTACCAGCTCTTTGACGTATTCTGGCGATTCAACCGCTAAATCATAACGCACGCCAGAGGCAATTAAGATTTTCTTAATGCCCGGTACTTGGCGCGCTTCGCGGTATAAATCGATGGTGTGTTTGTGGTCTGTATCTAGCTTGCTACAGATCTTAGGGAATACACAAGATGGATGACGACAGTTAATTTCAGCTTTTGGATCGCTACAACCTAAACGATACATATTGGCGGTTGGGCCGCCTAAATCTGAAATTGTGCCGGTAAAGCCCGGTACTTTATCGCGAATCTGCCCAAGTTCATCCAAGATAGACTCTTTTGAACGACTTTGAATAATACGGCCTTCATGTTCGGTGATAGAACAGAATGAACAGCCACCAAAACAGCCACGCATGATATTAACTGATGTTTTAATCATGTCATAGGCAGGGATTTTAGCCTTGCCATAACTTGGATGTGGTACGCGAGCGTAAAACAATCCAAACACAAAATCCATTTCTTCGGTGGTTAATGGAATAGGCGCTTTGTTAACCCATAATTGACGGTCACCGTGCTGTTGAATTAACGCACGTCCAGAATATGGATTAACTTCTAAATGCATAATACGCGCAGCATGGGCGTATAGTACTTTGTCATTCTTTAGCTTTTCGTATGATGGAATACGAACAACTGTAGTATTTGAATCATGACGAGAAGGTCTAACGGTAATAACCTGAGCAGGATTTTTTGCTTCCTCAGGTGCTTTATCAGCATCGTTTTTACAGTCCGTTTCCGTTGCATACGGGTTAATCATTGGTTTAACCATCGCCTTGCTAGGTTTTTCAATGCGGGTTGAATCTATTTCTCTAAAACCTTCAGGGACATCCTTAACGATAATTGCGGTGCCCGCAATGTCGTTGATTTCTTCAATCGGTACCTTGTTAGCAATGCGATAGGCTAATTCAACGAGCGCGCGTTCTGCATTACCAAACAATAAAATATCAGCTTTTGCATCAAACAATACTGAACGGCGTACTTTGTCTGACCAGTAGTCATAATGTGCTAAACGGCGCAGACTAGCCTCAATACCACCTAAAACGATAGGCACTTCTTTATAGGCTTCACGACAACGTTGTGAGTAGATTAATACAGCGCGATCTGGGCGTTTACCACCTTCATTATTAGGAGTATAAGCATCATCGTGACGAATTTTACGATCAGCCGTATAGCGGTTAATCATTGAATCCATGTTACCTGCGGTTACCCCGAAAAATAAATTTGGTTTACCAAGCGCCATAAAAGCATCTTTATTATCCCAGTCTGGTTGCGCAATGATGCCAACACGATAGCCTTGTGCTTCAAGAACACGACCAATAACCGCCATGCCAAAGCTTGGATGGTCGACATAGGCATCACCAGAAACAATAATGATGTCACAGCTATCCCAGCCAAGTTGGTCCATTTCTTTGCGCGTCGTCGGTAAAAATGGCGCTGTGCCATAGCATTCTGCCCAATAACGTGGATATTCGTTAATCGGCGGCGCTGTTGGCTTTTCAATTGGAGTTTTCATGGTGGGTTCTGCGTAATAAAAGTGCGCAAATTATAGCTTACAACGCCGACATAACACCAGTTAAGGGCGCTGATGATGTGAGCAATACGAGGGTTAAACAGGTAATCCGTTGATTTATTTAGCGATGCTAATCGTTTTATGACTAGATAATTGAGCAAAAGCGTCATCACTTAACTGCAATGTGACTTGCTTTGTTATCTCATCAACGCTTAATACATCGCTAAGATGAGGCAATAGTTGGTGGTTTGTTAACACGGCATGGCAATCGCCATGCTCGACGATTTTTCCTTGCTTAATTAACATTAATTCATCACATAAATAATCAATTTCATCAATGTGGTGACTGACATAAATCATTGGCAATTGGTGCTGCTGACTATAGTTTTTCAGCGCTAACATCAACTGCTGTTTCGCGTTGTTATCAAGCGCCGATAAAGGCTCATCGAGTAACAATAATTTAGGGTTAGCCACTAAACTGCGCACTATTGCCACACGTTGTTGCTGACCTGCTGATAGCAAACTACACACTTTATTAAGTAATGGTTCAATACCAAAGTCTTCGATGAGTGAGGCTAAACGCGATGATGAATTGAGTTGATCAACTATCGATAAATTCTTAGCAACCGTTAAATGATTAAACAAGCGGCTATCTTGAAACACCATACCTATATTCGGGATCTGAGCGTTATGCTTTTTTGAATTGTTTAATAATTGACCAGGGTTCAGTTGCCATTGATGGTTGTTGAAACTAATGTCGCCACTGCTTTTTTCATTCAGCCCAGCAATCGCTCGCAAGAGACTGGTTTTCCCACTACCAGAATCACCAAATAACCCGACAATACCACTGACAGTAAGCTCTACTTCAATGTCTAAATTGAAGTGATGTAGCGGTTGTTTGATGTTTAATTTCAGTGACATTGGAAACTCTTCTTTTTATTAAGGCGCAAACTATGATGTACTTCGAGGCATTATCTGCATACTTGAAGATATGCTCAAGCACATCAGTTACTTTTCTTTGCGTCGCCAAAGAAAAGTAACTAAAAGAAAGGCGCCCCGCAAATTTATACCAATTGCATTAAGTAAGTGATCTTGTTGTGCGTAGAGAAAATCAGCTAAAACAAGGCGCTCGATTGACTAATAGCTGGCTATTAGGATTGAGAGCAACGCCATTTTAGTTCATTTTAACAAGTACAAGTGGGCAAATATTTAATGCAATTGGTCTTATTGCTGATCTCATTTTTAAAATTAACTTTTCAATACCATATTTTATCCGCATCCATGTGGAAAATATTAAAAAATCGTCCCTGATTTTTTTATTGGTCAATTATAAAAATAAGGCAATACATAACGGGAACCTCCGCGCTTTGAAGTCAGAGGTAATAATTAGTTTTTAGCATCTTTGTTTTGTAAAAACGCATAAATCACTACCAACATCACCAACGAGCTAATCAATAAACCGCCTGCTATTTGGTGGGCTTGTTGATATTCAAAGGCTTCAACATGTTCGAACAAGCTAATGGCTAATACTTGTGTTTCACCGGGAATATTGCCGCCAATCATTAATACCACGCCAAATTCACCTAGGGTGTGGGCAAATCCCATAACGGCAGCGAGTAAAAAGCTGCGTTTGGTCATGGGAATGATAATGTGCTTGATGGTATTCCAACGGGACATTCCTAAAGTTTTAGCAGCTTCTAATTCTTTATTGCCTAAGGTGACAAAGCCAGCTTGCAGCGGTTGCACAACAAATGGGAGTGAATAGATAATTGAACCAACTAACAAGCCACTAAAACTAAAGGCGAGTGTTGAACCTGTGAGTGATTGCCAAATTTGGCCTGGTAAATAATTAGGTGAAAATGCTAGCAGCAAATAAAAACCAAGTACTGTTGGTGGTAACACCAATGGCAGGGCAACCAATGCTTCAAATAATGGGCGTAGTTTATTCTTAGTTTTTGCCAACCACCACGCAATAAAAGGACTAATGGACAGTAAGATTAATGTGGTTAAAATAGCAAGTTTTAGGGTAAGCCATAATGCTTGTAAATCATTACTCATTGGAGTCACCAATTAAATATCCACTGTTTGAAATAGTTGTTTTACTTTGTATGGTTAAGAAATTAAGAAACGCTTTACTTGCTGTATTTGAACTACCGTGTTTTGTGATTACAGCATATTGTTTAATCGGTGGGTAAAGGTGACGAGGTAAAACAAAATAATGACTTGTTTGATTATTTTCTTTTAACTGGCTTAGTGATACAAAGCCTGATTGCGCATTACCACTAGTGACAAACTGCAAGGCTTGAATAACATTGTTACCTGTGACTAACTTCGATGAAACCTCATTTTTAACGCCTATTCTTTTTATCAATTCTAATGACGATAGCCCATAAGGTGCAAACTTGGGGTTTGCGATTGCTAACTTACCTGTTTGCGATTTTATACTTGTTTTTAGCTCATCTACTGACGTTATTTTTTCTTTTTGCGTGAAAAAAGCGAGTTGTCCGGTGGCATAGTGTATTAGTGAATCTGCATCTGCACGTGCATTCTCGATTAGCCATTGAGCACGCTCTTTATCGGCACTTAAAAATAAATCATAGGGCGCACCATGATATATTTGGGTTGCTAGTGCGCTACTCGATGCGCTAATTAGTGTTACATTATGTGAAGTTTTTTGTGAGAATTTATCGACAATTTTTTGTGCAGTTGTTTTAAAGTTGGCTGCGACCGCGATTTTTAACTCTTCACCAACACTGGATGATGAGCTAATAATTAATAGAGTAAAGAGCAGTGATTTCATGGTGCTATTCACTAGTATCTTGGCTCCATTTATTAGCCGCTTGGTGATCTGACTCTCGCTCATTTAACCATTTGTCGCCGTCTGCATTTGATTCTTTTTTCCAGAACGGCGCTTTGGTTTTTAAGAAGTCGATAATAAATTCACAGGCTTCAAAAGCCGCTTTACGATGAGCACTAGCAACACCGATATAAACAATTTGATCGCCAGGCGCTAGTTCGCCAATGCGATGAATAATAATCGGTGTTGCAATTGGCCAACGCTCCATCGCTTGCTGGCTAATATTGGCCAATGTTTTTTCTGTCATGCCGGGGTAATGCTCTAATGATAGCGCACTGACTTCTTGCTCTAAATTAAAGTCACGGACCTTGCCAACAAAGGTAATGATGGCGCCATAACCTAGCGGGTTGTTTTCTCGTGCTGTGATTTGCTGGTAAAGCGCCGATATATCAAAGTCAGCTGTTTGCACACTAATCATGATTAACCGCCTGTTACCGGTGGAAAGAACGCAACTTCGTCACCGTCTTTTATTTCGGTATCCCATGGGCTCATTTCTTGATTGACTGCTACCAATAATTTATCTCGTGTGAGTGCCAAATCCCATTTGTCATTGGTGTTAGCCAAATGTGCCCGAAGCATTTCTAAATCACTAAATGCTGATTCAAAGGGTAATGTTAGTCCGCCTTGGCCAATAATTTCTCGAGTTTGGGCGAAAAACACAATAGATAACATAAGAATTCCTTGATTAGCCGCCAATAGATGCAAGGTGCGGTGTATTACCTGTATTACCTTGTTGTAAATAGTGGCTAACTTTTTTGGTTTGCACCGCTTGTTGTAAGCGATCAATAAGTTGAGGTTGTTGTTCGTCGTGTTGAATTAAGTCGCGAATGTCCACGCCTTCTTCACCAAACAAACACAGATGCATTTTGCCTACAGCACTAACACGTAATCTATTACAGGTATCACAAAAGTCTTTGGCATAAGGTTGAATTAAGCCAAGGCTACCTTGATAGTCTGGATGAGAATAAACTTGCGCTGGGCCGTCGTCTTTAGCGCGCAGTTGTTGCACCCAACCTTGCTGTTGTAGAAAGGTTTTCATGCCGTCGCCAGACAAATGATGTTGATTGAAGAAGTCACCAGTTTGACCACATTCCATTAATTCAATAAAGCGCATTTCGATTTTACGGCTCTTAATAAATGCTAAAAACTGCTGTAATTCATTATCGTTGAATTCTTTGATGAGTACAGAATTGAGTTTAATTTTGTCAAAACCAACTTCAAGGGCTTTATCAATACCGCGCATGACATCGTCAAAGCGATTGACGCCGGTAATTTTATTAAATAGATGGGGGGTTAAGCTATCGACACTGATGTTGAGTTGACTTAGTCCAGCGTCTTTCCATGTTTGTGCGTGTTTTGCGAGATTGTAACCATTGGTGGTCATGGCTATTTTTTTGATGCTTGGTATCGCCGCAATCGCTTCAATGATTTGTGGTAAGTCTTTGCGTAAACCCGGCTCACCGCCGGTAACTCTAACTTTTTCAGTCCCTACAGCTGCGAAACTTTCAACTGTTCGTCTTATTTCATCAACGGATAAAAAACATTGTTTTTGGGTGTGTTGATAACCATCCGGCAGGCAATATTCGCATTTGAAATTGCATACGTCGGTAATTGAAAGGCGTAAATAATAGAACTTACGACCATGGTTATCGCTTAATTGCATGAGTTTGCCTAAGGTTTGCCAAAAAATACTCTGTGTCCACCATAGCAAATGTGGCCTGCGGTGTCAGTGGATCAGTTTCAAAGTATAAGAACAGAATTTGCTGCACTTTATTTCACCTAAAATTATTTGGCAAAATATCCTTTCCATAATCTTGCTAATGCAGCTTTCAAATGCGCCTGAAAATCTTCATTTTGTTGGCGCTGTCGTTGTTGCCACAGTCCCAATATTAGACCGTGACTATCACTAAATAGCGCCAGTGCTTGGGCTTCAGTCAACATTGGAAACTGTTGACTTATTTGCGCCGCGACTTGATTGGCGTGATTATTCATCCATTGATAGTACTCATTCTTAATTTGTTCATTACAGCCCGGTTCTAATGTTGAACACGATAAACTAGCTAATGGAAAAAATAGTGGGTCTTCTAATGGGTATTTCACAAAGCAATTTAATAGCTCTGCCAAACTTTGAGTAGTGGCAAGTGTTTGTTGCAATTGCTCAAACCATATTTGGTAATGCTGTTGTAGCAACGACATATAAATAGTTTCTTTGCTTGAGAAGTAAAGGTAGACAGTTCCTTTTGCTTGGCCGCAATCTTTAGCGATAGTCGCAACGGTCGGCAAGATAAAGCTTTCTTGAAACAGTGAAGCGGCAGAATCAATGATTGCTTGGTGCTTTTGCTGCTTTTCTTGGTCTGTATTAGCGCGTGATGTCATTTTTCATGCCTTCCATTGCGAGTTTGTGGAGTCAAGACAAATTATTGAGTGCGTCATTGCGATCGATCAATATTTGAAATCGCAATCTGATTAATAATATACGTTAATCTTTAAGTGAACATTGGTCAATAGCGTGAATAAAACAATAGAATGGGATCAGGCTTTAATTGAAAAATACAATTATAGCGGTCCAAGATATACATCGTATCCAACTGCTCTCGAATTTAGCGAAGAATTTGCTGAAGATGACTTTGTTCAAGCCGTCACTAATAGCAACAATGAAAGTCTATCGCTCTATATTCATATCCCGTTTTGTCACATGCTTTGTTACTACTGTGGCTGTAATAAAATTATTACTCGCCATGCCCATAAAGCTGATCAGTACTTAGAGTTCTTAGCCAAAGAAATTACGGCGCGTGCTCAATTATTTAAGCATCAAACTGTGACTCAGATGCACTGGGGCGGCGGTACACCGACCTTTTTGACCAAAGAACAAATATCTTCATTAATGAATTTATTACGCCAAGAGTTCAATTTTGCTGATGTTGGTGAATACTCGATTGAAATTGACCCACGTGAAATTGAATTAGACACCCTAGATAATTTGCGTAACGAAGGCTTTAACCGCATTAGTTTAGGGGTGCAAGATTTCAATAAAGATGTTCAAGTCGCCGTTAATCGTGAACAAAGTGAAGAATTTATTTTTGCGATGATTGAGCGTGCTCGTGAGCTTGGATTTGTGTCCACCAGCATTGATTTAATTTACGGCTTACCGCATCAAACCACTGAATCATTCGCGAAAACAATTGATCGAGTTATTGAGTTATCGCCAGATCGCTTGTCTGTTTTTAACTATGCGCATTTACCGCAAATTTTTGCCGCGCAGCGTAAATTAAAAGAAGAAGACATGCCGTCTCCTCGTGAAAAATTACAAATCTTAGAAAATACCATTAATCAGTTGGTTGCTGCTGGCTATCAGTACATCGGCATGGATCACTTTGCTAAACCTGACGATGAGTTATCTATTTTGCAAAACAACGGTAAATTACACCGTAATTTCCAAGGCTATACAACGCAGCCTGAGTGTGATCTTCTAGGGCTAGGTGTTTCAGCTATTAGTCAAATTGGTAATTGTTACGCACAAAACCAAAAAGATATTAAGCAGTATTACGCCAGCGTCGACGAACGATCTAATGCATTATGGAAAGGTGTTGGCTTAGCAGAAGATGACTTTATTCGCCGAGCAGTGATCAAACAATTGATCTGTCACTTCGAATTAGATTTTGGATCGATAGAATCGCAATGGGATCTTAGCTTTGAAGAATACTTCAAAGAAGATCTTCAATTACTTCAAACGTTTATCGACGATAAATTGGTTGAATATGATGCCCGTTCATTAAAGGTCACACCGAAAGGTGAATTATTAATCCGTAATATCTGCATGTGTTTTGATGTTTATTTACGCGATAGAGCCCGTCAGCAGCAGTTTTCAAGAGTTATCTAATTAAACCAAATATAGCGTTTTAGCTTACAGTTACATTTCCTAACTAAAGCGTTTTTTTGGATTTTTAACGCAAATGGACTTTTCTCAATACACTCTCGAAGAACTCATTTCAAAAAGAAAAAATCTTGATCCACAAAAGCAGCAAGATGACTGTGATCAACTCGCCCTCACCGTTCACTGCTTTAGATCGTTATCACCAATTAAAATGATCTGCGTTATCAAAGCTACATCAATAAAGAGAGAATTTTTAAACTGATAATAATATTTCTGTTTTGGATATTTTTCGGTAAGTTTGTCATGAAGTTAGTAAAGGTAGCATTGAAAAGTCAACTGTTGGATGAGTGGGTTGTTTATACTATGATAGCGCGATGATTTTAAACGGATTAATGCTTTGAAGCTTGATTACACCACATATTCTCTTAAAGACTTATTGGAAACAAGACGCCGTATTGACGCCGAGCGTTATCCTGAGAACTTTGATGCATTAGTTAATGAAATAGAACGTCGTCGCCTGTGTGGCAACTTACACGGCAGTAATACCGAACATCTTAGTGGTTTTAATGATGATGACAGCGATGATGATGAAGCTGATACATTTTTTGTCGATTTCAAATCCAATGGGCATAAAAAACGTCGACGTTTTGTGATCACTGCCGTGCTGGCGGCTACTTTGTGTATATTGGCATTAATCGGCAACGAATATTGGGTCACTTCATTAGACAATGTTCGGCAATACAATACGACCGTGTCTGACATGCGCTGCGTGGTGACTGATGTGGAAGATGAAGAAACAGGAAATATTCGTCGCTATATCGACTTAGAATTATCATCGGGATCTGACTTATTTGCGGCATTTGATGTCAACCATCGCATGTGTCAAACCATCAAGAAAGAATACCCTAGCGGTGCTCAGATCAATGTGTGGCATCAAGAAGGTGTTATTTATCAGCTTAAGTCTGACGATAGAATGTTGTTGTCATATCGCTTATTGAAACCGCGTATTAGGGCTTTTCAAACACAAAATACGTACTTATATATTTTTGGTTTGATATGTTTGTGGATATTGAGTTTTAAGACATTTGTGAATGCCATATCTCCCGGTACCTTTACAAAAGACGACACTTATTACTGATTAAATAAATGCGCCGATGTGATACCAATTACGAAAATTAGATAGCAATTGGCGCACACTTATTACAATAATTTATTGTGGTCGATAGCCATATTCTTGTTGATAAAGCGCCATAGTTTTTTATCTTTTACTGGATCGATTGATTTTAGTTTACCGCCAATATTATCGGCTAACGACTTTTCAAGTAAGTATTGATAAGCATAGATACCGACTTTGCTTGATGGTGAATGCATCGCTTTCGGATCGACGAATAAGCTAACCTTTTTATTCATTTCTTCCACCGTTAACGCGTAGTTTTTAACATCGGCAATAAACACGCGGCGGTCGTTTTTTCCTGCCCACATAATTAGCGGCTTTTTAATATGCTTTGCGTGTGCTGCTGGTGATTTTTCATAATGCTTGGCCATTAATTCTTTATCATCCCAGTCAATGACCAGCTGTTTCATAAAGTATTCACGATTATATTTATTGGTTTGCTTTGTAAACCGGTAATAATACATGGCTGAACGGCCAATATCATGAGGCGGTGCACCAGCAAAACCCACTTGAAATAAGTCTGGCGTATAAGCTAATGCGGCAAGTGTGCTGTAAGCACCAAATGAATGGCCAACAATAGCTAATCGATTTTTATCGCCGACATTATTGTTTAATAAATAGTAAACGCCATCAATGATATCGCGCTGAATTCGCCCATCACCATGTTCGCCCTTTGTGCTAGTAAGGTAGTCTTTACCAAAGCCAGTTGATGAGCGAAAGTTTGGTTCAAATACTATGTAGCCACGGTTAGTTAACAATTGCGTTGAGCGTTGATATTTGTCGGTTACACGGCTCCATGGGCCGCCGTGTACATTGGTGATTAGTGGTGCTTTGCTGATATCAACGCCAGAAGGCAAGGTTAAATATCCTTGTAAATGGTAGCCGTCGCGGCTCGTGTAATGCATTGGAAATTTTGCAGCAATATCATGTTGTTTAAGCATTGGTTTATTTACATTCGCTTGTTCAACAATTGATTTTAAAGGGCGTGTTAACGTTTTGGTTGTTGGTTGATATAGGTAATAGCGTAACGAGCTGTATGCATTGTTATTATCTATGATTAACCAAGGTTGTTGATTAATATCTTGTGACAGTGATGCTCTAATACGCATTGACGATGTTTCTAAACTTTTCTCTATAAAATCAATGTGCTGCTGTAATTCTTTGTTATCTGAATGGTTTTTTATGTAGTCACCGTGATAACTAATAATAGGCGCACTAATTAATTTTTTCTTCTGATCAAATTGAAATACAGCATCGGATAAATCGGCGCGATTTAATGGGTCGCAATGCACTGTTTTTACGCTGTTAGATGACAAATCAATGAGTGCTAGTCGAGTGAGATCTGATTGATAATTTGAGATTAACAATAGATTTTGTCGTTTTCTATCGAAATAGATAGCACCGCATTGATCATCCCATTCACACTGCCACAGTATTTTTTCTTGCTTGTCGGCAATATCAATAATGTATTTTTCACCTTTGTTGCCGTCTTCTTCATTGTAGCGGGATAGGATAGAAGGATTTCCGGCAGCATCTAACCCAAAACTTGAGAAGCGGTGTGGCGTTTGATAAATAATAGACTCTTTACCATTGTTCTCTACACGAAGTACCTGATACTGCTTAGTTTCAGAATGCCATCGGCGCACAATAACACTATTGGTGAAGGTATTATCATCACTAATAATTTTGTCATGATAGCGATTATTTTTGTCGAACAATATTTGCGGAGCACTACCTTTATTTACGCCAACAACTGCAATGTTTTTACGCGTTTCAAAGAACATTGATTGGCTATCGACAGTCCATCTCACATTCGATAATTGTTTGGTGCTGAAGAGTTTATGAGATGCTTTAGCGGCAATATCGTAAATCCACAGTGAAACAATACGCTTATGATCTGGCCCACTTTTTTCAAAGTAATTTAAATACTTTCCATTTGGGGACAATGACACACCATAAATGTTGCTGGCATTAAAAATAGTTTGATAGTCATGTAGCTTAGGTATTGGCTTTGATTGGCTAATGGTAATTTGCTTTTCAAGCGTTGACGGTGATGAATAAACAGCGTCGTCAGTGAGTTCTTCATTTAACTCAACAATGAAAATAGCATGAGCTGATCCTGATAAACACGCAGCAGTCAGGCTCAAAATACTTAATAGTTTTGATAATGATTTCATAATGTTTACTCGCTTGATGCTGCTTGGCAGCATCAAGAATTAATGATGATTAGTTGGGATTGTGTTTGGCGGCGAATAACGCTTCACGCCAGTTAGTCATAAAGAGAAATGCTAATAGTCCTGGCAGAGCACAAACTAAATTGAGTATGCACCACATCAACGTATTGCTGGTGGACAGTTTTATTCTTCGTGCCAATAACAAAGTCATCAGGGCACTGAATATCGCTGCAAACAAGATGAGATAGTATGTTTGTGGCGGATAAGCTTCAAATACTTCGTCTATTGACATAAAAGAGTCTTTGTATGACGGTCTCGTTAACGATTCTAAATAACGATAACCTAAACCAACAACAATAGGTGATATCCAATAATCTTGCGTTGATATCCATGATGGGATTGGTCGATAGCCTTTAAAAGAATGTGTCGCCAGTAGTTCTGATGAGCCATCATGTTTCACATAAAGGAGGCCATATCCCGGTTTTCTATAACCATGAAGCATTCTGCTTTGATAATCCAAAAGATAGCCGTCAATAAGATCAGTATATCGAATGGTTAATGTTGGATTGTAAGGGTATGGATGCTCTATCACGTAAGCGGGCTGGGTGTATTCATTGGCTTCGTCAAAACGTCCATAATTAAATGCATAGAGAGATTTATTTGAAATAACTAAGTAGTAATCACCCGATTGTTGAGGTGCAACATTACTTTGGTATTGTTCACCATTGGTAAGTTGATGTTTAATCTCAATTTCACGTTGTGAAAAGTCGACGACATAAATGGTGTCATTTGTTTGAATAAACTTATTAAACAAAACGCTTGGAACACCGCCAAATCTATCTTTCTCATTGATTGTGGCATCTGCTGCTAAGAAACCCTGTGCGCCAACAAAACCGACCGGCTTATCTGTGATCAGGTGATGACCAACGAGCACGCCTTTTTGATGAGAAAATACCCATTGAGTTTTGTTAACGGAATCATTAAGAGCAAATTGCTTATCTTGGTGTTGTATTTGGCCTATCAATTGTTTCGGGACAAATCTTGTGTTTAATCGCTGAATTTCTGTTTTTTCTAAGCGTTTTACCAATTGTTCCTTTTGCAGGTAATCATCATAAATAAACTTTTCAGCCAATTGAGAAGCTTTTAAGCGCCACACTTCGCTGTAGTATCCAGCATGCTGACCTTGCGAATATTGATCGGGATGTTTGTCTATCAGCATTAATGGAAAGTGATAATAGGTCACTTGCATGAAAATGATAACGGCAGCAAACCAAGGTTGCAGTGCAAGTGCACTAAATAGCACAAGTCTCTTGTCGCTAAATTGTTCAGAGAGATTAACTTTGAACGATATTATTGATAAAACAAACGTAATACATAAAGTTAATATATCTAGACCAATAAGGACTCCACTGCTCACGATATCGCGTGAGCCCGTGATGAGAATGATCCAACTAAAGCTTAAAATTGCGGCTTTGTGAGGAGATAAAATAACGTAATTACCGATGAAATAACTCGATATCGATACAAATAACAGATGCAATATCCATAGATAATATCTTCCTTCAATGACCATATTAGTCGTCAGATCATAACCTAACGTTACTATAATAAAAGGGAGTATTAGAGCGCCTACTAACAACAATGCACCAGCGCCAATCAGCGAAAGATGAATATTCTTGGTCGCAATAGGTCTATGTACTAAATAAGTCCATTGTGCCTTTCGGCGATGCAAATACATTTGTGTCACGCCAAATATAAAGCTGGCAGCAATCACAATAAGATACACCGAAAATGTTTTCATCGTCTTCATTTCGGTCAGCGCAATAGACGTTGACGCATAGGCCCAACATACCATCAACACAAAGCCGAATATAAAGGCTATCTTCTTGAAACGATTTAGTTCGTTTTTAAATAGATCAAACATGTGATGTCTCCTGTTTGAAGTCGTTGCGCAGTGCATCGCGCCAGTCATTAAGAATCAAAAATGCAATTAATGCGGGTAGTGCACCAATTAAGCTTAAAGCGACCCATAGCCAACGATTGCTTGGAGACATCGGTAGGCGTTTAGCAATAATTAAGGTAATTAGCGCAGAAAATAACGCCATGCTTATACAAAATTCCCAGATACTCGGCGGGTAGCTGCGTTGCCAGAAATACTTCATCGATTCTGGTGTGGTTTTGATGGTGGTAAGAATACGCCCTAGCGAAAACTCAATCACATTAGACACGATAGGAGATAGGGTGAAATACTGTTCGGTCAGTAAACGAGACTGATGACGAATATCAAACTGTTTTACAGCAAGTGAAGTAATGTCGTTATCATGCGTAACATAAATCAGTTCACTGCCTTCTTCTTCAAACCCAAAGAAGTGAGAGCTGTTAAATAACAATAAATAACCGTCGGTCATCTGACTTATTTCAACATGCATGTTGTTTTCTAATGCTATTGGCAAATTCACGCTATGTAATGGTTCAATAAGGCTTGATGCCGTCGAAAAGTCGGTTTTATTGAATAAAACAAGTCGCTTGTTGGTGCTAAGTAGCGTGAGATCAAAAGCCGATACCGGTGAGCCCGCGAAGATTTCATCCCCTGACAGTGTGTAAATAGGCGTTATCTTTTGCGCTTTAAAATCAATATTAAACAGCGTGTTTTGGGTGTAGATATACTGTGAGCTAATAATATTAGGCACATATTCAAATTGCTGTAGCGGTGTTATTTTTTCTGACGCTGCTACAAAACCTGCTCTCGTCAAAAATCCAGCTTGTTCATCGGTTCTAACGTGACGACCTTCAAACACCATTTTGTCATGGGAAAACACCCATATATTGTTGTTTTCATCCCATATTTCATAACCACGATCGCTGGTAAATAGTTGACCTTTGGCTACATCAACACGCTCTCGCAATCCAAAACTCTTAAATTTAGCCAAACTCAGTTGTCTATTTAAAGCTGGCGCTAAATCGCTATCACTTTTGGCAAGCAATGCGGCAAACTGTTGGTTGGTATCGCTGCGAACAAAAGAATAGTAACTATCTTTTGTTAAATCTTTATTGGGGTGAATGCCCATTATGCTCATTGGCACGTGATAATAAATCGCTTGCAAGCTGCCTAATATCCAAAAAAGCAGTGGTTGCATTGCTACACTCATCAAAACAATCATCGGTTTTTTACTGGAAAAAACTGACAGATCTATTTTGAAAGCACAACGAGACATGTAAAAACTTAAGCCACAAAAAATAGCGGCATATAACAACATGTAGTTAGCGTGAATGGTGTTTCTAGCGCACAAATACGCCACCATCCATAACGACATAATCACCAATTTTGAAGGCGATAAAACAGCGTAAGTTGTAATAAAATAGGCCGTTGCCGCAATTAACATCATCTCGACGCACATTAAATAATGGCGCACGTCTACAACGTTATTGGTCATTAAATCTAGGTATGCCACTACACTAATAAAAGGAAAGATAAAACCAGTGAAAATAACGCAAAGCGCTGCTGCACTTAGCGCTAAATGAATTTTGGACATTGATAACGGTCGATGTATTAAATAGGTCCAATGGTTTTTACGCTTATGTAATAGCATTTGCACAGCGCCAATACCCACACCTGCGCTTAAAGCACACAGCATTAAAATAGCGTGTTTAAAGTAGATTGGCTGTAAAATTATCATCATTTTACCGATGATAATCCAACACAAGATTTGTAAAAAATAGGCGGCAAGCGCTACTAAGCGATAGCGTTTAAACTCGCTCAAAAATAGATCAAACATAATAATTCCTAAACCGAGGTTGGTTGTGGGGCCTTATGATTTTTAGCTAAAACAGAGTTAACGGCTTTTTCCAAATTAATGGGAGAACGCACGATTCCTTGAGCACCATTACGTGTTAGAAATGCTTCGAACTCGCTGCTATCTTGATCGCTAACGATTAAATGATATTGACCTTCGATAGACTTTTTCGTGAGTAAACCAGGAATATCATCATTGCTTGGCGCTTGCTCAGTAAAATCGCAAATCCAATAATGAATGCGTTCTAAAAATTCGTCGGGGCTAGCAATATACTTCACTTCGCCTTTTTCCATAATCACTAAATTTTCAGCAACACGTTCAATTTCTTCCATCTGATGAGAGCAATAAATGATGGTGGTGTTATTGTCGGTTTCTGTGTACATCAACGCTTCTAAAAAGGCCTGTTTTGCAACAACATCAAGGCCAAGCGTTGGCTCGTCTAAAATAAGTAAATCGGGAGATTGTGCCAATGCCATCGATAAATTTAAGCCGGCGCGTTCACCCCGTGATAAACCAGAGATTTTTTGATCCCCCTGTACATCAAAATTGCCAATGACGGTATCGTAAATATCCTGACGCCAATTACTGTATAAATTGCGCTGCATCTGGGTTATTTCATCCGCAGTCATCCATGTTGGCAACGTGTGTTCTTCGTTAACGTAGCCAATTCTTCCACGCATTTCAGGCGTTAACTCACGGCTATTCATACCTAAAATGGTTGAACTGCCCAATGTTGGTGCTTCAAGTCCCAACAGAATTCTAAATAATGTCGATTTACCAGCGCCATTTGCACCGATCAATGCGTGAATGCCGCCTTGGGGAATCTTTAAATCGAAAGAGTTTAGCGCTAACTTCTTGCCAAATCGTTTCGTCAAACTACTCGTTTCAATGATGTAATCAGTCATTGTCTTTATCTCGCTGAGTTAATTGGTTTAATTGTGCCAACACATAGTCACTCACCTGTTGCGGTGTAAAATCTAAATGCATGACATCATTAATAAATACCTGCGTTGCTTGCGCTAACTTATCGCTTTGCTCTGCACTCGACAGTTGCTGAGTTACTTCACAAGCAAAAACGCCAAGTCCTTTTCGGGATTCCAACACACCTAAATTAGTGAGTTCGGTGTATGCCTTGGCAACGGTATTGGCATTAATGGTTAATTGCATGGCTAGGCCACGCACACTAGGTAATTTCGAACCCGCTGGAATCTTGCCAGTGGTAATTTCCCTGCGTATTTCATCGACTATTTGACGAAAGATAGGTCGGGCGTCCCCGGGTGCTATCTGAATCGCAATGGCAGTCACTTTTGTCATTATTGTAAACTTAAGGTGTACTATGTGTGCTAGTACAGTAATACAGTTTGGTGGAGTGTGCAAGAAATGATCTGAATTAATTCGATTAAAGAAAAACAGATAATATATAAGTCACTAATTTTATTAGTTTAAAATGATTGATTATATTTTCTATTACTGAACAGCTACTCTCAATAGGAATTCTGCATTCTAAAAGTAGACGGATTTGTTAAGTTAAATGATGATTGAAAAATGGTTAGTTTTTCTATTTTTTGACATTTTAAAATTGTGAAGTGGGAAGGTGAAAAAGAAGATATTCGTTATCGTTCTGCTCCCATATTTATATAGCTAAATATTTGTTACAAAATCTTCTTCGCAAAAACGTATTCCTCACTGTAAACGTGGCATTATACAGCGCTATAAAAATAATTATTTAATACAACTAACTACAGGCCATCCTATGAAGTTATTTAAAAAGTCATTGTTGGTGCTAAGCATCGCCAATGTTTCGGCATTTGCAGGCGCTACTATATTGCCAGGGAGCGATTCGCTTGTTGCTAATCCAGCGAGTGTTTTATCAACAGATGAATTTAAAAAAGCCGATAAAGCTGACAGCAAAGCAAAAGCTGAAGATAAAAAAGGCGATAAAGGCGACGCTAAGAAAAAGAAGAAAAAAGATAAATTCAAAAAATACGATGATGTGATCACTGATAAAGCAGTGACATCAGAAGGTATTTTTACGACTCACCTGGTTGATAACAAAGCCTATTTTGAAATTCCAGCCGCTGAGTTTGGCCGTGAATTTGTATGGCAAATTAAAACGTCTGGTACTCAACCGGGCAAAGGGTTAATTAGTTCAGACATTGGTCGTCAATACGTTGTATTTGAACGCCATGGTGACAACGTGTTATTACGCAACCGTAACTATTCTGTAGTGTCTGAAGATGGTTCAAGAGAATCATTAGTTGTAAAGAAAGCAACGATTGACGGCATTGTTGCTAAATTTCCAATCACCACTTTTTCAAAAGACGATGCTAAATCGCCAGTTATTGATATTACTAAGCTCTATTTAGGCGGCAGCAAGGATTTATTCCCTAATCCTCGTAATCCTAAAGCGACTAAGTTTAAGCTTAACGGTAAAGCGGCTTTAATCACCAAGGTTAAGGCATTTGAAAAGAATATCGAAGGTACAGTATTAGCCCAGTTCACTAGCAGCAAAGGCAATCAAACCAGCGAAATTCGTCATTCTATTTTCGCACTACCTGAAACGCCGATGAAACCTCGTTTTTACGATAAGCGCGTTGGTTATTTCACGGCAAACTACTCTGATTTTAGCTCTGATAAAAATAAAGTAGATACGTTTAGTTTTATTAAGCGCTGGCGCTTAGAAAAGAAGAACCCAGAATTAGAAGTTAGTGAACCAATACAACCTATCGTTTGGTATATCGATCAAGGTACTCCGCAACGTTTCGTTGAAGCAGTACGTGAAGGTATCGAATTTTGGCAACCTGCGTTTGAACAAGCGGGCTTTAAAAATGCCATTGTCGCTAAAATGGCGCCAACAGTAGAAGAAGACCCTGATTGGGATCCAGAAGATGCCCGTTATTCTGTGGTTCGTTGGATCCCGTCTGGTATCCCTAATGCACAAGGGCCACACGTAGCTGACCCGCGTTCAGGTGAGATTATTGAAGCAGACGTACGTATGTATCACAACGTAATTAAGCTGCTTGAAGGTTGGTACTTTGCACAGGCTGGTGCGACTGATCCACGAGCTAAGAAACTACCTTTACCAAATGATGTAATGAGCGATTTAGTACGTTTTGTTGTTGCACATGAAGTAGGGCATTCAACTGGCTTACACCATAACTTTATTGGTAATAACTCTTACAGCATTGAGCAGTTAAGAGATCCTAAGTTCGTTAAAGAGTTCGGTGTGTCTGCGTCTATTATGGATTACGCTCGATTTAACTATGTAATGCAACCAGATGATGGTGTATCACCAATCGATTACGAACCAGGTCCGTACGATAAATTTGCTATCGAATGGGGTTACAAAGAGTTTGCTGGTGATAAATCTCCAAAAGAAGAAGCTGAACTGTTAAATAAAATTGCTGATCGTCAATTAACTGATAAACGTTTACGTTGGGATGCTTATTCGAAAGGCAGTGCGTTAGATCCGCGAATTTTAACCGAAGCAATTGGTGAAGATCCTGTTGAAGCGACGCGTTTAGGTCAAAAGAATAAGCAACGCATTCTTGCAAATCTAATCGACGCTACAAGCTTTGAACCATCTAAAGGTTATGATGAGCTAGACAGTGCTTACAGAACAGTTGTTCAACAACATGCTCGCGAACTTGGTCACGTTGCTAAAGCGGTTGGTGGTGTGATGTACCGTAATGAATTAACGCAAGCTCATAAAGATAAGCAAGTATTCGTACCTTACGCTAAAGAAAAGCAAGAGCGTGCTGTTGATTTCTTAATTGAGAATGGCGTGAACTTACCTGCGTTCTGGAATGATGAAAAAATCTTTAAACGCATTGGTTACAACAAGTTTGAGCAATACGGTAACTACATTATTCGACAAGCGATTGGTGCTCCATTAGCTGCACATCGTTTAGATTCATTAATAAAGCTGCAAGCTGCTGGTCATGATGTAATGGACCCAGTTAAAACTGTAAATAAGTTTGTTGACGCAATATACGGCGATATTAAATCTCGTGGCGCGCAGTCTGATCAATACAGAATAATGCTTCAGGATTATTTCGTGAATAAGTTAGTTAAGGACTTAGCGCTTGCAACGTCTAAGTCTAGTCGTTCTCCTAAGCCTTCAGCAACATTTATTGCAATGACTCGTGGTACAGCTACTGATCTAAAAATGAAATTAGAAGCAGCATCAAACAAACATTACGGAACCTTAGCTGGTTATCGTTATGCTGGTCTTGCTGCGAAGTTAGCCCAAGGACTAGAGCCAAAATTAACCGTTAATAAATAACGGCAAGCTCGTTTTAATAAGGAGCACCATGCATGTGGTGCTCTATTCCTATAAGCCACTATTTTAGTGGCTTTTTTATTTTCTGATATTCAACATTGCTTCACGGTTAATTTGAACAAGTAACCTATTTGATTCACACTGTTTTTATGTGTTTTTTTGATAAAGAAAGTTTTATATGAAAGCAATTACTTCATACATTCAGCAGATATCACAGGCGCTGATTGAGGCTAGCACACCAGAAAAATCAAAATCTAGTCAACGTTATTTCCCACAGGGCTTTCAATGCCTTGGCGCTACAGCACCCGATATAAAGCTCATTATTAGTAGGTTTCATGATGAACACAGTGATTTAACGCCGAATGAGGTGTTATACCAACCTAGGAAAATATCTGATCATTTTTAACGGCCTAAATAGATGATAACTGTGTTATTTATTCTCTATGTAGAATAACTACATACGACAATAAATGCCTTGTTCTAATCAATTTATTCTCGTAAAAAAGTAGACCATCTACTTACCTAGATTGGTATTAGAAATTACTGAGTCTTTACTCGCTAATGCGCAATACAACGAAGAGTTTTTAGTGGCTTTTGGTTTGATTAATAAGTTCGTTAAAAAACATTATGACGATGAGTTTTTATTGAGATTTGAATATTGGTTAGAGCACTACGCTGATAATTGGTCGCTGGTGGATGATTTATGCCTTAAAACGATTTATCAGTTCCTGATGACAAGGCCACATCTCATCGACCAAATGCAGCATTGGGCACACTCTGAAGTCTCTTGGTGTCGACGAGCGAGCAATGTTGTGTGGGTTAAATTTATTAACCGAAAAATAGGTAAGCGTATTTACTGTCTCGATTCTCACCTCGTTTTTAAGCAATGTAGTTTGCTAATTGCCGATGAAGATGAATTTGTTCAAAAAAGTGTTGGATGGTTACTAAAAGTTACTGCCGCACATAATCACGACTCTGTTGTAGCCTTTTTAAAAAGTCATAGACACTTAATGCCGCGAGCGACTGTTCGTTATGCCATAGAGAAAATGGATAAAGATTGTCGAGCTGACATATTGGATTATACCTAGCACTATTTAATGTTTTAAAATCCTGTCACAATACCATCGATATTTCGAGGTTGTGGGATTGTGATAGATGTTTCAAGAGATAAAACAATATTTAGCGGATTCAGATCTGCTGTTAAATGCCGTTGGTGAAGGTATTTATGGCTTTGATCTCGATGGTAATGCCGTATTTATTAATCCAGCTGCTGAACGTATGACAGGTTGGAATAACAGTGAGATGCTGGGTCATAACATTCATCAATATCATCATCACAGTCATGCTGATGGTAGTGATTATCCTGCTCACGAGTGTAAAATTTACGGCACATTAAAAGATGGCGTGAGCCGTGAAGTGAGCGGTGAAGTTTTCTGGCGCAAAGACGGATCTTCATTTCCTGTTGAGTACACAACTACGGCGGTTTACCGAGATGGTAATATTATTGGTGCTGTTGCGGTATTTCGCGATGTTACACGTCAAAAGGCGGCTGAAAAAGCCTTACATGATGCTCTTTCTGAAGTTAAAACGCTGTCTAAACAGTTGCAAACTGAAAACACCTATCTCATTAACGAACTTCAGCAACAATGGTCTGGGCAAGGCCTAGTTGGTTCGAGTGTGCAGTTTGAAAAAATGTTAATGCAGCTAGAGTTGGTGGCACAAACACAAAGTACCGTATTGATCTTGGGTGAAAATGGCACCGGCAAAGAGCTGGTTGCCCGTAATATTCACCAATTAAGTCCGCGTAGTAATACGCCATTGATCAAGGTTAATTGCGCGGCCTTTGCCGATAATTTGCTGGAATCAGAGCTGTTTGGTCATGAACGCGGTGCTTTTACTGGGGCGATTGAGCGCCGAAAAGGGCGTTTTGAGATCGCCAATAACGGGACGCTCTTTTTAGATGAAATTGGCGAATTATCAATGAGTGCTCAAGGTAAGTTGCTTCAAGTGTTGCAAGAGCAAGAGTTCGAGCGTGTTGGTGGTAATAAGACGATTAAAGTTGATATCCGTGTCATTGCCGCGACAAATCGTGATTTACAAGGCATGGTTGATGAAGGCACATATAGAATGGACTTATTTTACCGTCTTAATGTCTTTCCTATTCATATACCGCCATTACGTGAACGCATTGAAGATATTGAGCCGTTATGCCAAGTTATTTTAACCAAGCTCAATGCTAAATTAGGCAAGAGTATTCGAGGTATTAAACAAAAGAGCCTGACGAAATTAAAGCAATATCATTGGCCAGGCAACATTCGCGAGTTACAAAATGTATTAGAACATGAAGCCATTTTAACAACCTCTGATGTGATGGAGGTTAAACATGCGTTGTTTGATGCTAAAGTGAAAAATAATCAAGCGGTAAGCTCAATGGCAGATGCCGAGCGAAACCATATCGAACGTGTGTTAAACCACTGTCAGTGGCGCATTGGCGGCAAAACTGGTGCTGCTGCGATTCTGGAACTTCCGGAAAGCACGCTGCGTTCAAAAATGAAAAAATTGGCTATTGTTAGGCCGCTGAGTTAATAGGGATTTAAAATGAGTCATTTATGTATTTATCACAAAAACTGCGCCGATGGATTTGGTGCTGCACTAGCGGTGAAAGTCTATTGCGACCGTCTTGGTGTGGAATGTGACTATATGCCAGCGCAATACGGCGAACAAATACCTGATGTTGCTGGTAAAACAGTGTTCATCGTTGATTTTTCTTATGACCGAGAGTCACTTATAGCGTTGCATGAGCAAGCTGATTCATTGACTGTTATCGATCACCATAAAAGTGCAATGCAAGATCTTGAGGGCTTAGATTATTGTGTGTTTGATATGTCGCGATCGGGCGCAGTATTGACGTGGGAAACGCTAAATCCAGATACTCCAGTGCCGCTATTACTTAAATACATCCAAGATCGTGATTTATGGCAGTGGCAAATGGAAAGTAGCAAACAAGTATCAGCTGCGTTGTTAACGTTGCAGAAAACCTTGCCTTTATGGATGCCATATTTAGACGATGCGAAGGTTGATGAGCTCATTATGCAAGGTGGCGCCATTGTCGATTATCAAAACATGCAGTTAGCGAGAACGCCTAAAGGTGAAAAAATTCCAATGGCGACCATTGGTGGCCATCGCGTTCCCTGTGTTAATGCAACGCATTTAGTGAGTGAAATGGGTGAACAATTAGCGCAAGGTTTCCCTTTTGCTGCATTGTATTTTGATCGCTTTGATAAGCGAGTATATTCACTGCGTTCAGCAAAAGATGGCATTGATGTCGCTAAAGTAGCTGAGCAATACGGTGGTGGTGGTCATTTTCATGCCGCAGGTTTTGCTGTCGACAAGCCTGAAATTGATGTTTAAATAACCCTTGGCCGCGGCATGTCGTGAGTGCAGGTGATATGTCGTGCTTTGTGTCGGTTGTTGTTTTTATTTTATATATATTAATCAGTGGTTTATTTTTATTATAAATTGGCGTGCTACTTGCCATAGGGAGTTTATAAATTTTATTAAAATAGTAGCAATAGCATGTCCGTAAACATCAATCCAAAAGATATGATTATCGCCCCTGGCTGTAATCAAAAAAGCGCCATTTATGTGCGTGAACAAAAGGGTAAATTCCAACGCATTCGCCGTGGTATTGCCATGTTTTTAATGACGTTATTCGTTATTTTACCGTGGATAGAAATCGGTGGTTTCCCTGCCATATTACTTGATGCTAGCAATCAGCAATGGCATATCTTTGGCAATACGTTATATCCACAAGACTTTCCAATAGTCGCCGGTATTTTTATGGTGGCGGCATTCGCTTTATTCTTTATTACTACTTGGTTAGGCCGTGTGTGGTGTGGCTTTTTGTGTCCACAAACGCATTGGTTATTTATGTTTTTCTGGCTCGAAGAAAAAATAGAAGGTAGCCGTAACCAACGCATGAAGCTTGATAAGCAAAAAATGAATGGTGAAAAACTCATTAAGAAGAGCTTAAAGCACGCAAGTTGGGTGTTGGTGGCGTTTTTAACAGCCACAACATTTGTTTCTTACTTTATGCCGCCGATTGAGCTTTACTCAAGTATCGCCGACGGCTCTCTGGGTATTCAACCGTGGTTTTGGGTTTCATTTTTCGCTTTATGTACATGGGGTAACGCTGGATTTTTAAAGGAAAAAATGTGTTTGCATATGTGTCCATATGCACGCTTCCAGTCAGCAATGTTTGATAAAGATACTCTACTAGTTGGTTACGATACTGAGCGTGGTGAAAATCGCGGTCGTCGTCGTCGCAAAGACGACCATAAAGAGATGGGGCTTGGTGATTGTGTCGACTGTAATCTATGTGTTGATGTATGTCCGACAGGTATCGATATTCGCAACGGACTACAGTATGAGTGCATTAACTGTGGTGCCTGTGTTGATGCCTGTGATCAAACAATGTCGCAATTTAATTATCCGAAAGGTTTAATTAGTTTTACCAGTGAGCATGAGCTCAAAGGCGGTAAAACGCATTTATTCAGACCGAAAATCATTGGCTACGCCGTTATTTGTTTTGTGGTTTTTGCAGCAATGACAGGGTATTGGTTTACTCGTTCAACGGTTGAATTAACAGTGCTGCGTGATCGTAATGTTCTCTATCGGGTAAATAACGATGATTTCATTGAAAACAGCTATCAAATTAAGCTGTTGAATAAAGAACCAACGGCCCGAAGCTTTAATGTTCAAGCCAAGGGTATTGATGGTATTCAGTCTAGCTTGAATAAAGCGTTCTCTATTGATTCAGGTGAAATGTCATCATTGGTTATTACCTTAACCGCTGATCCAGTGAATTTACCGCGCCGAGTGTTACCAGTGGAGTTAATTATTAGTGATATGGAATCTGGAGAAGTGGTGATCAGCCACGAGTCGCGTTTCTATAGTGAATAACTATTTCTAATTTTTGAAGTAATAGTTTGTAAGTTTTGCGCTGGTCATGTCCTAACTATGACCAGCGCCTTTTTATTCTGTAGTGGGTAATTTGTACAGATTGAATACAGTTTGAGGCAATTAGAATTACACGACTAACTTATTCAATTCATGAACATCATTCTATGAAAAAGTACCTAACTTCCCTCGCAATCTGCTTCTTTATTTTCATACTTTGGGCTATTTATGTAGCTAATACGGGCCAATCTAATGGGCTATTCAAGCTTGTTAGCACGCTTCCTTACGGAGATAAAATTGGCCATTTTTGTCTATTTGGAATGTTAACCCTGTTTGCGAATTTAGCTATTGGATGTCGAACGTTAAAAATTAAACGATTCTCTATCTATTGGGGCAGCTTGGCAGTTTGGATATTTGTTACAATTGAAGAGCTTAGTCAACATTTCCTACCGACTAGAACCTTAGATATCTATGATTATATCGCCGATTTAATAGGAATTATTACTTTTAGCTGCTTGGCCTTTTTATTAAATAGTCGATTTAATCTACGCAATTAGTCTGATAAGTAATAATCAATTAAGGTGACTAAAGTCACGTTTGTAGTAATTTTATACTGTATCTTGTTAATGTTTATGTAACAAATGTGTTTTATTCTTAGCCTCGAATTTATTAATAATAACGAGGTGTTACATGAAAAAAATAATAATAACGTTAACCGCTCTTCTATTTAGCCAGCAAATATTTGCAGCTTGTCATCAACATTTAGCTGTAGGTGTACCGAGTAACAGTGATCAGCAGTTATGCCGTGAAGGCTATAGCGTTGGGTATAATTATCAGAATAAAGTGGCTGACTGGGTGTCTTATCATATTACGGCTGCAAGCGTTAATGGGTTTTATAAACGTTCTAACTATTTTAAAACTGATCAGGAAATTCCTACTGCTCATCGTGCTATTTCATCTGACTATAGTTCAACAGGCTATGATCGTGGTCATTTAGCGCCTTCTGGTACTATGGATTTTAATCAAAGTTCGATGAAAGAGAGCTTCTTGATGACTAATATGGCGCCGCAGTTGCCGGGGTTTAATCGTGGTGGTTGGAAAGGATTAGAAGATAAAATTCGCCAATGGGCGAATGATTACAATGAACTTTATGTCGTGACGGGCCCGATTTGGGACGGTAGTGAAACCTATATCGGTAACGGTGTATTTATTCCGAGTAAATTTTATAAAGTAGTTTTAGATCCTGCTTATAATGAGGCTATTGCCTTTATTATCCCTCACCGCAAAGTCTCTACGTCAGAGCTAGCTGATTTTATTACCACGGTTGATGCTGTTGAAGCGGCTACAAATTTAGATTTTTTTAGTGCCTTACCAAATCATATTGAAGACGATATGGAAAATGTAATCTGGAACATGTGGTAAACCACTATTGCTAGTTCCGCTGCACGCAGGAAAGCTAATTGTCGATGTTGATAATAGCTTGAGGCAACTGCGATTTGCTAGAATTGTGGTTGCTTCATTTTTTCTCTTGATTGACGTCTCATGATGACTTTTAATACGTGTATTGATTTAAGTGAAAACAGGGACTCGTCATGAATGGATTTTTAATCGCCGCAGCTGTCGGTAATGGACTTGCTGCTCTACTTCATGTTGGCTGTATTATATTTGGCGCCAGTTGGTATCGTTTTTTCGGTGCAGGCGAGCAAATGGCTGCTTGGGCTGAGCAAGGAAGTATGCGCCCAACAATCATTACCAGTTTCATTGTTATTGTGCTTTGTATCTTTTCGATGTACGCATTATCGGCAGCCAATGTTATTCGAAAATTACCCTTATTAAAGATTGGCTTAGTTGGAATTACTAGTCTATTTTTAATCCGCGGAGTAGGAGGGTTATTCTTAATATCTTCTGTGACTGAGCAAGGCAGTTCTTTTGGGTTATGGAGCTCTGTCATTTGTTTATTTTATGGCATGCTACACCTAATGGGATTACGTCAGTATAATGCCCGTAACGCCGTGCATTAAGATGCATGCGTATTTTCTTGAATTATGAGCTCTATTATCGATGACCGCTTCAAAAAAAATCACATCTTCTCTTGTTGAGCAACAAGTTAGCAAATCTTATCAAGTTAATTTGATTGAAGATGATAACGTAACAACCAGCGAGTGTGCTGCGACAAGCACGGGGCAACATTTAATTGCTGATTTTTATGGCGCTTCGCAACTCAATGATATTGAGTTAATGGAAGATGCATTAACGCAAGCCGCTGCAACGGCTGGCGCTACACTGTTGCATATTCATATTCATACGTTCGTTGGTGGCGGAATAACTGGGGTTGCATTATTAGCTGAATCTCATATTAGTGTGCATACGTGGCCAGAATTAGAGTATGCAGCCTTTGATGCGTTTATGTGTGGTGATGCGCAGCCGGAAAAAGCTATTGCGTTACTCGAGTCAATTTTTACACCGTCTCGCATTGAATTAAAAAATATCGCCCGCGGTTAATTTTCTTCCTTTCCTAATTTTACGCCACTAATTCGTTAGTGGTGTTTTTTGTATATTCTTTATTTTCAATGCATTACGTTTCATTGGAAAACGCCCGTTTACATCTCTATTTTTTAGAGTGCACTTGTGCGCTCAAATTCAGCTTGCAAGTGTACTCTAAAATGATTTCTAAGTGCTTTAATAAGATGAGTCAGTGGTTCTTTCATCATCATGGCTTTGCTTCATACCTCGAACCTGTCATGCAGCAATATTTGCCTGCATGGCGCAGCGATAGTTATCGTGGCAAGGTCATTGATGTGGAGCACAGTGATTCAAATTACAGTTTGGTGACGCTTAAGCTTCAACGCGGCTGGCCTGTACACACTGCTGGACAACATATTCAGCTAACCATTGAAAACAATGGACGATTATTAACGCGCACCTTCACTGTTGCTTCATCCCCCGATCTTTATCAACAGCAACAGAAAATTACCTTGTTGATCAGACGTCAAAAACAAGGTCAATTTACAGGGCAGTTAACTGAAATAATAAAATGGATCAATGGCTTAATGTTTCAAAGGCGCAAGGTGATTTTGTTTTATAAAAGAGTGAATTACCCATTACTATGGTGGCTGCGGGGTCGGGAATTACAACGATTATTTCGATGCTGACACAGCATTTAAGCACGATAAAGCAGTCTGTTTATTTACGTTACATTGCTTCCAACAACCAACATTATTTTGTTGATTTGTTGTCTCAGCTTCGCGCTCAATTCAGTCATTTCGAATTCGATTTAGTCGATAGGAAGCAGCATCAAAATATGCCGCTTTTCACCAATGAACAATTGCGAGATGTTTACTGTTGTGGCCCTGCAACGTTAATGAACAACATTAAATTACAAGCGCAGGCGCCGGGCTTCAATTACTTTCAAGAGCAATTCTCGTTAACACCCATCGTAAATTTGCAGCAGCAAGAATTTACGGTGTCATTGGGTACAAATGAATTAACAATAACCAATCAGCGCACCTTGCTTGAAGAGCTAGAGCATCAACAACAACCTGTTATTCGAGGCTGTGGCATTGGGGGATGTCATCAATGTCAGTGTGTTAAAAAAAGAGGCATTGTTAAGGATATTCGTACAGGCAACCTGTCTGGCGCTGGTGAGCAATTGATTCAACTGTGTGTGTCGAAACCTATCAGTGACTTGGAGCTATCAATATGAATCCAATAGACTTTAAAGCTTTTGAATCCGCTATTGAAAATATTAAGCAAACGACCTTGGCTAAGGTTGGCGCTGAAGGTGCTGCTCACATTCGTTCTATTATCAGGCGTCAACTTTATTGTGAGTGGGGAGGACGTATTCTATTGATGTGTGGCCTTATCCACCCAGTAATGTGGGGCAGCGGTGCATTACTGCTAGCCTTGGCCAAAATTTTAGAGAATATGGAAATTGGCCATAATGTGATGCATGGACAATATGATTGGATGAATGACAAGCATATTAACTCTAGCGCCTATGAATGGGATATTGCCTGTGACGGTGCAAGTTGGAATCGAGTCCATAATTTTGAGCACCATACCTACACTAATGTCATTGGCAAGGATCGTGATTTTGGTTATGGCTTGTTGCGATTATCCAGTGATTTTAGATGGCGTATCAAAAACCTGTGGCAATTTGTAACTTATCTAAATTTAAGCGTGCTATTTCAATGGGGCATTTCTTATACCAATTGCATTAAATATTTGCCCACTTGTACTTGTTAAAATTAACTAAAATGGCGTTGCTCTCAATCCTAATAGCCAGCTATTAGTCAATCGAGCGCCTTGTTTTAGCTGATTTTCTCTACGCACAACAAGATCACTTACTTAATGCAATTGGTATTACTGAGAAATTTATGGACTTCAACCATCATATTTTGTGGCCATTTTACCGAGCATGTTCATACATTTACTGAATAATCCATAAAAGATGAGAGCTTGGGGCACTGGTATTATCGCCAAGGACTTGGTTCGTCGAATATCCAAGGTAAGCATTGGTTTCATATTTTAACGGGTCATTTGAGTTTTCAAATAGAACACCACTTATTTCCTGATTTACCATCATCACGCTATCAAGAGGTAGCGCCGCAGGTACAAGCGGTCTTTAAAGAATATGGGCTACCATATAATACTGGCAGCTTTTGGACCCAATACAGCGGTGTTGTTAAACGTATTCTGCGCTATTCTTTACCAGACAAAAAACGTGTTGCCTCAGTAAAATAGAACGTTAAACAAAAAAGGACATCACTAGCGATGTCCTTTTAATATTGGAAAGCGATATAACTTAGCGCGCTTGGCATTTCTTAATAAGTGCTTGTTTTTCATCGTTTGATAAATAAGCTTGCTTTAAACCATTCTGTTGAAGTGTTAATAAATCACCTTCATTTAAACCGATAGCCTTTGCTGCAACCGTATATTCGTAAGCAATTTCAATGTCACTGACTCCTGGATCGTCAGTATTAAGCGAAACGTTGATGCCATGCTCAAGAAACTTCTTAATTGGATGGTTTTGATAATCGTTAACAGTACTGGTTTGAATATTACTTGTTGGGCAAGACTCAATGCCAATCTGATGTTCTGCTAGATAATCCATGAGTTTCGGATCATGAATGGCTTTTACACCGTGACCAATTCGACTCGCGCCTAACTGTTCAATGGCATACCAAATAGCTTCGCTACCAGCAGCTTCACCAGCATGGGCCGTAATATTAAAACCAGCATCACGTGCTTGCTTAAATTGACCAACAAACAGTTCGCTTGGAAAGCCTAACTCATCGCCCGCTAAATCAACGGCAACGATTTTATCTCGTTGACTGATAATTGCATCTAGTTCTACTTGGCAAGCATCGACACCAAAGGTACGAGATAAAATACCGATTAAGTTAGTGCGAACGCCAAATTTTTCTTGGCCAGCTTGTACGCCGTCAATGACAGCTTCGACAATGCCTTGTGCCGATAACTTATGGCTCATCGCCATGTATCCTGGACTAAAACGTAACTCGGTGTAGTCTAAACCCGCGTTAAAAGCATCTTCGACATTTTCATAAGCGATGCGGCGCGCCGCGTCTAAATCGCCAATAACGCCAACCATCCAATCAAGCTTTGCTAAGAAAGCTACCAATGACGGCTCTTTTTCGACAACTTGAGCATGGGGCTTTAGATCTATAAGGTTATCGGCAGGAAGTGCTACGTTAAATTGACGGCCTAAATCTAAGATAGTCTGCAAACGAACATTACCATCTAAGTGACGGTGGATATCGGTCAGGGGAATGTTTCTATTTATCATTGCAGGCACCTTATTGTATATTTTTTCTTATCATAACAGCAATTTCGCGTCCTTGTTTTACATAGGCATTAAACCTTTGCGCTAGCTCACATGGTAAGCTGTCTGGTGTGACAAGTTCAAAGCCTAATCGTTGATAAAACGTCACCAAATGTTGATAAGGAAATGAGTAAATAACGGATTGTTGTTTCGCTAAGCAATTGATTAACTCAATGGCAATACCAGCATTTCTATATTGTTCATCAACATGAACCCCAGTTAAAAACCAATCACTGTTAATGGGAGCCAATCGTGCAACACCCACAATATCGTGATTGTCTCTTGCCACCATAATGACATTATTGCCCGCGGCACTGCTACTGACACGATGAGACTTATAGTATTTATTAACTAATGGTGATTTTATCGATGGAAGTAATTGGTAGGTAATCAAAATATTATCTGTTCAGATAAGGCAGTTCACACGAACTGCCTTGAATTATGCAATTTAACGCATGTTACATTAGCGCATGGTACTCTTCTACTATGTACATTTTATTCTGGAACATGTCTGGAAAACTATGCGCTGTCTAATTTAGAATTGTATTCCAGAAAAAGGTAAAAACAATAAAGAAATCTTAATTTTTTGTGGGTCTGGAAAATTGTTTTCCATTAACCTACATCAATTAGCTAAACAACAGGAAGTTGACAATTATCTTATGTGTAAGGCTGAGCAGGTTTGTATTGCTCGTTAGTCTAATTGGTTTAATAATAATTTTCGAGCTTCCCACTAACTATAGGGCTGATATCGATATGATGATTTCTTAGTTAATTCAATAATGAAACTTAGCATATGCTATTTAATTATAATAATGTGTTCCGTTTTATCGCTTTTAACAGCTGTAAAAACTCTCTGCTGCTTTTCCACTTAGCCATTGTTGCTGCTCGTTCGAGTAGTTTTCTAGCAAGCTATACCATGCGCTTACTAGTGTTTGATAATCCATGTGCAGTTTATCTACAGGAAAGTTTGAACCTAGCATACAACGCTGATAGCCGAAGATTTCGATTGCGACTTTACTGTATTTGATAAACATCGCTGAATCAAAGCTGTGAGTGAACATTGAAAATCCCGATAGTTTGAAATGGCAATTTGGTAAATTGGCAAATTTTTCCATCCAATATCGCCAGTTGACGAATCCCGCATAATCTTGTTCCCAAGGTGATGCGAAGTGACAAAGCACGAATTTTAGCTGCGGCACTTGGCACAATGCGGTGTAAACATCTTTGTATTGTTCACTAGTGAGTTGCAAATCGAAGGTCAATTCACGTTCGCTAATAAGTTGCCAACCTGGTATCCATTGTTCGGCAACAAAGGGCTGTAATTGATGGTTTTCTTCAGGACTTTTACCGATCATGTGGCGCACGCCTTTGACATGGTTAAACGCTTGTTGAGATGTTAGCTGCTGGGCAAGATTTTGCGCTGTAACATCGACTGCTGAAACTATCGCAGCAATAGGAACGCCATTGGCGATATAGTCTTCGATAAGTGCTGTTTCTTTAACGTTATCTTCTGCCACACAGCCCACTTGGATGTGGACACTGCGTTTGATAACACCGTTGTGATCAGCGGCATAATCGCTAGGACTATAGTTTTTTCGGATAGGATCAGGTTGACCAAAAAAACGTTCACTACCCTTAGCTTCAAGCCACGGGTAGTGAATTTTTGAGAGATCCCATAAATGATGATGTGCGTCGATCATTGTTTACTCACTAAAAATATTAGATTTAGCAAAGCGCTTTTTGTGGGCGATAGCGTCACAGGTGGTAATGTCTTGTGCGATCTTACCGTCTTTAATCGTTAGTAAACTAATGAACGGAATGCGAATGCGATTGCCTTTTTCATCACCGTCTAAATACCACTTAATTGCAACCTGCTCGCCTGCTATCGCAACTTGTTGAATTTGCGTGAAGACGCGCGTTAATTTCGTATTAAACCCTAGTACAGATTCGAAGAGTGCCGAGCTATTTTGAGGTCCGCTAGCGCCTGCAAGTTGTACTTCACTGGCATCGTTGTAAATAGCGTTTACAGCGCTGAGCTGTACATTGCTCCAAATGCTCCACCATATATCAGCTACCCGAGCAATTACCGATGGCATGTCTGCTAACATCGATGGTGTGGCGAGTTCGTCTTGGAGATGATCTTGTTGATCGTAATCTAACAAGACAAAAGCGTCTGGTGTTGGGATCGCTTTAGCAATCGCTTTTGGTGACTGTAGTGTCGCCGCTGCTAATTGCTCGGTGTCGACAATAGCGTCGACACGCTTGATGACTTCGCCATTAGTTTCAAGCCATAGCGTGTAGCTAATTGGTTGTTCAGTGGTGGCCGTTTTCAGGTTCAAGTTAATGATTTGTTGTTGGTCGTCTATGATTTCAACACTGCTAATGATTTCACATTGACCAGTTAATGTTAGCCAATCGAGGACAACTCCTTGCAGTTTATCTTCGCCATAGGCTTTGTGGTTGTGCTGATTCCAACAAGTTGAATGCAATAATTTCGCTTTTAATCCGGCGATGTCGCCTTGGGTAAAAGCGTCAATAAGTGTTGTTAGCATGCGCCTTCTCCTTGTTGATTGTTGTAATCGCGAATTAGGTTAGCGTAGGCAGCAATCTCGTCAAACACAGTCCATTCTTCACTAATTTTTCCGTCGATAACACGTAAATGGGTTGAGCCTAAGACGAAGAAGTCTTGACCAGAGTATTGTGCTAGTTGTTCGTTGCGCGCGGCAAAGGTGCCTGCCACCGACCAGCGAATGGCGATGTCAAAGCCACTATCTTCAAAACGCGTTACTGCTATGTGATCGCAAGTTGCTTTGGCATCAGGACATTGTGCAAGCCATTGAATGAATACGCCACGAATTCCCTGTAGGCCAGTTGCTTCAACACCACCTGGCCATTGTATTTTTGCATTAAGGTGATAAAAGTCTTTTAACTGGCCGTAATATTTTCGGTTAAAAAAGTTCGTAATCCACTCTTGCGCAAGCTTTTTACACTCGCCGTTTACTGGTGTTGGCCATTGGTGTTCAGTTTCTTGTCCGGCTTTAACACGGGAAACTTCGTTTTCCTTCCAATCGTAAAACTCTTGCGGTGCGGTAAATTGCGCAAAGTGTTTTGCAGCATCGTATAGATCGATACCCAGTTGCTTAATCAAAAAGCTATTGTCGCGCATTAACCATTCGTAAACGATTTTGTTTTCGTAACACACGCAGTCGGCAATAGTCGTTACGCGACCAGTTTTATTTGTGGCTGGTCCGAACTCTGACGGGCCTTTGTTGGTCATAATGCTGGTGATGCGATGTGACGAGTAGTAACCTGCGTCTTCACCGAGATCACGCCATACAACATTTTCGCCAATCAACGAACGGTCTGGAAAAGCGCCTATGGTCTTTAGGGTGGCAGATACCACGGTTTCGACTTCTTCACTGTAGCTACCCAAGGTGTGAACTGGGCAAATTTTACCATAATAATCGAGACAGAGACCGACGTTCTTTTGCTCCCAAATACGATGGGTAATGCGAATGATGTAATCGACGATATCGACAAATTCGTCGTCGAACCCTTTTAATTTCTGAGTTTTTTCACCGCTAGGATCGAGCAGTTGCGGCAAGTTTTTCCAATATAGCTGAGTGACTTTATCTGTTTGCATAATCTACCGTATTTATACGTTGGCGCCGTAATAACATACGGCGTATTTTGTTATTGATATTAAAGGTTGTGAGCCAATTTCATCATTTCGAATACGTCTAAGTCCATTTGCTTACACATGTGAATAATGTCGATGCTAACCCAGTTTTCTTTGAGTTTGTCACCTTCGCGACGCCAGATATCCATCACGCGTAGTTCGAGTTCTTTACCGCAAGGAGGTAGGCCTAACCAACTGCCTGCTAGGTGAGAACCGTGCATGTGTGGCCAGCCACCAGTTGATACGTAGTTACCTTTCTTGATGATGGTGGCTTTGTGGTCAACCACGCGATCTGGGAAGCTAAATACGAATGGGCCTTGGTGATGTTTTCTAAAACCATCAATGCCACGAGTTGTTCCTATGCCCGCAGGGCCATACCACATGAAATCACTGTGCCAGTATTCTTCCAGTTTCATACTAGTTAATGATTTACCATCGAAACGACCAAGTTCGTCCAGCATATCCATGACAAGTCTTTCGGTTACATCAGCTTCACTTGCGTCTGTCTCTAGTGGCGCTAAGCCATCCATTGTCGTAGGCGGCATAATGAGGCCGTCGTGACCCATACTCTTGCGCAGTGGATTAACGCCAGCTTGGTTCATTGCATCTAAGAAGTCTAGGATGATGTAATAATCGGAAATTTTACCGTCAGTTAGTTGAACTAACTCAGTAAAGCGCAAGTAAAGAGTTTTGCCCGTTGCTGGTATATCTAACAAACTTTGGCTGAAAGTGCCTGTAAAGTAACCGGTTGAAGCAATCCATTGTTGTCCCTGGTATTCACTATCAAATTCGATAAACGCTTTGCGCTCGATATCTGGTAATGACTGACTCAATACGCTCCAGTAATCGGCTTTTACGTTATCTAGACCTGCGATGTCATTTAAGGGGTGTGAAGCATGAAGCTTCATATTGCTTTGTGCAAATTTTGCCACGTCGCCGTTATGGTGCAATGCTTGATAAAAATTATTGATAATTGACATAGTGTTCCTCGTTAAACAATGTATTGCAGTGATGTAAGGAAAATTAAGGTGCCGATAAAGAAGGCGAATAACCAGTAGTTAATCGGATCAACTTTACCCGGAACGCGATACCAACCATTTTCTTTCTCTGCTAGGCCTTCGCGGGCGAATTTAGCCATTTGACCTTTGACAGTATATTCAGAAATTTCGGTTTGTTTGCCATCGATGATTCGACTCGCGATTAACGTGACGGATATATTGATGACAGCGCCAATTAAGCAGAACCAAGGCCACGCGACATCAGTGCCTAAGGCAACGGCCGCGACGACAATGAATCCAGTAGCAGTACCTACCAATACACCGTTTTCAGTCGCTTGCTTAAAAAAGAAGCCGAGGGTGAACATACCTAGTTGCGCACCAACGAAGTAAGAGCCTACTTTACTTAGCACTTCTAAAATAGAGCCGGAGCTGTGAAAGTGATACATAATGGCTGGGAAGATAATGATTAATGCCCAAAATACCGTAAAATAGCGCGAAGCTTTTAGGTAATGAACATCAGACTCGCCTTTTTTGAAGTACTTCTTGTAGAAATCGAGGGTTGAGATAGTCGAAAGTGAGTTAAATGCTGAGTCTAGACTTGACATCGAAGCCGCCATTACTGCTGCAGCGATAATACCCATTAGACCTGGCATGCCATATTCAGCGGCGAATTGCAGAATAATGGTATTTTCATTTTCGAAGGTTTTTCCTTGGTAGTAACTGTAAAACAGTACACCTAGGATAATGAAGAAAAAGTAGATGAAAAAAGCAAAAAAGCCCATTAATAAATAGGATTTTTTCGCATCACCGATGCTTTTCGCAGCTAGTGTGCGTTGTACCATCATTTGGTTAGTACCATAAACGGTGGTGTGATAGAGAGCCATCGCTATAACACCACTCCATACAGTACTGGTTAGTGAGAAATCCCAATCGGTAATTAATGGATTGAGTTTACCTTCTTCTTTTAACTGTCCTAATGAATCCATAATCGAGAAGCTACTCTCTGTTACAAGGGCGTAGAAGATAATACCTGCACCAGCAAATAGAATAACTGATTGAATAACATCGGTCCAAATCACCGCCGTAATGCCACCTAGCACGGTGTAGACTAAGGCAATAATAGTTATTATAACGATGGCTAAAACAACATCGATACCAGTGATAAAGCTTAATACAACTGAGGTTGCATAGAGCACTGCTGCAGAGGTCATGGTTTGTGAAACTAACCATATACTTGAGACTAAGGCACGTGCACGTTTACCAAATCGCTTTTCTTGGTACTCGTAAATTGAGGCAACACCCGCGTTGTAAAAAAACGGGAAGAAGAAAATGATGACTGCCATGATGACTAGTGGATAATTTAGGTGGATTGCAATAACGCTTAAACCTTCGTTATAGGCCCAAGCTGGAGCACCTAAAAAAGTTAAAGCGCTTACATAGGTTGCAATAACGGATATACCTATTGCCCACCAGGGGGTTGTTTTTTTTCCAATATAAAAGTCTTGTTCAGTTTCGATCTTTTTACCTATTACTATACCTAAAAGTAGGTTAGCAATGATGTAAATTATCAATATGCTCCAGTTGATTGCGCCAAATTCGGTCATGGGGTCGCCTCGATATTATTAAGTTATTTTTTTAGCGTGTGGTTTTATCATATTGACTTCGAAGTCAATAGTAAATACATTCTTAACGCATAATGACAAAAAGCTGAATAATGGATAAATAAAAATGAGTAATTTCCAACAAGAAAAGTCTTTAGTTATCAAATATTTTGATGAGTTAGAACAGGCGTCAGTCGGTACGCTTTCGCAAGTACAACAGCGCTACATAAATGAGGAATATGAATTTTTTGGCGTTTATCCCTTTAATAAAATCTATAATTTGAGCGATGTGACCGAACAAGTATGGCAGCCGTTGTATCATTCATTTAGCAATATTCAACGTCGCCAAGACGTTTTTATGGCGGGAAAAAGTGAAATCAATGGTGAAAGTTGGGTCATGAGTATGGGGCATTTTATGGGCTTGTTTGATAACGATTGGCTGGGGATTCCCGCTAATCGTAAGCTAAGTATGGTGCGCTATGCCGAATTTAACTGTGTTGAGAACGGCAAGATTACCAAAACTGGTTTGTGGTTAGATATTATCGGTCTAATGCATCAAGTTGGTATTAACCCACTACCGCCGCAAACTGGAGCGTCTTTTGTTTATCCGGGGCCTCGCCATCATAACGGTTTGTTATTTGATGAGCATGAGCCAGCACAAGCTGAAAAGACCTTAACCGTGCTCAATACCATGATTGAAGATTTGAGCAAGCTTAACCAGACCGCCAATGATCGCGCGGGACCAAAGGTGATGGAAAAGAACTGGCATAGCGATATGGTGTGGTATGGCCCTGCGGGAATAGGCGCGACTTATACCATAGATCGTTACCAAGTACAGCATATGTATCCATTTAGAGAAGGTTTACACGATAAGGTATTTAATGGTCATGTTTGTCGTTTTGCCGAGGGTAATTTTGCCTGTTTCTTTGGCTGGCCGAATTTATCAAATAAAGCTAAAGGTGGTTTCTTAGGCTTGCCAAGTGGTGATGTTCGCGCCGATATGCGAGTCGTCGACGTTTATTATCGCCAAGGTGACAAATTGCTCGAGAACTGGGTGCTTATCGATATACCGTACTGGCTTAAACAGCAGGGCGTCGACATCTTAGAACGCACCGCTAACATCGTTAATCCAAAGCGCTAGAGATAGGAGTGGATTATGAATTCTCTGTTGAGTAATAAGCAGCGCGTAGTTGAGTTAAGTAAGGCGTTATATAACTTTGATGCCACCGAAGTTCAGCAACAACTTGGCGACTTATTTGCAGACGATGCCTTGGTGCAACTGTGTTATCCATTTGAAATTTTGGCAAATGCTCAGGCGCTATATGATGAAGCGATTGCTAGTTTGCAAAGAGCATTTCCCGATTTAGAACGTCGGGATACTATCATAATGTCTGGTACTACTGAACGTGGCGATGATTGGGTAGGATGCTGCGGTTATTACTGCGGCACTTTTGCTAACTCTTGGTTAGATATTCCACCAACTGGTCATATGGTGGCGATGCGCTTTCATGAGTTTTACAAGTTTGTCGATGGCAAGGTAGTGGAATTCCAAGCCATTTGGGATATCCCCGAGCTCATGATGCAAGCGAAGGCCTGGCCAATGGTGCCTAGTTTGGGGCGTGAATGGCATGTTCCTGGGCCAGCCACTCTCGATGGTATTAGCTTACAGACGCAAGATAGTGCAGTGACCGCAAAATCCTTGCAAGTGGTCGTTGATATGTGTGATGCCTTGGGGAATAACGCGGTAGGTGGTGTCGAGGCGATGCGATTGTCTGATTATTGGCATCCTCGTTGTTCGTGGTATGGCCCATCGGGGATTGGCACCGCTCGTACTTTAACTGGTTTTAGAAACTGGCACCAAATTCCATTTCTCAATGGCCTACCAGACCGCGTTGGCGATCCACATTTGGGGCATGCCTTTGCTGATGAAAGTTATGTAGGCTATACCGCATGGCCGGGGATGTTTATGACAGTGAACGGCAGTGGTTGGCTAGGAATTGCGCCGGGCAATCAGAAGATTTCAATGCGTAGTCTTGATTTTTGGCGCGTTGAAGGTGATTTAATTCGCGAAAACTGGGTGCTTATCGATTTGTTGTCGGTTTATGATCAGTTGGGGGTCGATGTATTGGCTCGAATGCGTGAATTTAGTAAAGCTAGGCCTTAGTAAAATTTTCTAGCGGTGTTCTCTGACCAATTTATATTAAAGGCGCTTAGGCGCCTTTTTTAATAAATATCTAATCATAGTATATGAATACTCATACCAATTTCATTAAATATTTGCCCACTTGTACTTGTTAAAATTAACTAAAATGGCGTTGCTCTCAATCCTAATAGCTAGCTATTAGTCAATCGAGCGCCTTGTTTCAGCTGATTTTCTCTACGCACAACAAGATCACTTACTTAATGCAATTGGTATCAATCAGATTTTGTGAAGGTAATTGTATAAAGGTAAACAATTATGACTTCGCAGTACTAAATTAACGCTTAAAAATGTTAAAAAATATTATTCTTAAAAATTAATGGTTAAGGTGTTTATTTAAAGGTTTTACGTTGATTTCTGTTAGTTGTTTGTTAATTGGTTTTTAAATTTAATTGACTTACTTGTGAATCCGAAGTACAAATATGTTGTGATTACAAAATAAACACTATTTAGAACGATAAGAGAAATTCACAGCAAAGAGCTTGTAGGCAGTGCCGCAAGTAAGGGGAACCACAAATGAAGTCAAATGCGTATAAAACGTTAACCAAGTCGGTTGTTGCATTGGCCGTTGCCAATGCGATGATTCTTCCTTCAGCAATGGCTGAAGATGCAAAGAAAGACACGGCGAAAAAGAAGAAAGAAGTTGAAACCATTATGGTTACAGCTAACCGTCAAGCGCAAAGTTTGCAAGAAGTATCATCGTCGATCACTGCCATGGGTGACGAAGATATTGAGCGCGCTGGTATTGTTGATCTGACTGGCTTGGACAGTGTCGTTCCCGGTCTAAAAGTGGGTAGTTCAGGTGGTGAAGTTCGTCCGGCAATGCGTGGCGCTCGTACTAACGAGGTTGGTGTTGCAGGTACTGGTATCGCCGAGCAGGTTGTTGGTATTTTCCAAGATGGCATCTATGTGCCGACGACAACAGCTGGTTTAGGCGCCTTTGTTGATGTTGAGCGTATTGAAGTTTTACGTGGTCCTCAAGGAACTTTATACGGTCGTAATACCTTTGCGGGCAGTATTAATGTTATTACCAAGCAACCCGTTATGGATTCGTTGGAAGGTAACGTTAAAGTAACGACGGGTTCATATAATCGCAGTGCTTACGAGGGTATTTTAAATATTCCGATGAGCGATAAAGTAGCGACGCGTGTGGTTGTTGCTTCAGATCGTCATGACGGCATGATCGAAAACCATGTTTTACCTGGTCCTTCTGATGATTTACGCGAAAAGAACCAATTTTATGCTCGCTCTGTAACCCGTTACGAAGCGAGCGAAGACGTTAACTTTACCGTGCGTCTAGATTACTCTAAGAAAGATGCAAACTCAGAAGCCATCTGGGGCTATCAACAAATCGCGGGTTATCAAATTTCTGAAACGTCACCTGGCTCAGGTGTATTTAATCCAAATGCAACAGTGAGCAGTGGTCATATTTATCAGCCCGGCAATGTCCAACGCAACGATAAAGGACCTTACGATGTTTATCGCAACGCGTTCTCGTTAGACAAGCAGGAAACATTTTCTGCAACAACCGTACTTGATTATTACGGCGATGGCATTGATGTAAAATGGACAACCAACTATTCAGAGCTGTCTGGTTCTCAATTTTACGATAACGACTATAGTGATGGTGGTTTAGATTTCTTCGGTGGTTTTGGTCGTAAAGATGATCAGAAGAATCTATCGACAGAATTACAACTGTCTTCAAATCACGAAGGTCCACTGCAATGGATCGCTGGTTTGTACTACTACGATCAAGAAGCTGATTGGTCTTGGTTATGGCGTGAAGATACCACGGGTAATGGCACTGCCGATAGTATCGTCGTTCCAAGCTGGGGTAATCCTGATTACGATCCGCACACGGTTGATTCTATTGCGGTATTTGGTCAATTGCGCTACGAAGTGTCAGATGATCTGCGCTTAGTCGGTGGTTTGCGTTATAACAAAGACGAGAAAAGCTTTACTGGTGATAGCATTCCTGACTGGGATGATGACGCTGTGCTTTGGAAACTAGCGATTGAGTATGATTACAGTGATGACACTATGTTATATGCAAGTGCTGCAACTGGTTACCGTACTGGTGGTGCAAATGACGCGCGTGTAGTTTCTCGCGGTGCAAATGCCCTATACGATAACGAAGAAGTTATTTCGTATGAGTTCGGTGCTAAAACCATGTTGTTAGATGGTGCAATGCGCTTTAATTCTGCTGCATTTATCAATGAATATGACGATGTTAAAGCACAGTTATTCGCCGTAGCTTGTAATGATACAACTTCAGGTCAAACCATTCTTGAGTGTGTTGCTGAAGGCAGCCAAACGACTTTCGAGTATTATGAAAATGGCGGCGGTATTGAATCTGTTGGTGCAGAGTTTGAATTACAGTGGTACCCAACAGATGAGTTAACTATTGCAGGTTCATTCGCTTATTTAGATTCTTCATTTACTGATGATTACGCCGTAGGTAACTCTGAACTGCGTCCATTACTTGGTTTGGGTAATCTAAATGGTCGCCAAGACGTTAATGACAACAATAGTCAGTTTAGCTTTAAAGGTTGGAGTCCTGCTATGTCTCCAGAATTTACCTTGGGCTTAACGGCTACTTATGAGCATGATTTAGGCGATGGTGCTTATCTAATCCCACATATCTCGATTAACTATTCAGACGACTACTATGCGTTTGATACTAATATCGATGATGTGAAAGTTGATGCTCATGCAATGGTTAACGCTCGTATATCATACATTATGAGTGAGAATGTTCAGGTTGATTTCTTCGTTCAGAACTTAACGGATGAAGAAGTATTAACCCGTGGTGTTGTTCATTCTCAAATTGTTAATGGCGCACCAGCTAACTCGGTACAAGCAAACTGGAATAATCCACGTACTTGGGGCTTGAGTTTAAAATATTCATTTGAATAAATTTGTCTTAATTCCATAAAGACCTTAGCCAAGTAGCCGTGTTAGCTGCTTGGCTTTTTTTGTTTATAGCATATAGAGAAGAGAGTTATGTCTAAACCTATTCGAACCACCCATGTTGGGTCTTTGCCTCGTCATCAAGAGGTTGTTGATTTAATTTTTTCCAAGGAAAACGGTGAAGCGTTTAGTCAGTCGGAATTTGACGAAACAATGCAGCGCCACGTAAGTGATGTTGTTAAGAAACAGGTCGATTTGGGCATTGATATTGTCTCTGATGGTGAAACGTCAAAAATCTCTTATGCGACCTATGTTAAGGACCGTTATAGTGGCTTTAGTGGTGATAGCGAGCGCAATACTCCCGCAGATTTAAAATTGTTTCCACAGTTTTTAGAACGATTAGCTAAACAAGGCAGCACACCGACGTATGCGCGTCCGATGTGTACTGGTGAAGTTTCAGTGAAAGACACGCATGATCTTCATGCTGATATTAAGCACGTGACACATGCACTAAGTGAGCACAAAGCGGCGAAAGGTTTTATGAATGCTGCTTCACCGGGTGTAATTGCGTTGTTCTTACCTAATCAATATTACCCGTCGCTTGAAGCATATCTCGAACAATTAGCCAATGTCATGCGCCAGGAATATCAAGCGATTATTGATGCGGGATTAGATTTGCAATTGGACTGCCCTGATCTAGCATTGTCTCGTCATATGCTATTTAACGATTTGAGTGATGATGAGTTTCTGAAAATTGCGGCACAACATGTTGAAGCGCTAAATTATGCCCTTGAAGGTATACCTGCCGAAAATGTACGTGTTCATATCTGTTGGGGAAATTATGAAGGACCCCATGTTTGTGATATTTCGATGGATAAAGTGTTTAATACCTTGATGAGTGTTAAAGCCGATCAGTTGTTGTTCGAAACTGCAAACCCGCGTCACGGTCACGAATGGCAGGTGTTTTCTGAACGTAAACTCGAAATTCCAGAATCGAAAATCCTTATGCCGGGCGTTATTGATAGTACGAGCAACTTTGTCGAGCATCCTCGATTAGTGGCGCAGCGCGTTAAGCAGTTTGTCGATATTGTTGGCCGTGAACGCGTTGTAGCGAGTACCGATTGTGGTTTTGGTACCTTTGCTAGCTTCGGCTCAGTGGCGCCTGATATTGCTTATGCTAAGTTACAAACTTTGGTTGATGGCACGAAGTTAGTTTAATACCCTCACCTTAATCAAAAAAGCATCGAAATATCGATGCTTTTTTATATGCGGTTTTAGTTTTTATCTATTTTTCGCTTGTTCAAAACGCGCTTGCAAACTGCGAGCGCCGGCGAGCATAAAGGTGTGATCAGAGCCGAGTAGGAATAGTGAAACTTGTTGTTCAATCCATTGCTCTAATTCGTCTAAATTGGCGATAAACATCCCCGTAGTTACACCGTACTTATTCGCCGTTGCGACAATTTTCTCCACAGTTTCAATCACTATAGGCGCATTGGGGTTGGTTTCCCCAAGCGCGACGGTGAGATCCATGCGGCCGATGAATAAGCAGTGTAACCCTTCTACTTGGCAAATATCATCAAGGTAATCTAGGGCGTCGAGATCTTCAATTTGGGCAATGACAGTGGTATTGTTTTTATTATGCTCAAGATTTTTGTCTATGGTGCTTGTGGTATAGCTGGCCATTCTGGTTGAGCCTGCATAGCCTCGTCCATTGTGTCCGTAATAGCTGTTTGCGATGACTTTCTCTAACTGTTTTGGTGTTTTAACGTGAGGCACGACAATGCCGTCGGCACCTAAATCTAAGGCGTTGAGTACGGTGTCGTGATGATCGTTAGCAATACGCACAATTACGTGTTGTTGATTGGCGCGAGCGGCTAGAATACAACGGTCGAGATCGGCGCGACCAAATGGTGCGTGTTCTGCATCTAAACACAATGTATTAAAGCCTAGCTGCGACAATACCTCAGTGTTATGTGGGTGTGGCGTTTTGATGAAGGTACCGAGAAGAGGCGCTTTGTCGGCGAGTGCTTGATTAAACTGACTCATGAGTTTGCTCCAGCCATTTTTTGATGATGGCTTTAATTTGTTGTGGCTGTTCTAGTAAGGCGAAATGTCCTGCGTTGTTGAGTATGTGTAACTCAGAGCATTTGGCTATTCCTGCCATAAAAATTTGGTGTAGTGGCGGACACAGAATGTCATCTTGGCTACCAATTATCAGTGTTGGGCAGTCTAATTTTGACAAACCTTCCATCGAATCAGGTCGACTGGCCAAGATTGATAACTGAGATTCAAAAACCTCAACACCAAGTTGGTTAGCCATGTTAACAACCATCTCGGCATTGGGACCATTGATATCGCTAAAATAATTGGCGAGATAATGTTCTCTAAAAACAGATTCTAGTCCGTAATTTTTAGCTTTTGCGAGATGGAGGTCTCTTGCTTGTTTGCGTCCCGGAAGGTCGGCATGACAATTACTATTCAATAAGCACAGTCCTGCAACAAGGTGAGGGTAGGTACGGATAAAATCGAAGGCGATCATTCCCCCCATCGAAAATCCAACTAATATTACAGGTTGTTGACCAACTTTTTGCTTGATGAGTTTTGTTGTTTGTGACAGCGAACTCTCAATAGTTAAATTAATAGTGATGCTTTGATAGTCTTCACTACTCAAAAATGGCGTGAATACATCCTTAGTGCAAAGCGTACCAGGGAGAAAAACTAATATCGGTTTATTTGTCTTTTTTTGCCGGACCAACGGTTTTTCCTTCTAATAAGGAGCCGGACCACACTCTTAGCTGCGCTGGATCGTCAGGTGACTCGATCTGTTCTAGAAGTATCTCTACTGCCGCTTTTGTCATTTGTTCAAGTGGCTGTTTGATAGTCGTTAATTGGTAACTGTGCCAAGCAACAGCTGCAACGCCGTCGAAGCCAACTACTGACAGATCTTCTGGTACTCTGAGGTTCCAATTGCTACGCGCTTCGTCAATTACACCGATTGCCATTGTATCGTTACTACATATTATGGCTGTAGGAGCGGGGTTGTCTTGCATCCACTGGGCGAAAGCATCACGGCCCGATTGATAGCTGTAATCACCGTGTAATACAGATACATTGTTATGACCGTATGATGATAATGCGTTTATTGCACAGGCTAAGCGCTCTTGTGCAACATCGGATGCTTGATAACCACCCACTATTAGGTAATCGCGATGTTGATGTTCGTGAAGTAGCGTAATTAATTGCAGAATTCCCTGTTGGTGATTAACGCAAACTGAACTTGCAGTTTGGCTTGGAACCACGCGATTAAATAAAACAACAGGGATGTTGTGATCTTTAAATTGTTCAATACTTTCGTTGTCGAAATGGGCTGCTAATGCAATAACTCCGTCGACTCGGAAGGTCCAAATTTGCTCTAAAATTTCGTCCAATCCTTCGGAATCATCTAAATTAAACAAAAGTACTCGTTCGTCTTTTTCAGACAGTTTTTTGTTTAACATAGATAATACCTCAGGAAAATTGAGATTTGCACGAGAGGATAGGATAACGGCAACCATTCCTGAACGCTTGGTAATTAGCATGCGTGCAATCGCATTGGGTTTATATCCCAGCTCTTTGGCGGTTGTTAATACTTTGTCTCTAGTTTTTTTAGAGACACTTCGCCCTTTTAAAAAGACCCGAGAAACTGCTGACTGAGAGACTCCAGCTGTTTCTGCGACGTCATAAGAGGTAACACGTTTTTTCTTATCCAATGCAAATTTCTCTATTTATCGTACCTTCTCAAGCGGATATCTGCTTGCTCTTTGTGGCCGGCAAAACCTTCAACCGCACATAAGCGAGAACAGTAGTTGCCAACAACGACAGAAGCTTCCTCAGTAACCTTTTGGAAAGTACAGGTTTTAATGAACTTACCTACCCAAAGCCCACCAGTATAACGCGCTGCTTTTTTAGTTGGAAGGGTATGGTTCGTACCAATACATTTATCGCCGTAAGATACATTCGTTTCGGGACCTAAGAATAGAGCGCCGAAGTTTTGCATGTTGTCTTTAAAGTAGTCTATGTTTTCCGTCATGACTTGTACGTGCTCGAAAGCTAGCTCATTGGCAACATCTAACATTTCTGCGTAATTGTCACAGACGATAACTTCGCCAAAGTCTCGCCAGGCTTGACCTGCTACATCGGCAGTAGGTAAAACAGTTAGTTGACGCTCAACTTCTGCAATCGTGTCTTTAGCTAGTTTTTCGCTGTTTGTTAGTAACACTGCTGGCGAGTTTATACCATGCTCAGCTTGACCCAGTAAGTCAGCGGCACATAACTCACCGTCTACTGACTCATCGGCAATAACTAGTGTTTCAGTTGGACCTGCAAATAAGTCTATACCAACACGACCGAATAATTGGCGCTTAGCTTCAGCAACAAATGCGTTACCGGGCCCAACAATCATGTCTACTGGTGCTATAGTTTCTGTCCCAATTGCCATTGCTGCTACTGCTTGAACACCACCAAAACAGTATATTTCGTCGGCACCAGCCATATCCATTGCTACAACAATCGCTGGGGAAGGTTTGCCGTCAAACGGAGGAGCACAGGCGATAACCCGTTTTACGCCAGCTACTTTTGCTGTTACAACACTCATGTGTGCAGAGGCTACTAATGGATATTTACCACCTGGAACGTAACAGCCCACAGATTCCATTGCAATGTGCTTGTGACCCAATGTAACGCCTGGAATTGTTTCAACTTCAACGTCTTTCATTGAATCACGCTGAATTTGTGCGAAGTTTCGAACTTGGGTTTGTGCCCATCTAATATCTTCGATCGTTTGTTCACTAATTTCTTTATAACAAGCAGCAATTTCTTCTTTTGAAAGTCTAAATGACTCCGGAGTCCATTTGTCGAAGCTTTCTGAGTAATTTTTTACTGCTTGGTCACCATTTTTGTCGATATCTGCAATGATCCCTTCAACGATGGATTGAACCTTTTTGTTAGATTTGGCTTTTTCTTCATGCGTGGGGCCTTTCTTGAGGTACTTGATCATTTTTCGCTCCAATTTTTGTAGTTTTATTGATCTAAAATAACAATATTCTCTTGATTGTAAATTCATCGTACTTAATAATGACTTCGAATGCAAAATAAACTTAGGGTGAATTATGTTCGGTTTTAATGAAACGCTTTTAAAAGAAAAAACGGTGCTTATTACGGGAGCTAGTAAAGGTATCGGTAGAGCCTGCGCATTAATGGCCGCCAAATGTGGTGCAAAAGTAATTGCTGTGGCACGTACTCAATCGGATTTGGAATTATTGCAACAAGAAGCTCCTGAGCAGATTGAAGTGTGGGTAGAAGACGTATCAGCGGTGAGTTTTACAGATAAAGTCAAAGCTTTGCCTCAGCTACATGGCCTAATTAATAACGTAGGTACCAATCGTGTGGCATCGATGCTGGAGCAAGCTGATGAAGATTTGGATGCAGTTATCGATCTCAATCTAAAGAGTTTGTATCGCACAGCAAAAGCGGCATTAACACCTATGCTCAACGCTGGTGGAGGCTCTATTGTTAATATGTCTTCACAAATGGCCTATGTAGGCTCACCGGGACGAACTCTATATTGTATGTCCAAACACGGTGTTGAAGGCTTAAGTAAGGCAATGGGTGTTGAACTTGCACCTCAGGGAATTCGCGTCAATTCAGTGGCACCTACGTTTGTACTAACACCACTTACCGAACCTATGTTTCAAGATGAAGCTTTCAAATCATTCGTCTTTGACAGGATCCCAATGAAAAAACTTGCAACAACCGACGACGTCGCTAATGCCTGCCTGTTCTTGTTAAGTGACCTTTCTGCGATGGTTACTGGTACTTGCATCAAGGTAGACGGTGGTTGGACAGCCCAATAACAGATAAAAATATAATAGACTTACACGAGGAAAATCATATGTCATTAGAAAATAGAGCCGTTAGATATCAAGATTTAAAACCATGTACCAATGCATTTATTGATACCCGTAGCCCGGGCTCAGACAAGAAAGAAAACTTTACAGTAATTGGGCCCGGGTTGCAGAAAACCCAGATCAACATGTACATATTAGCATTGCGCATGGTTTTAATATTGGTGGTGCTCGTCAACCTGCCGGATGTCTTAACTCACAGCATAGCCATTTAACCGAAGAAGTCTTTGTCGTTCACACGGGAAAATGGGATTTCATTTCTGGGGTTAATGCAGACGATGGCCGCGTTACACTAGAGCACGGTGATATCATTTCTATTCCGATGGATGTTTTCCGCGGCTTTGAATGTGTAGAAGGTGTAACTGAAGGAGATAGAGATAACTTAGGTTATTTGCATGCTGTGCTAGGTGGCGATGATCCTGGCCGTGTCTTGTGGGCGCCGAAAGTTTTCGATATGGCAAAAGAGTTTGGTTTAATTCTGATGGAAGATGGTTCCTTAGTAGATACAATACAAGGGGAAGAAGTGTCTAAGGATAAAAATCCAATGCCTGTGACATCACAAGCCCAAATTGACGAGCACCGAGTAATCTCTAGCGAAGCGTTAGAATCAATTGTGATCCGCATTAGCGATTTCGATTGGGGGCAAGATACTGTGTTGGCACAATTTGAAGGCGTGCAAGAAGTTTCTTTAGTGGGAGGTGACAGCCCGGCGGAAGGTATTTCTACGTCGAAACTTGGTTGGAAACACGGTTTTGTTGTTCGAGGTTTGAAATTACAAAGTGGTGCTAGCGTACCTGCTCATAAACGCGCTGAAGAGGAAGTTATTTTTGTTCACCAAGGAGCAATTAAGCTGGTTGTTGACGGCGAAAAAATTGAGCTAAGTGAAGGCGATAACTTCACTACACCAATTGGCTCGGTACGTTCATTTGAAAATATTGCCAGTGGTGAATCTATTTACTACGTAACTCGTGGTGGTGACCAGCCTACCGCGCCCCAATTTGATCTTTAATTCTATTCGAATACTGCGATAACTTTTACGGTAGCGATTGAATTTAAGCTCGAATCAAGTGTAATAACTCAGACTTGATCTGACAGCTATTCGTTTGATAGCGGTGTCTGTTAGGTTATATTTGAGCTATTACAATTTACTTTATAGTCTTTATATTATTTTCTAACTCTAATATTCTTTGCTTATATTGCTGAATAGATATTGCAAATTCGTTATTTTGAGCTGCTAAAAACGATAATTGCATTTTGAGACTTTTAATTTCAGCTCTATACTTATCCTTCAATTTTGATTCTTTCTTTAATCGTGAGCGTAAACTATTCTGGTCAAGTTTTGATACATTGTCTGATGACCTTTTTTGATCGGTAATGTGCTTTTTAATATCTTGAATTACATCTTTGTAATAGTAAGCAGTACCATCCCCACAATTAGCTTCATCTTCAACTGCCTTTACAGACAACTTACGCTCAGGGGAAATTCTCATTGTTTCTTTTTTTAGAATTCCCCCCCTTGATTACTAATTTTCAGATACTCGTAATCGAAAGGTTTAGATAATTTGTCAAATTTTATTAGTTGTTCATGTCCTGCCCACTCATAAAATTTAATCACGTGTAACATATATAGTGAAGCTGTTGAGGCTTCTATTTCTCCACGTTTTATACTGGCGAGTAAATTATCGTTTCTAAAACGATATGTAGGCTTTAAAAGTTTATCTGTGGGGAACACATCCCAAGAAAAGTTATTCTCTTCTAAAAAATTCCAGTATCGTTTAATTGATCTAACATTCGAATTTATATTTTTAGATTTTTTGAGATTAATTAGGTAGTTCATCCATAAATTAACAGGATAGATGTATTTACCTTGTTTTGAATAAAAAGTTGGAAAGCCTTTTAATCGAATTTTTGGCTGATGATTCAGACTAAAGATACATTTACTATCGATCTGAAGGTCATCTGATTGAATAATAAAAACCATACTAAAATAGCATCTAATCAATAATTAATACTCAGATTAATATGGTTTTCCAGAGAATACAAATCTATAGTTTTAGTTTTCCAGAGTCCGATCTAAAGAGTACAAAATTCTTCACCCGATGTTGGGTGAATAGCTACTGTGCGATCGAAATCAGCTTTGGTGGCGCCCATCTTAATGGCAACCGCAAAGCCTTGGATAATTTCGTCACAGTTAAAGCCAATACAATGTAGACCAACCACTTTTTCGTCATCACCCGCACATACAAGTTTCATGCGTGTTGGTTGACGGTGTTGAGTCACAGCGCTATACATGGCGGTAAATTGCGAGTTATATACTTTAACGTTTTCTTCACCGTGAGCTGCGATAGCGTCGGCTTCACTTAAGCCTATAGTACCGATTGGTGGGTGGCTAAACACCACTGTTGCAATGTCGGTGTAATCTAAATGGGCGTTATCTTGACCGCCAAATAGACGTTCAGCTAAATGGCGACCAGCAGCAACAGCAACAGGGGTTAACTCAACTTTGCCACACACATCGCCAAGGGCGTAAATGCCGTTGACATTGGTGTTTTCATATTTGTCTGATGGAATGTAACCACGTTCGTCAGTTGCTACACCTGTCACGTCTAGGTTTAGATTTTCTGTTACCGGGCGGCGGCCAATAGCCCACACTAAACAATCAACATCAATACTTTCGCCGTTTTCTAAATTTAGCGTTAATGACCCATCGTCATTTTTGATGACCGATTTAGGTGTGCTTTGCGTATGAAGAGTAGGACCTTCGCTCGCCATAATTTCGACAAGCGTATCACTAAGCATGTCGTCAAAAGCACGTAATGGCTTGTCACGACGTACTAATAGGTGAGTTTCGCTACCTAATGCGTGCATTACACCTGCAAGTTCTACCGCAATGTAGCCTGCACCAACAACGGCAACGCGCTTAGGTTGCTCTTTTAGCTCGAAGAAACCGTTTGAATCGATACCAAATTCTGCTCCTGGAATATCAGGCGTTACTGGTGTGCCACCAACAGCAATAGTAATGTGCTTAGCGCGATATTGCTTGCCATCAACTTCGACGGTGTTTTTGTCAATGAAACGGGCGTAACCATTGATAACAGTAACGTTGTTGTTACCTAAAACGCGATCGTAAGAGTCGTGAATGCGGCCAATATAAGCTTCACGCTCTTTAACAAGCTGTGACCAATTAAAGCCTTCGCGTTTAAATTCAAATCCATAATCCGGTGCGTAAGTCAGTGCTTCGGCGATATGCCCTGCATACCACATCACTTTCTTAGGAACACAGCCAACGTTTACGCAGGTGCCGCCCATAGCTTTGGCTTCAATAATGGCACATTTAGCGCCACGCATAGAGGCGCGGTTCGCACTAGCAATGCCGCCACTGCCGCCGCCAATAGAGATGTAATCAAATTCTTCAATCATGGATATTCCTAATCGTTAATCGATGGAAAATAAAATATGGATTCAGTATAACGAGATTTTTGGTTATTACGAGTAATAACAATTGCATTAAATGATTGAACATTTGAGCTTGTTAAAATGAACGATTACTGCCTTGTTCTCGTTAATTTTTCTTACGCACAACAGATTCACCTATTTAAAACAACTGTTAGCAGTTTCCGATGGCTATGATAGACCTAGGCTATTAGGTATTTCTTTCACACGGTGGCTTGAATAACGAAGTAAAAATCCCCATTCTATTTAGCACTAACAAAATTTAGGGATTCAACCATGAGCAATGCGTCGCAGCAATTACAAGATAATCCGTTATTTACGATGACCGGCTTACCACCATTTAGCAAAATTACACCTGCTCATGTAGAACCCGCCGTTAAAGCGGCTATTGAATTATGTCGTGAAAGCATTGAACAAGTGCTTGCACAAGGCGCGCCTTATACGTGGGACAGTCTAGTGACGCCACTTGAAGAGTCTGACGATAAGCTTAACCGTATTTTTTCTCCGGTCAGTCATCTTAACGGCGTGTTAAATAGTGAAGAATTACGTCAAGCTTATGAAGCGTGTTTACCGGCACTTAGTGAATACAGCACCTGGGTTGGCCAAAATGCAGATCTTTACCAAGCCTATCAACAACTCGCTGATAGTGCGGAGTTCAAACAACTGACTAGCGTTCAGCAGAAAGTAATTAACGATGCATTACGTGACTTCAAACTATCTGGTATTGCGTTAGAGCCTGAGCAACAGCAGCGTTACGGTGAAATTAGCAAGCGCTTATCAGAACTGGGTTCTAATTTTAGCAACAATGTATTAGATGCAACGGCAGGTTGGACTAAGGTCATTACTGATGAGAACGAATTGGCTGGTTTACCTCAAAGCGCTATCGATGCCGCGAAAGCGATGGCTCAAGACAAAGAATTAGACGGTTATCTATTTACGTTAGACTTCCCAAGTTACTTACCTGTTTTAACTTATGCTGATAATGCACAATTTCGTGAAGAAATGTACACAGCATTTAGTACAAGAGCATCAGATCAAGGGCCAAATGCTAATCAATGGGATAACAGTGACGTTATCAACGAAACATTAGCGCTGCGTCATGAACTCGCTCAGTTATTAGGTTTTGATAGCTTTGCTGATAAGTCGCTGGCGACAAAAATGGCAGAAAAGCCGCAGCAAGTTGTCGATTTTCTTGAAGATTTGGCCGCTAAGTCGAAACCACAGGCCGAGCGTGATTTGGCTGAGTTAAGAGCCTTTGCTAAAGAACATCACAATGCAACCGATTTGCAAGTGTGGGATATGACCTATTATGGCGAAAAACTTAAACAGCACACTTATGCAATTAGCGATGAAGAGCTACGTCCATACTTCCCTGAAGATAAAGCGGTTGCTGGTTTGTTTGAAGTGGTATCGCGTTTATATGGTTTAAGCATCACCGAGCAAACAGACGTCGATGTTTGGCACAAAGATGTGAAGTATTACAACATTAGCGATCGTAACGGTGAACATCGTGGCGGCTTCTATTTCGATTTATACGCTCGTCAAAACAAACGTGGTGGTGCATGGATGGCTGATTGTTTAGATCGCCGCATTAAAGCAAGTGGTGAACTGCAAGATCCAGTCGCATTCTTAACCTGTAACTTTAACAAACCTGTGGGCGATAAACCGGCATTGTTCACTCATGATGAGCTGGTTACCTTGTTCCATGAATTTGGTCACGGCTTGCATCACATGCTAACAAAGATTGATATCTCAGCGGTGTCAGGTATCAGCGGTGTGCCTTGGGATGCGGTTGAATTACCGAGTCAGTTCTTAGAGAACTGGTGTTGGCAAGAAGAGGCACTAGCCTTTATTTCAGGTCACTTTGAAACCGGTGAGCCGCTGCCAAAAGCTATGTTAGATAAACTGCTGGCTGCGCGTAATTATCACAGTGCGATGCAAATGATTCGCCAGTTAGAATTTTCACTATTTGATTTTAAATTACACCTTAATTTCGACTCTCAATTAGGTGCGCGTGTTGGTGAAGTACTGAATGAAGTGCGTCAGCAATATTCAGTGGTTATTCCACCAAGCTTTAACCGTTTCCAACACGGTTTCTCGCATATTTTTGCTGGTGGCTATGCCGCGGGTTATTACAGCTATAAATGGGCTGAAGTGCTTTCTGCAGACGCTTTTTCACGGTTTGAAGACGAAGGTATTTTCAATCGTGAAACTGGATTATCGTTCTTAGAAAGCGTACTCGAGCAAGGAGGTTCACAAGAGCCAATGGCTTTATTTAAGAACTTTATGGGCCGTGAGCCAAAAGTTGATGCGTTGTTACGTCACAGTGGGATTGAAGCAGCCTAATGAATACAAAATCAGTAGAGCCTACCGGCGAGGCTAAAGTTGAACAATTTGACGCTATTATCAGCCGCGCTGCGGAGCGTAAAGGTGGTGAAGAAGCGTTAGCAAGTCTGGTTTATCAGCCACTGCCAACGTCTGACATTGCGGCAATAACAAATGACCGTGTGTTAGCTCAAATGACAAAGTCTGTTTTCCAATCGGGCTTTGTATGGCGAGTTGTTGAAGCGAAGTGGCCTGATTTTGAAGAACACTTTTTTAACTTTGATATTAGCAAAATATTGATGATGCCCGATGAAATGGTTGAACGAAAAGCCACCGATCCAAAAATCATCCGCAACCTTAAAAAAGTAACGACTATTCGCGACAATGCATTGTTGATTAGCGATATCGAACGTGAACACGGTCCAATTGGCGAGTTTATCGCTAATTGGCCTGACAGTGACATTATAGGATTGTGTGATTTGTTTAAACGCCGCGGTAGTCGCCTCGGTGGATTTACCGCTTATAACGTTTTACGTGCGTTAGGCAAAGATACCTTTAGATTATCATCAGATGTCGAAGCTTATATGCGGGCCCGTGGTGTTATTACCGGTGGCTTACAATCGAAAACAAGCCTTAAAGCAATTCAAAATCAATTTAATGAATGGCACAAGCAATGTGGTTTATCGCTTACTGAACTGAGCATGATTTTAGCCTATAGCGTGGGTGATAATCGCGTTGGATTTAGCAAATAATGGCAACTTTAGATATTGCCATTATTGCTGATGATGATTCATTGACGCCTCAAGCTAAGTTACTTACCAAACGCTGGGGGTTAGCATCGCACGCTGATGATAATCATCAATTTCAGTTGCAATTAACCAGCGAACGTTTGCAATTGGTTAAATTAGACGAGCCAAAACTTGGCGCTGTTTATGTTGATTTTGTTGAAGGTGCTGTCGCGCATCGCCGCAAATTTGGCGGCGGTCGAGGCCAACTGATTGCTAAGGCCTGTGGCCTAAAGTTTGGTGCTAATCCCAATGTATTGGACGCAACAGCAGGTCTAGGCAGAGATGCTTTTGTCCTTGCTAGTTTAGGCTGTACCGTTACCATGTTTGAGCGTTCACCAGTGGTTGCCGCATTACTTGATGATGGCTTGCAACGGGGTTACCAAGATCCTGAAATTGGCGAGTGGTTGTCACAGCGCCTAACATTGTCCCATAACAATTCTTTAGAGGGCTTAGCTCAACTGACTAATAGTCATGATGTGGTTTACCTTGATCCAATGTTCCCGCATCGCAAAAAATCGGCACAGGTGAAAAAGGAAATGCGCGTATTTCAAAGCTTAGTTGGTGCCGATCCTGATGCAGATGGTTTACTTGAGTTAGCTATTAATGCCGCCACTAAACGCGTTGTCGTCAAACGTCCAAGCTATGCAGGTTTCCTCAACGAGAAGAAACCAAGCATGCAATTAGACTCTAAAGCTAACCGCTTTGACGTTTATGTGCAGGCGGCGATGGTTTAAGTACCAGCGACAAAGTTACTGGTACTTATCTGAAGGACTAAGGAATTGTTCTAATAATAATATTATCTAGCAGTGCTCTGTGATCCACAGAGGTATCAATACCTTCTTTTTTAACCCCAGTTTCGCTATTAAACTCAGAAACTAGAAAATTAGAACGCCATTTGTCAGTACCCGTTTCCGCAAGTCCGGTGACAGGGGCATCGTTGTCATCAAACACTTTAAATACAGTCGTTATTTTAGAAGGGAGTACAGAAAATGCTTGTACTGCTTCTAGCCTACTATGTGCCTCGCTCCCGATGACAATCGTAAGTTCCCCCTTAACTGATTCAAATTGTGCTGTAACGTTAACAGTGCTGGCTGCCATCGGGGTAAAGGTTCCTTCTTCGCTAATACTAGCCAAGGCAGAATTATCTATCGACCAAGTTAACTCTTCATTCGCAGACGAAGTGTTGTCTGAAAAAAACACGTTGGCGACCAATTCAACGGGATCGCTATTGGCTGTTATCGTGTGGTCATTGGTTATTTCAACTTTTGAAATGCCGACCAGAACTGCTAATTCAAGGGTCGTAGAGTTTCCATCTAGAGTCGCCGTTATTGTTGTTTCGCTGCAATTAGCCCTTCTATTTCACCAGAATTGTCTACTGTAGCAACATTTGAATTACTACTTTGCCATGTAACCTCGTTGGTTACTTCCTTTTTTGATTCGGCTGAATAAGTGGCCGTTACGGTTCGGGCTGATAAGTTGTTTCCGGCCCGCATATTTTCCTTTGTTTCAGAAAACGAAATCTTTGATAGTGTTACTGTGGGCGTTGGGCTGGGTGCTGGTGTTGGACTAGGGGTTGTGTCGGGAGCGCTTCCTCCGCCACCTCCACAACCTGTTAGCAAACTGATAATGACGATGGATATGATTAATTTATTCATGTGGTGCTCCTTACGTACATTCTAAATTTTCGTAAGTTATGTGCATACAAGGTTACATTTCTCTCAATTTTAAATTTATTTGTGTTTAGTGAGTAAATGAGAAACAATTGGTCTACACTCTGTTTTTCACTGTATATACAAGGACTGTATGATGACTCAACAAACTCAGGTTTGGGGCAGTATTTTCTTTTTCTTTCTCACTTATATTTGTGCCGAAATTGTCATTCAAGGCATCTATATCATTCTTGCCGACATTCCCTTAGACGGCGATCTAGTATTTTCTGAGCCGGAGTTTTTAGTGACTACTGTGCTATCTGCCATTATTGCTTCTGTGGTGGTGTATCTCTTTGTTAAAGTTAATGATACTAACCCGTCCATTAAAGTCGGTTTAACGGCTAATAATAAGTGTCGAGATTTTATTATCGGTACTGTTATTGGCGGTGCTGTTATGGCGTCAGGTTTTTCCATTTTGATTATGCTTGGAGAAATCAGCATTGAAAGTATATCCATTAACTCATTGGATTTACTGTGCTCGTTAGTAGTTTTTTTAGCGGTAGCCTATTCTGAAGAATTGATATTTCGTGGTTTTTTAATGCGGAAATTACAATTGCGTTATAACGCTAAGTTTGCGCTAATTGCTTCATCGATTATCTTTACTATTGTACATTTAGGCAATGATAATTTGTCCATAATGGGTGTATTTGATTTGTTTGTCGCTGGCTTTATGTTGGGTGCTTTTTTCCTTTATACCAAAAACCTATGGATGGCGATTGGACTACACTTTGGTTGGAATTTCTTCCAAACGCACCTTGGGTTTAATGTTAGCGGTACAGATACTTATTCGATTGTCGAAATTAGTATGACTCAAGAAAATTTACTCAATGGCGGTGCTTTTGGCTTTGAAGGGTCTTTTCTTTCGACATTGGCACAGGTGATTATTTTGGTGACGTTATTCGTTTTATACCGAGATAGGTTAGCGTCAAACCATCGTAATGTAACTTCAACGCTTTAAACTACAGGCAGTGCATTTTAATTAACAAGATGCACTGTCCTATCATTTTGAAAAAACTACTTTTGACTTGCCACTAAGGCTTGTTCTACATCAGCAAGAATATCGTCGATGTGTTCAATACCAATAGATAAACGAACCATCTCTTGTTTCACGCCTGACTTTGCCAGCTCTTGCGCGTTTAATTGACGGTGAGTTGTTGATGCTGGGTGGCAGGCTAATGACTTGGCGTCACCAATATTTACTAAGCGGGTAATAAGGTTCAACGCATCGATGAATTTACCGCCAGCTGCTTCACCACCTTTGATGCCAAAGCTTAAAATGGCACTTGGTTTTCCACCATAATATTTTTGAGCAAGCTCATGATCTGGTGATGATGTTAATCCGGCATAATTGACCCAAGAAACACAGTCACTGTTTTCTAAAAACTCCGCGACTTTTTGGGCGTTTTCGGTGTGGCGTTCCATACGTAAACTTAATGTTTCTAAGCCCTGCATAATTTGGAAAGCATTAAAGGGAGTAATGGCTGCGCCCATATTGCGTAAAGGAACGACACGAGCACGTGCTATAAAGGCAGCAGCGCCAAAAGTTTCTACATAGTTCACACCATGATAAGACGGATCTGGCGTATTTAGCTGGTCAAATCGCTCTTTGTGATCACCCCATGGGAAATTACCTGAATCGACAATGATACCGCCAATAGAGGTGCCGTGACCGCCGATGTATTTAGTAAGTGAGTGCACAACAATATCGGCACCATGGTCAAATGGGCGACATAATACTGGTGTGCCGACGGTATGATCGACAACTAACGGTACACCATGGCGATGAGCAATGGCTGCAAGCTTTTCAATATCGGCGATATTACCAGAGGGATTACCAATGGATTCACAAAATACTGCTTTGGTATTTTCATCGATGAGTTGCTCTAAGCCAGAGAAGTCATCTTGTTCGACAAAGCGCACTTCGATGCCTTGTTTTGGCAAGGTATGAGCGAAAAGGTTGTAAGTACCGCCGTATAACTTGCTAATACTGACTATGTTGTCGCCAACACTTGCCAATGTTTGAATGGTTGCAGTAATAGCCGCCATGCCTGATGCAAGCGCTAATGACGCGATGCCACCTTCAAGTGCTGCAACACGCTGTTCTAAAACGGCTTGTGTTGGGTTGCCAATGCGGGTGTAAATGTTTCCCTCAACTTTGAGGTCGAATAAATCGGCGCCATGTTGGGTATTGTCAAAGGCGTAGCTTGAGGTTTGGTAGATAGGAACCGCAACGGCTTTGGTTGTCTCTTCTGGGCTATAGCCAGCGTGAATGGCAAGAGTTTCAGCTTTCATTATACTTCCTTGGTTGTTTTAGACGTCTATACTTCCGTTTATCCTAGAAGTTGGCTGAATTAATTTCAACCAATTCTTAGTCTGGTTTAGTCTAAGTTAGACTAATTGTTGAGACGGTATCCGTTATTGTTATCCATTAAACGTGGCAACAATGCGGGTGATTTGTGTCGAGAGTTGATTGACCATGGATTGGCTGGTGTTAGATGAACGCTCGCTGCTCTCTTTAAGCTTGTCCATTAACTGATTGAATTCGAGGATACTGCGCCGTTGGTTACTGGCATTTGTTGCACCGTTTTGAGCAGCAGACAGTGACGATTTGGTTTGCTCACTGACTTGTTCTGTCATGCTTAGTAGGGAGTTTGAATCTTGATATTGCTGCTCTGTGGTATTGCCCATTTGCGTGACGTCAGTGGCTAGTTCGTTGGATGACGTTTTGAGCTGTTTTAAGATAGTTAAAATATCGCCCAGCGATTGTTGAGTTTTAATAGAGAGCTGGCGGACTTCATCTGCAACGACAGCAAAGCCGCGACCGTGCTCTCCGGCACGCGCTGCTTCAATAGCCGCATTGAGTGCTAGCAAATTAGTTTGCTCTGAAATATTACTAATTACGTCGATGATAGTCGTTGCGCTGTTCACCGATGAAAGTAAGGCTTCAATAGAGTTCTTGCTATTTTTAATGGCTTGGCTAGCAGAATGTGTTGAAGTGATAACCTGTTGTACGCATATCTGACTTTCATCAATGGCAGCTACTGTTGACGAAGCAGACTCTTGAATGTGGGCTGAGCTGCTATCGACGTCATCTGCTAGCTCTTTGACATGAGACATTAATACTTGGGCATGTTCTACATCGTTGACACCGTCTGCAATATGACCACTGACTTGTTGAAATTCCTCTAATAGCTGTGAGAGTTCTTGCTGCACTGTGTTGAGTTGCTTTTCTTTTTGTTGTTGCTCTAACTCAGTTCTATCAAGTAATAGGTTAAATTTATTTGCGATGTCTCCAACCTCAGAGCCATTATTGGCTAATTCTAACGGCTGACTAAGATTGCTATCAACAAGTTGACTAAATCCGATATTCAATTTTTTGAGCGGCAACAAGATATGTTTACGTTGGAACAACCACGTTAATAAACCAAAAATTAACAATAAGGCGGTGATTGCTGCTTGCACCATATTTACTTGCTGCTTGACTGATTCTTGTAACGTTGAGATTGATTGACCAAGCAATGCTAGCTCGTGATCAATGGTGTTGAGTGCATTATTGAGTTCTTTGATAATCTCGATTTGTGAACGAATATTTTGTTCTGTTTTTGCTAATTCTCTTGGGTAGCGATTAAGTAGATCAGATAATTCACTCATCTGTTCTTCCAACACGTTTTCTTCTTCGTCATCATCAAGACTTGAAAGCGGGTCGTCATCTTCTTCAATATTTGATTGCGACTCACTTACTCCGTAGCGTTCAATTCCCGTTAACTTGTCGAGTAATAATTTTTGTTGCTCGTTAATTTGCTTGATGTAATTGAGCGTTTTTTCAGATTTTGAATCGAAATATTTTTGACGCTGCAAAGATAACTGATAACTCAGTGAAATGAGCTCAGATAATGCATGGGTATAATCCATGACTTCTTTAGTATGAGAGGTGGTGTGATCAAGCAAGTAGTTTTCAATACTTACTCCAATAACAAAAATCTCCTGCTCTGCATGCATTAGTAGCTGCTGTTCATTACCACTGAGTTTACCGGCGGCGCGGTACTTTTGTTTGATGTCGGTATTAAGTTGGCTTATTAACGGGAGTAACTGTGCTGCATCTTCAGAGAAATGGCTTAACGAGGTTTCTATGGCTGCAAGTTCTTCTTCGGCTTGAGTGAGCTTTGTGGCGTCGCCACTCGTGAGGTATTGAGCGATAATGCGCTGAATATCAATGCTGAACTGTTGGCGTATTTTAAGAAACGATTGTTGGCGTTGGTCGTGTTCATGTAAAGTGTTAGCACTCCACCAAAGCGTAGCGGCCAAAGTAATCGCAATCACAAACAATAGGCTGGTTGATAGTTTGGAAAGAGTCGCTATTTTCATATGATAAGTCCGTTAATTTGCCATGCGTTTTATCTATTAGATGTGATGAATATGACAAAGGGATTTCATTTGTATGACACTTGGGTGATCTAAAAATAATGTGTAATAAAGAGGGTTCAATGTTCGAGTTAGATAAACGATTAGCGAGCGACACTATTGTTGTTGGCAATTTTCCATTGTCTGTCGTGTTAATGAGTCGCGATAGCCGTTATCCGTGGTGTATTTTAGTGCCTCGCATCGCAAATATTACGGAGAGCTATCAACTTACAGCGGAGCAACAACAGCAGCTCTGTTTAGAATCAGTAATGGTCGCTGAAACATTAATGAATGAGTTTAATGGCGATAGTATGAATGTTGCCGCGCTAGGAAATGTAGTTTCTCAACTTCACGTTCATCACGTAGTTAGGTTTATCAGTGATGAAACATGGCCTGGGCCAATATGGGGTGTCGGTCAGGCTGTGCCCTATAGCGATGAAGCGCTAATGACGATGAAATCAAGAATAGTTGCTGTGTTAGCAACACAGCAAGATTTTATCGCCGATTAATGATGGTGATGTTTGTGGCTAAAGAGTTCAAACTTCGGTAGTAATTCGGCCACAAATGCACGTGCGCCACGGCGTAACAAAGACCATGAAATGAGTAATAAAATCACTGCAAGACAAAATACTTCAAATAAGTTCGTTTCAGATGCGTGATTGATATCGAGTAATTGCGGTACAGATAACGCAAATGTCGCATCGACAATATAGCCACAAGCAATCACGATAGTTGGCAGAAGCAAGCTAAATGCACAGGCTAGCTTTTTGCCATGACGCTGAGTAATAAACTTAAGTAACTCAATGTTAATTGCAGGGCCTATCAACAATAATGTCAATGCGCTACCAGGACTCCAGCCACTGATTAACATAGCGGCTGCAAGTGGCGTAATTCCCGTTGCACACAGTCTAAATGGTAACGCGATGGCTGCGACAAGTAGAATGTCATACCACTGCGCTTGATGCTCGCCAAAGGTCAATAACGTCGCTAGTACCAAACCCACCATTAACCATGGCGCGGTATGATCAAGTAAATGCTCATACCCATGGCGTAAGGCGTGTTTTAGCTTGTTGGCTATCTCTGCTTGTTTTTCAGCTTTGACAGGCTGCTGTGAAGGGATAAAACGGGCTAACATTAACGCGATACAAACAATAATAACAAGAGCACACGCGAGCCTTACTGCTGTTGTTTCGACACCCAATAACGGCAGCGATACCAGTAACGATTCAAAGCCTAAGATCGGTGCAGACACTAAAAATGCTAATGCCATCGTGGCATTGGTGCCTTGTTTTTGTAGCAACTTGTAGGCTTTAGTGGCATCAGGAATACAGAACGGTAAGGGTAAACCGAGGAGCGCACCGCGCAACGTTTGTGACTTTGTTGGACGTTCAGTGCTGACATTTATGGAATGGCTGTCTGAAAATAGTAGCTTGGTAATACTCGAGAGAAAGTAAGCCGCTAATAAAAATGGCGATAACATCAAGGCTAATTCCACTAATAAATCTAATTGCTGGTGTGCTTCAACATTGTCATGTTCGTGGCCGGTCATCAAAATTGTCACTAAACAAATAACACCTAGCAGTGAGCCCAATCCATCGAAATGCGTTTCTGCGATAGATTCATCATGATGGTGTTCAGCGTATGGACGATGGAAAACAACATGTAGTACTGAACCGGCAATAAAGCTCTCGATAAGTGCGATAGTTTGTGGATTGAGTTGAGGTAGCACTTGTTCGCCAACCATTGAGCCTAAGCCAGTGCCGACAGCCATTAAGCCTAATACCGCGAGTGCAACGCCTTTGCCAAAATGAGGACGTAATAGCCACCATACGGTTAATCCAACTGGTAGGCGGTGGGCGATAACGGCAATGATGAGCGTTAGTTGGTCAAAATTAGGATCATCAACAATGGCAGCGCCATCGGTCAGACTGTGAATCACGAGTCCTGTGACACCGAGGATTAACGTCGATTTATGCGTGATAGCCGCCGCTTTGTGAAATAGTTGTTCTGCAAGGCTTGGTCCTATGAGCCCTAAACCAACAAATAAGATGCTCCATAAGCCTACTGTTTCGATAGCTTCGGGAAGAATATGAAAAATGACTAAACCACCAATCACAACAAAAATAAAACCGTCGAATAGATCGAGCATTTTGTTGTTTTTGCTTGTGTAGTTAAATAGCAATGGACCGATGAACAGCGCCAAAATGCTTAGTAGTAAAATCATTGATAAAGAACGTTAATTAGGCAGCGCGATACTATAACATAGCATTATTATTGGCTCTACTAATTACATGGGAACTAGGGCAAGTTTCTGCTTATTTCTTATATACAAAAACTAGAGCATGATGACCTGATTCGAATCATTTGAATGTTGTGAAGCTTCAATTATTTGCGCCATATCTAATGCTAATTGATTATCGCAAGGCAACGGGGCTTGATGCTTAATGGTATCAAACAGGTGACGATAGAATGCGCAATAGTCGCCAGCGGGTGACGGTACTAAAATCTCTTCATCGCTATTATTGGTGTATAACGAACCCCAGTCATCGATTTGTTCTTTACCAAACTTATTATCGCAAGGTGTAACCCCGTTTTTAAGTTGCTGATGTTGAGGATCGATGCCTTGTTTAATAAAGCTGTCTAGATCGCCATGAATAACAAAACGTGGGCCAAAATGCTTTACGAGGGAGCTTGTTCTAATTTCGACATTAAGCTTTGCATAATACCATTAATTGCATTAAATATTTGCCCACTTGTACTTGTTAAAATTAACTAAAATGGCGTTGCTCTCAATCCTAATAGCCAGCTATTAGTCAATCGAGCGCCTTGTTTTAGCTGATTTTCTCTACGCACAACAAGATCACTTACTTAATGCAATTGGTATAAGCTAATCGTAGATAAAAATTATCGGGTGCTCTCGCTTTATCTCGCAAAGTAGATACATCAGCAAAAACACTGTTAGGTTTACCAAATAACGTTAATATTTGCACAATTAGATTTGGTGCTAATTCCCACACTGCACCATCAAACTGAGGATTATCTCGCCAATTACTGACAACATCTGGTTGGTAGCGATCAACACGAGCCGCATAAGAGTGCAGTCGACCTAGCTTGTCGTCATTTACAATTGATTTTATCGCTAAGAAGTCACAATCCCATAACCGATTATGGAAACTGGTGATGGTTCGTTCTTTTTCCTGTGCCAGCTTAAGCAGCGTGTCAGCATCTTTGCTATTTAGCGCTATAGGCTTTTCTACAACCACATGTTTCCCGTGTTCCAGTGCTTTTTTTGCTAATTCAAAATGGGTGTCATTTGGGGTGGCGATAATAACCAACTCAATCATCGGATCACCGATAACCTGAGTAAACGAGCGTTGGCTACATCCACGGGGTAATGCATTTGAAACATTGCTGCGATGAGTTGATACCGAAACTAACTGGAAATTTGCGTCAGCAAGCAACAATGGCAAGTGCAAATGCTTGCCTGAGGTACCAAAACCGACCAGTGCGGTTTTGATGGGAACTGTTGTTGACGTTTTGCCCATGGCCTAATTCCAGAGTAAAAAAGATAGGCTAACAGTACCCCAATTATTGTTATGACTTATTGATCAGAATCAAAGTGAATTGAAACTGAATCTTTCGTAACAAAAAGTCAGTATTTATGCTTGTGTACAATTGTTTAAATCCGATGATTACTGTATTTTATGCAATAAATATTTAGTATGTTTTCCAATAATTTATAGCTAAGGAATAACTCAATGGCATTTGATTTTGGCTCTTCAGGTTTAGGGATAAAAAACCCTTTCAAGCAAGAAGGTGTAATTCGCGCAATTGGCGGTTTTGTAACAGCGGCAATAGGTTTGTTTAGTATTTTTAAAACAACCTCAGTTATCGAACAAGATTTAACACAGGCATGGGTTTATGCCATTGTCGGTTTGCTGCTTCTTATTGCCGGTTTACGCCGAGCGGGTCGCGGTCTCTATTTTCTATTTAAATTCTTTGTTGGACGTTCTGTACCATCTTCTTTGGCCTATAACTTTACGCAGAGTGAAGCTGATAACGCCAAATTAGAAGCAAAATCTAAGTCACTAGCTTATAAAGGTGCAGATCTTGAGTCTATGCTAATGGGACGCAAGAATACTACGTTCACTGAGCCGCAAGGCTGGATGGGGCGTTTAGTTCATTCATTGTTTCCAAAGCTTATTTTCTTGCCGTATCAATTTCGTAATATTTTGCAGGAAATTGTTTCGGTATTAGTAACAACCGTCGTTGCTTTCGTTGCTTTTGGTTTGACGTATTTTGTGTCGTCTAGTGGCCTTGCTGGTCAAGCAGGTCACATCATTATTCCGGCTTTTTCATTATTGCTACTAATGTATTTAGTTGGTTCATGGCGCAGCTCTGCTAATGCGGTGCGTATCGATCGCGTTAAAACATTACAAAGTGCTGGTGCGGCGAGCTTAGCAAAAGTTATTGCGTTTTCAATTCTGTTCCCAGTCATCATTGGTTTCATTTACCAAGCGGTTAGTGAGCAATTTAAGGGTAATAATACGGTTGCGCGCTTGTTTGAAAACGTTGATGTCTTTTCGGCGTGGCCAAGTTTATTATTGTTATTAGGATTAGGCGTATTAACCAGTGTATTAGTGCTATACATGGTGGCTGTGCGCACTAAAAATGCTAACCCGGTGACTGATGTCAGTGAGTTTAGAGAAAACTTGCAAGAGTCTGTTCATCCGAATGAAATTTTCATCAACATTGAAAATATCGTGCTCGCAAATCGACGTTACAAAGAAATTCCAAATCGTACTTATCGTGCGTTCGATCCTAAATTAATGGAAGAAAGCCAAGGCAAGGGCTCTTTTTCGGGTGAACTATTAGTGGAGACGCAGCCAGAATTCAAAGCGGTAGATGCTGATTCATCGTTTAAAACTGCACGTCTAGTTAGCACTGTGATGGGCCAAGTATTATTGGTTGTTGCGTCAGTTCTTTTCTTTGGTTTGGCTGATCAAATTGGCACAGCCATCGAGTTTATTAAGAACCTTATGGCTAACCCGCCATCAACTCGCGGTAGTGAAAATGCGGTAGTGTCGACACTTCAGCCTATCATTGAAGCGGGTGCTGCAATTGGCTTTACCTTGTTAAGTACATTATTCATGTGGCAAATTGTGTTAACTATAGGCCGTATGTTAGAAAACTTTGCCAATGTATTTTGGGCTGAATTGCAGTTTGATTCATTGTTAATGTATATGAAAACGGAAGGTACCTTCACTGAATCTAAGATTTCAACAGGGATGTCTATCCATGATTCAACGCGTAGTGAAAACGTTGTGGTTAAATCGTCAATTACGCCATGGGTTGTTAGCTCGCGAGTAACAACAAGCACCTTTGCGACGGCAGGCAGTCAAAACGTAGAAATGCCACGTTATGTGATGTCGATGAGTAAAAATGAAAGTGAGCTAACTAGCATTGTTGATGAGATTAAAGGTTTCTTACGCGATCGCGAAAATATTGCTGGATTTACTAATACTGTTGATTTGCAACACGCGGAAAATATCTTAAAGGTCAATGAGGCGTCTCGCTATAACTCAAGTCAGCTTGGCCATCAGCAAGAAGAACAAGCCGCTGGTTTTCTGCGCAATGAGCAAGAGCATCACGATAGCGAAAAGACTAACTAGATAAGCGAAATTACCTTTTTAAACAAATAGTTTCAAAAATCTAACGATGTTTATGTAAAATTTGTGTTATTTTCCTTGGGTCTGAATTTATTCAGGCCTTTTTATTTCTAGCTCCAAATTAGTGAATGGGGCTGATATGTATTTTTCGGAGGAATTATGAATACATCAATGGATAGGGTAGTAAGTTTAGACTTACTGAGAGGGATTGCGATTCTAGGTATTCTTTTTATGAATATTGTTGCTTTTGCTATGCCGTTTGAGGCTTACCCTAATGTTAATTACGATGGCTTGGCGACAGATACCGAAAAAACGGCATTTATTTTTCAGTTCTTACTGGCGAAAGAACGCTTTATTTCTCTTTTTTGTGTGCTTTTTGGCGCTGGTATCGTGATGTTTCTAGAGCGTGCTCGTGCTAAAAAATTTGAACCTTACCCGCTTATGTCTCATCGTTTAAGTTTATTGATGTTATTTGGCTTTATTCATCTATCGACATTATTCTTCGGTGATATTTTATTGAGTTATGGTTTAACTGGCATCATCATTTATAAATGGAGTGAAAAAGAACCTCACTTCTTAATGCGTCGTGGCATTATTTTTATTGCCGTTGGTGCGTTATTGCTTATGGCTATCGCTTGGGGGATGTCTTTCTTGCCAGCAGATGCAATGGAGCAGGATCCTAATAGTCCATTCTTTATGAATCCGGTTGGATCTTTTGAAAACTTTTTTAATTACAACATTATGATGGGTCTGAATTTAGTCTTTATGTTCCCTGTCGTATTTTGGACCTTGGCAGGTGGTATGCTGATTGGTATGGCGCTCATGAAAAATGGGTTCTTTATCAAAGGGACTAATTTGAAAAATGAGCTAATGCTATTCACCGTTGGCGGTTCGTTAAGTGTTTTTCAATTAATTATGATCTTTGAAACTGATTTTCAAAACATGTTATGGACTAGTGGTTCTTTAAACTGGGTTGGTGGTTTAATGATGATCATAGCTGTGTCGTCACGCTTAATTAAAATAGTAACCGCTAAACCACAATGGCTTATGTTGTTCCAAAATTGCGGCAAGATGGCATTTACGCTCTATATCTTCCAGTCATTAACGATGGCTTTATTATTTAGAGTTATTTTGGCTGACAGCCATGGCGACTGGTTATTACATCATTTGATGGCTGTTGCTGGTGTTATGACGATAATTCAAATCATTTTGGCCAACTTGTGGCAACACTATAAAGGTCAGGGTCCGTTAGAGAAGTTATGGCGTGATATGGTTTATAAAAAAGCAAAACCAATGAGTTAGTTCTAAAGGTTGGATTTTTATTTAATATTAGGGTCTGTTGATCTTTGTGGTTCAAATTTTGTTCAATCTAAAAGGGTTTTGGGCAAGGCATGAGGATTGATGCCTAGTTTATCTAGGTGAATGACGAATAACGCGGCACAAAATCCTTTTAGATGAATCCAACTGACAGCATTTGTTTGTTATTTCTACGGCGTTATCGCCTATTCGTGTAGCCAGCTACACCACATAGGCTCTGCCTTGTAGAAACCTCAAACAAATTGCTGCAAAAATGAACTCAAAAGATCAACAGACCCTAGTACTATGGAGATAGATTCACGGATTTTAAATAAGGATAGTCATGAAAAATCAGATACTTATCTTCATTGGGTTACTGACTTTTTCGTGGCTATTTAGTTACAGTGTTCAAGCACAATCTATCACCATTGCTTACAGCGAATATAAACCTTTTATCTCTCAATCATTGCCGAATAAAGGCGTGTTAAATCACATTGTAAAGCGCGCTTTTGAACTTGAAGGTATCGATGTTCAATTTAAAGCAATGTCTTCGAGCAAAACGTTTAAATTAATTGAAGCAGGAAAAGTTGATGCTTCGGTTGGTTGGACACCTACCACTGATCGTGAAAAATACGCCACTTTTTCTTCGCCAATATACTCTCCTAAAGTTGTATTAACTTTAAGAAGCTTATTGGTACTCGCATTGATGCGTTTCCTATCGCACTAGCCGTTGGGCACGATATGTTGCAACGTAAATTTTCAAAGCGGCAAAAAAAGTCGCTTGATTAGTCGCTTGATTATTCGTCTAAACCGCTGCTTATTGAGCCGCTAACAGTTATGTTTTCGAAGAAAAATGCCGCAAACAAACGCTTGATGAGTAAATTTGAGCATGGCTTAGCGAACTTAAAGAAATCTGGCGAGTATCAAAAACTCGTTCAGAACTTCAACGCAAGTCTAAATATCCAAAGATAAACGGCGCGGCGCTTGGTTATATTGCCAATTCATTATAAAATTCGCCTCACTTTAAATTTCGTGAGCGCATATTGTGTTAACAGAGCAATTACAACAATTAATTGATCAAACAGATCTGACTATTTCACCAGCGCATCAAGCGCAATTAGTGTCTTTGGTAGAATTGCTCAACAAATGGAATAAAGCGTACAACCTAACCTCGGTTAGAGATCCGCGAGAAATGCTGGTTAAGCATATTATGGACTCGGTAGTCGTTTCACCGCATTTACAAGGTAATCGTTTTATTGATGTTGGCACAGGGCCAGGATTACCAGGGTTACCACTCGCCATTTTAAATCCAGATAAAGAGTTCTTTTTATTGGACAGCTTAGGCAAGCGTATTCGTTTTATTAAGCAAGTCATTCATGATTTGGGATTAAAGAATGTAACACCCGTTCAATCACGTGTAGAAGAATTTCAAGATAATCAAGGGTTTGATGGCGTAATTAGCCGTGCGTTTGCATCACTGGACGACATGCTTGATTGGTGTCATCATTTACCGCATTCTCAAGGTAAATTTTATGCCTTGAAAGGTGTGATTCCTGATGCCGAATTAGCACACTTAAAAGCCGAATTAGCGTTAGATGTCATTCATCCGTTAGTGGTTCCTGAATTAGACGGTGAGCGCCATTTAGTCGTAATTAAGCATGCATAAGACAATAACTTCTCAACAATAAAGGAACAGCTTGTGGCAAGAATTATTGCAGTAGCAAATCAAAAAGGTGGTGTTGGTAAAACAACAACAGCCGTAAACCTTGCCGCCTCTTTGGCTGCAACGCGCCGTAAAGTTTTATTGATTGACTTAGATCCCCAAGGAAATGCCACTATGGGTAGCGGCGTTGACAAATATGAAGTGCCAACCACGGCCTATGATTTATTAGTTGATGAGATGCCAATTGAAGATGTCATCGTAAAAGATACGTCTGGTCATTATGACTTAGTGGCAGCAAACGCTGATGTGACTGCCGCAGAAATTAAGTTGATTGAATTTTTTGCCCGTGAAATGCGTCTTAAAAATGGTTTAGCGCCAGTTAAGGACGACTATGATTTCATATTCATCGATTGTCCTCCTGCATTAAACTTATTAACTATCAACGCAATGTCTGCGGCTGATAGTGTATTAGTACCGATGCAGTGTGAATATTTTGCATTGGAAGGCTTAACGGCACTGGTTGATACCATTAGTAAATTAGCAGCAGTTGTGAATCCTGATTTAGTGATCGAAGGCATTTTACGCACTATGTATGATCCGCGTAATCGCTTGGCAAATGATGTATCAGATCAACTTAAACAACATTTTGGCGATAAAGTTTATCGTACAGTGATCCCACGTAATGTACGTTTGGCTGAAGCCCCTAGTTTTGGTGCGCCAGCAATGTATTACGACAAGTCATCAACGGGTTCTAAAGCTTACTTAGCACTTGCTGGTGAAATGTTACGACGCGCTGAACAAGAACCAGAAAAACCATTGGCCGGTTAATAGTTACACCTGGTCATCAAAAATAACAATAGAGTTTAAATAAAAATGTCAGTAAAAAAGCGTGGTTTAGGTAAAAGTTTAGATGCCTTATTAAGTACTAGTAATACCGCACGTACCAAACAAGTTGAAGCCGACAAACAAGTTCATCCTGTTGTCGAAGAGCAAGAAGGCGAACTACGCCAAATTCCTGTTGAGTTTTTACAGCGTGGCGAATACCAACCGCGTAAAGATATGTCTGAAGATGCCCTTGATGACCTTGCAAATTCAATTAAAACCCAAGGTATTATTCAGCCAATTATCGTTCGTCAATTGAGCAAAAAGAATCAATTTGAAATTATTGCTGGTGAGCGCCGTTGGCGTGCTGCTCAATTAGCGAAATTGAGCGATGTTCCCTGTTTGGTTAAAGAAGTCGACGATCAAACAACGATGGCGATGGCGCTCATTGAAAATATTCAACGTGAAGATTTAAACGCGATGGAAGAAGCAGTCGCGTTAGACCGTTTAATTAACGAATTTGAATTAACGCACCAACAAGTCGCAGATGAGGTGGGTAAATCTCGTACTACCGTTAGTAACCTTTTACGTCTTAATACATTAAACGACGATGTTAAACTGCTATTAGAACGCGGCGACATCGACATGGGGCATGCTCGAGCTTTACTAGGTTTAACCGGGGAGTTACAAAGTGATAACGCACGTGTCGTTTCTGGCAAGAGCCTAACAGTGCGTGAAACAGAGCGCTTAGTGCAAAAAGCATTAAAGGGTGAACCGGAGAAAAAGGAAAAAGCAGTTGATCCTAATATCGCTAATCTCCAACAACGCCTGACAGAACATTTAGGTGCTAAAGTTGCTATTAATGACAACGGAAAAGGCAAGGGCAAGCTTGTTATTTCGTACACGTCGAATGATGAATTAGAAGGTGTGTTAGCGCATCTAAAATTACAAGATTAGTTATTTTAATTGGTGATGTCGTCAATAGTTCACAATGATGCTATTGATGACTTATCAAATTGTTTGTTTTTTATTCAATGACAGCCCCGCAAAAATTTCCTCACTCCTTGAAATATATAACGCTAACCCGTCACAGATCCGATCTGGCCTTTGTTTGGTGATTTTCATGAATGTGTAACACAATATGTAGTGGAGCATCCTCCTTTAGTCTCAAATTATGTATTATTATGTCAAAACACTCCGCTATTCAGTTGCAATATTAGCCAGAAAACGTATACTTCCGCTTGCTTTTTTCGGCGCGATATATTGAGTTATTTTTGAAGAATGGCTCATCACTAAAATAAGCAGGTTGCGGAGTAAATAAATTGGTCAATAAACTGGCATCGCAAGGTCGTTCAACGGCGTATAAGTTGATAGGTCTGCAAACACTGGCAGTGACGTTGGTCTCTCTCATTTTCTTCTTAACAAATGGTGTAATGGCAGGGCTTTCGGCACTATGTGGCGGGTTAATTTCCATTTTTCCAAATTTTGTTTTTGCAACATTAGCTTTTCGCAATGCCGGAGCGAGCGCTGCTAAAGAGGTTCTTAGTGATTTCTTTAAAGGCGAAGCACTCAAGCTTGTTTTAGTGATAGTGCTATTTTGGGTGGTGTTTAAGACTTTGGACGTGATTTATTTGCCACTATTCGTTACATACGCATTGGCAATAGTACTCCATTGGCTCTCACCATTAATTTTTAAATCCAAAAAAGTGGGATAGAAGATGTCAGCATCTGATACCGGTGGTCCTCAAACATCTGGCGATTACATTGTTCATCACCTCCATAATTGGACGGTTGGTGATCATTGGTTTTGGTCGTTAAATGTCGATTCACTGCTTTTTTCGGTAGGTCTTGGTATTCTTTTCTGTTGGTTATTCCGAAGCGTTGCAAAAAAAGCAACAACTGGTGTGCCAGGAAAGTTACAATGTCTTATTGAAATGACAGTTGAATTCGTTGATGGTACCGTCAAAGATACCTTCCATGGTAAGAGTGCGTTAATTGCTCCTCTTTCATTGACTATATTCGTGTGGATCATCCTAATGAATACAATGGATTTAATCCCTGTTGATTGGTTGCCTATGGCATCACAAGCGGCGGGAATTGAGTATATGCGTGTTGTTCCAACGACAGACCTTAATATTACTATGGGTATGTCAATCAGCGTATTTTTCTTAATGATCTTTTATAGCATCAAGATGAAAGGTGTTGGTGGTTTTGTTAAAGAACTAACTATGCAACCTTTTAATCATTGGGCATTTATCCCTGTAAACTTAGTTATGGAATTGGTAGCGTTAATTGCAAAACCAGTATCTCTTGGCTTACGTTTATTCGGAAACATGTACGCTGGTGAGATGATCTTTATGCTTATCGCTTTGTTAGGCGTGTGGCAATTACCATTACACTTTGTGTGGGCTGTGTTCCATATCATGGTGGTATTATTACAAGCATTTATTTTCATGATGTTAACCGTCGTGTATTTAAGTATGTCTTGTGAAGATCATTAATGTATAGATTGTTTTAATTGTCGGGCTCCTACATGATGAGCAACGCTTTTGATTCAACGTACGAAACAAATTTTTTACAATTTTTAATTTTTAAAACTATCTGGAGAAACTAATGGAAACTATCTTAGGATTTACTGCAATCGCAGTTGCACTACTTATCGGTTTAGGTGCACTTGGTACAGCAATCGGCTTTGGTATTTTAGGCGGCAAGTTCTTGGAAGGCGCTGCGCGTCAACCAGAAATGGCTCCTATGCTACAAGTTAAAATGTTCATCGTTGCTGGTCTTATCGATGCAATCGCAATGATCGGTGTTGGTATCGCAATGTACATGTTGTTCACCAACCCACTTGGCGCGATGTTAGCTGGTTAATAACGTATCTCTTTTAACCTTTTAATAAATTAGGAGAGACGTTATGAATCTTAACGCAACCCTATTAGGTCAATCGATTGCATTTATCGTGTTCGTTATATTTTGTATGAAATATATCTGGCCACCACTAATGAGTGCAATTGAAGCACGTCAAGCGAAAATCGCTGACGGTTTGGCCTCTGCTGAACGTGCCACCAAAGATTTAGAGCTAGCGCAAGCGTCTGCTACTGATCAATTGAAAGATGCAAAAGCACAAGCCGCATCTATCGTTGACGCAGCAAACAAGCGTAAAGCACAAATCGTTGATGAAGCAAAAACAGCTGCCATGACTGAGCGTGATAAAATCATCGCATCAGGTTATGCAGAAGTTGAAGCAGAACGTAACCGTGCTAAAGAAGATCTTCGTCAACAAGTTGCTACATTAGCAATTGCTGGTGCTGAGAAAATTCTTGAGCGCTCAATCGATGAAGCTGCTGCGAACGACATTGTTGAAAAACTTGTCGGCGAGCTATAACAGAGGATAAGAGTAATGGCTGAATTCACTACCATCGCTCGACCTTATGCTAAAGCAGCATTCGATTTTGCTGTTGAGAGCAACAATGTTGACTCGTGGTTAGAAATGATCACCTTTATGGGTCAAATCGTATCGGAAGATGCCGTTGTTTCAATGCTTAAAGCTACCACTGCGGCATCTGACGCAGCTGACTTGATGATCAAGTTAGGCGGTGAGCAACTCAACGAAAATGGTCATAACTTTGTAAAAGTAATGGCTCAAAATGAACGTTTATTGGTACTTCCTGAAGTGTCAGTATTATTTGCACAGTTCTATGATGAATATAACAAGCAAGTAGACGCAGATGTAACTTCTGCTACTGAACTTAATGACGCACAACAAGCCGACTTGGCAGCGTCACTGGAAAAGCGTCTAGCACGTAAAGTTAAGCTAAACGTAAGTATTGATAAATCTCTGGTTGCTGGCGTAATTATTCGCGTAGAGGATCTGTTAATTGACGGATCAGTACGTGGAAAATTAGAACGTCTTGGCAATCAGCTGCAATCGTAATTGGGGATTAGAGCATGCAACTAAATTCCACTGAGATCAGTGATCTGATCAAACAACGTATCGAATCTTTCGAAGTTGTTAGTGAAGCTCGTAACGAAGGTACAATCGTTTCTGTAAGCGATGGTATCTTACGCATCAACGGCCTAGCGGACGTGATGCAAGGCGAGATGATTGAACTACCTGGCAGTCGCTTCGCGATCGCGCTTAACCTTGAGCGTGATTCTGTAGGCGCGGTTGTAATGGGCCCATACGCTGACCTTGCTGAAGGCGTAAAAGTTAAATCAACTGGACGTATCCTTGAAGTACCAGTAGGCCGTGGTCTACTAGGTCGTGTTGTAAACACACTAGGTGAGCCAATTGATGGTAAAGGCGCTATCGACAACGATGGCTTCTCTCCAGTAGAAGTAATTGCTCCTGGTGTAATCGACCGTCAATCTGTTGATGAGCCAGTACAAACTGGTATCAAAGCAATCGATACAATGATTCCTGTTGGCCGTGGTCAACGTGAATTAATCATCGGTGACCGTCAAACTGGTAAGACAGCTATCGCTGTAGATGCAATTATTGCTCAGAAAGATTCTGGCATTAAGTGTGTATACGTAGCTATCGGCCAGAAGAACTCTACAATTTCGAACGTTGTTCGTAAATTAGAAGAGCACGGCGCACTAGAAAACACTATCGTTGTTGTTGCATCTGCTGCTGAAGCTGCTGCACTACAATTCTTAGCACCTTACTCAGGTTGTGCTATGGGTGAATACTTCCGTGACCGCGGTGAAGATGCACTAATCGTATATGATGATCTGACTAAGCAAGCTGTTGCTTACCGTCAAATCTCTCTACTTTTACGTCGTCCACCAGGCCGTGAAGCTTACCCAGGTGACGTATTCTATCTTCACAGTCGCTTATTAGAGCGTGCTTCTCGCGTAAACGTAGATTACGTAGAAAAGTTCACTAACGGTGAAGTTAAAGGTAAAACTGGTTCGTTAACGGCTCTACCGATTATCGAAACTCAAGCAGGTGACGTTTCTGCATTCGTACCTACTAACGTAATCTCGATTACCGATGGTCAGATCTTCCTAGAGACAGATCTATTTAACTCAGGCTTACGTCCTGCTGTTAACCCAGGTATTTCGGTATCGCGTGTTGGTGGTGCTGCACAAACTAAGATCATCAAGAAGCTTTCTGGCGGTATCCGTACTGCACTAGCACAATACCGCGAATTAGCGGCATTTGCTCAGTTCTCTTCTGATCTAGATGACGCAACTCGTGCTCAATTAGAGCATGGTCAACGTGTAACTGAATTAATGAAGCAAAAGCAATATGCTCCTATGAGCGTTGCTGAGCAAGGTGTTGTTATCTTTGCTGCTGAAAAAGGTTACTTGAAAGACGTTGAAATCAACAAAGTTGTCGATTTTGAAGCGTCTCTACTTTCTTACGCAAACAGCGAAGGTAGCGAGCTATTAGCTAAGATTAACGTTAAAGGCGGCTATGACGCTGATATCGAATCTGGTCTTAAAGCTCTGCTAGATAACTTCGTAGCAACTCAGACTTACTAAGTCGGTGATAGGTGTTGGTAACAACACCTAACTAACTGGAGAAAGAAGAGATGGCTGGCGGAAAAGAGATAAAAAGTAAGATCGCGAGTGTTAAAAACACTCAAAAGATCACGAGCGCTATGGAAATGGTTGCTGCGAGTAAAATGCGTCGTCTACAAGACCGCATGCACTCGTCACGCCCATATGCCACAAACATGCGCTCAGTGATTGGTCATATCGCAGAAGGTAGCTTGGAATATCGCCATCCTTATTTGGAAGAGCGTGACGTCAAGCGTGTTGGTTACATCGTAATTTCGAGTGACCGTGGCCTATGTGGCGGCTTAAACATTAACTTGTTTAAGAAAGTTGCCAAAGATACTGGTGAATGGACTACTAAAGGCGCGAGCGTACAGTTCGCACTCATTGGTAGTAAAGCAATCAGCTTCTTCAATAGCTTTGGAAACGGCGACGTTGTTGCACAAACTTCAGGTTTGGGCGATACCCCGTCACTTCAAGAGCTTATTGGTAGCGTGCAAGTTATGCTGAAAGCATATGACGAAGGTAAATTGGACCGTTTATACGTGGTACACAACAAGTTTGTGAACACTATGGTTCAAGAGCCAACAATCGATCAACTACTACCTTTGCCAAAACAAGAAGGTAATACTGAGCAATCTCATCATTGGGATTACCTCTACGAACCAGACGCGAAAGAATTACTCGATGTACTTCTAACGCGTTACGTAGAGTCTCAGGTGTATCAAGGTGTTGTAGAAAATGTTGCCTGTGAAATGGCTGCACGTATGATGGCAATGAAAAGCGCCACAGACAACGCATCAGACTTGATCGACGATTTACAACTTGTTTATAACAAAGCACGTCAGGCGAGTATCACTCAAGAATTGGGTGAAATTGTAGCCGGCGCAGCAGCTGTTTAGGCAATCGTATAACCAATAAGCTTTGAGGAAAAATCATGAGTTTAGGTAACGTAGTACAGGTAATCGGCGCGGTTGTGGATGTTGAATTCCCACAAGAGTCGGTACCAAAAGTATATGACGCACTAAAAGTAACTAACGAAGGTTACAACCTAGTGCTAGAAGTTCAGCAGCAGCTGGGCGGTGGCGTAGTTCGTACTATCGCTATGGGTTCATCTGACGGTTTACGTCGTGGCCTAACCGTAGAAAACACACAGTATCCAATTAAGGTTCCAGTGGGTAAACAAACCCTTGGCCGTATTATGGATGTTTTAGGTAACCCAATCGATGAAGCGGGTCCTATTGGTGAAGAAGAGCGTTGGGAAATCCACCGTGAAGCGCCAAGCTACGAAGAGCAAGCTAACTCTAACGATCTGTTAGAAACTGGTATCAAAGTAATCGATTTAGTATGTCCATTCGCTAAGGGTGGTAAAGTCGGTCTGTTTGGTGGTGCTGGTGTTGGTAAAACAGTAAACATGATGGAATTGATCCGTAACATCGCGATCGAGCACAGTGGTTACTCAGTATTTGCTGGTGTTGGTGAGCGTACTCGTGAGGGTAACGATTTCTACCACGAAATGAACGAATCTAACGTACTTGATAAAGTATCGTTAGTTTACGGTCAAATGAACGAGCCTCCAGGAAACCGTTTACGCGTAGCGTTAACTGGTTTGACTATGGCTGAGAAATTCCGTGATGACGGCCTAGACGTTCTACTTTTCGTAGATAACATCTACCGTTATACACTAGCTGGAACAGAAGTATCTGCACTTCTTGGTCGTATGCCATCAGCGGTAGGTTACCAGCCTACACTTGCTGAAGAAATGGGTGTATTACAAGAGCGTATTACTTCAACTAAGAAAGGTTCGATTACTTCTATCCAAGCGGTATACGTACCTGCGGATGATTTAACGGATCCATCTCCAGCAACAACCTTTGCTCACTTAGATGCGACAGTTGTACTGTCTCGTGACATCGCTTCGCGTGGTATTTACCCTGCAATCGATCCACTAGATTCAACGTCTCGTCAACTTGATCCATTAGTTGTTGGTCAAGAGCATTATGATATTGCACAAGACGTTCAAAACACGTTGCAACGTTATAAAGAGCTTAAAGACATCATTGCGATCCTAGGTATGGATGAGCTATCTGAAGAAGATAAGCAAACCGTAACTCGTGCTCGTAAGATTGAACGTTTCTTATCTCAACCGTTCTTCGTTGCTGAAGTATTCACTGGTGCGCCAGGTAAATACGTAGCACTTAAAGATACTATCGCAGGATTCAAAGGCATTTTAGCTGGCGAATACGACGACCTACCAGAACAAGCGTTCTACATGGTTGGTAGCATCGACGAAGCAATCGAGAAAGCAAACAAGCTTTAATCGCTTAGGAGACAACTATGGCTGCTATGACTGTACATCTTGATGTTGTTAGCGCGGAAGAGCAAATTTTCTCTGGCCGTGTGGAATCTTTACAGGTTTCAGGTGACGCTGGTGAACTAGGTATTATGCCTGGTCACGCGCCATTACTAACAAGCATTAAGCCCGGCATGGTTCGCCTAGTAAAACAGAACGGAGAGGAAGAAATTATCTTCCTTTCTGGCGGTATTCTTGAGATTCAACCATCGCTAGTTAACATCCTTGCTGATGTTGCTATCCGTGGCGGTGATCTTGATGAAGAAGCAGCTGTTGAAGCTAAGCGTCTTGCTGAAGAAAACATTAACAATCACTCTGGTGATATGGACTACGCGGAAGCAGCTAAGCAATTAGCTAATGCAGTAGCTCAATTACGCGTACTAGAAATGGTTCGTAAGAAAGGTTAAGCCTTTTAGTTAATGATTTAAAAAAGCGCCTTAGGGCGCTTTTTTTGTGCCTGAATTTAACTCAAGGCTCGCACAGTAATGGCTTTTCAACTATATTGAGTAATATCAATTGCATTAAATATTTGCCCACTTGTACTTGTTAAAATTAACTAAAATGGCGTTGCTCTCAATCCTAATAGCCAGCTATTAGTCAATCGAGCGCCTTGTTTTAGCTGATTTTCTCTACGCACAACAAGAGCACTTACTTAATGCAATTGGTATTAATTTTTCCTAAGCACAACAAGATCACTTAAATAATTATTAGGCGACTTGCTAGATAAGGGGCTGATCTTACTAAACCAAAAAAATAACTAATGTTCTGATTCTTTTTCTTGGCGCATAAGAAGAATGGTTAAATAGATCTTGGTCGGTAAGGAGCAAATAATTCCTAGTGCAACACACATAGCACTGATGATAATACCGCTAACACCCATCTTCTGCGGCAAGTTCGCATAACTAATAAAGTAATGCCCTAACAATATCAATCCAATACCAATAATCATGATAATTTGCAAAATTCTGATACGTCTTTTGTCAGTCATTAGCTTGTCCAGTGGGATTACTTAAACTATATATTAGGCATATCTAATGTAAGTGTACTGACTTAGATCAAAGGATTATTAATCATTAGCGGCTAAAAACTAAACTGTTTCAAATTGTGTTGTTCTATTGTACTTATCGCTAATGAATAGTAATGTAAAAATCTTTTTATTTAAGCAAGGATCTATCATGAGAAAAATCGCGACAGGTTTGGCATTTTCAGCATTAGCATTATTAACGTCGAATTCTGCAACCGCCAACGAGTTTGGGTTTTCAGTAGGAGCTGGTTATCCATATTTCGTAACATTAGAAGGGGCAATGGCGACAGATGATAAATCACAGCGTTGGTTCGCTAATTATAAAATGGCGTTAGATGATGGTTTTTCAGCAGGATTTGAACAAGGATATGGTGATAATCTAAATCACGCTTTTGGTGGATTCGTTGGCGCTGTAGGAATATATAACGGCGACGATTGTAAAGTTAGAGACGACCATACTGATGTCGGAGAAGCAATCGGGAATGTTCTCGCGTGTACTCTGAAAATTATTTTTGATGATGAAACTTTAAATGGTGCAGGTCTTTCTTACAGTTATTATTTTAAGGGTATTAATCACCCTGGTTGGCGCTTTCGTCTTGAAGCTGGGTACGGTAAAGCCTCTCATAGTAAAGAAGAGCGTGCTGCAGGCGGTTTGACCATTAGTTATCAGTTTTAGATTGTTTGAAGACGTTAATTAGTATCGTTGGATAGTTAAAACTCCTTAGACTGATAAAGACTGGAATGGAACAAGCAACTAGGGGAATGATAGGTGTTATTCCCCAAAAATCTCGCGCGAATATCCACAGCAATATAAATATACCTATTGGATAAATGAGTATAATCATTACAGTTATGACTAAATGGCGGGAGTCGTGCGCAGAGGGCCCTGCTAAGAGCATTACTGCGCCTATTATACCAATTGCATTAAATATTTGCCCACTTGTACTTGTTAAAATTAACTAAAATGGCGTTGCTCTCAATCCTAATAGCCAGCTATTAGTCAATCGAGCGCCTTGTTTTAGCTGATTTTCTCTACGCACAACAAGAGCACTTACTTAATGCAATTGGTATTATACAAGGCGGCCACATTAACAATATGATAGTTATGGCAATATCAGTCATTAAATTCATGACGTTAGAAGACAACATCCACTGCTCGCTGTGCAGCTTTGTATAATGTGCCGAGCGTTTTATCAAATATCCACTTGATAACTTTGTAGCTGAGTTCTGTAATTTTAAGCGCAACTCCACGCTTTACTAATCTAGCTTTGACTGCCGGAGACAAATGAACATCGTGCTTTTTGAAAATACCAAACATATTTGCGGTGGCCTCTGAGGTTGCTAAAAAGGCAATAATAACTAGCAGTATTGAAACAATGGCGAACAACGCTTTGGATGTTGTTAGGAAAGGTTTTTTATTGGTTTCAAACATCATTGTTTATTGCATGCTGCCTTGCGAATAATATTGAGCATAGTAGGCATTATTTTAACTACAAATAATTAGCTTTATCTTCTCTTGATTATAGCGTCCAAGCGTATTGTAATGTGGCGCGAGTGCCATCAATGTCACAAATACTATAAAGGAGATGTTTGCCATTGTCGTATTTATCGCTTGGTAAAACATAAGTTTCTTCGGTGTCCGTGATATCACAAGTGAGTTCGTTAAGGTGCTTGCTTATATTGCTGTCTTGTTGACTACTTGATGGTCTCGTTTGCCACAAAATGTGATAAACATTACGCCATTTGGCGAGAATTATTTGAGCTGATTTTGATTCGTGATAAGGCGTGACTAATGTGCTCGTTTTGACTGTCTTTTCTGAGAACTTAAAATTACCTTTACGATCGGTGGTGACGGTATCGATAATTTCTTGCCCATTACCGTACGACAGTTTTCGAATAATCTCTATGCCGGATAACGGTTTGTCTAACCTAAATAGTTGTCCGTTAACAACAGGAGATAGGTGAGCATTACCAGAATTATTGGCAGTCACTTGATGACTCGTTGTTAAGCATATGGAGAAAAGTAAAGTAAGTAGCGAAAATTTTACAGAAAAATGATTTGATAGCGTCATTGTTGGTAAGTTGGCTGCCGTGCGAATAATAATCAGTGTAGCAGTGATTTTTTAATCTACCAGTATTTCTCTGACTTTATTTTAAGCGCCATAATAATACCATATATGGACCCTCTCCTATTGCAAGACAATTTTGATCATTGAAATAGAGTACATTGCAGCCATATATCCGGCTTTTTTATGAGGCAATATTATTGCCTCTAGCCCTGATGGATTTCCGCCCCTTCATCGCTTTAGCCCATAAACTGACCCTATCTGTTTTATTATCACAGTGTCGTAACGCAGCTCGTGCACCATTAATTAACTGCGTTCGTAAATAGGTATTCCCACGCTTACTAATTCCCATCAAATTGGCTTTACCGCCGGTTGAATGTTGCCGAGGAACAAGGCCAAGCCAAGCGGAAAGATGGCGACCGCTATTAAAATATTTACCATCGCCGATACCCGCATATAAGGCTGTCGCATTAATTGGGCCTATGCCATTCATCGTACTAAGTTGCTTACAAATATTATGCTGATTGCATATGCTTAATATTTCTTTATCAACGACTTTTATCTCTTGCTCTAATTTTTTTAATTCTTCATATAAATCATTAAAATAACGTCTGGCGTTAACACTCAACTCATTGTCTGCCGCTTCAATAAACGCTGGTAATTGAGATTTTAGATGATGTACTCCTTTGGAATAACCAACCCGTATTCTGCTAACAGTCCCCGTATCTGATTACTCAACGCCGTTCTGTTTTTCATTAACCGCTCTCTGACTCGGTGCACCATTTGAATATCTTGCTGCTCTAAAGATTTAAGTGGTACAAAACGCATGTTCTTTCGCTGTGAAGCTTCCGCTATTGCTTCGGCATCGTTATAGTCATTTTTATTGCCTTTGCGATATGGTGTCACAAACTGTGGCGCGATAGCTTTCACCACATGCCCACAACGAATAAGTACTCTTGTCCAGTAATGAGTGCTACCACAAGCCTCCATGACAACAATGCAAGGCGCTAACTTAGCAAAGTAATCAGCAACTTTATTTCGAGCTAACTGTTTTCGCTTAAGCACTTTTCCATCTTTGTCCATTTGAACTAAGTGAAAAGTAGATTTGGCGATATCTAAACCAATTGTTATATTGTTCATGTGACCCTCTCTTCTTTTATATAGATGCTTAACACCTATATTGGCTCATTTGAAGCCGAAAGTGGAGCGGAGAGGGTCCATACCAATTCCATTAAATAACTGACCACTTGTGCTTGCTAGAATTTACAATAACTGCGTTGCTCTCAATCCCAATAGCATGCTATTGCTCAATCGAGCGCCTTGTTTTAGCTGATTTTCTCTACGCACAACAAGATCACTTAAAAAATGGAATTGGTATAAAAGGCGCTACCATTAGATAGCGCCTTCAAAAGTTAAGATTAGTCGTTACTTAAACACATCTTTTACATCGATAATTTCGATATCTTTTGATGGAATAGTAAGCTTGTAATCTTGAATGATTTTATCATCAGCTAGTAAATCAGCAGGTTTTTCACTGTTGTACTTGAGTACTGATTGCGTTTCATTCGCTAAACGTTTTTTCATGTCTTTAGCATCGCCAGAGATAAATACATATTGGATATCATCCGTTTGTAGGTTCTCTTTGATCACACGGTTGATGTCTTCAACGGTTAGCGATTTAAGCTGGTTGCGAACGAGTGATACGAAATCTTCAGTTTTGTAGAATTCGCTATCTAGGGCGTAACCTAATTGCTTATCTTGGCTTGATACTAATTGTGGCACGTAGTTGACTAAGAAATTACGCGTTGCTTCAAAGTTTTTCTTGCTCATACCATTTTTAATTAGCTTGTCTAATTCAAATAACGCGGCACGTGTTGCAAAGTGGGCGTCGTTGTTTGAACGTAGTGGACGCAACCAAACTTGGAAGATCTGGCTTGAACGACCTAAGTTAGCATCAGGCTTAGTTTGGAACATACCACGTGGGAAATACTCGATGTATGAGTAGTCACCGTAGTTCATGCCGCGATCTTGGCGAATTTTCTGGTACAGATAGCTGTTTGAGCTTCTGTGTTCACCGAAATACGAACGTACTAACCACAGCGCCGCCCAGTCTTTATCGCTACGAATAGTATCGATTGGGAAACCGAAAGATACCGCAGTCGATTGAGCATTCTTTTGTACGATAGTTGCGTGATGACCTTTTAACACAGGCGCATCGGCAATCTTAAGGCGTTTTTCATCACCTTTAGGTAGCGTTGCTAGGTCACTCATTAGTGCTTGCTTAACATCACTTGGCACGTCGCCGGTGAAACCTAAATGTAGTTTAGACTGCGTTAGCTGTGACTTGTAGAATGCTTTTAAATCATCAAGGGTAATGCTCTCGATATCAGATAAATCACCGTAGTTGTAGCTTTCATAGCTGTGGCCTTGGTATAGCTCGCTATATAAAACTTCTTTACCAAGCTCTTCGTCATTTGACGCTTTAAGGCCCGCTTTAATACCGTCAACTAACTCTTTCTTAAGACGTTTAAAATCATCTTCGCGCCAGCCTGGATTAAGCAATTGTTCGCTAACCAATGCATACCAATCAGCTGCATTGTCTTTGTGAACACGGCCGCTAAACGACATCATTTCTTTATCAAGTTGTGCACCAAAACTACCCGCTAATGGGTAAAGTGCTTTTTTTATTTCTTGATAAGACTTAGTTGCACTGCCACCTTGAGTTAGCATGCTTGTCATTAATGCTGCAGTACCTTTTTTCATTGCAGGATCAGCAGCGGCACCCGTGTAGAACAAAATGTTTAGATCAATTAACGGCGACTTGTTACTTTTGTCTAGCACGGCAAAGTTGATTGATTTTGGTTTGCTAGCCATCTTCACAACTGCTGCATTTAAGTTAACTTCTTTGTCAAAGCCTGCAATGGCATCTTCAGCTGACATCGTAACCGTGGTGCGGCCATTGTCGGTGAAGTACTTGTTAGCCATGGCGCGGATATCTTCAGCGGTAATGCCGTCGATGCTGTTGTATAACTCATTGAGCATTTCAGGGTTGCGATCAAAATGCATGTAGCTTGCCAGCGTGCCAGCGATGGCTTCAGACGAATCTAGACCATTTACGAAGCTATATTTGATGTTCGCTTTTAGATTATCTAGCTTTGTTTTGTCGGCTAACTCTGTGCGCGCTTTCGCGTAGGTGCGATTGATAGCGTCACGTACTTTTGTGAGGTTTTTCTGGTCATCAACTTTAACAAACACATGGCGCAGGCCAGCATCTTTTGTCTCTGGATTGTAGGTAAACATTTGGCTAGCCAATTGTTTGTCTACAACAAGCTCTTGATAAAGGGCTGAGTTATTTGAGAAATAAAGCTGTGACAATAAATCGAGTGCAGCGCGGTCTTTCTTCGCTGGCTGCCAATCACTACCTTTGTAAGAAACTAATAACCAGTGACCCGGTAAGTTTGGATAAACTTCGTGTTTGTAACGCGGTGCCATTTGCTTAGGCTCTTGCGGAACGACAGTTTCAAAGGTGCCACGTTGCCATTCGCCCCAGTATTTCTTCACCATGTCCATGGTTTTAGCAGGATCAACATCGCCCACAATGACTAACGAAACGTATTCAGGCTTATAAAAACGTTCGAAGAATGTTTTGCCGTAAGCGATTTGATCTGGCATTGCTTCGATATCTTTGAAGAAGCCCATAGTCGTGTGTTTGTAGGTATGTTTATCAAACGCTTCATTGCGAACTGCTGATAATAACTTACGAATTGGACTGGCGTTGTTTTTAAGGTATTCGCCTTTAACTGTTAGCGCTTCAGTTTTAAATTGAGCGTCCGTGTATTCTAGGTTTTGAAAGTGATCTGCCTGAATTTCTAACACCTTTTCTAGGTGTTCTTTTGAGAAATCTAGATGGTAGTTGGTGTAATCATTCGTGGTGTATGCACCGTTATCGACACCGGCATTTTTAAATATGTCGGCGTACATCTTTTGTGGGAACTTCTTAGAGCCTTTAAACATCATGTGTTCAAAGAAATGAGCAAAGCCAGTTTTCCCTTCTTCAACTTCGTTGCGTGAACCTGTTGAAACGGGAATTTGTAATGATACAAGATCTGGGTAATCAGTCTTAACGATCATGACTTTTAAGCCATTATCGAGCTCTTCTATGACATAGTCTTGGCTAAATACTTTGTTTTGCGCAGCAGCTTGAGCATTTGATGGCATTTGTTGTTTTTTGGTGTCCATCATCGTGCTGTTACAAGCACTTAGTGCTAATGCTGTGGTTACAGCAATGGCAATTTTTTTAAATTTCATGAGTGTTCTCCATTTTTGACCAAGCTATTATGCGTAGGCTAGGTGGGTTTTTCCAGTGTTGTTGTGCATTCATTGATTTCAGTTGGTTGAAAACTGTAACAGGATCTTTTTTGATTATTTATTTGACACCCTTAGGTATCAATTGTAACCTTTGGGTATCTAATGATACCTAAGGGTGTCAAGGTTATAGAAGGAGAAATAAAATGGATATTGATGATTTGACACGACCTGATGCGGAATTGAAATATTTACGTGAAAGAATGAAAGCAAATATTGCTTTTGGTTTGGGTGCGTTGTTAATTGCAACCTATGGATTGGTAGATGATAAAACCATCAAAACACTGATGGGAATCTTTGGGATTTTATGTGCTTTTGTCTTGTTGTATTCAACTGTTATCAGTCACAGCCTAGGTAAAAGTATGAATAAAAAAGATGTCGACTCTCGAAATTATAGCGATGAATATCTCAACTTTATCCATCACAAAGCCTATAAGCATGCTTTCGATGTTACCTGTGTTGTTACTGGGTTTATGTGGTACTGGTCCACAAAAGAAGATGACCTTATGTTTTCAACTCAATCGTGCTTAGCGCTTGTTATTGCGGCGTTGGGATTGGGATACGGATTTTCGGTGTTTTATTTACTGCGCAAAAGTGCTTAATAATTGTAGATTTTTATGAACAGGGAGAAAGTTATGGAAAATAAGAAATTAATAACGCCACGAGAAGAGCTGCTTTTTTTGAAGGTTGGTGCGCATGCAATGTGTGGTTTAGGTTGTGGGTTATTAGGTTTTCTTATTGGCGGATTGGCCATGGTTATCGGTCTATTAATAATGGGGGGGCTATTTATCCGGTTAATGTGGGTAACACCTGGTTGGGATTATGTATTCTGGAATGGAGAGTGCAGAGACGAATACTATAGCTTCTTATATGCCAAAGCATGCAAATACCACTAACAGCAATTTTCGGTTTTTTGGGCTTCCTATTCTCTTTCTCGCCAGATGGTAATGAAATATCAGGAAATACGATGGTAGTTATAATCGCCATATTAACAAGCTTTTCGTATGGAATATCTATATTGATGATGTTGCGCGGAGACGACCATGAATAAATTAACTGAGGCAGAAACACCTAAACTATCAGTTGCTGAACAAGAGTTTCGGTTATTAAAACGAAATGCATTGGTTAGCTTGCTTGTTGGAATTGGATTTCTTAGTGGGCCAATTTATACATTGATTGAGCAATATACTCAGTGGGCAGACACAGCAATAAAAATCTCATATTGGATTGGTATTCCTAGTGTAATTTATATCTTTTACGCAGCGATTTCACTAGTTGTGGATAGCTGGAAAATAGAAGGAATGCGCAAAGTTGCCAGTTTTGAAGATGAATATAGTGTGCATGTTACGAGCGTCGCAAACTCGTCGGCGCTTTTTGCTGTTTTGCTCATTGGTTTGATTAGTAACTTTGTTAATGATGAAATACTAACGCTACTCGGTAGCTATATGTTTGAGTTAATATTTGGCAGTGTTTTAACTGCGTATGGCGCGACAATATTGTTATTACTGCGTGAAGATAATGAATAAAGTCTTAGATAATAACATTGCGAAGTTTCGTGCTAAGCACAAGCTATCGCAGCAAGAATTAGCGGATGCCATTGGCGTGTCGCGCAAGACCATTAGCACGGTTGAGACAGGGCGCTTTACACCGTCAGTTGTTATTGCGTTGTCTATTGCTCAGCATTTTGAGACGACGGTTGAATCATTATTTTATTTTGACGAAGAATAATCACCCAATCTTGGCTTTATAACGTGAAGCGACTACACTGTGCTTAATTTTGGTACAGTCTCACTTATATATAGCAACAGGGAACGTTATGATTCAACAGCCTCAAGGCGGTCAATTTGCAGTGGGTGATGGTCGATTAAGTGGATATATTGCCGTTACGTTAGCGCTGCTTAGTTTTTTAGGTGTTATTGCTTTTCATTTTCCTCAGTATTTAACGACGCCTGAATTACGTCAATCTTATGATGTCGATACGATCCGTGTTGTGATGTTCATTGCCTTAGTTGTATCAGGCGCATTGGGTTTATGGAATGTTATACGCAATGTTAATAAGCGTGCTGCTTTCATTGCATGGATATTGGTTGTAATGACTATTGCATTAGGCGGGCACCGTGTTGATGTCGGTGACTTTCCTGATAACACACCTTATTTGGGACTCGATTGGTTCATATTAGATCTACTCGGTTCAACACTCATTTTCGTCTTTATTGAAAAGCTGATTCCTCATCGCAAGCAAGCTGTATTGCGTCCTGAGTGGCAAACCGATATGCAGCATTTTTTGATTAATCACCTGATGATAGGTTTTGCACTCTTAGCCACCAATCAATTTGTAAATCAGTTATTTGGTTGGGCAGTGAGTGATGCGCTGCAAGCGTGGGTGCAGGAATTACCTTGGTGGGTACAGCTCTTTGCTGTGTTGTTGTTTGCGGACATTATGCAATATTCACTGCATCGTGCTTATCATGAAGTGCCTTTCTTATGGCGTTTTCACAGCGTGCATCACAGTGTAGAAAGTATGGATTGGTTAGCGGGTTCTCGTCAGCATTTTCTTGAATTAATCGCAACGCGCTGTTTTGTGTTATTGCCAATATTTGTGTTTGGTTTTGAAAAATCGGTGATTGATACCTACATCATTATTGTTGGCTTCCAAGCGGTGTTTAATCACGCCAACGCCAATATTCATGTGGGATGGCTCAAGTATATTATTGTAACGCCGCAATTCCACCATTGGCATCATGCGTCTGACAGGGCAGCAATCGATCGTAATTACGCCGCGCATTTTTCGTTTATTGATTATTTGTTAGGAACCGCGGTACGTGGTGAAGATAAATGGCCAGAAAAATACGGCATTGTTGGCGGCGGAATGCCTGATGGTTGGGTGAAACAACAGGCTTATCCGTTTAATAAGCCAAAAAAATAGAAAAACTAAAAGTTATCAATTTGATGGCTTTGTTTTATTGTACAAATAAATATGTTGCGGCTGCTCCTATGGCTGTACCTGTAATTAACGCAATGGTAATTGGCAGCAGGCTAGGCCGGTGGACAATCACTTGAGTTTCTTTATTCGAAGATTGGTCTTCAGTTATTAATAAAGCGCTAGTTTCGATTTCAAAAACTGAACTTAGACTCATTAACGTTTCAGAAGATGCATTACCATATCGTTCGACTCTTTGAATAGTGCGTAAACTAACGTCACATGCATCTGCTAAATGCTGTTGTGTTAAAGCTCTTGAAGTGCGGTGCTCTTTAATGAGCGTTGCATTAACGTTCATTATAATATACCTGTTCTGTAGAGGTATGAGATTACAAATCCGATTGTAAAGCCGCCACAAGTCCATCCTAACAGTGAAATTAAAGATGTTTTCGTTGGTTTTTTTTCTAGCTTCTCTAGTTCTTCATCCCAAGCTTTCTTTACATCGTAATTCAGTGTCTTAAGGTGGGCACCATTTTTGATAAGGGTGCAGGCTATATCACTAGCAAATAGCTTGTCCAATTTTACTTCAACTTCATAAAGGTTACCTCCTTCATTGAATTGATGACTAGATTGTTTTTTAAATGAGTACTTATTAGAGACCACTCTATTGTTATAATAGATCGATTCTTTACCTCGCATTTTACAGTTCACAGTTATTTCATTATTGTCATCTTTAAAATAGAAATTTAGTCCGCCTTTTACCGTCGCTTCGAAATCAGGCGTGTTACGAATTCCACTCATTGTATTGTTTCCTTAATTGTCTGATGAGGTAAGTTAATCAATGGCGGGCACTCTTTAAAACGTCATAAAGGTGACTGTACCACAAAATGTCATATGACACTGAACCTGTCGCATATAATAAGAGGTTGATTTTATTGGTTATGTATATTTTTAGCAGAGATTAATAATCTTGCAGCTGTTAGTGGGATTAGCTGCAAGATGTTGGGTTTTCTAGTTAGTTGTACATGAAGAACACGCTAAAATCGTGGCCGCCTGCTGACATCTCTACGCCAAAAAACTCGGTAAATGATTGACTAATATCATCACTGTCGCGTTCAACTTGCGGAGGACTCAGTTCAGTTTGTTGTTCACCGTTAATAACCAACACATTACCTAAAATGATATTGAGCAGCTCGCTCACCACATCAATATATAACGCCTCATTGCTTGACGTATCAAAACCTAAAAAATTAGTGCCTAACGTTTTCATTAATTCGCTTGGTGCGATAACGCCAATTTTAAATGTTTGTGGCAAATTGGCTTGTTGAGAAATGATATATTGATCATTCGTCAAAGCTGGTATTTGTGTGATTACATTTGACACCTGTGCAGGAATCTTCGGAATACGGGTAAATGACTTCACGAATGTTTCTAAGGTGTTAGTAATGAGCTTGTGATGTGGATGATTGCTAATTGCATTGTCTAGCGATAACTCTGCTTGTTGCTTTAGCGCTTGATGTTCTTTTAGTTGATCTTCAAGCATTGCTTGATTAATAAACCCTTGCTCGACAAGAATCTCGCCAAAGAACTTTCTGGTGCTTTGCTGCACACTAAATAACTCATCAACTTGAGTCAGCGTCATATAACCTAAGCTAATGGCGAGATCACCAAAGCGCTCGTCAGTTCGCTGTTGTTCTAAATTGATTTTATTGGCCGCGTCATTATCAATATAGCCTTGGTTAATGGCGAGTTGGCCTAAACTTGGATTGAATTCTTTTTGTAATTCAAGCGCTTTTAATAGTTGCGCTGGCGTAATGATTCCTTTCTCTAACAGGAATTGGCCTAAAAATTTATTCGACATGGTAATCCCTTACGCAGTTGGCGATGTGTTAGTCGTAATGCTTTCGAAAGCGGTTTCAAAGGCTTGTTCTTCGTATGGCTTTTGCAAATAAAAAGCCGCACCTTCGTTTAAGCAATATTCAATGTCGCCTTCTGAGCCTAATGAGCTACAAATAACAACCTTTGCTTGTGAATCGACTTGCATTAATTTCTTGAGGGTTTTCTTGCCGTCAAATACTGGCATAACAAGGTCAAGTAACACGATGTCTGGACGATGTTCCATATAGGCTTTAAGGGCTTCTTTGCCGTTCTCAGCTTGCGCAATTACCGTGTGGCCAATACCTTCGATAATTTGCGTGGCAATAATACGCATACTAAGAGAGTCGTCTACTACAAGGATATTTAAGGGGGTTGTCATTTCTTTCTCCATGAAACTACTAGCCAATGTCCATTTGGTTTGCCAAATGTCCGGTCGACATCATACAAATGATAGATTATTAAATAACCTTATCAGCAAATTTGCGTAGAGTGTATAAAAAAGTAATAACTTTTTATTCATGAAGTTACGGTTTGGTTTTTCTGCTAAATGCTGATTTTCTTAGTAATGGTTTCAATGAGCAAGTTGGCATTGATAGGTTTAGTGAGATGCTCGTTCATGCCGGCTGCCATGCTCTGCTCTATGTCTTCTGGCAAGCTGTGTGCTGTCATGGCCATAATTGGTGTGTTGAGGTCAAATTCTCTAATAAGTTTGGTGGCTGTTAAACCATCCATTTCAGGCATCTGAACATCCATTAAAATGATGTGATAGTCATTATTCTTTGCTTTTTCAACAGCTTCTACGCCATTTGAAACAATATCAACAGTGGCATTGGTGTCAGATAAAAAGCCTAGAATCACTTTTTGGTTTATCTTGTTGTCTTCTGCGATGAGTAGTTTAACTTTTGAGAAGTCTCGTCTAATGATGGATGTCGGCGATGGCGACATTGGCACAACTTGTCGTTGCTTTCCATTAACAATAGTCAGTAGGCTGATGGTTAATTGAGATGGCTTAACTGGCTTCTCAAGCACATCTTCAATCGGTAAATGACGGCTAAGCTTAACGGCATCACTTTTATCAAATGACGATACTAAAATGAATTTCGGCAGTTGCTCATTAACGACCTGATTAATGATGCGAATGGTTTCTAAACCATCAAGACCAGGCATACGCCAGTCCATCAATACAATGTCATACGGTGATTTAGTATCTATAGCATCTTTGATTTGCTCTAACGCTTCTATACCGCTGCGCGCTTGTGCGCATTCAAGACCAAGAGCAATTAACGATTCAGACAATAATGTACGGGAACTTTTACTATCATCAACAATGAGTATTTTAAGGTTGTTGAGGTTGCTTAGATCAGCATTCGTTAGCTGAGCCGTTAGCGTTTTGCTGGTGGCGATATCTACTGTGAAGCTAAATGTGGAGCCTTTGCCGAGCTCACTTTCTACACTGATAGCGCCATCCATCAACTCAACGAGTTCTTTACAAATAGTAAGGCCTAAACCACTGCCACCATAGCGTCTGGTGACCGATACATCAGCTTGTGAAAACGCTTTGAATAGACGTTGTAGTTGCTCTTCGCCAATGCCAATACCTTCATCGGTCACTGAAAACTTCAATGTATTGATATTGTCGTGTTGCTTAACGAGTGACACGGCAATATTAATATCGCCTTGCTCGGTAAATTTAATCGCATTATTAACAAGGTTAATGAGCACTTGTTCAAGGCGAAGTGCATCACCAGTTAATGACGTAGGAACATCATTTTCAATACGAACATTGAGCTTGAGCTGTTTCTCATCGGCACTAAAACTACAAACATTGAGAAGTCGTTGAATTGAATTGTTTACTAAAAAATCGGCATGTTCTAGTTCGAGCTTTTTAGCTTCAATTTTTGAAAAATCTAGAATGTCGTTTAATAAGGTGAGTAATGACTGAGAAGACGCATGCACCATCGAAATATTTTCACGTTGCTTAGGGCTAAGCTTCGCATTTAACGCTAATTGACTAAGGCCTATAATGGCATTCATTGGCGTGCGGATTTCATGGCTCATTTTGGCTAAAAAATTACTTTTTGCTTTGTTGGCTAAATTGGCTTCTTGAGCTAAAGCTTTCATTTGGTTTTTGGTGCGTTTGGCGTGAACGACGTAATAAATCAATGAAATTAGAATGATAACCAGTAAAGCGAGTATGGAATCTCTTAATTGTTCTGTTTTTTCTTTTTGTGACAGTTCGAGTTGTTGCAGAGCTTGAGTTGCTTCAAGTTGAGTGATTTGTTGTTCTTTGTGCTCAAGGTTCAACTGCGCATTGTAAAAAGACGATTGTGTTTCTTGGGCTTTTTCAGCTAAGTCATCTGTATTCTTTTTATATTCTTTATAAAAATTCAGTGCCAATTGGGGTTGGTCACTATTTTCATAAAGTTGGGCTAATGCGAGGTTAGCTTTTTGCTCTGTTGCTTTATCTGAGTGATAAACAGCCTGTTCGATAGCTGCTTCTAGTGATGTAATTGCTTCCTCTTGGCGATCAAGCGCTTGTAAAATATCAGCAGTGAGCAATTCAGCTTGCAAACTCGCCAGATAATACTTGTCTTGTTCGGCTATTTTTTTACTCTGTTTAACCGTCTCTAATGCCTTTGATAAGTTGTTAGTCGCAAACTCTATTTCCGCGAGAGTGACATAGCCCTCACTTACCCAAGTTGATGACACTTTTTCAAGTATTCGAATCGTGTGGTTAATATGGATTCTTGCTTGTTCATATTTACCCAATTTTAATAATGCTTCGCCGACGGTGTATTCAGCTAAACCACGTAATTGATTTTCTGATTGAGCACTAGGGTGATTTAAGAGTCGATTTCCGTATTCTAAATATTTATCAAAGTCTCCGATAGAACGATAATAGAGGCTTATCCCTTGTAGCGTTTCAAATACTTTATCTGATTCTATTTCTTTATGCAGTGCCAGCGCTTCAAGGAATATTGGCAAGCTTTCATGAAGCATATTTGTCATGACATAAAGTGATGCCAATAACCGCTTGGACTCTGCTTGCTCTCTGAGGCTGCCAGATTTATCAGCATAACCTTTGGCTAAGCTAATGTGATTATAAGCGTTTTTGTAATCTCTATTGAGTAACGATGTGTAACCAATTAAGTTATATAGTCTGGCTTGGGCATGATCGTTTGGAGAGGTGCTGAGTTGGTTTTTAAGATCTTCAGCTAATGCGAGAGCTTTTGGAATATTGGTCCACGATAATTTATCTAATTCATCAAGACGACTATCTATGGTTGAAGCAAAGAAGGCATTTGCCTGAATGCACCAAAAAAGTGTTAAAAATACAGCTACTTTCTTAACTATTTGGTGCATAAGAGATACCTAGATTTTTTGTTTTATTTAAAAATTACGAGTGTAAAGCAAGCATCATCCCTTTTACATCATAATTTTGCGACTCTAGGCGCTTTTTGATGGCTTCTTTATCATCATTAGCAATTAACTCAACGTCTTCAGCGGGTAAGCCGTAATCACTAGCACTTTCAGCTGGATTATCCATATGTTTTTCTAATAACTCTGGATTAGCGTTAATTTCTAAAATGTATTCGACGAGTTTATCTGACATGTTGATTTCCTATCAAAATAATTATTGTTTAGATGTGTAAAGCATGCACGATATTAATGAAAAATTATTACTCGTCAATCTTTAATGGTTCTTTTATATCATCTTTTGATAAATTTAATGCTGCCAAAATCTCTAGATTGAATGGTGCATCTGATATTGGCGGAATAACGAGTGTCGACGCGGCAGTGAGTTTTACGTCAGTTAGCTCATTCAAAGAAAGCCGTTCAATGCGCGGTGAAATAATTGATAGTGTTGATGCTTCGTAGATTATTAATTCATGATCTAGTGGGAAGTCACGTAGCAACTTTGACTTGAGTAATGTTAACCCTTGATGGTATTGGTTTGTTTTCGATAGAGCTAGAGTGTGATCGCCAATGAGTCCAATTTGCCATAAAATCGTATAGGCATAGATGTCATGAGGGCGCTCATAGAGCAAAAATTGAGTCGCTTCAATACTCATACAACCATGTGTGCCTGGATCTATATTCAAATCTGAAAATAGCCAATCTTCTGCTGAAATCCCTGGCAGCATTTGGGCTCGAAATCCTTCACTTTTAAGGCTTTTAATTGCTTGGTGGCTTGCATTCACAAAGACGCCGGGATGACCATAAAATACGGCACAAACTTTTTGTCCACTTTTTACTTCATCAACGATCTTTTGAGTCATTTCATGATATGTTTTTGCTCGCGACTTCCCTTGTTGATACAGATTTGTTAGGTCTTGAACATTTGAATTAAGGGTAGCGAGCCAGTTTTTAGAAAATGAATCCGGAACAACGATTAAAACGGTGTCAGCTTGTTCGATGTAAGCTTTGGCTGAAACACCTATATCTCCACCTGCTCTTAAGCCAATTCCTACTACATCTAGTGAGCCTTTTTTTTCCATGTTTTTTATTCTATTGTTTTAAAGTGATGACTAATGGTGAATAATAATCAAAGCAAATTCAATCACTTTGATAAAACAATGATTACTAAAGCGCAGATAAAGCAGTTTCACAACAATGGTGTTTTACATCTCAAGAATGTAATGGATAAGCAGCAATTGGCACTGTTGCGAGATATCGCTGATTCATTAGAAAAACAAGCGCTGTCACGACAAAACAAGCCATTATTTGATGATTCCAATATATCTTTAGAGCTCTTCACGCCAGTATTGCATCGAATTAAGCATATTCATCGACACGCACCATTGTCGCTACTGGCGCTTTTAACGAGCGATCAGTTAAATCATATAAAATCAGTATTATGTAGTGAAGACGCATTACCAACTGCTGAAATGATGATATTTAAGCAAGCACTTAGTCAGGCAGAAATTCCATGGCATCAAGATTTTATTGAAAGCAGCAGTGCTAATTCAATCATTACCATTGGTATTTATCTGGACGACAGTCAAGTTGGTGATGGTAACGTGCAATTTATCCCGGGGACTCATAATGAAAAGCAAGATATTTGCCGCTTTATTCATGGCGAAAAATCATTAGGTGAATTGACTGAATTTGATGTGCAAGCAGGTGATATTATTGTCCATAACCCGATGGTTGTTCATCGTTCTGGCCTAATGCAACAACATCAAAAACGTAGAACTCTCTATTATGAATTTAGAACACAAGAAAATATTCAATCGCAGTCTTCTTGGCCCGCTGAGTTTTTAGATGTGAGAAAAAAGCTCATGGCGGTTGCAGAGCAATATGTTAAGGAAGCTGCGCTTAGTGTATCTAATGATGAAGTGAATATGTATCAATACGTTGTTGAAGAGATATTTCAAGTTAAAACTCCTCCCATTCCTGCTAATTATTGTCATATCGATAGATAGTCAAAAGCTATCAATGTGATAATTAATATCGATTTTATCAATTTAATGTCATTCCCTACAATGGTTTCAACTTAAACAGAAACACAACTTAAACCATTGGAGCACGACATGACTCAATCAATTATCAACTCACAATTAAAGCCATTTAAAGCGACTGCGTACAGCAACGGTGATTTCGTTGAAGTAACTGAAGCAGATGTTGCAGGTAAGTGGTCAATCTTCTTTTTCTACCCAGCTGATTTCACATTTGTATGTCCAACTGAATTAGGCGACATGGCTGACCATTACGCACAATTACAAGAAATGGGCGTTGAAGTTTACTCAGTATCTACTGACACTCACTTTACTCATAAAGCATGGCACGACAGCTCTGACACTATCGGTAAAATCAACTACCCAATGATTGGCGATCCAACTGGCGCTATCACTCGCAACTTCGGTGTAATGATTGAAGAAGACGGATTAGCACTGCGCGGTACATTCGTTGTTAACCCAGAAGGCGAAATTAAAGTTGCTGAAATTCATGACCTAGGCATTGGCCGTAGTGCAAAAGAACTTGTTCGTAAAGTTCAAGCTGCTCAATACGTTGCAGATCACGACGGCGAAGTATGTCCAGCATCATGGCAGCCAGGTGGTGAAACACTAGCACCATCTTTAGATCTAGTAGGTAAAATTTAAGACTTAGCTTAAGCGCTAAAAACTAGATTTATCTTTTTACCTTGCCACTACATAGTGGTGGCAAGGTAGCTCTCTCTTATTTTACGGGTATGAATCGCTTTCAGGAATATTCAATATGTTAGATACGCAATTAAAAACACAATTAGCCACTTATTTAGCCAATTTAAAATCACCTGTTGAATTGGCGGTTTTCTTAGACCAAGGCATAAAATCAAAAGAACTTAATGAATTAGCGCAAGAAATTGCGACTATGTCACCGTTAATCTCAATCGTCGAATTAGATGACGCTAATGAGCGTGCACCGTCGATGTTAGTGAAATCGGTAGAAAAAAATACCCAAATTCGTTTCGCTGGTGTGCCAATGGGCCATGAATTTACATCACTCATTTTGGCGTTATTACACAGCGGCGGACACCCAATTAAACTTGACGAAGAAGTGATCGAGCAAGTTCGTCAGCTCGACGGTGAATTCGTCTTTGAAACCTATGTTTCGCTGAGCTGTCAGAATTGTCCTGACGTTGTGCAAGCATTAAATATGATGGCGGCCATTAACCCGAATATCACTAATGTAATGATCGATGGCTCTGAGTTTGGTCAAGAAGTACAAAGTAAAAATATCTTATCAGTACCAGCCGTTTACCTAAATGGTGAAGCGTTTGCCCAAGGGCGGATCTCTGTGGCTGAAATACTCAAGAAAGTTGATGTTAATGCAGGAGCCCGTGAAGCTAAAGCACTTGATAGCAAAGAAGATTTTGATGTTCTTGTGATTGGTGGCGGCCCAGCAGGTGCATCGTCGGCTATCTACAGCGCACGTAAAGGCATTCGTACTGGTGTGGTTGCCGACCGTTTCGGTGGGCAAGTTCAAGACACCATGGCGATTGAAAACTTTATCTCAGTGAATGAAACAACAGGCCCTAAATTAGTGGCAAACTTAGAATCTCACGTTCGTGATTACGACGTTGATATTATGAATGGCCAACGCGTTAAAAACATTATTGAAAGTGACGTGACTGGTGGCTTAATCACCGTTGAGCTTGAAAATGGCGCGACTTTGAAAACTCGTTCAGCGGTTTTAGCGACAGGTGCAAGATGGCGTGAAATGAACGTGCCAGGCGAGCAAGAATATCGCGGTAAAGGCGTGGCATACTGTCCGCACTGTGATGGTCCTTTGTTTAAAGGAAAATCCGTTGCGGTTATCGGCGGTGGTAACTCAGGTATTGAAGCGGCGATTGACTTAGCGGGCATCGTATCTCACGTTACTGTCTTGGAATTTGATACAACATTACGCGCCGATGCTGTATTGCAAGATAAAGCCCGCTCAATGGGTAATATTGATATTATTATGAACGCACAAACAACAGACGTGGTTGGTGATGGCAATAAAGTCAATGGCCTTAACTACACAGATCGTGCGACAGGTGAAAGTCATAACCTAGCGTTAGCCGGCATCTTCGTGCAAATTGGATTAGTGCCTAATACTCAGTTCTTAGAAGACAGCAATGTCGAACTAACAACACGCGGCGAAATCATTGTTAATAACAATGGTGAAACGAGCATGGCAGGTGTTTATGCGGCAGGCGATGTAACCAACACGCCGTATAAGCAAATCATTATTGCTATGGGCAGCGGTGCGACAGCAGCACTAGGTGCATTTGATTATCTTATTCGCACGCCACAAGCTGAGGATAGCAATACCCAAGCGGCGTAACTAACTTCGCTACGGTTTAATTAATAAACAACTGTGATAAAGGTCGCTATTTGAGCGGCCTTTTTGCTGTAACAGGGTATGCAATTGGCGTATATTTCTTCAATTATTTTTAATGGTTGCACGGATTTATGACATTAGAGCAATTTATCGCAGGATTTTTAGGGGCCAGCCCTATTGAAATGATCGCCTCGCTAAGCGGTTTTATTTGTGTGGTGTTACTGATTCGCCGCAACATATGGAACTTCGCCTTTGGCTTTGTGCAAGTGACCTTATTTGTATGGGTGTTTTATAACGCTAAACTTTATTCCGACACTGCACTGCACGTTATTTACATGGGCCTGCAAATTTACGGCTGGTGGAATTGGAAAAATCATAGCGATGGTCAAGCAACACCTATTGTTGAACGAGCGTCAATTCAGAAAATGGCTTTGTGGTTGGGAATCAGCGGCGTCGCTACTTTAGTTATCGGCTATTTAATGGATAACAATACCGATGCCAGTTTCGCTTATGCTGACGCGTTTACATCAGCAACCAGCTTGTTGGCAATGTGGTTAATGACCAGACGCCAGATCTTCAATTGGGTACTATGGGTTACCATCGATATCGTTGCTATTGGCGTGTATTTCCAGAAAGCGTTGTACCCGACGACGATTCTTTATTGCGTGTTCTTGGTGTTGTCGATTATTGGTTGGTATACGTGGAATCAGAGTTATAAAGAGCAGAATACATAATAAAAAAGGTGGCCATGAAAATGCGCCACCTTTTTTTATTGTCTAATTGAGGCTATCTACTCTTCTTCACCGCCCCAAGAAAAGAAACAACTCAACGCTAATAATGTCCAACCGCCTAGTACTGCCCAGTATTTAGTTGGTTCAACCTTTTTATACACAACATCCCAAAGAATGGTGTAGCCAGCATATAAATCATAGGCGACCCAAATTAATAATAAAATGCCGACAAATGGCCAAAATGAACGCATGATTTTCTCCTATTGATATTGTACATAGAGAGCAACTTGCTCTTTGTTACCTAGACTCGCTAGCGTGTGAATTTCTAATACGGCTTTAATACCAATTGCATTAAATATTTGCCCACTTGTACTTGTTAAAATTAACTAAAATGGCGTTGCTCTCAATCCTAATAGCCAGCTATTAGTCAATCGAGCGCCTTGTTTTAGCTGATTTTATCTACGCACAACAAGATCACTTACTTAATGCAATTGGTATAACTTGTTTTCGATAATCAAAGGTTTGCCACGCATCGGTCAATTGCTTGCTTGAATGAACCCCCTGAGCAAGCACCTGAGTAAATTTATCTAAACTAATAGCTTCACTGTGCTTATAGCGTTTTAAATCACGTACGTCATAACCAATTAATACATCGGCTTGTAGATAATCTTTAGCAAAGGCGTCATACACAACATACACCTTTTTCGGGCTTGATTTGAGTGTGGAGTGAAGATAATTTGCTTTTTCAAAATCGAACCATAGCTCAGGAACTTGAGTAATAGCACTGCGCTTATCAACGCCTGACAGCGTTATTTTAGTTGCTGAACCAGCCATTGCTCCTGATGCGTATATGCCAATAAGGATGATTAATGTAGTACGTAGTGATTTAAAGCTGAACATAGATAACACTCACTGATAAACAATGAATAGCAATATAGATTATACGACAATATATTGTCAGAGAGAAAATTTATCAAAGTTGACTATTTGTTCGACAACTGTGAACAAAGTAGCATCGAGACCTGTTTAAGCTTATACATTTCGTCATACAAACCTAATGGCAAGATAGATTCATTCATTAAATAATTTGAGTAGACACCATAAGCAACAAGCTCAATACGCGATTGATCTGTGTCTGGGTGTTGCTGGTGACATTCCTTAATAAAGTGGTTAACAAACTCTTGCATTGTCTGTTGTTGGTGGGCTTTGATTGGAGCTAAGCGTTTGGCTTCTGAAAAAATGGCTTCACCAATAATAGTGCTGTTAATCATTTCTTGAGAACGTGATGAAAACAGCGAATCTATCAAGGCCTCAACGCGATTCGTTTTTGGTAACCAAGAGAGTAAATCAAGCCATTGTTGAGAATACTTAGCTGACCAACGTTCACTCAACGCCACAATAATATCGTCTCTGTTACCGATATAATGACGTAATATTGTACGTTTCATACCTGCTGTTTCTGCAATACTTTCTAATGATGCTGCTTGAATACCGCTTTTTAGAATACATTGTTCCAATGCATCTAAAATCTCTTCGCGGCGTTGTCCTGCCATACTAGGCCGTGCCATAAAATATACCCTCAATATTTAACGATTACACTATATCAAAATCCTATTATTTGTCATGTTGACAATATTACTAGGCTCAGTATAGTCTATAATTTGTCAAAGTGACAATTTATGGTGAGGAGTTCAGTATGACTAAAAATGATTCGCTGCCCGTTGCGACTTACACAGATCCCAAGTTCTTTGCGCTAGAACAACGCCATATCTTTTCGCAAACGTGGGCTTTTGCAGGATTCATTGAAGAACTAAAAGAAGAAGGAGATTTCCTCACCGTTCAAGCTGGGTTAAATAATATCGTTGTTATTCTCGGCGCAGACAGTCAATTACTTGCCTTTCACAACCGTTGTCGTCATCGCGGCACGCAACTCGTTAGTGGCAAAGGCAATACGCGGGGTAAATTGGTTTGTCCTTATCACGATTGGACTTACAATTCGCAAGGTGAACTAAAGTCACTACCAAAACAAAAGCAAGAATTCGCTGGGATCGATAAAGCTTGTTATAAACTCACGCCCGCCAATGTTGGAATATGGCGCGGCATGATCTGGGCTCATCCAGATATTAACGCTATGTCACTAGCGCAATGGTTCGCTCCGATCTCCCCCCCATCTTGGCCCTCACGATGTCGAGTGACTTGTTGAAGCGAAAGGAGAGATTGTTGTTGAAGAAATTAACGCCAATTGGAAAATTGTGGTGGAAAACTAAATCGACCACTATCACCTTGCACAACTGCACGCAGGCACACTCAACATGTATAACCACAAAAAAGCGGAGTTTGGTTTCGAAGGTTCTCACTTCAGATTTTGGGAGCCACTGTCTGATGAGTATCAACGCAACTTAGCAAAGAACTCACCAATGCCATTAGTGTATGAAGCAAGTGATGAAAACCAAGGCAGCTGGGTACCAATGTTTTTCCCAGGTATCGGTTTGGCGGAATCAGAATCGACTTGGTCAGTGTTCCAAATTATTCCGCTAGCGGTGGATAAAACGCGTGTGATCATACGCACCAAGGTCGCTAATAAATCGAGTTACGAATTCATCAAACAAAGTACTATTAGTGCTGGCTTCTGGATCAATAAAGTAAAGGCTAAGAATAGCAATGAAGATGCAAGCCATCCGCTAGGATCTGCCGACTTCATGCAAGAAGATATTTACGTATGTGAACAATTACAGCTCGCGATGCAAAGTCCAGAATTTGAAAAAGGTTTGGTGACGTTTGGATTTAATCCAGACAAAAACGAACCCGAAAAAACACTAGCCATTGTTATTAAAAATCACGCGGGTGACTCAGTACTTAAGGGCGCTAATATTACGCTGACGCCTGATCGTGACAACTTTGTTTATGAAGGAAATGTACAAAATGTGGTAAATCAAGATATGTTTAATATACGTATGGTAATTAACGAATCGTTCTTTGGCGCGGGTAATAGCAGCATTGAAGTATTAGGGTCTGTTGATCTTTTGAGTTCATTTTTGCAGCAATTTGTTTGGGGTTTCTACAAGGCAGAGCCTATGTGGTGTAGCTGGCTCGATAATAGCTCCTGCATTATCCTAATGAGCTACATCCCTGTAGCAATACACGAATAGGCGATAACGCCGTAGAAATAACAAACAAATGCTGTCCGTAGGATTCACCTAAAAGTATTTTGTGCGGCGTTATTCGTCATTCACTGGGGTAAACCCAGCATCAATCCTCATGCCTTGCCCAAAACCCTTTTAGATTGAACAAAATTTGAACCACAAAGATCAACAGACCCTAGATAATACAGCCACACTTAATGGTACCTTAGGTACTGAAACATATATTCAAATGGATGAATTAATTAAGAATAATACGAATATTGATACATTAGTTCTGCAAGAAATAGACGGCTCAGTAAACGATGCTATTAACATGCATACCGGACGTTTGATTAGAAATGCCAAGCTAACAACTGTGGTAAAATCCAATGGCGACATCAACTCTGGCGGCGTAGATCTTTTTGCGGCTGGATTCAAACGTGAATACAACAAAGGGGGTAAGGTTGGTGTTCATTCATGGTGTTGTGTGAAAGGGAAATCCGCTCACTTACTTAGTAAAGATGATGCAGCACACGGTGCACAGTTGACCTTTGTTAGAGAAATGTTGGGAAATGAGTTAGGCCCTGAATTCTATTTCTTCACACTAAATGCTGCACCAGCGAGTGATATTCATGTCATGACACAAACAGAATTAGATAAATATTTAATTTCCAAATAGTGACGAAAATAGAGGTATTATTAGATTAAGTTTCTATAATACATCGAGTTTTCATGGATTCAGTTTTAGAGACACAATGTAAAATAGCCATTGTTGGCGCCGGAAGCATCGGTTGTTATATCGGTGGATGTTTAACATCTACCAAGGTTGATGTGACGTTTATTGGTCGTCAACGTATGCAGCAACAACTGCAAAGTCATGGCCTAATGTTAACAGATTGGCGTGGTAGACAAGAATACTTAGCCCCAGAACGTCTTAACTATTCACTCGAACTCAGTGCGCTAGCAAACGCCGATTTTATTCTAGTTACCGTAAAAAGTGGTGACACTGAAGCTATCGCTCAGGATATTGCGCAACACGCCAAATCATCTGCGGTGATTGTCAGTTTACAAAATGGTGTGACCAACGGTGATGTGTTGCGACAGCATCTTCCCATGTTCACCGTTCTATCGGGTATGGTGCCATTTAATGTATTAACTAAAGGCGACGGTAAGTTGCACTGCGGCACAGAAGGTAATATTGCATTAGAAGACCCAAATAATAGCGCAAGCGAACTGATTGCTGCACTTGATTCGGCGCGATTGAGTGTTGATATTTACAATGACATTCGCAATATTCAATGGACTAAGCTGCTACTTAATTTAAATAATGCAATCAATGCGTTATCAGGAATTCCATTATTAGAGGAGTTGTCTGATCGTGCTTATCGTCGGATTTTAGCGCAAGCAATTTCAGAGGCCTTAATAGTGTTTAAAGGCGCGGGTATTGAGCCAGTAAAATCGGGTAAAGTGCGCCCTAAAATCATTCCGCTCGTTTTATCATTACCAGCGTGGCTCTATAAAATAGTCGCCTCGTCCATGTTAAAAATAGATCCCACAGCGCGTTCATCGATGTATGAAGATTTTATACTCGGTCGCCAGACCGAGATTGATTATCTCAATGGCGCTATTGTTGATTTGGCAAAAGTGCATCATCAAGCCAGTCTTGTTAATGCGGCAATCACTCAATTAGTTAAAAAAAATGCAGGAAAAACTGGTTCACCTTGCTTGTCTTCTCTTGCTCTAGAAAAAGAAATTAAAAAACTAACTCGCTGAAAAATATTATCTAATTTAGAAACCTAAACATTATGTGCGACAAGCGTCACATTAGGTGTTGACTTTGTTGCGACAGTTGTCGCATTATGTTGTTCTATTATTGAACTGGATGATACGAGAGTAAATTTATGCAACCAACTGCTCCTGAATTAGAGATTTTGAAAGTGCTATGGCAACGTCAACCACGCACAGCACGAGAACTACACGATGAGATTGAAGCGCAGTTTCATTGGAGTTATTCGTCGACCCGAAAAACTCTAGAGCGCATGGGAGAAAAGGGACTAGTTAATATTACGAGTGAGGGCAATAAGCGAATTTATACCGCGCAAGTCGATAAAGTGAAAACACTGGCGAGCTTCGCTCAAGACTTTGCAAAGCGTGTATTTGAACTCGACGGCCCATTGCCCGTTGCTATGTTCACCGATAGTAAATTGATTGATGATGGTGAGATTGCTGATTTAGAAAAGTTGCTTAAAGACTTAAGTAACGATAACAAAGAGGCATAACAAAATGGACGCTTTATCACTGTTTAATGGTTTTGGTGCGCAAATTGTACTCTTTGTTTGTTGGAGTGCATTGCTCTATGGCGTGGCCGTGATCCTTCATCATTTTTATCCGCAATTAACCCAATGGGCGCGATTTTGGCAGGCATGGATCTTGTTGTCTCTCGTGCCGCTTGTTCCTATCTCATTTTGGCATGGTGCCGGGCTAATCCCACAAGTGCTAATTGATAGTGGTACATCACACCATCATGCTGAAAAACAAACAGTCAGTGATTTTAGTGAACTGGTATTTATTAATTATTTCAATGATATGGTACTTTCGATTCTTGTTTTTGGCATGCTATTAGGTGTGGTGAAGTTTGTCATATCATTAATAAAATCGTATCGATTAGTAAAAAACACGGTGCGGTTTAATGATGATCGGATTAACACCACCACCGATATTCGAGTAACTGATCAACAAATATCACCGTTCGTTTTTGGTTTTTTTAAACCTCGCATAATCATTTCGAGACAGGTGTTATCAATGCCGACATCACAATTGAATTTACTGATTCAACATGAGCTTACACACATTAAAAATAGAGATCCCCAAGCGGTTATTCTGGTGCGGTTGATTGCATGTCTAAACTGGTTTAATCCTTTTATACGCTATATGGAGCAGCGCTTCTTACAGGCAATGGAACTTGACTGTGATCGTCAGGTGTTAGCACATAATCCAACACAGCAATTAGATTATGCGCAAGCTTTGGTTGCTTGTTTGAAGTTAACTAATAATAAGCCAGACAGTGGCTTACATGCATACTTTTCAGGGGCTAGATTCCAAAAACAGGATTTTGAGCAAAGGATACGCGCGGCTATGTCTAGTGAGGTCATTAGAAAAAACATTAAGTATTATCAGCTTGCGTTAATCGGATTGGTGTCTATTATGTTCACCTCCATTTTGGCTGCGCAGCCAATAGTTGTTCAGTTAGATGATGTTAAGCCACAACAAGGTTTGATTCCGGTAGCTAATGCGAGAATATCTTCCGATTACGATGAGGTGAATAGTTTCCGCAGCAAGAAACCCCATAAAGGGATTGATTTTGCGGCATCAACGGGCACTGATATTGTGGCGAGTTTTTCAGGTGTTATCAAAGTCGCCGATGGCTCCACGCTACATCGTAATTATGGGAACGTTATATTAATTGAGCACCAGGGAAACATTCAAAGCCTGTATGCCCATCTTGATACCATAAACGTCAAGGCAGGGGATGTTGTAACTGCAGGGCAAAAAATTGGAACCGTTGGTGCGACTGGCCGAGTCACTGGCCCCCACTTACATTTTGAAATGCTAAGCCAAGAGCACCGAATAAATCCTCGAATTTATTTAAAATTATAAAGAGTTAGGAACAAACATAATGAAAAAACTGACATTAGTATGTGTGGTCTTTGTTTTGGCCGCGTGTCAGCAAACGCCGCAACAAGAAGCACCACCAGAAATCAATGAAGTGATAGAGCCTGTCGTTGTTGAGACACCACCGCCAGTTGTTGTCATAGAACCTAAGGTGCTAGCGCCTCATGAACATGAGGATGTCTGGCAACGTATTCGTTCGCAGTTGTCTATTGAAGTGCCGAATCAACCAGCGGTAAAGAAGTGGAAAAAATATTATCTGAGTCATCCACGGTTCATGGCAACGATTTCTAAGCGCGCCGAGCCTTACTTACATTACATCGTAGAAGAAATCGAAAAGCGCAATATGCCCCTTGAATTGGCGTTGCTGCCAATCGTTGAAAGTGCCTATTTACCCTATGGTGTTTCTCACAAAAGTGCGGTTGGATTGTGGCAGTTTATGCCAGCAAGCGCCAAGCGTTTCGATGTTCGCATCAATAAATGGTTTGACGGTCGTCGCGATGTCATAGAGTCAACAAACGCAGCGCTTTCTTACTTTGAGTTTTTCCACGATACCTTCGATGAGGACTGGCTAAACGCGGTTGCGGCATTTAATTCTGGTGAAGGTCGTGTTGGTCGAGCAATTCAACGCAATCGTAAAGCGGGTAAGGGGACTGACTTTTGGTCACTTAAATTACCTTCCGAAACCAATGACTTTGTGCCTAAATTATTAGCAATAGCTGATATTCTTAAACATCACGAACGATTAGATTACGAGTTTACGCCTATTGCTAACGAGCCTGCTATCGGCTTTGTTAGTGTCAATAACCAGCTTGATTTAGAGCTTGCTGCGAAGTGGAGTGGTGTTGAAATAAACCGTTTGCAACAGCTTAATCCGGGATTAAATTTCTTGGTGACTATGCCTAACGATGGTCACCAGTTAGTGATGCCAGCAAACAAAGCATCTGTGTTACGTAAGAAGCTTTCGCAAACAGATCCTAAAAACTGGATGCGCTGGTTAGAATACAAAGTGAAATCGGGTGATAGCTTAAGTCGAATTGCTGCTAAACATGACACTAAAATTAATGAAATTAAGCAGGCTAATGATTTAAATTCAAATCGAATTTATATTGGTCAGACGCTAACTATTCCTTTAGTAGATTTTGATAAGTCGATGTGGCTAAGCTCTACAAAAAAAGGACGCAAGGTAGTACACACTGTCAAATATGGCGATAATCTGTGGGATATTGGTCGTGCTTATAAGGTATCGATTAAAGATATTGTACGTTGGAATCGCATTTCAGCAGGCAGTATTTTGAAGTTAAAACAGAAACTGACCATCATTCAGTAGAGCTCAGTGAATAGGCTGTTTACGATAGCAGCCTATTTTTCAGCGAGGCTATTGCTCGGTTACTACACTTTGCGTATGGTACAAGGCTATTCGCGCTCCTTTAGGAACCCCAACGTTGTTCAGCCGTCTGCTACATTTTCGATTTATACCCATTGTGCTCGCAATGTGTTGGCTTGTTTTCGCCAATATTTCTTTTCCTGAACACCAGCAATTAGCGACTAATTTACTCAATACGCTACTTGGCTTGGTGGGTGCTATTTTCGCTAACTTGTCGGGTGCTGGTGGCGGTGTTGTTTTCATTCCTGTTTTTAATCATCTCGGGTTGTCAGAAGCACAGGCCATATCGACGAGTTTTGGCATTCAAAGCTTTGGCATGACCGCGGGCGCGATAACGTGGACGCTCTATTATCTGTGTCGTCATCGACATGATCCTAAATGGATTTCCTTTGCTCAAATAATCTTATTGGTTGGCACTACGTCAGCGCTGGGTATTTGGGCGCAACATTTATTAGCGATTGGGGGCGGCACATCGCTAGCACATCAATTTAGCTGGTTTTCTATCGCGTTAGGCTTATCGTTATTGATTCAAATTTATTGGATTAAAATTAAAGCAGATAATCACAGCCACTTAAAAAGCGCTGATTATGTCATGCTATCCATCATTGGTTTTTTCGGTGGCATTATTACGGCGCTATTATCGGTTGGTGTCGGCGAAATACTGGTTTTATATTTAATTTTTAGAGGATTTTGCGTCACCATGGCGATTGCCAGTGCCGTTGTTGTTACAGCGATAACTGTGTGGGCCGCGGCGCCAATACATTTAGGTGAACAAGGAGCAGCCGTTTGGGATATTGTCATGTACGCAGGGCCAGCAGCGATAATTGGCGGTATTGTCGCCAGCACTATTGCGACTTACATTAATACCAAAGCACTGAAAACAGTTTTAGGTTTGTGGATTTTAATCATGGGGCTAGTTGGATAGCCTTGTTACGTTAATGTAATTAAAATAAAATTAGCATAATAAATTCAATGTTTTAATTTGTTTAAAATTAGTTACAGATTAATACTTAACAAAGTAAACCTCATGGTTTACCCTGATTGCGTTTTATAATAACAATAACTGTTTTTGTGGCATTGCTATTTTTGCCATTAAAACGCAATTTTAAGGAAATCCAATGCAAGCCTTGCAACGAATTGTCCTGCTTATTGGAGTACTTTGTACTTCTTCCGCAATGGCGTCTGCCTTGCGTATGCCAGGACCGCACACAGATCGAGTGCACCATACCCACATCAAAGCAACTCTCGACGCCGAAAAACATCGCGTTGATGCCACTATGACACTACGTTGGAGAAATACCACTGACGTAACGTTAAACGAAATCCCATTTCATCTTTATCTCAATGCATTTTCACGCACAGATACTATCTTCATGAAAGAAAGTAATGGTGGCCGTTTACGTGGTGATTCTCGTGAAGGTGATGGACAAGATAAATTTGGCTATGTTCAAGTCACCAGCGTTAATAATGCCAATGGTGATGATGTATCGCAAAGCTGGATCGCTGACGGTGATGTCGCGACCTATAAGCTAGCGCAGCCATTAATGCCTAATGAAGAAGTCACTTTACATATCGCTTTCACTAGTCAACTGCCTAAGGTATTCGCACGTAGTGGCCACAATGGCGATACCTTTAACTTTGTCGCGCAATGGTTTCCAAAGCCGGGCGTATTCTACAAAGGAAAGTGGGTAAACCATAACTATCATGCCAACACTGAGTTCTTTTCTGACTTTGGTAACTACGATGTCGAAATCACAACGCCAAGTGATTATCTTGTTGGCGCAACCGGTTATTTGGTAAAGAAAGAGTTCGCAAGATTCGTTAACCACTCATCACTACCAAGCTGAAGATGTTCATGATTTTGTGTGGACTGCAGATTCTAAATTTAGTGAAGCAACGGCAGAGTGGAACGGCATAACTATTCGTTTACTTCATCAAACGCCACTTTCTGAAAAATCTATTCAAAATCAATTTGATGCGGCCAAAGCGTCATTTAAATGGTTTGACGAAAAAGTAGGTGCTTATCCGTACTCAACCATGACCTTAGTGCAACCGCCTGAAAATGCGGGCGGTGCTGGTGGCATGGAATATCCAACATTAGTAACAACCAATACCGATTTGGATTACTCAGAATATATGCATGTGGCAGCGATGGTGACCATTCATGAGATTGGTCACAACTACTGGCAAGGTATTTTTGCATCCAATGAGTTTGAAGAATCTTGGATGGACGAAGGTATTAATAGTTATACCGAAGGTCGCATCATGAGCGAAACATTTGACCAAGAAAATATTCTTCAATTCGCACAGTTTTCCGTTGATATGCCTACCGTGCATCATATTCGCACGGCACAAACGCCGACATTAGATCCGGTGAAAACGCATGGCTGGAAATATGTTAGCCGTGCAGGTTACAGCACTAATTCTTATTCGAAACCGGCGACAATTTTAAATACCGTTGAACGTGTTTGGGGCAAGGATAAAATAGATCAGTTGCTAAAGGCCTATTATCAACGTTGGGCATTTAAACACCCTGCAACGCAAGACTTTATTGCCATTGCCAATGAAATCGACCCGAGTATGGCGACTTACTTAAACGATGCTATTAACACCATTAAGAACATTGATTTTAAAGTGAAATCAGTCGTTAGCGGTCACAAACAAATGGCTGGCGGCTATACCTTTAATGACGACGGAAGTGAGCCAAGTTTTAGCAAGCCCGCAAAAGGTGACGGATTTGTACATCAAGTAACCTTAGTGCGCAATGGTGAGCTCCACCCGCCACAAGTTGATGTGTTGCTAACATTTGAAGACGGCTCAACCGAGACGCGACAATGGCAGCCTGATGACACCATTCCATGGACTAAATGGCACTGGGAATCAGACAAAAAATTAGTTGAAGTGATGATCGACCCTGAATTTAAGGTGCTATTAGATAAAGACTTTTCAAACAACACCAAGCGTGTGGCCAAGCAAGGAAATCAATCTTGGCGCTGGGCTATTTCGTTACTACAAAACATTCAGCATGCATTTAGCATTGCCTTGCCACTCTAGGAGCCTGACATGAAAAATACACTATCTTTGATGTGGAAAATGAAATGGGTTGCTTTCGCCACGCTGTTTATTGAAATGTTAATATTGCTACCAGCATACTTTGTGTTATTTCGCTTTGGCGAAAAGAGCTTAGCGGTAAACCTAGCTGTGACGCCAGTTGGCTCAAGCGAGCACCTTACAGTGCTCATTGATGCCATTTCAAACAACCCTGCGTTTGTTTACGGTGTTTTAGTATTAGTATTGACACTGCCGCTGTTGTTTTTAACTAAAGTAGCGTTAGCGGCGGGCACGATGGCGAGCGCACAAGACGGTGAGTTAAAGCTGTCGATTTGGCTGTCTCATGCGGGTCGCAATTTATTTCCGGCATTAGGGCTCTTTTTGCGCTGGATAATAGTGCCTGTGGTACTTTGTGGCGCGGCAGCGGTGTTGGTGACTATGACAGATGGCACTGTTAAAAAGTTGATGACAGCATTATTAGTCATCGCATGGCTATTGAGTGTGTCATGGTTTAGTTTTGCACTGAATTTCACGGTGGCTCGTGAGAAAAAAGCGCTGATCCGCGGCTTTAGCGTTTTACTTAAGAACATCAATCGCTTTGCTGTGACAGCGGCTGTTTTTGTCGTTGTCGGTGGTTTTATCAAGTTAATGGACTTTTCGTATTTCAGTGCCAATAGCGCTCTGGAGACAGGATTAGGTTTTGGCATTGTTGGCGCGCTGCTGTTAGGACTGGCTACGCGACTGTTAGTGCTATTTTGGCAAACTTCACATGTTGAAGGTTGGCGAAAAGTCACTTCATCATGATTTGTTAACCAACCGAGATCCGCGCTACTAAAAAATGTTGAGTTCACCTATTTTTAAGTGGCGTGGGTATGAAAAATTTTCACTGAAAATGCTAACTAATTTCTCTAAGGTGTTGGTTTGTTGGGTATTTGTTGTGTTATATGATTTTTAGTTGAATGGCTTTAACGACGGCTTGCGTTCTATCGCGGCTTTGCATCTTGTCTAAAATTTTACTGATGTAGTTTTTCACCGTACCACTTGCTAAATACATGTTAGCCGCTATCTCTTTATTGGAAAAACCTGCGGCAGCATAGCGTAATATTTGTTTCTCTGTGTCAGTCAGTGATTCTATAGAAATTTGTGGTTGTGTGGTGGGTAAGGCGTTGTTGGCCAGTACTTGCGGTTCAAACAAATATTCGCCAGCCGCAATGGCACCAATGGCATGTTCAAGCTTGTCGTACTCTACATCTTTTAGTAAAAACCCGTTAGCGCCCTCTTTAATAGCCTGAACAAATAGTTCATTGTCGTCGAAGGTGGTTAATACCAAAATAGGTAAATTGGGGTGAGATAAACGTAAGTTTCTTATCAGCGTTATGCCATTCATTTCCGGTATTTTTAGATCGGTAATTAAAATATCTACCGTATGATTTTTAAGACATTTAATCGCTTATAACCCGTTATTCGCTTCAAAAGTTATGTGGTGATTGTCATTTATAGTTATCAGGTTAACTAGCCCAGAGCGGACAATCATTTGATCGTCGACAATACCTATTTTAATCATAAAATTTCCTAGTTATTAACATCAAGATGGTTCGTTACACATTGCGCCATGGGAAGCGCTATCGTTAGTGTAAAGCCATTTTTTTTGTTCTGAGATAAGTTGATCTGAGCATTGTATTGAGACAAACGCTCTTTCATACCCGTTAATCCGTTACCAAATTTGGATCTGAAAGTAGTTTGCGATTGCTCTGGTCTGCCATTATCAATTAAGGCAATGGAAATGCCAGCCTCTTGGTGCGTTATTTCAATATCAATGGTGGTTGCTTCACCATGTCTAATGGCGTTACTGATCCCTTCTTGAATACTATAAACGAGATCTTCAATCAGAGCCGTGCGCTCAATATTGATTGCGCTAACATAGCTAATCGTAAAGTTAGGTATTTGGCACTATAGCTTGCTTAATTAAAGGTTCATAGTTGATAGCACTTAAATCAACGGAAATCCTTCATGAAAACTATTGTTCTCTTTATGCTCGCCGTGCTGAGCAACATGGTTAACGCGACACAACCACCATCAAATACTCAAGTGATAGCACTTGAAACGAAAAATCCGTTAAACAATCGCCCCATTAAATTACGCATATGGTATCCAAAAAAACTCGACGCTGAATGTATTAAATCCCAAATGTGTTTAGCCCCCAATGTGCGAAAGGATCAGGCAATATTGTTAATGCACGGCGCAATGGGGTCGGTTAAATCTCACAATTGGATCGGCTATGCCATGGCATCTCACGGGTTTGTCGTGGTTGGCATTGATCATTTTGGTGAGTCTTGGAGTTATGGTATCGAGACCATGAAACCGTCGTCTGTATTAAGCATTGATTTACGCCCAGCCGATGTTAAGGCGACATTAGATCAGCTTTCTTCAAATCGATTGGCGGGTAGCGACAAACCATTGTCAGATATTCAGATCAATTGGACAAATATTACCGCCATCGGACACTCATCGGGTGGCATGGCCGCGTTGATGCTAGCGGGCGCCCAAGCTGACAAGAAGATGGCATTAGATTATTGCGGATCGAAAAAATCGGTTGCCGACCGTAGTTGTTTGTATACAAAAGGAATACAAGCTATTGAATCAAAATCAAAAAATGAGCTTGTGTCATTTAAAGATGATCGAGTAAAACGACTGATCGCACTCGACCCTGCGGACGGACACCTATTGACGTCAAAAAGCCTCCAGCGCCTTACGGTGCCGCTATTAGTTGTAGGCTCGCAGCAAAATGATTTTCTACCATTTAAACAACACGCTAAACGGTTCACTGAGCTTGTGCCTAATGCAACGCTAGTTTCTTTAAACAACGGTGAAGGGCATTTTGTCTATTTAGATCAATGCACACATACCCACAAAGCAATGGGAGTCTCGTTGTGTGAAGATCGCAAAGGAGTCAACCGAGCACAGGTCCATCAAAAACTGTATCCCGCAATTTTTAAATTTATTTCTACGCAACGGCGTGCGCCTGTTCGAGAATTAGTGATGCAAATTACAGATCACGTTAATTGACTGTCAGACACTCATCAATGGTTGGATCGTTAGACATTCTTATAGCTTCATCTATGGCAAATTGTGCTGCTTTTACTTCGCCATTTCTAATGAGTTCAGCTTGCCATTCTCCTCGCAGTGCTTGATTGCGCCATATTAAATCGAGTGCTTTACTTTGTTGTTCATTGATAGCGAACATCTCGTTTCTTGCCTGCACAATACGCGCTAATTCATCAGTATGACCAAGTTTCGTTAGCACGTTCTTTTGAATGTTACTGCCGATTAATCGTGAGATTTGAGCCGAACTTTCGTCAGCAAATAACTGCCCCGAAGTAAGACAAGCTTCAAGCAACGCTGTGTTATCAACAGGTGCCTGTTTACACAACTTGAATAGTGCGCCATAGCTAGGGCTCGATAGAGCGGCAACATATCCCATTACTAAAACGTCGAGTTCGACGCCTTCTACTGCACCAGCTTGTTTATATGCAGTTGAAAAAGTTGAAGAATAGTCACTCCAATGATCATTAAAGTTCGGTGCCTTTGAGGCTTCAATAATAGCGGCTTCAGCAGATTTGGTATCATTATTGGACGCGTGATAAATAGCAGACAACAACCACGCAGCACCATTGTTTGGATCTTTTTGCACTGTTGATGTAACGAGTTCGGGTGAGCAGGTATATTCACTGTTACTACAAAGCGAGAGTAATTCATAAGAAACTAACGGATTATCTGGATATTTTTCACTAAGCTGTGACGTTCTTTCTATCCTAGTCTCTGCGTCGTTCTGATTAGTGATTAAGGCCGTAAACTCACTCTCTAGTGTCAATGTGTCAGCAATGACTTGTCGCATTTTAATATCGTTAGCGTCTAACTCGCTCATTTGTTCGTTATTTAAAATAGCCCCTTCAACAGTAGCCTCACACACGGTAATGGTTGGCTTAATAGTGGCGGCTGGGACTTCCTTTTTCGACACGGAAGACGCGGTGTGTTCGACATGAGTCGTCTGAATCACTGATTCAGTGACCGATGTCGGCAATGAATCTAAGGTAGCGTCAGTGGCAGATTCTTTTTTTATTTCGCTATAAATAATGGCTGTAATAGCGCCAACAACTAAAGGGAATGCTACTTTTTTAAATGACATAAACGCGTCCTTGCATAAGTTCTACTTAAAGCTGGCCTAACAATGTTTCGGCATCGCTAATTTTAAATTCTTTTGGTTGCTCAACGTTTAAATTAGTTACCACGCCATTATCAACAATCATCGAATAACGCTGTGAGCGAATACCGCCGAAAGCACCGGTTTCTTTATCTAACCCTAATGCCTTGGTGTAACTGCCATCACCGTCGCCTAGCATCATGATTTCTTCAGCATTATGAGCTTGCCCCCAAGCTTCCATGACAAATGCATCATTAACAGATAAGCAAACAATCGCATCGACACCTTTGGCTTTGATTTTATCTGCTAGTGCGACAAAACCTGGTAAATGAGATGCGGAACAGGTTGGAGTGAAAGCACCGGGAACGGCAAACAGGGCGACTTTTTTGTTAGCGAAAAGCTCAATTGCATCGTGAGTAACAGTTTCACCATTTAGGCGTTGTGTTAGTTGGCCATTTGGCATTGTTTCAATTTTCATTTCTAGACAGTTCTCAATCGGTTTCTTGAATGCAAATTAGTGTAAATGTTTTAGACTTTAATTTCGAACTAATAGATATTTAATATTAAATTGAATAACTTTTATTAATTAATAATTTAAGTCTTTATTTTTACTTAATTATTCTAGAACCCTAATTAAGGAATACTCTATGAAATCGTTATTAGCAGTAATCATTGCAGCCAGTCTTGCTGAATGCGGTCAAAACGAGGTTGTTGCAGACAAAGGTGTTACATCGGCTAATAAAATACAGAAATCTAAAGGCATGGAAGGTGCAACTAGAGCATTTGCCAAGAGAGAGTCAGATGCTTTGGCGCAAAAATTTGTCGGTGTCCGCACCTCTGATGGTATTCAATCGGGGCTATTTCCAATTAAGTCTACTGGTGTTTCCACTAAACCCATCGTCGACGCGGCGCAGTTATTCCTAGCGCAATTATCGCCAGAACAACAAGAAAAGACATCATTTTCAGTTGACGATATTGAATGGCGTAAATGGTTAAACGTCGATAATGGTATTTACGACAGCCAAGGCGTTAGTCTTAAAGAAATGACGACCGATCAAAAAATGGCGGCATTTAACATGTTGCGAACTTCCTTGAGTGCGCGTGGCTTACAGCAAACGCGCGACATCATGAAAACCGACCAAACATTACGTGAACTCAACAATGGTGCGCCGCACCTCGATGAAGAATTATATTTTATTACCATCATGGGGACACCGTCAGAAACTCAGTCATGGGGCTGGCAAATTGATGGTCATCATCTGGCTATTAACTACTTTATCTTAGTCGACCAAGTGGTGTTCTCTCCCGCATTTATGGGGGCATAGCCAGTGCTGGCTACGTCGGGTAAGCACGAAGGAAACTTGCTGTTTCAAGACGAACAAAACCTTGGTTTAGCATTGATGAAAAGTCTGAATGCCGATCAACAAACAACAGCACGTATTGACGAAAAACGCCGTGAAAATCTAAAAGCCGCTGGTTTTCAAGACAATTTGACGTTGGGCTATCAAGGCGTAAATGCAAAAGATATGACACCTAAACAGCGTGCGGATTTACTTGCCTTGACTGACCAATACATTGGAAAAATGCGTGACGGCCACGCCAAAGTGAAAATGGACGATATTCAACAACACATCGACAAAACATGGTTTGGCTGGGCTGGTGAAACGACTGATAATGGTGTTTTTTACTATAGAATTCATAGCCCTGTCGTTCTAATTGAATTTGATCATCAAGCGCCAGTAGGCGTTCCATCGAAAGATAGAAACCCAACCCGTAATCACATTCACACCATGATCCGCACGCCGAACGGCAACGACTATGGTAAAGATTTACTGAAACAGCATTTGAATAAACACCACAACTAAACTGAAGTTCCATGGTTGCGTCCAGCAGCCATGGTACTATTAATCACTCATCACTGTTTGTTTAGGGCTTAATTCCTATATTCAGTTATTTAGCGGCAAAGTCACTTTTCCAACCTTCAATCTCACCATAAATTACTTCTATTGAGAATTAGCCATTGACACCTTTGATTACAATTGTAATTATAAGTGTCAATTACGTATGTAATCATTGTTTTAATAAGTTTACAAACTACACCTTATTAAAATTAACAGAGATCGCTCACTACCCATTAATACAAAGTAAAAACATGAAGATACGTGCAAATGACTTTTTTAAGCGAATCACTAACACTTGGTATTTGATGCCTGCTGGGGTTTTACTCATACTAAGCTCAATTACTTTCCAAAGTCATGCTGGCAATCAGGCGGAAGCTGCGGCTACTGAAGTCTCCGTTATTAAAAGAGCGCTGCCGATTTATCCTAAATATGCGATAAAAAACAAAATAGAAGGTGCTGTTTTGGTCAATTTCAGTATTGAAAAAGACGGTAATGCATCGGATATTGAAGTGGTAGCTTCTGATCACGATGGGTTATTCGATGCGAGCGCAATATTAGGTGTTCAAAAATGGCTATATACCAAGTCAGCGCAAAAAACGCGTAATAACTACGTGGCCATCGAATTTACGCTGACAGGAAAACCAGCGACAACGTCTTTTAGTAACGTTGAAATTATTCAAGTGAGAGGCGAGTGACAAGCATGTGTAAATGACGTGTTATTAGCGTATGCTGGTCTCGGTTATATAATTTAAACTATTGATAAGTAATTGTTTAATGTACTTTCTCTTGATGTGTTGGCTAGTCAGAAGAAACAACTAACATCGATATTTAAACGTCATAGTGAGTTGGTTGAAAATCAACTCAACTATAACAGCTAGTGATTGTCAGAAAAGTGAAGCTTCAACAGCGAGTAATTTATCGAATGCGTCATCCCATACGACGTCGCCTTTATTCCCATCGCCGATTTTAAAAAAGAACAATACATCGGCATGGCAACGTCAATCTCCAACACAGCACCGCATATTCAAATGTTTTACGATACGGTGATTGGTCAGTATGGGGCTTGTTAGAAAGTTACTTGATAGATAATAATGGCGAGAAATTTACCTAAATCAATTGCTCGTTATTTAATTGATTTTAAGCATTTCAATCGAGAACTATTTTCATTATAGTGAGGCATCGGAAACCCACAGAAACACGGATTGTTTTGAAAGATAAAGAAAAAATAGCACTATTCATCGATGCTGATAATGCCCCCGCCGCAAAAATAGATGTCATCCTCTCTGAACTCGCTCGTTATGGTGTGGTAAACATCCGCAAAGCCTATGGTAACTGGAAAAGTGAGAATTTAAAGAAGTGGGAAGCTGTACTTCATGAATATGCCATTCAACCGATTCAGCAGTTTGATTTAACCAAAGGAAAAAACGCCACAGATATTGCGCTCGTAATCGACGCGATGGATATCCTATACACCAAAGATATCGATGCTGTGTGCTTAGTATCTTCTGATTGTGATTTCACACCATTGGTTACAAGACTACTCGCTGACGGAAAATCTGTATTGGGCTTCGGTGAACGCAAAGCGCCTAAAGCATTCGTGAATAGTTGTTCTAAGTTTTTATATTTAGATGACACAGATGTGATAGAAAAGCCGACTCAAGAGCCAACGATTAATATCAAAGGTGATACCAAGTTAATCAATATGCTCCGACAAGCCATTAACGCCCACCGTGATGATGATGGTTGGTCACAGTTAGGGCCAATTGGCAGTCATATTTCTAATCATGCTTCATTTGATCAACGTAATTTTGGGTTTGAAAAGCTAAGTGACCTCTTTGCTGCGATTGATCTCTTTGAATTGAAGAAAACAAATGGATCTGTGATGTGGGCTAGGGATAAAAAATATGTAAAGCAGAAAAAAGAGAGCTAAATAGTTGTGATGAACAAAGATTATAACGAACACGTAATGTAGCCATAAATGACGAGGTTTTATTATCTGAGCAAGGTGGAATTTCAGCTTATAAAACGATAGAAAAATATTGCAATGATTGCAGACCTTTAGGAATCCATCTGCTCCTAAGTACATGAGAGCTCTCTAGTTCAAAAGCGTCATTGCCAGTTTGTATTTACGTACGGTTATTCCTAGCATATACATTCTTATTTTTTGATAGTTTAAATGTTGAACGAGCTCGTGTGGAGAGCTGTTTAATTAGTAACTTCGGTTAATTTAATTCGGAAACCATTTAAGTCAGCTTCCAATTTTATACCTTTGGCGGCTTGTTTAGTGAATGCTTCTAATTCTTTTTGATACATGTTCTACCTTCCATTGACCGACATGGAGTACTGTTTGAAAGGTAGTTACACAAAGCTATTTATAGACTCTTTTGGCTTAGTTTATTATTTTCCCGTAACAAGGTAGATGTAACGCATTTAGCTATTTCAGTTATAACATTTACGCAAACTGAGTTGCCAAATTGTTTATAGATTTGCCCCTGAGAAACTGCGTGAACTATAAAGTTTTCAGGAAAACCTTGTAACCTAGCACACTCACGTGGCGTAAGCTTACGAGGGCGTTTTGCCAATTCAGACTGATCAATTAAAATTTCTGAGCCATCTTTGTAATATCTTGCGCTAAGCGTGCTGGTGTATTCACTCTCGGAATTGAATAATGAATATCCAAATCCATTTCCTTTATTTTTATGTTCTGCTTTTCTTCTCTGATGCCCAGCCCATAATTTTTCTGAAATAGTATATTTATCTTCCTCTTCAGAGATTTCAGTCAAATCCTCCAATATGTTACCTAAACGAGTTTTTGTTTTTGGCGGCTCAGGCCATTTGAAAGCTTCATCAAAATTAACATTTTCATAATAATCTTTGTCGAATCCTATTATATATACTCGCTCTCTATTTTGAGGTGCTCCGAAATCAGCAGCTCGTAAAACTTTAAAATCAACCCAGTAATTTAACTTCTCGCTCAAGGCATGTTTTGCCTCTTCACTGATTGGGATGTCATCAGTTGCTTCAAACTCATGTTTTCCTTTAAGTATGTCCATGATCGTTTTTAAGGTATTACCTTTGTCGTGACCTTTCAGTTGTTTTACATTTTCTAATAAAAACGCTTTAGGTCTCTTTTCCACGAGAATTTTTTGAATTTCAAAAAACATTGTGCCTCGTGTGTCACTAAAGCCTTGTTTTAGGCCTGCTTGGCTAAAAGCTTGACATGGGAAACCGCCAAGTAAAATATCATGTTCTGGTATGTCTGAAGCTTTAATTTGAGTGATATCTCCATTTGGCATCTCTCCAAAGTTAGCTAGATATGTCTTTTGGGCAAATTTGTCCCACTCTGATGTGAAAACGCATTTTCCATTAAGGTTTTGAAAAGGTAATCTAAGACCGCCAATTCCTGCAAATAAGTCAATAAATTTAAAATCAGAGTTGTTTAGCTTAGACTGATTATAAGGCGCATTATCATGAAGATTGTTAAGTTGAGCCTCTAGGTTTTTTATAAGACCAATCTTGGCTGATGTTGGTTTGTGCTCACCTGTTTCCCATCCTCTAACGGTTCTTTCACCAGTAGAAGACATTCCTAGTAAATTAGCAAACTCAGTGCGTCCTAACCCAAGCTTTTCTCGTGTACTTTTAATATATTCAGCGATATCATCTATTTGCATTTTGTTACCAACTTATCCGGTTTTTTACCGGGTGAGGTTATCACTGTTCGTTTGTACAGTCAAATAAATATAATAGGGAATTAGTAGTGATAGATATAAGAATCGATGAATTCGCTGAGCGTTGTGATGGGTTAAACGGGAACATGGATTTTCAATATGTTTCTGTTTCACCTTCTATTGAATTCTCCAATACAGGAAGAAGAGGCGGGAAAAAATATTTCTCAATATCCATGGTTGATCTGATTCAAACATTGAAGGATATAAAAGAGAATATTGCAGAATTTGCAGGTGCATCGACATATGATGAAACCAGAATGCGTAATTTATTTTCTAGATTTACTACATCTCAAACAGTGAACGCATTAAGTACAGTACAGACACTTCCTTTATACGGTGTCATTGCGAAAGTTATTCATTTATCAAATGAGGAAAAAGCTGACTTTAATGAAAAGTCAATACTTTTAGATTCAGATAAGTTTGATGTCGCTATAGCTTACCTTGAATCACAATTGCCTGATAATGATGAATACTTGGAAGGTTTGAGTCCGTCTATATCTAATGAAGATACAGCTATTAATATTATCTATTATGGTGCACCTGGTGTTGGCAAGAGCTACAAAATTGATCAAATATGTGATGATAATAACTCTATTAGAACAATCTTTCATCCTGAAACCCAAAGCAGTGATTTCATCGGTTGTCTCAAGCCCAAAATGAACGGACATGATGTTATATATGAGTTTCGCCCTGGACCATTCACTAAAGCTATTGTCAGTGCCTATTCAAATCCAGAGAAACATCAATATTTAATTATTGAAGAAATAAATAGAGCGGCGGCCGCCGCTGTATTTGGGGAAGTGTTTCAATTGCTAGATAGAGCTGCTGATAGCTCAAGCGTTTACCCTATAGATGTTATTGATCCTGATATGTTGCACTATTTGGAATCTAACTCTCCCTCTTCGATTAACGAAGGTAAGTTAAAAATACCTAGTAACTTGTCATTGTATGCCACTATGAATAGTAGTGACCAGGCTGTAATGCCTATGGATACAGCGTTTAAAAGGCGTTGGCTTTTTGAGTATGTTCCTATTGATTTCAGCGAATGTCCAGAAGGGATCTTATCGATCCCAATTAGAGAACAAGATAATATTGAGGTTAATTGGTCTGACTTTGCACAAGTTATAAATGCTGCTTTGGAAGATAAATCAATTCCTGAAGATCGATTGTTGGGTCCTTGGTTTATTGCAGCACCAGAATTAGCCACACAAGAGCTGGCTGAAAAATCGTTGAAAGGTAAATTATGCTTATACCTTTGGGATGATGTGTTACGGCATAATCAACATAATATCATTTTTGACAATGACATAAAAAGCTATGGACAGTTAGTCTCGTCATTCGAATCTCGTATGGCGGTGTTTGCAGAGCATATAGAACTAGCTCTTTTGGATAAAGTAACTGATGTAACTGAAGATGCTGATTCAGATGACCAAGTGTGAGTAAGGAAGCTTGGTTAATGGATTGGAATATAAAAATTTATAGAGATCGTGACTTTATAGGTGCAATGCCGAAGGCTACTAAAAGCGTTTTGCATAAGGAAAAATTATTTACTTATGGTCAGCAAAATACTTCTTTTTGTGGGCTGATTTTTCATAATCAGAACATTGATGTCTTTCTTCCAAGGAATAGTAATTACAATGAAGAGGACTATAGCAAAATACAAATAGCGTCATTAGTTCTTAATACTATTCGCTTATATAGCATTGAGTTTGACAGTCCACTTTCAATTGATGATGGTGAAATAGATAATCAAATAGGAGGCTTATCCCTAAGCTTAATCGCAGAGCTCATAAATGATTATAGGCAAAATGGTATATACGCTAAACGGCAATCACTGAATACACTAAATTCAGGCAAGCCTAATTGGAGTAAGACAATAGCAAGAAGTGTTTTATATCCCAGTGGCTCGAATTCAATTTACTTAGACGTATTTGGTAACAAACGAGTGAATTTATCATCATGTGAAGTGGCGAAGATCCATGCTTCAGTTATTAAAGAGCTTGATAAGAGATTTTCTTTATTGCTTTATGGTAGTGACGGAATATTTTCTGAAGATCATATAAAGGAACCTATAAGTAGTGATATTCAATATCAGATATATACTTTGGAGAAAGAGTTAAGAGTGACATATTCAGGACGAGATATCTGGTTATTAAAATCTCTTATTGATTATTTAAAAAAAATGAAGGGTGATCATTTTAGCGAAATGGTGATTGGGATTAAGCATTTCCATACCGTATGGGAATATATGTTATCTAAAACTTTAAGTAATACAGTCAATGTAAATAAATTAATACCAATACCGACCTATAAACTAACAAATGAAAGTTTAGTATCGGCTGCTCGAAAGGGGCAAAGAATGGATACTGTCCTTTGGAGTGCTAAAGAAAATACTTATTGTATCGTTGATGCAAAGTATTATTCTGCAAGCTCAATTTCTAATGCACCAGGTTGGCCTGATTTAGTTAAGCAGTTTTTTTATGCTAAAGCCCTTAAGCAAATAGAACCGGACGCCAGAGTGTTAAATGCTTTTGTTTTTCCAAACTCTACAGGGATGTTCAGTTCCGCTCACATGCAAGATAGACAAGATGGCCATTTGTTAAATAATGACTATGAGCCTATAAAATGTGCTTATATAGAGCCGGTGGAGGTTTTAAGATCATTTGTTGATAACAAAAAGCTCAAATGTTTTTCTGAAAGTCTACTTACAGAACCCCCTCAGAGTCTGTGAATGAATTTTTAACTACCTTTGATTGGGTCGAATTAACGAGATCAAAACAACTTGATTTAGTTTATTCAAAGTTATATTGAAAAGAGACAGACATAATTTTTCCTTACTTTTAGTGGATTACGCCATAGGTTTAAGTCTGAGTAACCACATAAAAGCGAGGCTTGACTCGACAATGTGTTATGTATTAGACGTTATATATGCGCACTTAAGTGTTATTTTTACATTTTTATGCGCACAAAAGTGTAGTGAGTGTGCATTTTATTGCGCATAAAAGTGTGTTGACTTATACTTTGTTCATACAAAATATGAGGCGAGGATTGGCACAATGAAACGATTATTATTAGAAAAGCTAATATCTTGGAAAAAACAAACCAAGCGTAAGCCAGTCTTGTTAGATGGTGCACGCCAAACAGGAAAGTCGTTTCTGCTTGAACATTTGTTTGGTGCCCATTTTGTGCAAGTCATTCGTTTAGATTTTTTAGAGCAACCTTCTCTCTCTAATATATTTTCAGGTTCATTAAATCCTTCGGATATATTAGTTAATATCGAATTAACGTTGAATATCAGTATTGATCAAAACAATGCGTTAATTATTTTTGATGAGATTGGTGAATGCCAAGCTGCGATAGATTCATTGAAGTTTTTTGCTGAACAACATCCCGACATGTACATCTGCGCGTCTGGTTCTAATATAGGTTTGTTGGGATCTTTTCCTGTGGGGAAAGTAGAACTTTTAACGTTATATCCTTTAACATTTGAAGAGTTTCTGTGGGCATCGCAACAAGCGCCACTTGAAAAAGCATTCAATCAAATGAATATGGGAAAAATAGCTCACGATAAGTTATTTGATCTTTTGCTCGATTATTACTTTGTTGGCGGTATGCCAGAAGCTGTTAAGAGTTGGTTTGAGTCAAAAGATGACAAAGGGATAATAGAAAGAGTAGAACAGGTTAGCCAAATTCATGCCGATCTTATTGTTGGTTATGAGCGTGATTTTGGTAAGTATTCAGGTAAAACGTCTGCGCAGCATATTCAATCTATTTTTAATAATATTCCTACTCAGTTGTCTCAAAACATTGATGATTCAGTTAAGCGTTTTAAATTCAAAGACGTGATAGAAAAGAAAACGAGGTACCAAGATTTATCTCGACCTATCAATTGGTTAGATAAGTGTAAGTTGCTTTCTAAATGCCATCCAATAGATACAAAACCTAGCTCACCATTGTCAGCATTAACTAAAGATAACCGCTTTAAATTGTTCTTGTTTGATGTGGGATTACTTAATCATATGCTTGAGTTATCTTACAAAGAACTTCGCGATCAAGGTTTTAATTACAAAGGCTATATTGCAGAGAACTTTGTACAAAATGAGCTGATTGCGTTCAATGGCAGTTCAACCTACTCTTGGGAGTATGCGCGTAGTGAAATTGAGTTTCTGCTTAAGAAAGGCGATGGACAGATTGTTCCTGTTGAAGTAAAAAGCGGTAAACGAACAAGAGCTAAATCATTGGGCGTTTATGTTGATCGCTATCAGCCTGTGCAAACTGTCAAACTTATTGGGTCGACGGGTTCATTAGATAATAAAAACGCGTTGGTGTTACCGCTATATTATGCTTCTAGATTACACACGCTGCTCAATTAATCGGTTGGGATAGATCATTATGATTTATCCCCTATTGATCATAATGTGTATATTAAACTGCATCCCCACACGCCCAACCTGAACTCCAAGCCCATTGGAAGTTATAACCTCCTAACCAGCCGCTGACATCGACGACTTCGCCGATGAAGTAGAGGCCTTTGATGTTTTTGGCTTCCATGGTTTTTGAGCTGAGTTCGTCGGTGTCGATGCCGCCTAGGGTGACTTCGGCGGTGCGGTAGCCTTCGGTGCCGTTGGGCTTGATTTTCCATTGGTGGAAGTAAGTGGCGATTGCTGCTAACTCTTTGTCGTTAAATTGATTTAATGGTTTGTCATCAATTTTGTTTAGCTCGACTAAACGTTCGATAAAGCGTTTTGGAAAGTGCTGATTTAAGCAGGTTTTAAGCGCTTGTTTCGGGCTTTTTTCACGGGCGCGCTCTAGCTCGTTTTGTAAGTCGTTGCTTGGTAGTAAATCGATGGTGATGGCTTCGCCTGTTTTCCAATATGACGACACTTGTAGCATCACTGGGCCTGATAAGCCGCGATGAGTGAATAGCATGTCTTCGCTAAAGTTAACGCCGTTTTCACAGGTTACTGACGCTGGCAGACTGATGCCTGACAAACACTCGTAATCTTCTTTGTCGTTGTTTTGCCAAGTAAAAGGTACAAGCCCTGCGGTTGTTTCTGTGACTGTTAAACCAAATTGTTGGGCAACTCTGTAACCAAATGGCGTCGCGCCAAGTTTTGGCATTGAGAGGCCACCTGTGGCGATTACTAACGAGGTTGTGTGGAACTTGCCTTCGTTGGTGGTAATGTCAAAGCCGTCGTCGGTTTTGGCAATGGCGGCGATTTCGGTGCGCAACTGAGTAGTGACGTTGGCGTTGTTACATTCGCTTTCTAGCATGTTAACAATGTCTTTGGCGCTGTCGTCACAGAACAGTTGGCCGAGTGTTTTTTCGTGATAGGCGATTTGGTATTTGTCGACCATGGCAATGAAGTCCCACTGGGTGTAGCGACTCAATGCTGATTTGACGAAGTGTTTGTTACCACAAATAAATGCACTTGGTTCGATGTTGTAGTTGGTGAAGTTGCAACGACCACCGCCACTAATGAGGATTTTACGTCCCGCTTTTTTGGCGTTATCGAGTAATAATACATTTTTGCCGCGATAGCCAGCAGTGGCTGCACAGTGAAGACCTGCGGCGCCTGCGCCAATTATTATTACGTCGAAGTTGTTCATTTAATTCTCTATATACAATGTATTTGATTGTGCATGTAACGTATTGAGGTTTATTTGAGGTGAAAGAAGTTATTTAATGCGCGGAAAGTCCCGTTTGTTATCGCCTTAAATTAGAAATTGACCAATAAAAAAATCATGGATGATTTTTTAGTATTTTCCGCAGGGATGCGGATTAAATACGGTATTGAATAGGCAATTTATTATTTAAGAAGAGCGATAAATGACGGGTCGCCTTTCTTTTGGTTACTTTTCTTAGTAAATCTCGTCCTGAGTTTATCGCAATGCGACCAGCTAACGCTGTCCTAGAATATTCCAGATATTCTAGTGTCGAAGCAAAGAAAAGTAACTGATGTGCTTGAGAAAAAAGTTCGATTTGGATTTACAAACTGGAATGGCACATCATAATTTACGCAGGCTTTAAATTGATTCTCACCACAGAATAAAGCTTGCGTATTGTACCCGCCAATGGGCGCTTAGGCTACTCTACTGTTGAGCCTGGTTCCATGATGCTGCCGCCACTACCTTCAATAGCCATTGCTGCGAAGTCTTTGTCGAACATGTACATAGCTGAGCCGTCGTTTCCGATCATTTCTAACTTGTCTAAGATGCCTTTGAATAGCTTCTCTTCTTCGTGCTGTTCTGCAACGTACCATTGTAGGAAGTTGAACGTTGAGTAGTCGTGGCTGGTGAAAGCTACGTGAGCAAGTTCGTTGATTTTGCTTGTGATTACACATTCGTGATTAAGAATCTGTGTGAATACGTCATGCAGTGATTCGAATTCGTGTGGTGCTGCTTCGATGGCACCTAAAATTGGTAGGCCGCCAGTTTCTGAAACGTAAGTGAATAAACGTTTCATGTGTTCCATTTCTTCGTTAGCGTGTTTGCGTAAGAAGGTCGCTGCACCGTCGAAGCTTTTGTCTTCACACCAAGCGCTCATTTGCAGGTATAAGTTTGATGAATAGAACTCAAGGTTAATTTGTTCGTTGAGTTTGTCGATCATTGGTTGTGCTAGCATGTGAGCCCTTTCTATTTGGTAAAAAGTATTTGGTCAAAATTTATTAGCGGGAATAATGGCGTAAATTTGCTGGTGGGTCAACGCTTAGCGCAAGGATAAATGTGATTTAACCGAAGTTTTTAGAGGCTTTTCGAGAGACTGAGAATACTTGTTATTAACGTTATGATTTAAAAGCGATATTATCATTATTTGTTAGCAATGGTTCGCATTTTTACAACGTTTTTTGGTGTGATTAATGGCATTAAAAAGGCCTATGAATAGGCCTTTTTTAATTTACTGTTGACGCCAGTCGTAGCCACTTGGACTTTGGAAGGCACGAAGGTTGAATTCAGGGAGTACCGCGTAAATATGGTCAAATAGATCCGCTTGAATAGCTTCGTATGCAGCCCAACGGATGTCGGTACAAAATAGGTAGAGTTCGATGGGTAAGCCGTTTTCATCAGCAGGTAATTGACGAACGATGAGGGTCATTTCTTGGCTAACCATTGGGTGGTTTTGTAAATAGTATTCTAGATAGGCGCGGAAGGTGCCGACGTTTGTGAGCTTGCGGCCATTGGCATTGACGGTTAGGTCGCTCGCGAGCTGTTGGTTTTGTTCATTGATTTCGTTTTGTTTTTCAACAAGGTAATCAGATATTGAGTCTATTTTTTGTAGGTGCTCAATGAGTGATTGATCCATGAATCCGATGCTGTTTACGTCGAGGCGAATTGAGCGTTTAATGCGGCGTCCGCCGGCTTGTTCCATGCCGCGCCAGTTTTTGAATGAGTCGCTGATGAGGGCGTAGGTTGGGATCATGGTGATGGTTTTGTCCCAGTTTTGAACCTGTACTGTGGTGAGGGCAACTTCTAATACTTCACCGTCGGCGCCGTATTTTGGCATTTCGATCCAGTCGCCACGACTCACCATTTGGTTAGCGGCGAGTTGCACACCGGCGACAAAGCCAAGGATGGTGTCTTTAAACACTAACAGCACGACGGCTGTCATGGCACCTAAACCACTCAGGAAGTAGAGCGGTGATTTACCAAGGACGGTAGAAATAGATATAACGGCAACCACTAGGAATACAAAGAGTTTGATTAGTTGGTTGATGCTCTTTATTGGTAGTTTTTTGTTGAGACCGCGTTCGCGGGCAACATCGAGGGTGACATCTAGTAGTGCGAATATAAACGATGCCATTTTCATGAGAATGGCGATGTTACACACGGTGACAACTATACCGCTAAGCGCTTGATACGCACTGAGCGCAACTGGGCTAAACGATGAAATTATTAATAGCGGAATAACGGCGGCTATCTTGGCAAGTGCTTGATGTTTTTCCAGTAAATCGAGTGTCTTAGGTGCTGTTTTTCCAAGTAGACGGTGGAGTAGATTAATGAGAATACGGCGATCTATTTTGTCTACAATCAGACTAACCAGCAGCATGATGGCAACAAGAATAACGCTGTCTAACCAAACGAATTGGGTGATTGGCTGATATTGAGCGATGAATTGGGTTAAATAGTCAGTCACAAATCTTACTCCTAAACGAAAATATAATACTCAGTCTTTATAAAGTCGCCTGAGTATTCAATAGGATAGATTAATTTTGTAACGAATGCTATTTGTTCGCCAGACAATAAAAAGCCTTGGTGCTTTTGGTTAAAAGCACTGAGACTGCGTAAAGAGCAGTGGTCTTTAGTCTGCTAATGCCTGAGCGACAAGCTCGCTTAGTTGCGTCATTGATTGTTCGTTGGCGATTCGTTGATTTTTGTTTTCAAGCAATTCGTAACTGAGGTTCAATGCGGCAATCAATGCAACGTTTAGCAAGCTGGCGCTTGGTTTTTTCTGTTGCACTTTAAGCATTTGTTCGTTTAACAATTGTGCTGATTCTAACAAGGCTTCTGCTTGCCCAGCGGGGCAGGCTACCGATAACGTTTTATCCAGCAGGGTTATTGTTAACTCTTGGCTCATTAGGCTTCTTGCTCAAGGCGCCCAACAATTGCATTAATTTTGCTGATAGTTGCGCTGTGGCTTTCTTCTTGCTCTAGCGCTTCTAATTGTAGTGTTTCGTTGTCGTCTTCAAGTTGTTTAACTTGAGATGCTAGCGCTTCGTTTTGTCCTACAAGACGTGAGATATCTTCATTTTGAGAAGCGTTTTTAGAGATAAGTTGTTCGATGAGCTGCTCTAACTTTGGTAATGCTGAATCTGACATGAGTAATTCCGTGAAAAAGTGAAAAAAAGAGACTGTAGTCTAGTGGGGCTTAATATAAACAATATGGGGTATAAATAGCCAGTAAACACGCGGAATATTGTAAGAATTTATGCATTTTTTTGATCAAATAGACGTTGTAGTCCAATTTCGATGTTTTCTTCGGTTAAACCAGCAAATCCAAGGCGAATAAATCGATCACTTGTTTGATTTTTTTCGAGTAAGAATTGCGCCTCTTGTTGGATGTAAATATCGTTGTTTAGCGCTGCTTTTGCCAAGGCTTTTGCGCTTTGATTAATTTTAACCCACATTGCCATACCACCATCAGGAAGCGTGAAAGATTCAACGATGCCTCGCTCTTGATATTGGGTGAGTTGTTGGTTCATAAAATCGCGACGTTGGTGATAAATTTTGGTGGCTTTGCGAAGGTAACGCTCAAATGACCCAGCTTGCATCCATCTGGCGATGGCATCTTGCATTGGTACGCTGACTTTGTGGTTCATTAGACTTCGGTAGTTTGTTACTGCTTGGGCGAGTGTTTTGTCTAACGCCATAAAGCCAATGCGTGCACCGGGAAACATAACTTTTGAAAAGGTTGATAGATAAATAACGAGTCCATTGGGATCATCACTGGCCATTGGCGCTAACGGTTGGCAGCGATAGTGATATTCGTGGTCGTAGTCGTCTTCGATAATGGCAATGTTGTGTTGACTGGCTATTTTGTAAATGGCGTGGCGACGATCAACTGGCAAGGTAACCGTTGTTGGGTATTGATGAAGTGGCGTGAGGTAAATAACTGAAATAGGTTGACCAGCCGTCACTTGATTAGTGATCGCTTGCTCCAATTCCTCAGGTATCATCCCATTCTCATCTTGTTTGATGGAAATTACCGTGGTTCCTGAACTTTGGAAGCTACGCCATGCTGGTGCGTATCCCATGGCTTCAGTGGCAACACTATTGGCTGGTGACAGTAATAGCTGAGAGAGGATGTATAACGCCTCTTGTGAACCATTGGTGATGACTATTTCGCGATCTGTAAGTGAACGAGTTCGTCTAAGGTAGTGGCTAACTTGTTCTATTAATGGAGAAAAACCAGCTATATTACCGTAATTTAGTTCGGCGAGCTGTGGTCTGACGAACGCGTCGTTTACATAGCTTTTAAATTCGTGGAATGGAAATAACGAAATATCCGGTGTGCCGCCGGCGAAATTAAATTGAAAAGAGGCAGCCACAGTTTCATAAGTTGGCGAGGCCATTTTTACAAAATTCCAATTAAACTCTTGATTAACTGATGAATTATTTTTAGTTGCTGGCTGCGAGCTATTGATTGGTAAGTTTGATGCAACAAAATAACCGCTGCGTTGTTTACTGCTAATCCACCCTTGAGCAATGAGCTCATTGTAGGCTGCCATGATGGTGTGACGATTGGTTTTAAGCTGCTGAGCAAGTTCTCTCGCCGATGGCAGTTGTTCGTTTTCTTTTACCTGACCTTGTTTGATTGCTTGGCGTAATGCATGGCTGATCGCGAGGTATTTAGGGCCTTGATACGAGGCTAATGATTCACTGGTGATGTAAAGTGTTTTCACTGGTATAGATCAAACTTTAATTCTGGTTGTTAACAATCTACCAGATGTTTAGATAATACGTCTAACTTTTGACCGAAGAGACGTATTTTATGAAGCAACCACTGCCTATCACGTTATCCAATGACATTGTTACCCTGCGTCCAATGACAATGAGTCAGGTAGACGAATTTTACGAAGCCGGAAAACCAGAAAAAATTTGGCAATGGACGCCTCCTTATCAATGTGAATCTTTGGCGACTGCCACGCGCTGGGTGGAAACTGGGTTGAGTGCTGTTGAACGTAAAGAGCAGGTGATGTTTGCCATTATCGATAATGCTACTGGGCGTTTTGTGGGTAGTACACGGTATTTAAGTATTGATGTCGTTAATAGCACGGTTGAAATTGGCTACACGTGGATTAATCCCGATTATCAACGTACTCATATCAATTCGAACTGTAAGTTACTGCTGTTAACGCACGCATTTGAGGAGTTGGGTGCAGTGCGGGTGCAATTGCGAACTCATAAACGCAATCAAAAATCGCGTAATGCCATTAGTCGTTTAGGGATGAGTTTTGAGGGTATTTTTCGTCATAATGTGTTGTTGTCGACGGGGGAATATCGCGACACTGCCATGTTTAGTATGGTGCGAGATGAGTGGCCGTCAGCAAAGCAGTGTTTAGTAGCCAGAATTACAGATGCCGAAGTGCCAAAAAAACTGTCTGTTCGTGATATTAATGATGCCGCTATCTCGTTAGTTGAGGAGCAGCCATTGGCGCAAATTATGATTGCAAGTAATGACAATTTGTTTGATCAAATTATTTATTTGCCATTGCAATTAGATCGCGCACGTGGGGTTTTAACTGGCCATATGTCAGTAGAAAATAAATTAGCGTGGCTGTTAGATAATTCGCCATCGGTGACTGTGGTTTTTGATGGTGGGGATAATTATGTATCGCCATTGGTTCATCAAAAGCAATTGGTGCCGACTTGGAATTATCGTCGCTTGCACATTAGCGGTCAGTTTGGCTTTTTGGCCACTGCTGAAAACGAGGCGGCAATTAAGTCGCAAGTCCTTCTGTTTGAAGGCGAATCATGGCGATATGAACAGCAGTCAGAAAAACTAATGACGACAATGTTAACGCAAATTCGCTGTTTTGAAATTGCGATTGACCGTCTAGAAATGCATCAAAAGCTAAGTGCTAAAAAGCCAATGGCGTTAAGGGAAGCTATTGCTAAAGAATTAGTGGCCGACGGTCAGTTGTCGTTGGCACAGGCGCATTTAGAAAGTTAGCTAAGGTTATTTGTCTCAAGCTATTTGCAACGTATACTCTTGTTCAATGTTAAACGTTTTGCTTAATTATTGGATTTGAAATGCTAAATACATACGTTGTTAATGGCCTTGTTTGTCAAGATCGTCGATTTACTGTTCCGTTAGATTATCAACAGCCTGAGCAGCAAAAACTATCTGTTTTCGCACGTGAGGTAGCTAGTAAATCGGGTCGAGAAAACGAATTGCCTTACTTGGTGTTTTTTCAAGGTGGACCAGGATTTGGCGCCAGCCGCCCAACGGGATTAGATGGCTGGGTTGGTGAGGCGTGTAAGCATTATCGCGTGTTGTTGCTTGATCAACGAGGCACCGCGTGTAGCTCGCCGGTGACTGCTCAAACATTAGGTCATTTGACACCAGAGCAGCAAGCTGAACATCTAGCTCATTATCGAAGTGACAATATCATTCGTGACGCAGAAACCATTCGCAGTGCGCTTATTGGTGATAATAAGTGGTCTATTTTAGGCCAAAGCTTTGGTGGCTTTTGTGTTTTACGTTATTTATCGGCATCACCAAATGCCATTGAGCAGGCGTTTATTACTGGCGGCATCCCATCGCTGACACGACCAGCGACCGATGTGTATCGCAAGACTTTTAAGCGCGTTCTCGATAAAAATAAGCTGTTTTTTGATACCTATCCTCAAGCGCAAGCTATCGCTCGTTCGGTTGCACAGCATTTATTAACAACACCAGAGACATTGCCTGATGGTTCACCGTTAACGGTGGAACGTTTTCAGTTGTTGGGTATTCATTTGGGAATGACTGGCGGACATCAAGAGCTGTATGCAATGTTAGAGCAAGCGTTTGTTGAGGTGAACGGCGTAAAAGCGCTGAGTTTTGTGTTTAAGCAATCGATGCTAAGTTTGCTTGATTATGACACTAACCCTATTTTCGCTTTTTTGCATGAGTCGATTTATTGTCAAGCGTTTGCGTCAAATTGGGCAGCCCATGAGGTTCGACATCAATCATTTGCCAATGATTTTAATGTCGATGAGCACAGTCAGTCGTTTAACTTTACTGGAGAAATGATTTTCCCTTGGATGTTCGAGCAGTTTTCACAGCTCAAACCTTTGGCACAAGCCGCCCAGTTATTAGCTGAAAAAGATGACTGGCCGCCGTTGTATGATTTGCAGCAGTTAGCGAATAATAAGGTGCCTGTGGCAGCCGCTGTGTATGAAACCGATATGTATGTTGATATTGCGTATTCGAATGAAACATTGCAGCAGGTCAATGGCGCTATAGCGTGGTGTTCAGCGGCTCACGAGCACAATGGTATCAAGGTTGACGGAGCTAATATTTTCTCGACACTTCACAAAATATTAAACCCATAGGGTTAATGTCTGTCAGGTAATCGAAAACTTTGATCGGTTGGAATAATTTGGTGTGCTTATCGAATTCATCGTCTTGTTTTAAGCAAGCCTAAAACACACCAGTTACTTTTCTTAAATGAAATACATCCCTGTATTTCACCCTGCGGGTAGTCTGTGACTATTCAAATTTTTTCCAGAAAAATTTGTGCGTAGCCACTAGAATATCTGCACTGGTCGCGCAGCGATAAATCTCAGGACGAGATTTACCAAGAAAAGTAACCAAAAGAAAAAATCATCTGGAATGATTTTAGACAGCGCTAGCTGGTTCGAAGAACAAATAACAAGGATGTTATTTGCAAAGGCGACCCGTAAGTTTAGCCTTGATTCTTAAATGATAAATTGTCTATTCAATACCGTATTTTATCCGCATCTCGGCAACTGCTCCTGCGTTGCTCTACTTCCTGCATCCATGCAGTCACCTGCAGCAAATACTTATACCAATTGCATTAAATATTTGCCCACTTGTACTTGTTAAAATTAACTAAAATGGCGTTGCTCTCAATCCTAATAGCCAGCTATTAGTCAATCGAGCGCCTTGTTTTAGCTGATTTTCTCTACGCACAACAAGATCACTTACTTAATGCAATTGGTATTAAAAATTTGTCTGGAACAAATTTTAACAGCATAGCTGGCCTCGAAAAGGCGAATATAAGGAATGTATGAGTAAAAATCATCCATGATTTTTGCATTGGTCAATTTCTAATTTAAGAGGCGAAACAACGGGAATTGGACACGCTGTGATTCAACTAGAAATCTCAACCGATCTGCATGAAGCCCATATAGTAGTTTTAATAGCTGGAGTGTAGCGCCAAAATGTAGATTTTTTGTGCCATACTAGCGTCTTGTTCGATATCCTCGCTTACAGGACGTAATCTTGAAAAATAACGATGAAGTTAATGCACTCAAGTATGAGTTGGCTCAGCTTAAGAGCCAATTTGATGCGCGCATTAAGAATCTTGAGTTTCGTGTCGCTCAAGTTGACCCCGAATATTCCGCCCCACCCGATCCTGTTGTTTCACAGCGAATTTCTCAATCGTCTGACAGCTCTGTTAATGAAGAGATTGTTGCGGTTCATCATCATGATGCAGCGCCGACAAACGTTGAATTTACTCCGGTTGTTGAAGCGCCAGCTGCATCTGTTGTTGCTAACAAACACGCTGGAACTAAGTCACAAGCCAAGCCTGTCGCTGTTAAACCCAAAGAAAGTAAACCGTCTTATGTCGAGATAATGTTTCAGTCGATTATGGCGTCTGTGTTCGATTGGTTTAAGCCAGTTGCAAACGTTTATCGCTCTTACAAAGAGCGTGGCATGTTAGGTATTTTCGTTTTAACCATCATGGGTATTGGTTTAACGCTTGCTGGTTTTGGTTATTTAATGCAGTTGTTGATTGACCAAATGGGCGTGGGTTTAAAATCGCTATTGATGTTGAGTGCCGCTGCGGCGGTGATGGTGTTGGGGATTTATCTCAAGCGGCAAACCAAGTTTGGTGAGTTTGCCACGGCCATTGTTAGTTTGGGTATTTTATTGCTCTACAGCACCGTTTATTTCGCCGGTGATGTTTACCAGATCTTGTCGATTTGGATGATTATTGCGTTGTATTTAGTCATTGCTCTAGCTGCTCATGGACTCGCTATGTGGCTAGATACTAAAGTTGTTGCGGCATTGGGCATTGTTGGTGTGTCTGTTATTCCACTGTTGTCTGACGCTGTTGGTGTGCATGGAAGTTGGTATTTAGTGTCGTTGGCATTGGTGACATTAAGCAGTTTAATCCTTGCCTATCGCTATGTTGGTGCTTGGTTGGCTAACTTGAGTCTGGCATTTGTATTAGTTGCTCTTGAGTGGGCAGTGAGTCAGCCGCTATTTAGCTTTCCTATTGTTTTTATTGATATATTTTACTTACTGTTCTTTGGTTACATTACGTTTAATTTAGTGTTTAAAGAGCAGCGTCAGCAGCATGTGATGTTGTTTTTGGCGGCGTTAATTGGCGCAAACTTGTTGTTTTTCTTCCAAGCCAGCGATGCACTAAGTGGTTGGTTGGCGCTTATGTTTGGAGTGAATGGCGTTGCTGCAATAGCCGCTGGTTATGTGCTGTATCGCATCAAACACCCGTTAACTCATTTTATGGCTTTAATTGCAACCATCTGGTTAGTATTGATGGCGGTAAGTGCACTTGGCGGCGAACTATGGGGTGTTGCCTGGGCTGTTGAGGGCCTATTACTGATTGCTATTGGCCGCCGTTATTTATTACCAAGCGTTATTAATCAGGGGCAGGCACTGGCGTGTGTCGCGCTGTTCTATAGCTTGATTGGCGTGTTTGATAACACGATGTTATTGCCTTCTTTACAAAGCTTTGATGAGTGGTTAATTGCATTAACTGTATTGGCTACTTTGAGTATTTGGTTACGCTTAATCACTGATGATAAAGTGTTTTTACAGTTTACTCAGCAGCGCGTTAAGCCGTTGTTGTTGTTTTGTGAGTCGGCTTGGGTTGCGTTATTAATCTTCAGTTGTGGAGATATGTGGCTTGGTCAATGGATGGCGCCTGCGACTATTGTGCTGCAAGTGGCCTTGTTGTTCAGAGCACGCGCTTGTGGACAAAAAAATATTGAATTTTTGGCATTGTCGTTGATTGCGGTTCCTATTGTTTACGCGTTGGAATACGCCGTAAACTTCGATATTTATCGCTTTTCGTTATTGCCTTTATTTGCCAAATTGTCGTTAGCGTCTGCATTGGTGCAATTATGGTTGTTTGCTGAATATTTCCGGCGTTATGCACCAGAGAGTCCGCTGCGTCAGTTTTCTGAATATGCGCGCATTGCGTTTTATCTTATCGTTCCTGTGTGTTGGTTAGTCACTGGCTTTAGACGCTTGGAAGCCGATGTCATTTTAATTGTTTGGTTATCACCGTTGTTGGCTGTTTGTTTTGCGCAACTGGTTAGGCATAAATGGATTGTGTGGCAGGCTAAGATTTTGGTTGGCTTGGCAAGTCTGAGCCTTATCTTTGGGGCACTATCGACATCAGTGACCAGCGGCTTGATAGCGACTGCGTTGTTTGGATTGTGTTACAGCGCGGCTTATGTGCTGAATCAACGTAAGAACGACGCGTTGTATCAATACATCGCAGGTTGGGGTTTGTGGACAATAGGCATGATGTTGCCATTGGCTATTGCCACAGCAACGGATTCTTTTGTGATTTCACACCTTGTTGGTTTGTTGTATTGGACCGCCATGATGCTTATTGCACAGAGTTGGTGGCTAGCTAAACGTCATTCGCTGATGATTGGTCTCATGCAGCTGTTTTTTATCGTGAGCAGTTGGACGTTAATTTTCACCGACGAATGGTTTGCCATTGCGCCAATGGTGTTTGTGGCTGCAACCTTTATTAAGAAACGTAGGGCGTATAAGCAATCGTTGATTGGCGGTTGGTTTAAAGACGCTAATGATATCTTGCTGCATGTCGTGGTGTTGGTGACTTATGCATTAACCTTGAGTGCTTTCGATTATCTGCGATTAGACTTGTTAATTGCTCCGACGCTCGCAATCCACGGTGCCGTTATTCTATTTACAAATCAACGTACTTTGCTGAATGTACGGGTTAGCTTTGGGTTAATTTTTGTCGGTATTCTTAAACTGGGTTTACTCGATGCGGCCAATGCCGTGTTGTGGCAAAAGGTCGTGCTCTTTATGGGCATTGGGGTGCTGATTTTAGGGGCGTCGTTCTGGTATCAACGTCTAGTGACAGCACAAGACGCTGAACCTGAAGCTGAGGAAGTTAAATAACTCGCTTGTCGATGAGGTCGCCGTTTTCAATGAGTGCGGCGACACTTTCTGGTTTGCCAAAATAGTAGCCTTGGTAATATTGGCAATGAAGATCTGAAAGGAATTTGTATTGGCTTTGATTTTCAATGCCTTCGGCAATGACGTCGATTTCTAGCGCACGGGTCATGGTGAGAATAGCTTCGACAATTGATGCATCATCTTTATTTTCATGCAGTTCTTGGATGAAGGATTTATCAATCTTTACGGTGTCTATTGGCAGTTGTTTTAAGTAAGTAAGTGATGAGTAACCAGTTCCGAAGTCGTCTAGTGAAAAATGCACGTGGAGACGACGCAGTTGATTCATTTTCTTAATAACATCGTCGATGTCGCCAATTGTCACTTCTTCTGTAATTTCTAGTACCAGCTGCATGTTTTGCATCGAGTAATTTTCAGTAATGCTCTTCACTTGCTCTACAAAGTCGTCTTGTAGGAAGTGACTTGGACTGATGTTAATGGCTACTTTGAGCTTGTTGTCTGGGTAGAAGCTGCTGACTAAATCATTACATTGCTGACAGGCCATGTGCATAATGTAACGGCCTAGTTTGTCGATGATGCCAATTTCTTCGGCTAACGCGATAAAGTTAGAAGGGTCTACAATGCCATTGATTGGATGGTGCCAACGGAGCAGCGCTTCCATACCAATAAATTTACCGTCTTTATCAACTTGAGGTTGGTACTGTAAAAAGAGTTCTTTGTTGGACAGCGCATCATGGAGTTCTTTAGATTGCTTGAGGCGTGTTTGGGCTTTCTTTTGCATTTCTGGTTGAAAAAAAGAAAAGAATCCCTGACCTTTTTCTTTGGCATTATAAAGTGCGATATCTGCTTGGCGCAATATGTCTTCTGATGATTGGCTACCGCCGTAGTTAAATACGGTAATGCCGATACAGGCTGACAGGTTAAATTGGTGTTTGTCGACTTTCAGTTGGGCGGCGACTAGTTCGATAAGCGTGGTGGCGTTGTTGTAAGTTTGCAATGCCGCTGACTGTGGGTCATCTCGATTCATTGACATTACTAGTACGAATTCGTCGCCACCTAAACGTCCTAAAAAGTCTTCGCTACGGTGATTAAATGCCAATCTATTACCAATGGATTTTATTACTTTGTCGCCAGTTGCGTACCCTAGCGAATCGTTGACGGCTTTGAATTGATCTAAGTCGATAATGAACATGGCGTAATGATTTGGGTGTGCGCTGCTTCGCAATCGCTCATGCTCTAAATACTCTAATAGTGCATAGCGGTTAGGCAATTCCGTTAGGGGATCGTGAAGCATTTGTTTGTCGAGTTTGTTTTGTGCTTTTTCTCGCTCGGCAATTTCTTGACGTAGTTGTTGGTTAACTTCGCTTAATTCGCTGGTGCGTTCGTCAACGAGTTTGCCCAGTTTGCTGTTGAGTTTGTTGATGTTCTTTTTGGCGATGGATAATTCAAATACTGCAGGTAGCCAGCGATGAAAACCAACGGCTAAAAATAATAATCCAATGAGAGAGCCGAAACCTTTTTCAATGACTCTTTCGGTTGGTGTATCGCCAATAAGTATGTATTGATTTAGTGAGGAGAAGTTATCTGTGATATCAATGAGAAAGCTAATGAAGAGAAGCGTAAAGCCAACAATTAAGAATCGAGAACCAGGCTGAGATTCAACTTTATGTCTCATCATGGAATAATACAGTGTCCATAATACGGCGAAAGCCGTTAAGGCGACCAACGATTCTAACAACAGCTCATTCATAAAGCGTTTCCCTGTGGCATATCTGCCGTGATGGGTTCAATTTTTCCGGTTAGATGAAGCGATTCAAGCATTAGTGCGTGCGATTATTGAGAAAACGTACTTGCTACAAATTGTTTTTAACAAACTCAAAACATCCAAGGAACGAAACTCATTCTAACGTGAAATTTTGTGAGCTATCAATAGGGTATGATGAACTTTGTGGTTCAAGTTTTGTTCAATCTAAAAGGGTTTTGGGCAAGGCATGAGGATTGATGCCTAGTTTATCTAGGTGAATGACGAATAACGCAGCACAAAGCCCTTTTAGGTGAATCCTACGGACAGCATTTGTTTGGTACTTCTACGGCGTTATCGCCTATTCGTGTAGCCAGCTACACCACATAGGCTCTGCCTTGTAGAAACCCCAAACAAATTGCTGCAAAAATGAACTCAAAAATTCAACAGACCCTATGATAATTAAACTAAAACTAGTGTAAATTAGGCGCATGCCATAAAAGTGTCATTTAAATATAACAATAAGAAAGGTAATACTTTATATGTTTCAATCGGTTAGTAAATTTATATTGTGTGTACTAGGTTGGAAAATGGTTGGCCAACTGCCAAATGAGAAGAAATTTATCATCATTATTGGCCCTCATACCAGCAATTGGGATTTTATCTTAGGCATGGTTGTGAGAGGTGCAATGGGTGCAAACGTGAGATTTTTGGCCAAGCATCAGTTGTTTAATGCACCCTACGGCTGGTTTTTCCGCTGGTTAGGTGGCAGCCCTGTCTATCGTCATAAAGATAATAACTTGGTTGATCAAGTGGTGGCGATGTATGAAAACCACGATGAGTTCATTTTAGGAATTGCACCAGAGGGAACAAGAAGCGAGATTAAGCGATGGAAATCAGGGTTTTATCACATTGCTTGTAAAGCAAATGTCCCGATTGAAATGATTGGTTTTGATTTCAAATCGAAGGAAGTTCGTTTTCGCGAACCCTTTATGCCGACCGGTAATATCGATGTCGATTTTCCGGTGATATTAGATTATTTTCGCAGTATAGATGGTCGTCATCCAAAGAATATTCCGCATCATTTACCTGCTGAAAAGTAGCGCAAAATAAAAAGGGCTATCAAATGATAGCCCTTTTTTTGTTTAACGATACCGACTAAATAATTTTCTTCATGGCAGACATGTGGCCACGTAGCGTGTTACCAATTTGTTCAACTGGGTGATTACGTAATTCACTGTTGATAGCAATTAATTGCGCGTTGTCTACGCCATTGCTAGTGCTGTCTAAACCACGACCGATAACGTCGGTGTCGATGCGCGTCATAAAGTCACGTAACATTGGCACACATGCATGGTTGTATAGGTAACAACCGTATTCTGCCGTGTCAGAAATTGTTGCGTTCATTTCGTAAAGTTTCTTACGCGCAATAGTATTAGCGATTAACGGCGTTTCATGTAGCGACTCGTAATAAGCTGATTCTTCTTTGATGCCTGCTGCAACCATCGTTTCGAACGCTAGCTCAACACCAGCGCGAACCATTGCAACCATTAAGATACCGTGGTCAAAGAATTCTTGCTCGCTGATTTCTTGATCGCCTGCCGGTTGTTTTTCAAACGCTGTTTCAGCGGTATCTGCACGCCAGCCTAATAAGTTTTTGTCATCGTTAGCCCAATCTTCCATCATGCCTGATGAGAAAGCCCCACTCATGATGTCATCCATGTGCTTGTTGTAAAGCGGACGCATGATTTGCTTAAGTTCTTCAGATAATTCAAACGCTTTTACTTTTGCCGGGTTAGATAGACGATCTAACATGTTAGTTACGCCACCGTACTTAAGCGCTTCGGTAACTGTTTCCCAACCGTATTGAAGTAATTTAGAGGCGTAGCCTGCGTTGATACCTTTCTCAACCATCTTTTCAAAACATAAGATTGAGCCAGTTTGCAACATGCCACAAAGGATGGTTTGTTCGCCCATTAAGTCTGATTTTACTTCAGCGATAAACGATGACATTAGAACACCAGCGCGATGACCACCAGTACCAGCAGCGTATGCTTTAGCGAGTGCAAGACCTTCGCCGCGTGGATCGTTGTCTTCATGAACAGCGATTAGTGTAGGTACACCGAAGCCACGTTTGTATTCTTCACGTACTTCAGAGCCAGGACACTTAGGCGCTACCATGATTACTGTTAAATCATCACGAATCTGCATGCCTTCTTCAACCACGTTAAAACCGTGTGAGTAGGTTAAACAAGCGCCGTGCTTCATCATTGGCATAACGGCTTCAACAACCGCTGAATGCTGCTTGTCAGGCGTTAAGTTAAGTACTACGTCTGCATCTGGAATCAGTTCTTCGTAAGTGCCAACAGTAAAACCGTTTTCAGTGGCGTTTTTCCACGATTGACGTTTTTGTTCGATAGCTTCTGCACGTAATGTGTAAGAAATATCTAAACCACTGTCACGTAGGTTTAAACCTTGGTTAAGACCTTGAGCACCACAACCAATAATTACCATCTTTTTACCAACAAGCGCTTGAACGCCGTCGCTAAATTCGCTGATGTCCATAAAGTCACATTTAGCTAGTTGTGCTAACTGATCGCGTAATGAAAGGGTATTAAAGTAGTTCTGAGCCATGATCGTTCCTGCTATAAATTGTTAGTGGGTCACCAAGTGACGATGGTTCAACATTAGCGCAACTATTCTCTTGCGTAAAATGATATATACGGGCTACAGTGTTGCAAATAGTGAAACGTTAGATACGGTCATTCCATGGATAATAAACAACTAAAAATGTTCTTAGCACTGGCAGACAGCTTGCACTTTGCTCAAGCGAGTGAGGCGTGTCATGTTAGCCCATCAACGTTAAGTCGTAATATTCAGCAGTTAGAACAACAACTTGGTGTTGTATTGTTTGACCGAGACAATAGAACGGTGGCGTTAACGCGAGAGGGAAACCTATTCGTTCAATATGCTAAATCGTCACTGGCACAGTGGGATGTATTTAAACATTCACTTGAGGGAGACAGTGAGGAGTTGCTTGGTGAGCTGAGTATTTATTGCTCTGTGACGGCGAGCCATAGCTTTTTGCATCAAATATTAGCGCGTTATCGCCAGCAATATCCGAAAGTTGAAATAAAGCTGCGCACCGGTGATGTTGTGCAGTCAATTCCACGGGTGACTAATGAGCAAGAAGATATGGCGATTGCTGCTAAACCAGATGTGCTGCCGAGTAATATGGCATTTCAAACCATTGGTGTGTCGCCATTGGTGTTTATAGCGCCTGTTGATCGCTGTGAAGTGCAAGCACAGGTTGATAGTGGGCAGTTTAATTGGAATAAGCTACCGCTTATTGTTCCTGAACAGGGCATTGCGAGAAAACGATTAGATAAATGGTTTAGGCGCAAGAACATTAAGCCCAATATTTATTCTGAAGTGGCTGGTAATGAGGCTATTGTGAGCATGGTGAGTTTAGGGTTTGGTGTTGGTTTAGTGCCTAAAATTGTTTTGGATAACAGCCCGTTAAAAGATTCAATTCAAATTATGGATGTATCGCCTGCGCTGGAGCCGTTTGAGGTGGTGATTTGTTGCCTTAAGAAACGTTTGAAGCAGCCATTGAATGAATCATTGTGGAAGTTAGCGAAAGAAGAGATTGAAAAATAACAAATTTGGGTTAGTTTATACCAATTGCATTAAGTAAGTGATCTTGTTGTGCGTAGAGAAAATCAGCTAAAACAAGGCGCTCGATTGACTAATAGCTGGCTATTAGGATTGAGAGCAACGCCATTTTAGTTAATTTTAACAAGTACAAGTGGGCAAATATTTAATGCAATTAATGGTATTAGTAGCTAACAGATTGAAGTGATTAAGGGAAAGCGCCAATGAAAAAGCATAAGAATGAAGATAAATTACTCAAGCTTGCGATGCAATTGGGTAGGGCGTATGCCACTAAACGCGGTTATGGCGGTTTAGATAAAGCAGAATCGAATAAAGATAAAGTAGAAGCAATTTATCGCCTCTTAGTTAACGATAAGTTGATTAGTCCGTTACCTGAAGATAAAGAAGACGGCCCTAATTTAAAGCACCGTCTTGTGTTATGGATTGTGTCACAACTTCCTGAAAATCATGAGTTATTACAGTAATTAACTCTTCTTTAAAATAGCAACACCTTGGCGGTAACCCAAACCGCCATTGCCGTGCACTAAGCCATACTCTTTGTCGCCTATTAAGAGTTTTTCAGCCATGGTTATTAGTGCATTGAGGCTTGGGGCATTCCATGGTGCCCGCGCTAAATTCATGCCGCCAGTAACGGTGACTGAATAATCATTAAGTAATGGTGGAATCTCAGCAACCGAGTTTACAATCCCGCTGGACTGTAAAAATGCCATTGGCACTATTGGGTAGCAAGTGTATACCTCAAGAAGTGCATTATCCTGTAAAAATTGTTGAGAAAAGTTAATCTTTGCTTGAATAGATGCTTGCTCGATTGCAGTGCTTAAATGATTGTATTTACATATGGTTTTAAGGTCTTTTACTTCATTTTCTGTCGTAATTTGTTGGCAATTAACACCTGCAATTTCAATTGACGACCCAAACGCTAATTGCTCAACGATTTCTTTGCTACAAATGAGTAATTTCCCCTCGAAGTCGATTAATGGATTAGCGCAATCGACTCCTCTAAATAACGACGTTACATTATTAAACCATTGTGCTGATGGCAGTGAGAAATGTGCTTGCCGCTCATCAATATGTTGTTGATAGGTCGCTTGGTAGTTTTCGAACAACGCCGATGAAATTGCTTTAAATTTATCTTCATTGAGCTGATGGTTGTTGATGAACTCCATTGCTAAATCATTATAGAGATCGGCGATTGTCGTTTCGTCGTTATAAACCGCCATTAATTGATGACGTTCTTCTCGCGTATAACCTGTTTTAAGAGGCTCATCGGCTTGAATGACAACCGCGTGATTGCCTTGTTCTATGAGGTGATAAGCATATGCTAGCGCCATGATTGGCGCACAACCGCTGCGAAAATGATTGTCTTTCTGTTCGCTAGTCCAAGGGGTTGAAAGTGGATCTATGGTCAGTGTAATTGGCGTGATAGAAATATTACGTAGTTGTTTGATTTTGTTATCTAAACCTTCTTTACCAGCGCTTTTTTTCTGATTGATACTGGCATAGCTCGCTACGATATGGGGTGAGTTATTATCAGACATGGTGTTTTCCCTTTGAATTCAGCCGATTTATCGTGCACTTCTTACACAAAAATTAGATTTGTAGACTATATTTTAATTTCGGAAAACTCAATAAGTAGTCTAATCCTCCTCTTGTGAGGAAAGGAGTGACAGGAATGAGCGTAAATATGCCAGCAAAGATAGATGACAATCAAATTGTGCAGGATTTTTGTAAGATGCCACGTGAAGAATTTTTTGTTCAAGCGTCGTCTTATCTTGCAAAATGCTTTGATGTTGAATGTGTAGTGATTGCAACCTTCGGCATTGTTTATAAACAGCATGTTAATGTGCAGGCTGCTTTTAGTAATCAAAAGCAGCTTTATGATGCGAATTATTGTATTGATAATAATACGGTAAACGATCTCTTAACCGGAAATTCTGTTGAAAGGTTAACTGAACCAAGCTTGATTACTGTTAATGGACAGCAGTTTAATCATCATTTCATCATGCCAATTCTCAATGCTCGCCATAAAGTAATCGGCCATCTCGCGTTTATGAATTCAAAGGCAAAGTTTAGCTATGCCGCCCAGAGAACGGCAATTAATGCAGCAACATTTAGATTGGCAAACGAGTTAGAGCGAGGGCAGCAGGCTACTAAAATTGACATGCTTAATCTCGGTCTTTCTTTGCCAAAAGGTGAGCTCTATTTTAGTGAGCTTGTTAAGCTCATGACCCGTTATCTCAACGTTGATTATGCATTTATAGGTAGTGTGGCTGATCCTGATTTTGTAAATGTGAATATTAAGGCGATGACTGAACGAGAATGTGAGTTATCACTCAATCAATATTGTTTGCCAATTTCTAATGTCCCACCAACGGTTCGCCAGCCATATGTTTTGCAGATGCAACCAACAGAATTGCCATTAAGTGCTAAACAATCACAAATTGTCAGCTGTGTTATTGGTATCTATTTATTCGGAAAAAATAATCAAGTGATTGGTGTGTTAGGCGTAATGACTAAGACAGAAGTCGATCGCATTCAATCAGTTAAGTCGTTATTGGACAGCTTTTCATTAAGTGCGTCTCGCGAATTAGAGAATCAAACAACTCAGCGTCAACTTGATTACTACACTAGCATTTTAGAAGGAACGTCTGATTTACTGAGTTTTATTGATAAAAATTATAACTTTTGTGCCGTGAATGATGCATATAAAAACAAATTTGGATTGCCAAAGGAGCATGTCATTCAACGACCTGTTGCCTTGCTACATGGTGAAAAGAATTTTGAAACCATTATCAAGCCAAGTTTAGATAAAGCCTTTGCAGGAATTATTGATAGTGTTGAGTTTGTTAGCCATGATTTACAAGGTAAAGAGATGGTATTGCACGCTAAACATCATCCTTACTACGATCAACAAGGTGAGATTGTCGGCGCTGTCATGTCTTGTCGCGATATGACTGATATGGAAAAAGGAACGGTTATTCAACAGCCGAACGAGTCTTGGTTACAGGTTCTTTACGATCAAACGCCTTCTATGTTTTTCACAGTAGATCAATCATTTAATATAAATTCAGCGAATGCATTTGTGACTAAAAAACTTGGTTATAAAACGCAAGATTTAGTGAATAGCAAGCTTCATCAATTGTATTGTGAAGATGATAAAGAGCTGGTGGATCACTTTTTATCCGTTTGTTTTTCACAGTCTAGTGAGCTTCACGAATGGGAAATACGCGTAATAACGCAAGATGGTAATGTCATCTGGGTTAAGCAGTCTGCGCAAGTTGTTGAAATTGATAATGGACAACCTCGTATTTTATTGGCGTCGGAAGATATTACGGAAAAACATCAGTATTCATTAGAGCTGTCCTATCAGGCGAGTCATGATTCATTAACAGGCTTAGTTAACCGCGTTGAATTTGAACGGTCGATGCACAAGCTCATTGATTTACCTGAAAACCATGAACCAACTGAGCATGTCCTTTGTTACCTTGACCTTGATTTCTTTAAAATAGTTAATGATGAATGTGGTCATCCAGCTGGTGATGAATTATTAAAAAATATCGCCGCATTATTGAAACTTGGTGTTCGTCGCAATGATGTTATTTGCCGAATTGGCGGTGATGAATTTACGGTTATTATGACCAATTGTAATCTTGAAAAAGGCGTCGAGATAGCCCAAAAAATTTGTGATGCTATTGCTGCTTATTCGTTTGTCTGGAAAGGTGTTGAGTATAAAGTTGGCGCGAGTATAGGCATCACCAAATTTACGCATAATACACAAACCTATAAAGAGATTTTAACGGCAGCTGATGACGCTTGTTATTGCGCTAAAAAAGCAGGGCGAAATACGGTTTATCGCTATGACTGTGATTCTCATATGCTCAATGAAAAAGATATAGAGCTTAGCGCGTTAAGAGAGTCTATTAACGAAGAACGATTCGAATTATATGCACAACCAGTGTTTAAGATAGCTGATAGAACCCGTGTTGTTAGTTACGAATTTCTATTGCGATTGCGCCATCAAGGTGGGTTAATCACGGCGAGTCAGTTTCTACATTTAGCTCGTCGTTTCGATGCCTTGATGACTATCGACCGCTGGGTTGTTAGCCGTGCATTTTCATGGATAGCAATGAATCGTCAAACTCTTGAGGGAGTGCGTTGTAATATCAATTTATCGACTATTTCAGTGAGTAATGGCGATTTTTTACAGTATGTTGTGGCAAAACTAAAGCAATACGACATTGACGGTGCCAATATTAGTTTTGAGATCACTGAAATGTCAGCCCATGAAAACTTGCAGGATGTAGTGAACTTTATGGCTGAACTTGCTAAATACAACACCCGCTTTACGTTAGATAATTTTGGCGGTGATGCATCTCTGTTAGGTCACATCAAGAGTTTGCCAGTTGATGTCGTTAAGATTGACGGTACCTTGGTCAGTTGCTTAGCTGATCAGGCCGTCAATAAAGCAACAGTACGTGCTATTAATGAAATTGCTCATGTTGTTGATAAATCAACAGTTGCTACCTTTGTTGAAGACGAAGAAACCCTTAAATGTCTGCAAGAAATTGGCGTTGATTATGTGCAGGGAGACTGGCTTGGTGCGCCTCAACCTCTCGCTTTGATTCATTAGCACTATTGTTGGGCAACTGTTATATTTCTATGATCTTTCGTAGGAATATAACAATAATGAAAAAATCTATTTTAGCATTAACTGTCATTGCTACTATTACTGGCTGCACAACATCAACTCCGTCATCAAACCAAGAACCCATTTCTCAATTAACGACCAAACAGTCTTTGAGCGCGGCTGCGGTTAATGCAATGATTGAAAAACATACGTTAGCTTATGTGTTGCAACAACCTGCTTTGGCAACATCATTGAATTTAAGTAATGACTATGTTGCGCATTACAATCAACAATTACCGGATTATTCTCCAGAGGGTATGAAGAAGCTGCAAAACACCATGAAAAAGGCGGCGTTAGCATTAGAAAATGTTGAGTTGGCTGGATTACCCGCTGACAGTAAACTGCATTTGCAAGTGAATCAGGTCATCGACAATTACTATGCTGGTTCACAGAATTTTGATGCCGGTTATATTGATACATGGGGCGGACATTTACCTTTTATTGTGAGTCAAATTGCGGGCCCATTGATTGATATTCCTAAAATCCTTGAAAATCAACAGCCAGTGACTAATTTAGCACAAGCTAATGACTATATTATGCGTTTAGAAGCACTTGCCGTGATGGTAGAACAGGTGCGCGAGAAAGTGGCTTATGATGCAAATAATGGCGTTATTTTACCGAAGAAACTATTTCCAAATACCCTCAAGTTTTTAAATGCGTTTGTCGCGCCAAAAGTTGATAAACATTCATTAATGACCAGTTTTGAAAGCAAACTCGCACAAGCAAGTATTGGCGATGAACGAATGGTAAAAGCGTTAATGCTACGTGCTCATAACGTTGTAAGTCAGCAGGTTTATCCAGCTTATCAAAATGTTAATGATTTAATGAAATCGCTAAGAGAAAAAGCGCCAGTTGGTGATGGTATTTGGGCACAGCCCAATGGTAGTGAGTTTTACCAGCATGAAATTAAATTCTTAGGTGATTCTGATCTTAGTGCCGCGCAAATTCACGAGATTGGTTTAAGTGAAGTCAAACGTATCAGCGATGAGATGGATGCACTTTTAGGATCACAAGGATTAACCACGGGCAGCGTTGGCGAACGCATGGTTGCCTTGGCTGAAGATCCAAAACAATTGTTTGCTGATTCCGACGAAGGCCGCCAAGAATTATTGGATTATCTTAACCAAGAAATTAATATCATTATGGAAAAGGCACCGCAACTTTTTGCGACTATGCCGACCATTGGTGTTGAAGTAAAACGCATACCTAAAGTGACTGAAGCAGGTGCTCCCGGTGGATTTTACACGCCGCCAACCCTAGATGGTTCACGTAAAGGTGAGTTTTCTATCAATCTTCGTAATATGAAAGAAGTGCCTAAATTTAGCTTAAAAACGCTGACTTATCACGAAGCAGCACCAGGACATCACTTCCAAATTGCTTTGAATATGGAACAAACAGATATTGGTTTGATGCGCCAAAACGCACCGTTTAACGGTTTTGTTGAAGGTTGGGCACTGTATTCAGAGTTAGTAGCACTTGAAATGGGCATGTATGAAGGCGATGTTTGGGGAAATCTAGGTCGTTTACAAGCTGAGCTATACCGCGCAGTACGTTTAGTTGTCGACACTGGTTTACATTATAAAAAGTGGACCCGCGAAGAAGCCATTGATTATTTCCATACCACCACAGGCACAGGATTATCCGATGTAACCTCAGAAATTGAACGTTACATGGCGTGGCCAGGACAAGCGTTAGGTTACAAACTGGGCATGTTGAAGTTTGTAGAACTACGCCAAACAGCAGAGCGTGAACTAGGTGATAAGTTTGATATTAAAGCTTTCCATGATCTAATCTTGCTTAAGGGGGCTAGACCCATGTCGGTTGTTGATTCCGATGTGATGACTTGGATTGAGTCGCTTAAAAAATAAGAGACTTACACGATATTGCTATCAGTGGTATCGTGTTCTTTTAAAAAGATTATATTACTAACTAAACAACAAAAGACAAAGGATTGCGCCATGAAGCTATGCATTTATATTTTTGTTATTGCACAATTTTTCACAATTGCCTACGCCAATAACTCGGCAGAATTGCAACAACAGTTCAAAACTGCCTATCAAAGCTATAAATCATCACTAAACTCTAACGACCTAACACACCAAAAGACTGCTGCAAAAGAAGCTTATGAACTGGGTAGAAAGTTATATGGCGATACGCATATTAACTCTGCAAAACTAGCCTTAAATTATGTTGTGACATTACACAAACTAAAAGAGTTTAAGCATAGCGATGAGTTGGAATCTTTTATTGCTCAAATTTACAAAGATACTTATGGCGAAGAGAGCAAAGAGTTAATCGACTTGTACTACTCTTTTTCTAAATCAATTGGTTGGAATGATAATAGAAAACGTAAAAGGTATCTAAGTGAAGCATTAGATATTGCAGATGAAGCAGAAGAGAAATCTCCTTTATTGGCAGCTGCAACAAGATTAAGTATTGGTAAGGAATACATCAACCTTGGAAGTAAAAAAGGAAAGGTTGTACTTAAAGCGTTAGATTATTTATCCAATAAATTTCCAAAGAATGACACGCGTGTCGTTGAAGCTAAATTTTGGGCTGGGAAATACTACTTATCCTTTGAAAAGCGCAATAATGCTATTGAAATGTTGACTTCTAATTTACCTATTTTTGACAAAATTGAAGGCGCTACTCATCCATTAGAACTTGCTACCCACGCATTTTTGGTTCAAGCCTATGAAGGAAAGAGAATGCCTGATGAAGCGACTAAGCATACTTTGGCAATTGGTAGAATGACACCATGGGATGATTCACAAGAAGCAACGCCCATTTACCGTGTAAATCCAAGATACCCATTGGACATGGTAAGAAAAGGAATAAGTGGCTATGTTGTATTTGAGTTTACCATTACCGATATTGGCACTATTGATGATATAAAAACGCTTGAATATGAGGGTAAAGCCTTTATTAAAGAAGGGAAATTGGCATTAGAGCAGTGGCGTTATGCGCCAAAGTTTGTTGATGGCAAAGCTGTTGCAGCCAAGAAACAAACGTTGCGATTAGACTTTACATTGGGATAGTTAAAACTAATGAGTGCGCCAGTTCATGGTGCAATTTATTTGTTATGCATCGTTCCCTAAATTTGGAAAAGTACTTTTAAATCAACGATAAAAGTCAATAGCGATGCTTGCATAGCTCATTTTTGACACCCACTAACTGTTAACACTAAAACGGCCACCAATTCTAAAGCGGCTACTTGGGTGAGTGAGGGTCGCAAAACTCACAACGCCTTTCGAACTAAAAGTGCGACGTTTTATTTGAAGGCAGGGTTCAAACTGGGCCAGCTTTAATAGCTTAGCTGTCAATGATGTTGGCATGATCGCTTCAATGATGTGTTCTGCTTCAGTTAAGGGGGCGGCCATACTTAAAAACTCGTGTGGTGTATGCAATGTAAAATCATTGCTTAAATAATTCGGCACTAACCGAGGGTTTACGTAGCGCACTTCCAGTTGTACAGGTACTTTATCTTCGAGGTGAACAAGGGTAGAGCAAAATACAGACGTGTCTTTTTCAATATCGAGTGTAATCGCAACATCTTGCGTTGCTTTGACGTCTTTTAGGCTAATAACTTCAACACTATAGTCATGCCCACGCTCTCTGATTTCGTCACTAATATTACGAATTTCCATTAATGAGGTTTGAGATTTTAGTGTCGCGACGAAAGTTCCACGTCCTTGGCTACGAACTAATAAACCTGTATCGCATAATTCTGTGATAGCTCGACGTGCTGTCATTCGGCTACAAACAAATTGCTCTGACAATGCATTTTCAGAGGGTACGCGATCGTGTTCTTTCAAATGACCTAGTTCCACTTGTTGACAGATGTATTGTTTAATTTGTTCGAATTTTGCAAGGATCATTAATCTCGTGTCCAAAGTTAGTCAATATAAAATTGTACACACACTTGTATATACAAGTGGTGGTGGGTATTATTTTGGTATTACTTTATACTCCGTCGGTAATGATAACAATTAAGTGAAGCCTTATGTCTCTAAATAATGAATTTGATAGCGTGTGGATTGACGTAAACCTTGCCACCATTAATGAAACAGATTACGGCATTATTGAAAATGCAGCTATTGCCATTAAAGATGGAAAAATTGCATGGTTAGGCAAACGTGCAGATATTCCAACATTTGATGCCTTTTCAACACCTACTTATCAAGGTAAGGGCGGCTGGATCACGCCGGGATTAATCGATTGTCATACCCATATTGTTTATGGAGGTAATCGTGCCAAAGAATTTGAGATGCGCCTTGAAGGCGCGACTTATCAAGAAATCGCTGTTGCTGGTGGCGGTATCGTTTCAACGGTCAAAGCAACACGTGAAGCCGACGAAGAAACGCTATATGTTGCAGCTAAAGATCGTCTTAATGCGTTAATGAAAGAAGGTGTCACCACGGTTGAAGTTAAATCTGGTTATGGTCTTGATACAGAAACAGAAATTAAGATGCTTCGCATCGCGCGATTACTTGGTGAGCACCATCCTGTCGATGTGAAAACGACATTCTTAGGCGCCCATGCACTGCCGCCTGAATTTAAAGATAATGCTGATGGTTACATTGATTTAGTGTGCGGTGAAATGTTTGAAGCAGTCGCTCAAGAAAACCTTGCTGATGCGGTCGATGCTTTTTGTGAATCAGTGGGTTTTGATTTAGCGCAAACCAAACGTGTCTTTGAAGCCGCGAAAAAATATAATCTGCCTGTGAAATTACACGCCGAGCAAATGTCGAATTTGGGCGGCAGTGAGATGGCTGCTGAATTTAACGCACTATCTGTTGATCATATCGAGTATCTTGATGAAGCGGGCGTTAAAGCCATTAAAGAATCTGGTACTGTCGCCGTAGTATTGCCAGGTGCTTTCTATTTTCTTCGTGAAACGAAACAACCACCTTTTGATTTATTACGCAAGCACCAAGTACCAATGGCGATTGCTACCGATGCCAACCCCGGTTCGTCTCCGCTGTGTTCATTACAGTTGATGCTAAATATGGCGTGTACATTATTTAGAATGACACCGTATGAAGCGCTATCGGGGGTGACAATAAACGCCGCTAAAGCATTGGGAATCCAAGATAAAGTAGGTACCTTAGCCGTTGGTAAACAAGCTGATTTAGTGCTGTGGGATATCGAACACCCAGCGCAATTGAGTTATCAATTTGGTGTTAATCCGTGCGCTCAGGTGATTAAAAATGGGGTTGTTGTATAATTACTGAACTGAATTTTGATAGTTGGAAAGAAAAATTATCTTGCCTGCGGATTATACAATTTATCTACTGGATTATGGCGGGAACGGTACTGCTTCATGACGAACAATATCTCCTCAAAAAAGGCCATGTTATTGTGCAAATTAATTGCCTTTAAATAAAGTGGCCTTTGTTAATTAAGTCTTTTTTACGAGATCATTTTATTTCGTGCATTTGAGCTTAAAAAGAGGCCTATCATTCTAAATCCTATCCCATAACACAAGGGTAAACTTGCCAATGAAAACGCATCTCCAAATATTGCCAAATTTTCGATAGTCGCGCTTAGCGCAATCCATGAAGTGATACTTAATAATATTCCACCGATCAAGGAGAAATTTCCGAAGTTATTCCAAAATAATGCTACTTGCTCATAGCGAGTTATAGCGGCAAGTTTTTTGCCTGCTAAAATAAAAGCGGCGTCTTTGATACTAGATTTTTGAGTAGTCCCAAAAGCGAGCAATAAAGCCATTAGCAATAATAGTGTAAATGAAGCGGGGTCCCAAAAAATGGCTAATTCCCCACTTAAATTCATCATATATAGAACTATAGCAATAGCTGCGACTAAAATTATAATAATCATTAACTACCCTCCATATCTTATTTTTCTTTATCTGGACATCTTACTTTTGAACCTTTTGAGCCATTCGGTTTCTTCGAATAGCAAGTGTCCCAGAACCAACCTTCTTCTCTGATAACCTGTTCTTCCGTAAGTCTTTTACCACCAGTTACTTTATCAATCTCATTTAAAGTTAATTCACGCATAATTTTATACTCCGTTTTGTCTGGCGCTTGCCAGATTAGTTAAGTGCTAGTTTAGTTCTTTACCTTAAATTTGAGTAATTTATTTTAACTAGCGGTTAGTTAGGCTGACTGTCGTTGTCTGTCGAAAGTTTAACGTTGATCAGCTGCTTTATTCTCTTTGTCAACTTATTTTAAGCCAATAAAGATGAATATTTAGTTTGCTGTTTTTGGATATTTTTCATTAACGTTAATTAAGTTTCCGTTAACTAATTCAAATATCTTTTCAGCTTTTTCAATGGTCTCTTTACGATGAGCAATCATGATTCTAGTCATCGATAAATGCTGTATTTGCTCACTAATTTTTGCTTCATTTTTAGAATCTAAATGGCTAGTTGCTTCGTCCATAAATAGTACACAAGGGGATTGATATAATGCACGAGCTAATAATAATCGCTGAATTTGACCGCCTGATAAATTAGACCCCATGTCACCCACCATTGAGTTATATCCCATGGTCATGTTGGTGATGTCATCATTAATCGCGGCGTGTTGAGCACTTCGTTCAATTAATGGATAGTTTGGTTGTGGATCGAAAAAGCTGATGTTATCGCCAATAGAACCTGCTAATAACGTATCATCTTGCATCACTGCAGCAATGGCCTTGCGATAGTTTTTTAGGCCTAATTGATTAATATTTTTGCCATCCAACAGCACCTTGCCAGATGTTGGTTGTAACAACCCTAGCATTATTTTCATAAGCGTTGTTTTACCACAACCAGAAGGGCCAGTTATAGCGACAGAATCGCCAGCGTTAATCGTTAAATTAACGTTGGTTAATATCGCTGATTCTCCTTCCTCATAACTAAAACAAACATCTTGCAGGCTAATCTCTCCACTTGATTTACCTTCTTCATTTAGATTGAAAGTGGCCTGCCCTTCACGATGTTGTTCGAGTGGTGTTAAGGCAATATCACTAATACGATCTAAATGTAAGCGCATCATTTTAAATTGAATAATCTGTTCAATTAGGTTTGCAAAGCGATTAGTTAGTTGTCCTTTATAAGCAATAAAGGCCAGTACCATACCGACGGATAAGTCGTTGCTCATTACGAGTAAAGCAGCAAAGTAAATAACTAAGACGTTCTCAAGGCCAAACAAGAGTTTATTAACGGCATCAAAGCTAATATTTAGGCGTCCTAAACGTATTTCACTATTGATGACATCGGCATAACGATTTTGCCAAATACCTTGACGCTGAGATTCGTTGCCGAATAATTTAATAGTTTGCATACCGCGAATGTTTTCTAAGAAGCTACTTTGCTCTTTAGCACTACTTTGAATCATTTCCTCTGTTGCTTGATGAAGCGGCCGGTATAGCGTCAAGCGAATAATGGTGTAAATGGCAATAGCGCCTAACACGACAGCTGTCAGCTTGATTGAATACACAAACATCATAACTAATACGGTGAGCGCCATTACACCATCAACTAATGTTTCAACGAAACCAGTGGTAATACGTTCACGAATTTGCGCTAGCGAGCCAAAGCGGGATACAACATCGCCAACATGGCGAGATTCAAAATAATTCATCGGCAAGCGTAATAGGTGCCGCAAAAGGTTAACGCCCATTTGCATGTTAAGCAGACTTGATAGTCGTAAAATAAGCCAACTGCGCACAGCAGTGGTGACTACGGAAATAATCGCTATAAACCCAAACCCGAGCGCGAGTACTGTTAGTAATGATTCATCAAAACTCACTAATACTTCATCCACCACCCATTGCATATAATAAGGGGTCATTAGGGTAAATAACTGTAACACTAACGACAAAGCAATGAGTTTGATTAAGCCCGATTTCAAACCAGACATCTTGCTCCACAATTGTGAGAGCTTCATTTGTTCTTTTTCTTGTTTTTTCTCAAATTTACTGGTTGGCGTGAGTTCTAAACAAATACCTGTGAAATGTTTGCTAAACTCTTCAAAGTTAAGTGTGCGCTTGCCAACGGCAGGGTCATTAATTGAGAAGCTGGCTTTTTTACCTTTACCACTTACATTAGTGAGTACAACAAAATGATTCATATCCCAGTGTAAAATACAGGGTGTAGCAAGTTTGTGGACTTCATCTATAGGACATTGTAATGCACGGCTTGATAAATTTAGACTGTCACCCAACTCAATAAGTTGCTGTAAATTCATACCTTTTAAATTGGCCGAAAATCGCTTACGCATAGCGGGCATGTCTAATTGGTGACCGTAATAGCTTGCTATCATAGCCATTGAGGCTAGGCCACATTCAGCTATTTCTGATTGGAGAATTAAAGGTACTGATCGTAATAATGAAAAGTCTAAGTTATCTTTATTTACATTAATAGATTGATTCATAACTATTCTCACTAATGTTTACATACTTCTAGCGGAAAGAGAATATCTATGTATTTTTGCAAAAAGGAACCACTAAAAATAGCAATAATGGCAACTTCTATAGCTTCGAAATTAAAGAATGTAATTAATAATACACCAACGATTGCGCCGTAAACCCCACCATTAATAAGTCTATATTTAAAACTTTGAGTTAAACGTTTTGTGCACCAAGGGCACACAATAATGTCCTGTATTAAGAGCTTTTTTCTTAAGTCCCAGCTTAAATGCTTTTTGCAACTTGGACAATTTCGTTTGAACATTTTAAACTCCATGATTGATAAAAAGTAACGAAAAATATATTTTTCGTTACTTTTAGAGCGTCATTTTTTATTGTGCGTCTTTCCCGTAAGCAATAGCACCTGCTACAACTCCCCTTGTAGCAGCTACTGCAGCTCTTTGGAGTACATATCTTACAACTAAGTATGCCAATATCGGATTACCACCAGTAACTGAAATTTTTTCTTCTAAATTTAACTCTTTCATGATATTTCCTTGTATTTATTCAAAAGCTGCTTCTAAAAGCTTGTATGTACCATATGCCACTGCACCTGCTGCTAGAGTGGCTGCTGCTGCTCCTATAACCGGGCTAGTGACTACGGCTGCTGCAGCCATCCAAAAAGCGCCTCCATTTACATCTTTAATTTCATTTACATTTAGCTCGCGCATAATGTTATACTCCGTTTTGTCTGGCTTTTGCCAGATTAGTTAAGTGCTAACTATCCTTGTTTACTCGTGTATTTAAGTAGACGGTTTTAGTTAGCGGTTAGTTAGGCTGACTTTCGTTGTCTGTCGAAAGTTTAACGTTGGTCAGCCGCTTTATTCTCTTTATCAGCTTATATTGAAGCTAATAAAGGTGAATTCCTTGTTGTATTCTTCTTTAGCTCACTCGCCCTTTTAGGCTATATAGCGGCTCTAATAACCATTCTATTAACGTGCGTTGCTCAAGCATGATATCGGCCTCGAATAACATGCCACTTTTCAAATTAAAATCTTTCCCGAAGGCTTGCACATGTTGTGTGTCTAATTGTGCGCGTAGTCGATAAACAGGCTCTTGTAATTCAATAGGTAATTGCACTTCATTGGGTGTAATGAGGGCGCGGTCGACTCTGTTTATTTCACTGTTAATAAAGCCAAAACGTTGGTAAGGAAATGCATCGAAACGTAACTTTGCATGGTGGCCTTTTTGTACAAAACCCGCCGAGCGAGTAGGTAATAGTAACTCTGCAACTAGTGTCGAACCTGCTGGTAAAATATGTAGCAGTGGTTTTGTACGAGATAAGCTTTCACCTTCTACGACTTGGATACCTGTGACGGTGCCAGAATTACTTGCTGTAATGGTATATTGATGATTATTATCAACTTGCGCTAACTGACGCGTGATTTCGCTTTGTTGACGAATTAAATTGTTAATTCGTAGTGTGTATTGTTGTGGAGCGCTTTCAATACTGTGTGCCAATTGATTGACTTCTCGGCTTTGCTGCAACAATAAACGGTTTAAGTTTTGTTGCTCTTGTTTCACTTCAAGTAGGGCTTGCTCTTGTCGACCTTTATCTAAGTTAGATAAATACCCTTTAGCGTTTAGGTTACTAAATTGCGTTAATTGTTCTTGTAGTAAAACAGCTTTTTCATTCGCTAATTGCAATTGGTTTTTGAGGGCGATTTTTTCAAGTTCAAGCGCTTGCTGACGACTGGTCAAGCTATTTAATTCTTGTGTTTTGAGTGTTTGATGTTGCTTAATTTCGTCTTGCAATAATGATTGTTGTGTTTGAAGTTGTTTAGCAAGTTGAGTGCTTAATTCAATACCATCGCTATTGCGCTGTTGAATGATCATTGTTGCCAAGGTTTGACCTTTTTCAACAACTTCTCCTTCTTTGACCCATAGTTTCTCAATCGTACCGCCTTGGACTGCGAAACTTTTGATGACGCCTTTATTAGGCATTAAAAAACCACGAACTGTTTCTTTGCGAGAATATTGAGCATTAAATAGGAAGGTGACAATTAAAACAGCGACTGTTGTTAATATTCCAACAGTGAGTTTTATTGATAAAGGCTGTGCCCGATTTAAATACCAATTTCCCTGTTGACCTCCGTTTTGATTGAGATTCTTTGGTTCTCTCATTGAGCTGTGTCCTTAGTTTGCATGATACGTTGATATGTACCCTGACTTTTGATTTTTTGAAACGCAGTTACCAATTGGTGATGTATATAATCACCTGTTTTCAGACTTAATGCCATATATAGACCCTTTGATATCTCATTAATCGACATGACTGGCTCTATCAGATCGCAATCGATTTTAGTATTTTGACAAAACTCATCGAGTCGTAAACTATTAATAATAATAAGGTCAACACGCTTGTTCAAAAATACACGTAAATGAGCGCTTGAGTTTGATACAACGGAAACGTCGTTAAATCCATGTGAATTTACAAAATGGTGTATGGCGCCTTGATTAATAACACCGACTCTAAATTTCTTTGCCTGTTCAAGAGTTTTTGGATTAATTGAGTTATTAGATTTGAGTCGAAAAAATTTATAGTCGAGAGGGGTAATTTCACCAATCCATTTGAATTTATTTTCTCGTTGTGGCGTTCTAGCCATTGAATAAATCAGAACATTAGGCTGAGTTTGCGCGAGATTATAAGCTCTTGTCCATGGATAGATTTGAAAGTCACCTGTTATATTGGCTTGTTCGAGTACAGCCTTTACAAGGTCTGTTGCAATACCTGTAATCTCATTGTCTTTAGAATATTGCAGGGATCCCTCTTCGGTGACAACTGATAATTGTGCGGCTGATATTGGCATCGAAAAACAATAGAATCCGAATAAAATGGGAAGATGCTTTGTCAGAGTTTTAATACTTTGTTGAATTTTCATTGATAGTCCACCACGTGAGAGCAAATTAAGACTAGTTAGTGAATAGCGCATTTGCAATGTGATGGTATTGTAAAGTTGAAGAGTGGCGAATGACATCACCACTCTAGAGAGCGCTATGCAAACAATTGCTGCTCTAACGATAACCCTTTTGTTAATTGACGATATTGTAATCCGTGCTGTTGTAGCCCTTGGATTAATTCAATATCGAAAGTGGGTGAGTTGAACGCATCATATTTCACGATAAACTCTTGCTTGTTTACCATCTCGATACCTTTAACACCTTGAATTGATGTTAATAATTCGGTAGCCGCTAGTTCTGTCGGTTCAAGTAATAACGTAATACTTTGCTGGTTATTCGCCGTTTGCTGCCCGATTTCTTGTTGCGATAAGTTTCCTTGTTCCAACAACAGTACGGTTGAACATAAGCGCTCTAATTCATCGAGGTTATGTGAGCTAATAATAAAGCTCGCATCACCTGATAAATCCATTACTAATTGACGAATATTACGTGCATTAGCTGGATCTAATCCTGCGGTTGGCTCGTCGAGCATGACTAATTCAGGACTACCAATAAGTGCTTGTGCGATGGTAACGCGTTTGCGCATACCGTGGCTGAGTGCGGCAGGGCGCTCATTTAACACCTGTGATAACTCAACACGTTCTAGTACGCGTAAGCATTCACTTTGGGCTTCTTTTTTACTAAAGCCTTGGAGTTTAGCGTATAGCTCTAGTTGGTGTTTAATAGCGAATCGCGGGTCGAGTTGAGCATCTTGCGGCAGTGCGCCGACGCGACCGACAAGTGCGGTACTTCCTGGTTTTTCCCCAAAAATAGAAACGTCACCAGAGCTTGGTAAATGGTAATTACACAGGATGCTAAATAGCGTAGTTTTACCTGCGCCATTCGGGCCAACTAATGCCGTTGTTTCACCCACGTTCAGTTCAAAACTTACGTTTTTAAGTGCTTGCTTTGAACCAAAAAACTTATTGACGTTTTGACAGCTAATTAATGTACTCATAGTGCTTTCCTTGTTAAAACGAATTGCGCTAAGCCAAGGTAGGCAGCGGTTTGAACGAGTGGAATTGTAATTGAAGAATATTGAAAGCTTGCCATTTGAACGGTATCAGTTAATTGAACACCAGGAATTGCCATAAGCAAATGTTCAAGCACCGATATATGACCAGAGAGCCAGCTGATAATTCCAGTGACTATTGGCAACAAGATGATGGTGAAGACAACACTTAGTTTTGAAGATTGGATCCATGAATTAAACAGTGCCATCAACGCGATGAATGGTAAACAAACGAGTACTAGGTTACTGGCGACTAATAGCAATTGTGGTATAGCAGCTAATGCTAAACTTGGCTCTCTCCAAACCCCCATCGCAAAGGCAGCAAACATGGTTAACGCAATTAAGATACTGATAATAATAAGTTGACCAATAAAGCGGCCAAATAATAATTGATTGCGTGAAGTACGTAGTAGCAAGAACCGGATAGTGCCGCGTGTTGCGTCAGACGCTGTTTGATCGGATGTCATTAACACGGCAATGAATGGAAAAATGAATATTGCAAACAACCAATAAACAGCGACTTCTGAATAGGCCCATTGTAATAGGTAGTCGAGATTCAGTTGGCTTGAAAACATAGTGATGTTGTCACCAAAGCTTTCATTGGCAAGAATGCCAACAGAATAAGAAACAGGGTATTTAAGAATCAAAAACCACACGATGGCAAAGGCAGCTAATAATACGGCACCACGTTTGGTTAAAAATAATCGAGTGAGCTCAAATTGACTAATTAGCCAAACCGAGCGCATGGCACCTTGTTGAGGCGCTGTAGTTGTGGGTTGCATAGATAATCCTTATAAACAACTTACAGGTTAATACATTGAATTGTTTTATTAGCAACGATAGTACCACTTATTTATTCAATTAAATATCAATGAGTTAATTGGAACTTAATGAGTGCTGTTAGTCATTTATACGAATTATTCATTAAATTTACTGTTATTTATTAGCGAGTTAATAGGCGGCAGTTTTTCCAAACAATGAATTTTGTTCATTGGATAGTGAAATTAAATCACTATTATTCATTAAATAACTGTCTATGCTTTAATCGCATAAATCTTAACTATCAGAAATAGAAGTAATCATTAAATGAATATCATTGAATTTGTATCCAGTAATTTATCGACATTTTTAGCATTAGTTGCAACAGGTATCTTTGCTGGCATTCTTGCTGGTTTGTTAGGTGTCGGTGGTGGCATCGTTATTGTTCCGGTGTTGTTTTTCTTATTTCAAAGTTTTGGGGTGTCACCAGAGTCAGCCATGTTGGTGGCAACAGCAACGTCGTTAGCGACTATAGTACCGACCTCTATTAGTTCGATTCGCTCTCATCATCACAAGGGCAATGTTGATTTTGAATTATTAACACGCTGGGCGCTGTTTATCTTTATTGGCGTGTTGGCGGGTAGTTGGTTAGTCACTCGCGTCGAGGGCACACTATTGACGCTATTGTTTGGCATTATCGCTACTTTATCGGCATTAAATATGTTGTTAAGAACTAATAAACCTGCATTTTTTCAACAGCTTCCTAATTCAGCTGGACAAAGTTTAATGGCAACGTTAGTTGGCTTTTTTAGTGCTATGGTTGGCATTGGTGGCGGTACTATTTCAGTGCCGTTATTGTCGATTTATAATTATCCGACTCACAAAGCAGTTGGAACGGCGGCGGCTATTGGACTCATTATTTCACTGCCAGGCGCGTTAACAATGTTAGCAATAGGTACAACGCCAGTTGATGCGCCTGTGGGTACATTTGGCTTGGTAAATGTTATTGCATTTGCGTGCATTGTGCCGTTAACCGTATTGTTTGCACCTGTTGGCGCGACATTGGCCGCTAAGTTAGATGCAGGGAAGTTAAAGAAGATTTTTGCGGTTGTTTTATTGATAACCGGCGTGCGTATGTTGGGGCAGTTATTCTTGTAATCGATATATCGTGTATGGGTTGTTGTGGCACAACCCATACAAATCATTGTCGTGCTAGTTCGACAGTTCTTGGCGGATGATTTCAGCACCTGCACTTAACGCATTGAGTTTAGCGGTGGCTACTTCTCGTGGAAGCGGTGCCATACCGCAATTGGTACATGGATAGAGCTTGTCGGCATCAACAAATTCCAGCGCTTTTCTTAACGTGTCAGCGACTTCCTCTGGGGTTTCTATGGTATGGGTTGCCACATCAATAGCGCCAACCATGACTTTCTTACCACGAATTAACTCAAGTAAATCAATAGGCACATGAGAGTTGTGACACTCTAGTGAAATAATATCAATATTCGATTGTTGGAGTTTAGGAAAGGCTTCTTCGTATTGTCGCCATTCGGTGCCTAATGTCTTTTTCCAATCTGTATTGGCTTTGATGCCGTAGCCATAGCAAATATGAACGGCCGTCTCGCACTTTAGTCCTTCAATGGCTCGTTCGAGTGTTGCGATACCCCAGTCATTGACCTCATTAAAGAAGACATTAAACGCCGGTTCGTCAAATTGAATGATATCAACACCAGCGGCTTCGAGTTCTTTCGCTTCTTGGTTAAGAATGATAGCGAATTCCCAGGCCAGTTTTTCACGACTCTTGTAATGATCATTGTACAAGGTATCTATCATAGTCATCGGACCCGGAAGTGCCCATTTAATTGGTTTATCAGTTTGTTGGCGTAAGAACTTTGCGTCTTCGACAAATACTGACTTTTGGCGGCTAACCGAACCGACAACTGTCGGCACGCTAGCATCGTAGCGATCTCTAATCTTAACTGTTTTTCGTTGTTCAAAATCAACACCATTGAGGTGTTCAATAAAGGTCGTTACGAAGTGTTGGCGTGTTTGTTCTCCATCACTGACAATATCAGTGCCGGCTTGTTGTTGGTCATGCAAAGACAAACGCAATGCGTCTTTCTTGCCATCTATGAGTTCATCGCCTGCTAATTTCCATGGTGACCATAGTGTTTCTGGCTCAGCCAACCAAGAAGGTTTTGGCAAACTGCCTGCTGTTGAGGTAGGTAATAATTTTTTCATAGTGAATAATGTCTTATCGTTTATGGTTAGGCGAAGTTAGCTGACCACTGCTCAAGTACAGTTTGATATGGCTTAATAAATTGTTCTTCGGCACGTTTACCTTGCTCAATGGCTAATTGGCTACGTTCTTCTCGGTCATAAACGATTTGTGTCAATGAATGATCCAAGTTCTTTAAATTGGGCTGGTAGCACTTTCCAGCGGTTGCATTGGCGTTATAGATTTCAGGACGATAGATTTTTTGAAAAGTGCCCATGGTGCTAATCGTGCTAATGAGTTCAAGGTTTGTGTAGTCAGCTAATAGGTCGCCAAAGAAGTAGAAAGCAAATGGCGCAACACTGTTTGGTGGCATGAAATACCGCACCTGTAATCCCATTTTTTTGAAATATTGCTCAGTCAGTGACGACTCGTTTGGTGTGTATTCCACACCCAATACTGGGTGTTCATTCTCGGTGCGGCGATAGACTTTATTGTCAGATACGCTGAGGCATATTACAGGAGGCTTATTGAAATTCTCTTTATAAGTCGTCGAGTTAACGAAATTTTGAAAAAGCTTTCCATGGAGATCACCAAAATTATTTGGAATGCTAAACGTCGCCTGATCTTTATTGTGATCTAATAGTAAAACACTGAAATCATAATCTCTCACATAAGAAGAAAAATTATTACCGACAATGCCTTCAATATGCTTGTTTGTTTTGTGATCGATGATATTGGTTTTTAATATTTCAATGGATGGAAACGCTTTGTCGCCACCTTCAATATCCATTTCAACAGAAATGATATCAAGTTCTACGCAATAGCGATCGCCATTAGGATTATCCCAATGAGCCATTGCATTAAAACTATTGTTAATCATCTTTAAGGTTTTACGCAGGTTTGCTTGACGGCTAGTGCCACGCGCCAAGTTGGCAAAGTTAGTGGTAATGCGCGTGCTGTCTGATGGTTGGTAGTTTTCATCGAAACAAATGTTTTTGATGTTAAATGCAAAGTCTTTATTCATGGTCGTTAGATTTCCTATTTCCGGCGTTATCTACTTGCTTATTCAGTAAATAACGAGTGCAGCTCGTGGCGGTTAACGGCAGTATTGTTTAGCGTTAATTGTGATTTATACGTGGTTCATTACATGAATAAAATTGATTTTACTTCATCGAATCATGAACTTTGTTCATGTAACGGTTGATGATTACTCTATTTGATTGATTTTGTTTTTTTTAGGCCGCTATACTGCACAGCGATCCCCCCTGATATAGCCAGAAAGAAAGCAGTCAGGTTTTGAAGGTAATTCTAAATTTGGTGTTTTGTTAGCTGAAGTAGATGGTGATATTGCTGGATATTGCACTTACACTTGGAATTATTCAATTTGGCGTGGCGTTACTTACATGAATTTAGATGATTTATTTGTGTGGGATAAATACCGAAGTCAACGCGTTGGTCAGCAGTTAATGTCTAAGCTCAGTGAGGTTTGTGTTGCTGGTGGCGCTAACCGCATTCGTTGGGAAGTAGAAAAAGACAACACGCGTGCTATCAATTTCTACAACAAACTGGGCGCCCAAGTGGATATCAAGGGCATGTGCCGCTGGGACGTTTAGTTAATTACGATTAGCCTTGCCATGCGTAGCTAAATTTAGCAAAAAAGGTACGGCGATCACGGTGCAACGAATTGTCGTCTGCTGGTTGATAACCACCATCAGAGTAACCAACATAAATTAATGACTGTGGGTTTACTTTATAGGTATAAAGTAATTGTGTTGAAAAGTTTCGGGTTTTAGCTAGGTAATCATTCTCGGTATTGCTGTCATAATTTGCTTTGTATAGCAGAGGATTTCGTTTGATATCTGAGTATTGAACAATGAGTTTTAGCTGATTTTTTTGATCAAACTGATAGGCGAGATTAAGATTGCTTTTGCTAGCACGATATAGCTGACCTGAGGCGATTTTCTTGTTTTTACCTTCAATGACGACATGAGTTTCATCAACATCTAATTGGTTGAAATAGTTGTTAAAGGTAACGGCAAGGTGCTCGTTATATTGGTAATTGATTGTACTGTGTAAATAAAATTGAGTGCCAAGCTGCGCGTTCGCATAATCGAGCTGTTTGCCGATGCGGGTAAAAAATTGTAGTTTCAGCGATGACAAGGGCGTAATGCTTGAATAGCTTACAAATTGAGTGTTGTTGTATAACTCGCCACCATCGCGGTTAAATTGATTGTCATGTCGAGTTTCGTTATTCATGAAACCAAAATTTGCGAATGATTGCATTTTACCGTTAGCAAACCCGCGAATATCAATGTTATGGCCAAGCTTTTCACCTGCTTGGTTTTGAGAATACTGGGTGTTGCTGAAAAAACCATAGCGATTGACAAAGTCTTCTTTATTATCATCGTTGTAATAGGTTCTGCCACCGCCCAATTGCAGTTGTTTGTAATCAACTTGCCCAATGAAACCTAGATCTGCACGAAAGTCGGTACCGATATCTTGGTAGCCTGCATAATAGTTGTAATCCTTTTGCGAATGACTGTAATAGACATCAATGGCATGATCTTTTTGTTGTGTCTCTACATCGAAGCCTTTCCTGACGATAGCGCTGTTGTTGCTGTCAGAAAATGCGACCTGATATTGCAGACTACTTTGCTTATCGAACCAATGATTACCATCACCACTAACAACGGTATTGCTATAGCCGTCAGCTTGTCGACGACTGACAAGTAAACCTATGTTGTTGCGATTACCCATATCGTTTTTGTAACGAATAAGGGCGTTTTGACTGCTTAAAGCGCCATTATTTTCAGTCAAGGTGATATTGCGAGAGCCTTGAGCAGAAGGGAGTAAAAAGTTAGTTTGTTGATCTTTAGCGTTTAGGATGCCGTAGGTATGTTGCCCTAATTGGCCGGTGAGCTTTACGCCATAGTCTGGCTGATTAATGTTTCGTGTATGCACGAGATTGAGACGGCTCGTTTTAAAGTTATCGGCACCGTCGAGGAAAAACGGGCGCTTTTCACGCGTATAAAGCGCAAAACTGGTATTAATGTCTAGATCGGTTGAGTCTGCTTCAACTTGTGAAAAGTCGGGGTTTAATGTGGCATTCAATACGCTATTTTGCGTGATCCCCCAGCGTAAATCTAATCCTAACTCTTGCTCTGTTTTTACATTTGACCATGGGTCATTTGAGGTTGGCTTACTATCGCTGCGCTTTATTGTCGCTGTCGGGGTGACTTGAATGTTTTTGCCTGCTTTTATGCCCTCAAAGCCATTAAGTTTGTTGTAAAGACATAGCGAACACGTTGAATCACGATTAGATTGATAGCTACCAAATTGGCGGCGAACTTCGCGTGGCTGATTTCGCCATAAAGTAAAGCCCCATTGCTGGGTGTCTTGATTGTCTTTAAAGCGTAGCGCTTTAAAGGGAATGCTAATTTCAGCTACCCAGCCGTCATCAGTGACACGTGCGGCGCTATACCAGATGGCATCCCACGCATCGTCTTCACGCCAGCCATTGTCGTCATTGATGCGTTCATCTGATTGGGCGCCTTTAGGATTAACAAAGAATAAATAACCACTGCGTTCGTCATTAAAGGTATCGAGAATAATCCCCATGTTGTCGTCACGCCAAATTTTGTCATGATCTCGCAGTGCTCCTCTAATTTTCTCAGGGTGTTTATCATAAGCAATCATTGCAATATGCAGAGATTCACCATCTTGATAGATATAGCCTGTTGTTTTTACCTTGGCAGCTACTCCATTGCCTGGTTGATTTTCATAAGCTAGCTCCACCTTGGTTGCTAGTTTCCACATTGGCTCATCGAGCTTGCCGTCAATAGTCGGGGCTGTAGATTGCTTGCTTAATTGATAAGACGTAGCGGCCATTACCGTTGTTGGCACAATGAATAAAAAGGCGATCATTGTTTGCAGTAAGTTGGTTAATCGTTTTCGTAGTAATTCGCTACGGGTGATACTCAATAAATAGTTCATAGGTGTTCCACGTATTCCTTGTTGGTGATGGCGTCATTTTTGGCTGGCCGAGGAATAAAGTCGTGGTGAAGCAGTGAAAAAAGGTGAAGAACTTGGGATTTTTGTCAAAATTGAGCGAAATTTATCCGTTTGATTAGCTGTTGACGGTTTTTTCTTTGCCATAGATAATAAAATCCGTTTTTTAATTAAAAGTTAAATCAATGCGATATATCCATATTCAAGACTTAGTAGTTGATAGCCAACTCCCTTTAATAATTGTTGAAGGTAATGAGATATCGCTTGAACCTAAACAGCATGCCTTGCTGATGTTATTTATTGAACATGCCAATCAAGTCGTTAGTCGTGACCAAATCATTAATGAAGTTAATCAGGGGGTTATTGTTAGTGATAATGCCGTTAATAAAATGGTGGCTAATTTACGTCAGTTATTAAAAGATAATCCCAAGTCGCCGCAGTTTATTAAAACAATCCCTAAGCAGGGTTACTGCTTTATTGCCTCTTGCGCAAGACAAGACAGTTTAGTGACCAATGGTCAAAAGTCAGATGAGCCTGCTGCATCACCTTTATCATTATTTGTTATCTCTTTGTCTGCGATATTTATTGTTGGATTAGCTATTTGGTTGATGTTATCGACGACGGGTGAGTCAAAAACCTATGCCAGTATGCAATTACAACCACTGACTCGTCATTCTGGCGTTGAGTTTTCGCCTCTTGTATCGCCTGATAAACAGCTATTAGCGTATACACGTAATGATCCACACAATGACATTGCTCAGCTTTGGATCCGTCATCTTGATGGTTCAGAGAAAGAAACTTTGGTACACGATATTGTTATTTCATCTGAAATGACGTGGTCAAGCGACAGTAAGCAGCTAGTTTTTACCGATTATCCTAAACAGACCTGTCAATTATTGCGTTTTACCGTTGGCAACAGCAGTGAGCAAGTTGAATCTATGGGCAAGTGTGACGCGCTATACGTGTCACACCTGCAATTTGTCGATGATGATAACGCCATAATCTACACCGCTAGACAAGTAGGTTTTGACCCTATGCAGATTTATCGCTATTCGTTAAATGATAAAAGTCGGGTGCTCATCAAGCAGCCAGATCCCACAGGCAGTGGTAATTATGGATTCGATATTTCGAATGACGGCAATAAAATGTTAATTTTGTCAGCCGATGAAGGAAGCTGCCATACATCAATGTATGTATTAGATTTGGTCACTAATTCGTTAGAGAATAAAGGCCGTTGGTCACGCTTTATCAATCGCGCTATTTGGCACCATGACGGTGAGAGTGTCATTAATACAACGAATGAATTTTCGCATGAGCTAGTGCAGAGCCGCCTAGACGGCACCATGATATCGTCAATGGTTAGTACATCTAATCGTGTGGCAGATAATTTTTCTCGTTTCCCTAACGGCCGTGATTATTATTTTACGTCCTTTCAAATGAACAATGATAATGAGTTGATTAACATCGGTGATGGCTCGGTTAAGCGAACTTTTAATTCAGCGGTGTATGACAAGATCCCAACCTTTGCTCACGAATCTAATCAATGGTTCTTCTTGTCTAAACGCAATGGGCCGTCGCAAATTTTCTTAGGTGATGAAACAACAAAACAATTGCAACAAATTACGCACTACGAGTCAGAGCCACAAATTAGTGATCTCGATGTATCGCCGGATGGCAAAACGTTGTTGATTGGTGGGCGCAAACAAATCGAGTTAATAACGCTAGCAAATAACGCAGTTGAAACGATTAATGTTGAAGAAGGGTTTGCCATATCAACAGGTTGGCTTTCAGATAATCGATTGGCGGTTTCTATTTTGGTAAATGGTCAGCCACAGTTGCGATATTACCACCTTGACGCTAAATCATTTTCAAAGGCAAATGAGCGCTGGCAAGGTGCCTTTAATGACTCAAAAGGCAATCGATTATTCTTTGTTGAACAGGGCACTAAAGAAATTTATCAGTGGTTTGAAGAAGAAGAGGTTGCTCGCACCACAAACGTAAAACTTGAATGGGCGTTTGGAAATGGCGTCGATGCTAAAATCGATGGTGATACCTTGATTTATCGCAAGCAGAATGGGGCTGAAAGCGAAATGTTTGCGCGCTCACTAACTAGCGGCGAAGAGAGATCACTAGGAAAGTGGTTCTACATCGCCGGATTTGATTTTGCCGATAATCAGCTATTAGTCAGTTTTGAACAAGGTCGCAGTGGTGATATTTTAAAAACAGACTTTCAGTAAATTATTCTTCAACCTAGATTCAGCAGTTGGCGGGAAATAAGAGTGTAGCTATCTGATTTGATTAGCGTAATGAAGAAATGCGGTGTCACCTTATTGGTGACGAGTCATTTTTTCATATAGCAAGGCGAATCAAGGAGCTGCGCTATTATTCGTGTTTCAACTGTTTGATTTAGGTTCAAGCATGTGCTGCTGTAGTTTTTCTCTTAATTCTTCTGTTAGTGGCACACTCTTCTTGGCGTTATGACAGTAATGGATCATGGCGGCCTTACCGCTAGCGGTTTTAACGCCGTTTTGCCAACATTCTTGATAGATATCGAAAGAACTATTGCCGATACGTGTAATAAAGGTTTTGATTTCTACATCGCTGCCAAAATGGGTTTCTGCATGATAGCTGACGCTAATGCCACCGAGCATTAGTTTCCAATTATTGACGTCTAAGTTTGGCGTAAAAAACATAAAAATAGGATCGCGACCAGACTCAAACCACATCGGAAAAACGGTATTGTTAATATGACCCAGGGCATCAGTTTCTAAAAATCGCGGTGTAATGGTTAATGAAAACATAGTGTCATCCTAAACAGTTGTTTAAATATAATGGCGCCAATCTATCAAAAATATTCCAGTTATAATACGTTTAACGATAGAATCAATTAATCTAACGAGCCTAACAAGAACATCATTTTGCCGACATTATCTCAATTGCTAATACAACTCTCTCAAGAATTTGCTACGACTAATGCCCGTCAGTTGGTGGTACTTAGTGGTGACGAACGTTGGGGCTGTAAGCTTGTTAATGATGTGGTGAACGACGATAACACGTTGTGGTTGGGCGATGGCAATGATGATGCGATTGCAATGCAAAAAGCGCACTTGAGCTTAGGACGTGAATATCAGAGCTTAGTGTTTAATGCTTATAGTGGCTTTCACCCTGATGCGTTTGGGCAGGCTATTGGCGCGCTAAATGGCGGCGGCGTGTGTTATCTCATTGTTCCTCATTGGCAAGAATGGCAGGCATTTAATGATCCTGATTACTTACGTTATGTGGCCTCACAGGAAGAGAGAACGTCAGTAAATCATTATTTTATTACGCGATTACAGCGGGAAATAAAATCAGATAATGACGCCATTATTATTGAGCAAAGTAACCCACAATCATGGTCATGGAACATACCTGCTCTTGTGAAAACACAAGATGTGCCGACGCCACTGGCCACCAATGATCAAGCTGAATGTGTTAATCAAATAATCAATGTCGCTAAAGGTCATCGCAATCGACCGCTGGTCATTAATGCTGATCGTGGCCGCGGAAAATCAAGTGCACTAGGTATAGCCGCAGCTCAATTATTACAAGACTCGTTAACTAACATTGTCATTACGGCGCCAAAAGCAGCTGCGCTTGATAGTGTATTTTTCCACGCAATGCGCCTTCTTGATGGCAGTAATAGAATTCAGAATACGCTACATTGGAATGATAAGTCTTTGTGCTTTATTGCTCCTGATGAGCTGGTGCAAACTTTGCCAACAGCCGATTTAGTGATGGTGGATGAGGCGGCCGCGATTCCTGCGCCAATGCTCAGTAACTTAGCGAGTCATTATTCTAGATTGGTGTTTTCTACCACCATTCACGGTTATGAAGGCACTGGACGAGGATTCGTACTTAAGTTCTTAGCAGAGCTTGCACAAATATCGCCGCAAATGCGTCGCTGTCAGCTCAATCAGCCAATACGTTGGCAGGAAAACGATCCTGTTGAACGACTAAGTAACCGCTTATTGGGACTAAATTCTAAAGCTGTGAACTTGCGTTCACATTATTCTTTTGACAAAGAACGTATTAATTACCAATGGCTTAGTCAGTTTTATTTATCGCAAGATAATAATTTGTTAGAGCAATTGTTTGGCTTATTGGTACTTGCGCATTATCAAACGTCACCGTCAGATTTTAGGCAGTTATTAGATGCGCCTAACCTTCACATTTTGGTTGCGACCTATGATGGCAACATCGTGGGGGCGTCTTTGATTTTACGCGAGGGTGAGCTGCCTGACGAACTTGCTAAGCAAATATCGTTAGGAGAGCGCCGCTTACGGGGACATTTATTACCGCAATCGTTATTAGGGCAGTTGGGTATTGAATCTGCTGGTGGTTATAAATATGGGCGAGTGATGCGAATCGCGGTGCATCCGCAGTGGCAACATTCAGGCATTGGGACTCAATTAGATAATCACGCAACAAAATGGGCGCATATTCAAGGTCTTGATGTACTAGGTTCTAGTTTCGGCGCGACTGCCCAGCTCACGCAATTTTGGATTAATCAGCAATACACGCCTGTTCGACTTGGATTTAGCCGCGATAGCGCGAGTGGAACTCATTCCTTGATGGTGTTAAAGCCTATTAATGCGCGGGTAGTATCGATGATTGATATGGCTAATGCACAATTTTCTCAGGCGCTGAGATATGATTTGGCGGATGCTCATCGCGAGTTATCTAGTCAATTGGTCGTAAAACTGATGGCGACATGTAAAGATTTTGCGACACTTGGTGAATTTGAACGTAATAATATCGATTATTATGTGTGTGGTAATCGACCTGTTGAGCAGGTTAACGCTATGATTGAAAAAGGAATTTGGAGCCAGCCAGTCAAGCTAAGTCAATTAACTAACAACGAACAACAATTAATAATAAAACGATTATTACAACGTCATTCATGGTCTCATTTGAGTAAAAACCTCAAGTTAACTGGTAAAAAAGCAGCTCAGCAGGCATTGCGTCAGGCAATTAGCTCTTGGCATCAGCTTATTTAAAAACAACCACTTACTAATCTTCTTCATCAAATCACAAATATAACTTGCACTAAGTTTCAAACGGTTGTTTAATTCTCTGTAAGTTAAAGAATCTAACGTAAAGTTGACGTACACGTAAACTTTCTGGCAGACTCATAGTTAATAAACAATCAATCTTCGACTGAGCAAGCGAAGTATTGTCTCGATAATCGACCGTCAAAGTAACGGTGGTTACACAGAAAAAGTAAAGCAATAGTAAAAAGAATAATAGCGATAGGAGCAGAGTATGGAACGTGAATCGATGGAGTTTGACGTCGTCATCGTTGGTGGAGGTCCAGCAGGATTATCAGCCGCGTGTCGTCTAATGCAAGCAGCAAAAGAGAAAGAACAAGAAATTACTGTTTGTGTTGTAGAAAAAGGCTCAGAAGTTGGCGCTCATATTCTCTCTGGCGCGGTATTTGAACCGAAAGCACTTAATGAGTTATTCCCAAATTGGAAAGAGTTAGGCGCACCACTTAATACTGAAGTGGCTGGTGATGACATCTTTATGTTTGGTAGTGAAACCAAGGCGACTAAAGTACCTAACATGTTTGTGCCTAAAACTATGCACAACGAAGGCAACTACATTATTAGCTTGGGTAACTTGTGTCGCTGGTTAGGTGAGCAAGCTGAACAGCTTGGTGTTGAAATCTTCCCAGGTTTTGCTGCTGCTGAAACCGTTTATAATGACGATGGGTCAGTTAAAGGTATTTTAATTGGCGACATGGGTATCAGCGAAAGTGGCGAGCAAAAAGATTCGTATATGCCGGGCATGGAACTACACGCTAAATACACCTTGTTTGCTGAAGGTTGTCGTGGACACCTAGGAAAAGAGCTACAAGAGCGCTTTGATCTTAATGAAGGTCGCAGCCCACAACATTATGGACTAGGCATTAAAGAACTTTGGACTATTCCTAGCGATCAACATCAGCAAGGTAAAGTAGTGCATACCGCTGGTTGGCCATTAGACAATGGCGCAACAGGTGGCGGTTTCTTATATCACATTGAAGATAACCAAGTTGTTTGTGGTTTGATTGTTGATTTGAATTACTCGAACCCTTATTTAAGCCCATTTGATGAATTCCAACGCTATAAACATCATCCTGAAATTGCTAAATACCTAGATGGTGGTACGCGTGTTTCTTATGGTGCACGTGCTATCGCAAAAGGCGGTTTAAACTCGTTATCTAAAATGAGCTTCCCAGGTGGCTTATTAATTGGTTGTGACGCTGGTACGCTAAACTTTGCGAAAATTAAAGGCTCTCACACCGCAATGAAATCAGGCATGATTGCTGCCGATGTGATTGTAGAAGAGTTAGCAAAAGGTGAAGAAGCGGCTTCAGAGTTGTCTCAATATGCCGCTGCATTTGAGTCATCTTGGTTATACGAAGAATTATATAGCTCACGTAACTTTGGTGCTGCTATGCACAAGTTCGGCACGACCTTGGGTGGTGCTTACAACATGGTTGACCAAAACATCTTCGGCGGTAAACTGCCATTCAATATCAAAGATGAAAGCTTGGATCACGCACAGCTTAAGCTGGCGAGTGAGTCTCAAGAGATTAACTATCCAAAACCGGATGGCAAACTGAGCTTTGATAAGTTGTCATCGGTGTTCTTATCAAACACTAATCATGAAGAAGATCAACGTTGTCACTTAACGCTAAAAGACGCTTCAATTCCGCTGACTGTTAATATGGAAAAATGGGCTGAACCTGCACAGCGTTATTGTCCTGCCGGCGTTTATGAAATCATTGAAGACAACGGTGAGCAGCGTTTCCAAATCAATGGTCAAAACTGTGTTCACTGTAAAACCTGTGATATTAAAGATCCGAGCCAAAATATCACTTGGGTTACGCCTGAAGGCGCGGGTGGTCCCAACTATCCAAACATGTAGTTATTATTAACTCATTGGTCATGCAAATGCCGGTCATCTTAGGATGACCGGCATTTTTGTTTGGTGATTTTAAGATATATGACAATTTGGTTTTCATAATACCATATATGGACCCTCTCCTATTGCAAGACAATTTTGATCATTGAAATAGAGTACATTGCAGCCATATATCCGGCTTTTTTATGAGGCAATATTATTGCCTCTAGCCCTGATGGATTTCCGCCCCTATCACCTCATCAATTCTCGCGGCTTCTCATAGCCCTTGGTATTATAAGGTTTCCTATAGGGCAGTGCTGAACTGTATCCCATCAATCTCTATTACCTAGCAAATAAAAAGGTAAATCTTACTACTTGGTTCTTAACTACTGCTTACTTGTGAGTGTTGCTAAATTTGTAGTTTTCTTGGTGATGTAACATCGCCCAAGCCATTCTTGCCATTTTATTGGCCAGTGCTACCGTCGCGTTATTGAAACTACTTCGCCCCTTCATCGCTTTAGCCCATAAACTGACCCTATCTGTTTTATTATCACAGTGTCGTAACGCAGCTCGTGCACCATTAATTAACTGCGTTCGTAAATAGGTATTCCCACGCTTACTAATTCCCATCAAATTGGCTTTACCGCCGGTTGAATGTTGCCGAGGAACAAGGCCAAGCCAAGCGGAAAGATGGCGACCGCTATTAAAATCTTTACCATCGCCGATACCCGCATATAAGGCTGTCGCATTAATTGGGCCTATTCCATTCATCGTACTAAGTTGCTTACAAATATTATGCTGATTGCATATGCTTAATATTTCTTTATCAACGACTTTTATCTCTTGCTCTAATTTTTTTAATTCTTCATATAAATCATTAAAATAACGTCTGGCGTTAACACTTAACTCATTGTCTGCCGCTTCAATAAGCGCTGGTAATTGAGATTTTAGATGATGTACTCCTTTTGGAATAACCAACCCGTATTCTGCTAACAGTCCCCGTATCTGATTGCTCAACGCCGTTCTGTTTTTCATTAACCGCTCTCTGACTCGGTGCACCATTTGAATATCTTGCTGCTCTAAAGATTTAAGTGGTACAAAACGCATGTTCTTTCGCTGTGAAGCTTCCGCTATTGCTTCGGCATCGTTATAGTCATTTTTATTGCCTTTGCGATATGGTGTCACAAACTGTGGCGCGATAGCTTTCACCACATGCCGACAACGAATAAGTACTCTTGTCCAGTAATGAGTGCTACCACAAGCCTCCATGACAACAATGCAAGGCGCTAACTTAGCAAAGTAATCAGCAACTTTATTTCGAGCTAACTGTTTTCGCTTAAGCACTTTTCCACCTTTGTCCATTTGAACTAAGTGAAAAGTAGATTTGGCGATATCTAAACCAATTGTTATATTGTTCATGTGACCCTCTCTTCTTTTATATAGATGCTTAACACCTATATTGGCTCATTTGAAGCCGAAAGTGGAGCGGAGAGGGTCCATACCATTAATTGCATTAAGTAAGTGATCTTGTTGTGCGTAGAGAAAATCAGCTAAAACAAGGCGCTCGATTGACTAATAGCTGGCTATTAGGATTGAGAGCAACGCCATTTTAGTTAATTTTAACAAGTACAAGTGGGCAAATATTTAATGCAATTGGTATTACCTAAGATAAGTCGAAAAACTTTAGTATTGGCTTAGCCTATGAACCTTTGGATAACTTTTTGTTAACGCTAGATTATTACAGGATCGTTATCGATGATCGCATTGTAATTAGCGACCAAATCAGTGGGGGATCCGGTAGTGCGATCTTTGATAGTGGATTGATAAAAAATAATGTGTCAGGAGCGCAGTTCTTTATTAATGGCGCTAATACTAGAACACAAGGATTAGATGCTGTTACAACCTATTTGAGTCAAGTAGGGCAAGGTGAATTACAGTTGTCTATGGGGATTAATCTGACCGATACCAAAGTAACAAGGCAATTTTCACCTGGTGGTCTTAATGGGATCAAACCAAGTGATGTTTTTGGTACTCAAGGGGTATCGATCATTGAAGAGTGGCAGCCAAAGGATCGTGTGCATTTTACGACGCACTACGCTGTGAATAACTTTGTTTATAATTTTTCACTCAATCGTTTCGGTGAGTATGCTGTGTTAGACAATAATCAACGTCAAACTTACGGTGCTAAATGGTTAACTGACGTCAAAGTTAGCTGGCATTATTCTCAAGCAATAACGTTTGCGATTGGCGCAAATAATTTGTTTGACGTGACGCCTGATAAAAATACGATTGGCCAAGCAGCACAAGGCCATATTGTTGATAGCAATGACAATACACTAGTTGATTCTGATGGGGTGTTTGAATATTCACGCCGTACTGCGCCATTTGGATTTAACGGCGCATACTTTTATGCTGGGTTAAGTTATCGGTGCTAGATTAGTTGCGCTGCCACAAAGAAAACGTAACTTGGCCGGCGTTTTTCTCTTTGAGACATTGCCAATTGTTTGGGAAAGTGGCGCTTGCTAATTCAGATTCCATTTCAATGTAGATTACCGCATCGTCACTTAGCCAATTATTGTCTTCTAATAATTGGCAACTTTGCTCGAGTAAGTTTTTACGAAAAGGTGGGTCGATAAACACCAGATCAAATGTTTGGCTTGCAGCTTGGTTTAAAAACTTAAGGCTGTCTGTATTTTTAACAATACCATTAGTACATTTTAAGGTGGTTAGATTTTTAGTGAGCTGATTCGCTGCATTACGGTCTTTTTCTAGTAGTAGTGCGCTGTCTGCATAACGAGATAACGCTTCAAATGATAAGCCACCACTGCCTGAAAAAAGATCTAAACAACGAGCATCACTCACATAGGGGGCTAGCCAGTTAAAGACAGTTTCTTTGACGCGATCAGTAGTGGGTCTTAGTCCTTCAACGTCAGTAACTGGCAATTTACGACTACGCCATTGCCCGCCAATAATTCTAACTTGACCTGAACCACCTTTTCCTGCTGCCATCTCTACCTCAATCTGTTTGTATTTGCTATCATCTGTGCGAATTAATACCCGTGACATTTTGAAATGCATGAAATTAAGCTGATTAAGTCGCTTTGCTGCATTAACAATGGGTAAAGTATCTTGGGCGTTATTTTACGCCTAAAACGCATTAGATGTTTATAAGGTTTTCACAATAATGGCAAAAAAAGGCATGTTCGGTTGGTTGGGTTTCGGCCGAGATAAAAATAAAGCGTCGGAACAAGAGATTGAACAACAAAAACTAGCTGAACAGCAAGCTGCTGACGAAGCAGCTCAGGCAGCTGAAGACGCAGCGGTGGCTCAGGCACGCGATGAAGCGGCGGCAGCTCAAGCACGCGATGAAGCAGCGGCGGCTCAAGCACGCGATGAAGCAGCGGCGGCTCAAGCAGCCGAAGACGCAGCGGCAGCTCAGGCAGCCGAAGACGCAGCGGCAGCTCAGGCAGCCGAAGACGCAGCAGCAGTTCAGGCACGCGATGAAGCAGCGGCAGCTCAGGCACGCGATGAAGCAGCGGCAGCTCAGGCAGCCGAAGACGCAGCGGTGGCTCAGGCACGCGATGAAGCAGCGGCAGCTCAAGTAGCTGAAGACGCAGCGGTGGCTCAGGCAGCCGAAGACGCAGCAGCAGTTCAGGCACGCGATGAAGCAGCGGCAGCTCAGGCAGCCGAAGACGCAGCGGCAGCTCAGGCAGCCGAAGACGCAGCAGCAGTTCAGGCACGCGATGAAGCAGCGGCAGCTCAAGCAGCTGAAGAAGCAGCGGCAGCTCAGGAAGCCGAAGACGCAGCAGCGGCTCAGGCACGCGATGAAGCAGCGGCAGTTCAGGCACGCGATGAAGCAGCGGCAGCTCAAGCAGCTGAAGAAGCAGCGGCTGCTCAAGCACGCGATGAAGCAGCTAAACCAGAAAAGAAAGCGGGTTTCTTTACACGCTTGAAAGAAGGTTTAAAGCGCACAAAACAAAATTTTGGTAGCGGTATCTTTGGCTTGTTTAAAGGTAAGCAAATTGATGACGAGTTATTTGAAGACCTAGAAGAGCAATTGTTAATTGCTGATGTTGGTGTAGATACCACCTTAAAAATTATTGATTCTTTAACGCAAGGCGCTTCTCGCAAAGAGCTTAAAGATGGCGAAGCTTTATATAAATTGCTTCAAGAAGAGCTAGTTGAAGTTATAAAGCCGGTTTCAAAGCCGTTAGATATCGAAAAGGCGGATGGCCCATACGTAATCTTAATGGTTGGTGTGAACGGTGTTGGTAAAACAACCACTATTGGTAAGCTAGCGAAAAAATTCCAACAGCAAGGTAAAAAAGTGGCGTTAGCTGCTGGCGATACATTCCGTGCTGCGGCTGTGGAACAGTTACAAGTATGGGGTGAGCGCAATGACATCCAAGTTATTGCCCAGCATACAGGCGCTGACAGTGCGTCAGTTATTTTTGATGCTGTACAGGCGGCGAAAGCACGTAACGTTGATGTATTGATTGCTGATACCGCTGGTCGTCTTCAAAATAAATCGCATTTGATGGATGAGCTTAAAAAAGTTGTACGCGTAATGCGTAAGCTTGATGACACTGCGCCGCATGAAGTGATGTTAACGCTCGACGCTGGTACCGGACAAAACGCGATGAGCCAAGTTCAGCTATTTAATGAAGCCGTAGGCGTTACTGGCTTAACAGTGACTAAGTTAGACGGTACTGCAAAAGGCGGTGTGGTATTTGGATTGGCCGATAAATATCAAATTCCAATTCGTTTTATCGGTGTCGGTGAAGGCATTGATGATTTACGTGAATTTAATGGACCGGAATTTGTTGAAGCATTATTTATGAACGAAGAGTCATAAATTACATAATAATAAAGGAGTTGAGGATGTTCCATGATTCGATTTGAAGAAGTCACTAAGATCTACCCTGGTGGGCAGCAGGCGCTAAATCGGGTCAACTTTCATCTTCAGCCAGGAGAAATGGCCTTTCTGACAGGCCACTCTGGTGCTGGTAAAAGTACCTTATTAAAGCTTATCGCTATGATGGAACGCCCGACGTCAGGTCAGGTGTTCATCAATGGTCACAACCTTAACAAGATTACTAAAAAGCAAGTTCCTTTCGCTCGTCGTGATATCGGCATGATCTTTCAAAATCACCGCTTATTAATGGATCGCAGTGTTTTTAATAACGTTGCCTTGCCGTTGATTATTGAAGGTTATCATTTGTCTGATATTAAACGTCGCGTTGCTGCGGCGTTAGATAAAGTAGGACTGTTGGCGAAGATTAACAATATGCCAAACACGTTATCTGGTGGGGAATTACAACGGGTAGGTATTGCAAGGGCTATTGTCAACAAGCCTCCGCTACTGCTCGCTGATGAACCGACAGGTAATCTTGATCCGCACTTATCGATGGAAATTCTGAAGGTTTTTGAAGATCTTAATTCGGTCGGTGTCGCTGTGATGATTGCGACCCATGACTTGGGTCTCATCGCACGCATGAAATATCACACATTTACCTTGCGCCAAGGACAAATGATTCACGATGGTTTGTCTTCATCTGATTTAAGGGAGAGTGAGTTTGAGCCTGTTATTTAATCAACGGAAATCTCCCGGCGCGAGTACGTCAAACCCCGGTCATCGTCTGGTAATGTACTTTATTCGTCACCTTCAGCAAGCGTTGGCGAGTATTGGCGAACTATGGCGCATGCCTATTTCTTCATTGCTAACGATGGCGGTTTTAGGGGTAAGCCTAGCCCTACCAACGACCTTACATTTATTGATGAAAAACGGTCAGCAGCTACGAAGTGGCTGGGATAGCGCCGCTGAAATCACGCTATTCATGGAAGAGGGCGTTAGCGAGTCTCAAACACAAAAGGTGCTGCGCCGAATTGGTCTTTATGAGCAAGTCAATAAGGTCACCTATGTTGGCGCTGACGATGCGCTCGAAGAGTTCAAATCCTTGTCTGGATTTGGTGATGCATTATCCTATTTAGATAAGAACCCACTACCGTCAGTCATTTTAGTTATTCCGACAACTCAGTACTCTAGCCCAGAGGGGGCGAGAGAATTGTTGGAAAAGTTGCAACAACAACCTGAAATTGCCTTTGGTAAACTTGATGTAACATGGTTAGAAAAATTGTCAGCGATTGTTAATTTGCTAGATGATGCGGCGTTAGCGTTAGGTATTTTACTATTGTTGGCGGTTACCTTAGTCATCGCCAATACCATTCGTTTATCTATTTTAAATCGTCGCGAAGAAATTGAAGTGTTGAAACTGGTGGGTGCTACTAACGACTTTATAAGGCGTCCATTTTTATACACCGGGATCTGGTATGGATTAATTGGGGGTCTGATTGCATGGGTTTGTGTGTCATTGATCCTGTGGTGGGTAGAAGGCACGTTATTGGATCTTGCTAGTCAATTGGGCTCTGAATTAACCCTGAGTGGGTTAAGTTTTAGTGAATTTTTGATCTTGATCGCACTAAGTTCAGGCTTAGGATGGCTTGGAGCGTACGGTTCTGTAATGCGCCATGTCTATGAAATTGAACCAGAAAATCAACTTTGAACTTATTGGTAAATCACCTGACTAATATTACTGAAAAACTTAGTAACATTCTGGTCTTGGATCCTCTAGCGATCATTAAAATAGCGTGGTAGACTCGGGGCGAGTTTTAAATAAGGAGTAGTAAATGAGTACTGCAATTCAATCGACTGCATTAATGCCAATAGCCTCTGGTAGCATAGAAACTTACGTTTCTCGCGCTGCGCAGATCCCTATGCTTAATGCTGAAGAAGAGCATGAATTAGCCTCTCGTTTATATCATGACGGTGATTTAGAAGCAGCGCAAAAGCTGATTATGTCTCATCTCCGTTTTGTTGTTCATGTTGCCAAAAGTTATGCAGGTTATGGATTGCCGCACGCTGACTTGATTCAAGAAGGTAATGTGGGATTGATGAAAGCTGTTAAGCGCTTCAATCCAGAGGTGGGTGTTCGTCTAGTTTCCTTTGCTGTGCATTGGATTAAAGCTGAAATACACGAGTATGTATTGAAGAACTGGCGCATTGTGAAAGTAGCAACCACTAAAGCACAACGTAAATTATTCTTTAATCTTCGTAAAAACAAAAAACGCCTTGGTTGGTTCAATCAAGATGAAGTTAATGTTGTTGCGAAAGAGTTAGGTGTTTCAACACGTGATGTGCTTGAAATGGAAAATCGCATGAGCCTAACTGACAATTCATTTGATTTATCAAATGATGACGATGATTCTAGCAGTGCTAATTTTGCACCAACCCAGTATTTAGAAGATAAGTCTTCTAACGTTGCAACTTATGTTGAAGAAAAGAACTGGGAAGATCACGCCAATGATAAATTGCGTAATGCACTTGCAACACTTGATGAGCGCAGTCAGCATATAGTGCAGTCGCGTTGGTTAACAGAAGACAAGTCAACGCTGCAAGACCTTGCAAAGTATTATGAGGTATCAGCTGAGCGAGTACGACAGCTTGAGAAAAACGCCATGAAGAAACTTAAAGCCGCCATGGAATAGAAAATTTTGAAGAAGAAGCAGCTAATTAGCTGCTTTTTTTATGCCTGTGTGTTTGTAGTACATAAATGGAAGCGAGATGATTAAGCACCAAGTTGATTTAGTAAATGTAGTGGTTAAGGAATGCCCTATCCATAATGAGAATGTGCAAGTTGCACCTGATGAGGAAAATCCATCAACGGCGACAGAATCAGCATTTGATTTTTATGAAGAGAAGGTAGAGCAAGAACCTGTTTGTATTTGCGAAACCGTTGATAACAATATTTCTTCAAGCTATTGAGGAAGTATCGCTGTTGCTCCTACATAGCGTTTATTTGAGCCAGACTTATTGTTGAGATGACGTACACGTGCAATGCGAGTCATTTCTGGTAACAAGGTCGACACTGGTACCAGCTCTACACCGAGCTCGGCTAGCTTAGCTGATATCCCTTTTAAAAAACTGATACTTTGCGGGTGAGGGTGTGCAATCGCAATGGCATATTTGTGCTTTTTAGCAATATTAATAAGATGATCAAATTGCTGTGTTAAATACGCTTTATCAAGTTGGTTGTCTAAAAAGATATGGCGATGGCCTGTTCTTAAGCCATGTTCTACGGCGACTTTTTCCGCCATCGAATACGCAGTCGTTTTACTATCTAAAAAATATAATTGCTGTTGTGATAACTCGTCCATTAACCAACCGAGATTTTTTGGCTTGGTTGTAAATTGGCTACCCATGTGATTATTGATGCCGCTGACATAAGGAATTTCTTTTAGAATGTCTTGAACTTGCTGACGAGTTTGTTGTTCTGTCATCGCAAGTTTTAAAGCGCCTTTGCCGAGTAAATGATTGTTGTGAATTGCTTCCATCGGAATATGCGCCATCACTTCGCGATCGCTGTCGTGAACGGCATTAGCGATAGTACGGGTGTAAGGTGCGAATGGAACAACTGAATAGGTAAATTGACCTGGAAGTGCAAGTGCCGAAAAATCTGTTTTTCGGTAACCAATATCGTCGATAATTATCGCGATTTTCGGTGACTTATCATTAGCTATACTAACAGTGCTTAACAAACAACAGACAATAGCTAGGGTGCTAATTAATAAAATGCGAGCCTTCATTGGTTCTTCACTCTCCGGTGATTAATTTACATCATGTATTGGCGCACATTTGAACAGATAATTCATACAATGCCAATAATGATTAATAACTAATTTATGCGTAATTACGATTTAGATTCAATAAAATTCGAAATATAGGGCTTTAACTGCTGTAAAGGTAGCTTGTTCGTTTACTTTTTAAACCAGCGATTAGGGTTTATTGCCTTTCCTTTATGACGAATTTCAAAATAAAGGCCTGGTGTTGATTGGCCACCACTTTGTCCTAACAGAGCAACTTGTTCGTTCTGCTCAACGTAATCTCCAGCCTTTTTTAATAACGCTTGATTGTGTCCATAAAGGCTCATATAGCCAGAGCCATGATCAAGCACTAAGACTAACCCAAATCCTTTTAACCAATCTGAAAACACAACTTTGCCATGGTAAACAGCATTCACCGATTGTCCTTCACGCCCAACAACGGTGACGCCCTTCCAGCGTAATTGCCCACTACGCTTCTGACCAAAGAGGTGAGTTGTTCTGCCCTTGGTAGGTTTGGCGAGACGACCACGCAACTTCCCCAGTCCATTGAGGGGTTTTTTAGTTGGCTCGGCTTCTTGTTGTTGATTAGCCAGTAACTGTTTAATGTCTAATTCAGATAATTGGTACTGTTCGAGTTGAGCACTGTTTGTTTGATAAGATTTTCGCAATTGTGCTAATGCGGTGCTTCGCGTCTTTTTTTGTTTTTTGAGGAGTGCTTGAGCTTGTTGTTGTTGTTTGAGCAGATTGTCTAATTTGGCTAACGTATCAATCAGCTGCTGCTCAACAGTTTGTAATTCTTCAAATGTTTGCTTGAGTTCGTTAAGCGCCTGAACGCGCGCCTTGTTTAGATAGTGATAATAACCTAATAAGCGTTCTGTTTTACTGCTCTGTTCTTGGTTAAGCAGCAGTTGCATCAAATCATGATTACCGGTCATGTAAGCACTTTTAAGTTGCTTAGCCAGGACTTGACGTTGATGAGTTTGCGTTTTAGTCAGCGCTTTTTTTCGGCTAACTAATTGAATTTGATTTTGTTGTGCTGTTTTCTGTTGCTGTTGGGTGTTAAATAAATCATTGGCTGAGCTAGCGATTTTTTTATCGGTATCGCGAAGCAAATTATTAAGACGTTGCTGTTGTTTCTTTTGCTTGGCAAGAATTGATTTTTGCTGGTCTATTTTCCCTTTAATGGCATTTAATTGATCTTTTGTATCATCGGCAAAACTCACGCTGCTTAACAGCAGCGTGATTAGTAAGACGAGCGTATGACGAGAAAACAAATTAACTCAATGTCATTAATGGAGTGCCTGTCATTTGCTCAGGGATTTCCATATCTAACAAACGCAGCATCGTTGGTGCAATATCGCTAAGTTTACCAACACCAGACGGTGTAGCAGGACGACCAACGTAAATGAATGGTACAGGTTCACTGGTGTGCGCGGTATGGGCTTGTTGAGTTGTCTCGTTAAGCATTTGTTCTGCATTGCCGTGATCAGCGGTGATGAGACATTCGCCACCGACTTTTTCTAACGCATCAACAACACGACCAATACAGCTATCAACTGCTTCACATGCTTTTATAGCCGCTTCCATGACGCCAGTATGACCAACCATATCCCCATTTGGATAGTTACAAACGATGACGTCATATTTGCCGTTATCAATTGCACCAACAAGTTTGTCAGTCAAGAGGGTGGAATTCATTTCTGGCTGCAAGTCATAGGTTGCAACATCTGGTGATGGAATCAAAATACGGTCTTCGCCATTGAATTCTTTTTCAATACCACCGTTAAAGAAGAAGGTAACGTGCGCATATTTCTCTGTTTCAGAAATACGAAGTTGCGTTTTATCGTTATTTTGCAACCATTCACCTAGCACGTTATCAAGTTTTTCAGGGCCGTAGGCAACAGGACTAATGATATCGTCAGCGTATTGCGTTAACTGTACAAAGCTACTTAGTGCAATACGTTTTTTGCGTTCAAAACCCGTAAAATCACTGTCAACGAAGGCGCGGCTAATTTCACGAGCACGGTCTGCTCTAAAATTCATGAAGAACATGGCGTCGCCGTCTTCAATCGTCACTGATTTACCATTGTTGGTTATTGCACTCGCGCCAACAAACTCGTCGTTTTCATCACGTTCATAAGCAGCGTTAAGTGCTGCGATAGGACAATCGTACTGGTGCTTTCCTTGGCCTTGAGTCAATAAATCGTAAGCAACTTCAACACGATCCCAACGTTGGTCTCGATCCATTGCGTAGTAGCGACCTATCAATGATGCAATTTGTCCTTTACCTAACGATGCAAACAATGCCTGTATTTTCTCAATAGATGCTAATGCGCTGCGTGGCGGCGTATCACGGCCATCTAAAAATCCGTGGAAGTAAATTTCGTTAGCGCCACGTTCTGCGGCAAGCTTAATGAGTGCCAGCATATGGTCCTCATGACTATGAACGCCACCTGGAGACAGTAACCCCATAATATGAACGGCTTTATCAGCTTTGATTGTGGCATCAATGTGATCGACAAAAGCAGGGTTAGTGTTAAAGTCACCATCGCTAATAGATTTATCAATACGGGTGTAATTTTGGTAAACAACCCGTCCAGAGCCAATATTTACGTGGCCAACTTCTGAATTACCCATTTGACCATCAGGCAGGCCTACGTCCATTCCAGAGCCAGAAATTAATGTGCTTGGGTATTGCTGCCACAAATTATCCAGCACTGGCGTGTTGGCAAGTGCAATAGCGTTGTTGGTTTGATCTTCACGATAACCCCAACCATCCAGAATTAGTAACACTAAAGGTTTTTTGGCCGCAGACATTAATTTAACTTCCTAACTAAAAAGACGAATTTGCGCTATATATTACACTGAGCTATGACGATAAAAAACACAATTGTCGATGAAAGTGATAATAAATTATTTCATCAATTTTGTGTTGATATGCCTGTAAGCCAACAGCGGAAAAAAGGCGTCTAAATCGCAAAATTTACGTCCGTTAAGACTGCGCTTATCTATTGATAAAAACAATATTAAATAGGCCATTGGTAACTGTGCTATTGGTCTGTATACTAGGCGCCAATTGATAATAATTGAACGACAAATACTGTCGTGAGTTTAGAATTTTTTAGGACACAAGATGCAAGAAATGATTGAATTTTTCCAAGCGAATATCTGGTTGGCAACAGCTTGGGTAATTTTATTTTTAGCCGTAGTATTTACCAGCATTAGAGCAAGTATTAACGGCGTTAAGAAGATTAACCACCAACAAGCAACTATGTTAATGAATCGCCAAGATGCCGTTGTGATTGATGTTCGTGGTGATGGTGAATATAAGAAGGGCCACATCTTAGGTTCTAAGTTAATGCCATTGTCAAAGTTTAAAAATAATGACCTAGCAAGCATTGAAAAGTATAAAGATACCCCCATTATTGTTGTATGTAATTCAGGCATGACTTCAAATCAAGCATGCCAAATGATGCAAAAATTAGGCTTTAATGACCTATACAATTTGCAAGGTGGTATTACTGAATGGCGCAATGCAAATTTGCCGTTAACTAAAAAATAGAGGTGTCTGCTATGGCCAATGTAACTATTTACTCTCGTTCGTGGTGTTCTTTTTGTAAGCAAGCTAAAGCGCTTCTAGAAAGCAAAGGCGTAGCTTACGATACGATTGATATCGAAGAGCAACCTGAAAAAAGAGATGAAATGATTGAGCGTACTGGACGAACTTCAGTACCGCAAATTTTCATTAATGATCAAGCTGTTGGTGGGTGTGACGATTTATTCGCACTGCATTCATCTGGCGATTTAGACAAATTATTAGCGTAATTACGCTAACCATAAGAATAAAACCAAGGATTTATCATGGCTGAAGAACAAGCAAACCCAGAATTTCACATTCAACGCGTATACACAAAAGACGTATCATTTGAAACGCCTAACTCACCGGTTATCTTCCAAAAAGAATGGGAACCAGATGTTAAGTTAGACTTAGATACTCGTAGCAATAAACTTGAAGAAGGTTTATTTGAAGTTGTTTTATCACTAACAGTGACAGCAACTATCGGTGAAGAAACTGCGTTTTTAGCTGAAGTTCAACAAGCTGGTATTTTCACGATTACTGGTGTTGAAGGTCAACAGTTAGCACATTCTATCGGTTCATACTGTCCAAACATTTTATTCCCATACGCACGCCAAGTGATTGCTGGTTTAGTTGCTGGTGGTACATTCCCACAATTGAACTTAGCGCCAGTTAACTTCGACGCGTTATTCGCACAATATGTGAATTCTCGTCAAGATGCTGATGAAGCGCAAGGCGAAAACGTAGCTCACTAATATGACTACGACGCATCAAACGCCAACGGCGGATATTGCGGTTCTAGGGGCAGGGTCTTATGGCTCTGCCCTTGCTATTTGTTTAGCACGCAATAATAACGACACCTTAATGTGGGCTCACAATCCTGAGCATGTCGCGCAATTAGTAAAAGATGGCAGCAATGAAAAATACCTGCCAGGCGCTAAATTTCCTGACTCATTAACTATGAGTGATGATCTTGCAAGCGTGGTTGCTGCGACTAAAACAATCTTAGTGGTTGTGCCGAGCTTTGCATTTGTTGACATGCTCAAGCAGCTTAAGCCTTTATTGACACCTGAACATCGTTTGGCGTGGGCAACTAAAGGGCTGGAAGCGGAAACTGGTCGCTTATTGCAAGATGTTGCTCGTGAAGTATTAGGTGATGATATTGCATTAGCTGTTTTATCTGGCCCTACATTTGCCAAAGAAATGGCAGCCGGCATGCCAACAGCCATTTCTCTTGCATCATCAGAGCCTGAGTTTGCTGAACATTTGGCGCATTTACTTCACAATGAAAAGAATTTTCGTGTTTATCAAAACACCGATTTCACAGGTATTCAGCTAGGCGGCGCAGTTAAGAACGTTATCGCTATTGGTGCGGGTATGTCTGATGGTTTGGGCTTTGGTGCTAATGCTCGTATCGCCTTAGTAACACGTGGTTTGGCTGAGTTGTGTCGTGTTGGTCAAGCTGTTGGTGCTGAACAAGCAACCTTTATGGGCATGGCTGGTTTGGGTGATTTAGTATTGACTTGTACTGATAATCAGTCTCGTAATCGCCGCTTTGGTTTAGCACTGGGCAGAGGTGTTGGTATCGAAGACGCGATTGCTGAAATTGGTCAGGTGGTAGAAGGCTACCGCAATACTAAAGAAGTTTACCTACTCGCACAGCGTTTAGGGGTAGAAATGCCGATCACTGAGCAAATCTATCAAGTACTTTACGAAGGTAAAGACGCTTCAATAGCCGCAAAAGCATTGTTAGGGCGAGCTAAGAAAATAGAATCTTAATAAGAAAGAATCTCAAACTTTTAAAATTCGTACGTTTGAGATTTTTATTAAAAGCCTTTATGCAGACTTTACATTTTTTATCGACGTTTTAACAGGTACTTCATAAAGTTTTTGATTCTTCAATAGTAATACCCTGTCAGCGCTTCGAATAGTTTCAGGTCGGTGAGCAATGATTATTCTCGTGATATCTAGATTTTTAATTGCATTGTTAACTGCTGATTCTAACTTCACATCGAGATTACTTGTTGCTTCATCGAGAAATAGTATTTTAGGTTGTTTATAGAGTGCCCTTGCTAATAAGACGCGTTGTTTCTGTCCACCGGATAAGCTTGTCCCCATATCACCAATTAAGCTGTGATATGTCATTGGCATTTTCATGTTATCGTCATGAATTGCTGCTAATTTCGCACAAAATTCAACTTTTCTATGATCAACCTGAGGGTCAAAAAAGCTTATATTATCACTAAGCGAGCCCGAAAATAATTGATCATCTTGCATCACCGCGGCTACTTGGCTTCTATAGCTCCTTAGCCCAATACTTTCAATAGATTGATCTTGATCATATATGTTCCCTGAAGTGGGCTTAATTAGTCCAAGCATCACTTTCATCAGTGTTGTTTTTCCAGTTCCTGATGCTCCAACCAAGGCTACTGATTCACCTTGCTTAAAAGTACAGTTTAGTTGATTGAAAATTAAAGGAAGCCCGTCACCATAGGAAAAGGATAGGCTCTTTAATTTTATTTCGCCAGATATCTCCTTATCACTAGAATTATTATCAATTCCTGATTCTTGATCTGTCATAGCAATATCGGCTACACGTTCAAGATGTAAACCGAGCATTTTGTAATTAACTGCGGCATCAATAAGTGCGGACGATTTACTTGTGAATTGTCCTTTATAAGAAATAAAAGCCATTAACATTCCTATACTAATATCTCCGTTGATAACTGATTTAGCTCCGATATAAATTACGAGAATATTTTCGACGGCAAAAAGTAACGAGTTAATGACTTCGGTAAGTAGTCCCAATTTCGCGGATCTTATCCCGGTGTTAACAGCATCGGCGAAATGGTTATGCCAAAGAGTCTGCCTTTGAATTTCTTTTCCAAAGATCTTAATACTCTGTATGGCACGAATAGATTCCATAAAATTTGAGTCTTCTTTCGCATTTGCAATTATACCTTCTTCACTCAAACGCCTAAGTGGTGCAAATGAAATAACTCTAACTAACGCGTACGAGATAACTACACCTATGACTAACCAAGCTAACACAGGTAAATAAACAAACATCAAGAATAACGTTGTCACAACCATAATTCCATCCAGTACTACCTCGATTAATTCAGTTGTTAACATCGACTGAATACTGCCAAGGGAGCCAAAGCGCGATACGATATCTCCGAGATGCCGGCTTTCAAAAAATTGTAACGGTAAACGTAATAAGTGCCTGAACAATGAACTAGGGCGTGTTGATCTTTCGTGAGTGTTTTTTGAACGGCATGGTAAAGAGTTATAATTTGCTTCGCCAAAAATAAAACGATAACCAATACCATGCCAAGAACAATGCTAACTGATATTCGCTGGGAACTGCTACTCCAAGTTATGAAAAGTACAGGTCGTATTTACGATAAAATTGAACATCGAATGACATTTGAAGGAATACTTTATCGAATGAGAACAGGTATCCCTTGGCGAGATCTACCGTCTGAGTTCGGAGACTGGAATACCGTTTACAGACGATTTAATCTTTGGTCAAAGAAAGGGATTTTAGATAAGCTTTTCAGAAGTTTATCTAGCATGGCTGATTTTGAATGGGTCTTTCTTGATGGCTCTATAGTTCGAGCGCATCAGCATAGTACAGGGGCAGCGACTGAAAGCTCAGAGCAAATAGGAAAAAGTCGCGGGGGCAACTCAACCAAAATTCACTTAGCCGTGGATAGTGGTGGCTTGCCGATTTGCTTTGATTTATCAGAAGGACAACGCCACGATATAGTGCATGGCGAAAGCTTGGTTGAGCAACTCGATGAAGTTAATACCATCATTTGTGATAAAGGATATGACAGCGAACCTTTCCGTACTTTTGTTAAAGAACGTGGCGGAGAAACGGTAATTGCGAAACGCAATTACGGACAAGATATAGACAAAGACAGTATGGATTGGTGTCTATACGAGTATCGTCACTTGGTCGAAAATGCCTTTGGCAGAATTAAGCATTATCGAGCTATTTCAAGTAGATATGACAAGCTAGAAAGGAATTATGCCAGCATGTTATCGCTGGCATTCATGTTAATGTGGCTACCGATGTATTGTTGAATACGAAATGTACAGCAAAGATCAACACGCCCTAGTCATTTGAACAGACAGTTGGTTGGAAAGGTGAAGCAATACAAAAGATCTAAGAGTACTAGTTGCTTGGCTTACGATTGCCAGCAATAAAAAACTTAAAGCAACTACGAATAACAAATCCAAATCTTGGCTAATTAAAATATCGTCCATAACAATTTGCATGAAAAATGGACTTGCCAATGCGAAAAGCTGTAAAAGAAAAGAAAGTAAGAAAACTTGAATCAAAACTCTTTTTAATCCGCTAATTTTCTGCCAAAAAGAGCTAAGAGTCATTGTCGCTTTAACTTCTTTCTTTGAAAAGTTCTCACTTGGAATAAGCTCAAGTGCAATTCCTGTGAAGTGCTTTGAAATCTCAGATAAAAGTAGTTTTCGTTCGCCCTGTGCAGGATCTAAAATCCAAGCATATTTAGAGTTTACTCTTTTTAAAACAACAAAATGGTTTAAATCCCAATGTAGAATAGTTGGTAGTTGAAGTTGATCAAGTTCATTTAACTCTAACCGCAATGGCCGACTGCTAAAACCTAGCGAATCTGCCATTTTGATAATACTGTCTAGCGTAACGCCTTTTAAAGAAAGAGAAAATTGTTGCCGCAAACTCACTAAATCGGATTGATAACCGTGAAAGCTAGCTACCATACCAAGACATGCTAATCCACATTCAGCGGCTTCGGTTTGTAGCAATAGCCTAAGCTTGCCACCCGATGTAAATTTTATAAGTGATAATATATTCATTACCAATTCCCTTTGATGGCGTAAATTGGCATCATCAACCAATCGAATAGTGACATTGTGTCTAATATAATTTCGGCTTCTAATTGCATTCCTGCCTGTAGCTCATAACGTTCACCAAATGCATCGACGGATTGCTTATCTAAAGTTACAGTAACTTTGTATACCGATTCAGTTAATGGAATCGATACTTGAATGTCATTAGGGGATAGAATTGATTTACTTATAGTTTTAACTCTTCCATGAAAAACACCATAGCGTTGATAGGGAAATGCTTCATATCTAATCTTTACTAGTTGGTGCTCTTTGATAAAACCCGACGCTCTGCTTGGTAAATATAGTTCTGCTTCCATCAATGAATTTTTGGGAGTGATTGTTGCTAATAGTTGACTTGGCGAAACCTGCTGTCCAACTTTCACTAATATATTTGAAACATTGCCATCGATAGGTGAAACAACTTGCTCTTGGTTCTTACTAGTCAATTGCAACAATTGCCCTTGAAGAGCTGAAATTCTATTTTTGAGCGAGACAGTACTTTGTTGCGCGATTAATGGAGCGCTTTCTAGCTCGTGTTTCATTTGTGCTATATTACTATCTTGTTGGAGTAATTGGCTATTTAGTATTTCGTAATTTTGCGCTTGAAGTAGGAGTTTTTGTTCGCTATTGCTTTGTTCTGATTGCGTTAAATAACCGTTTTTTGCTAGTTTTTTAGCATGCTCAAATTGTTTTTCTTTAAGTGAAAGAATATCCTTGATAACATTTAACTGTTTACGAATTTGCCATGATTTTCTTTGTTCTTCACCAATAACGGTTTTTAATCTTTTGGCCTTCAATCGTTCAAGTTTTTCTTGGCTATTAAGTTGTTCATTTAGCGCATCAATTTGATTATTTAAATAGTCAATTTGTTTTTTGTTCATATTGGCACCGGAAACCAGATGTGTTTCACTACTAATTTCAAGGATTGGTTCACCGTTAGAAATAAACTGTTTTGACATTAGTGTCAGTTTTGTAATATGGCCAGTACGATTTGCAGTTATACTGATAAGCCCTTTTTCTGGTATTAGTATGCCCTTAATCGACTCTTTTCTCGAATAGTTGTTTAGCAGCAATATAGCGACTACTGTAATTGTGCTTGCTACAAGAAATAATGTATAGATACCATAAGAAATAGGTAACTTTAAGTACGCGGTTCCTATCGCAATATCTCTTGAAGAATTTATTGATTCAGGGCGGAATAATGAGGTCATTATTGTTTACTTAAAATAGAAGATTTTAGTTTACCAAGCCCTAATTTCATATTACTAAAATCAAAAGTAATACTGTCAAATTTTTCGAAAAATTTAATACCAAGGTAGCCATCAGTTTCGCAACTAAGATGTATTTCATCCTCTGAAATCAGATAATAATCAAGCTCATATGATTTATTATCAATAGACGTCAAGTATTCACGCTCTGACACTTTTAACGTCGATACTCCAAAGGCTGTATTGAATTCTAAACTTTTTGTAAAACTCTCTTGTATATTGTCGATTAAAATTCCATTATTTTTAACTAATAAGTTATGAGATGACGCTGTATCAAGTAAAAGTGTACGGTCATGTTCGTTTATTTCTATATCGATCGTTAGCCCTAGTGGCGCTATTAAGTTCATTGGAATCCATTGATTAATATCAATATTACATGTTTCATGGTTTACATATACTCCAGTGTCTTTTAAGCAAATATTATTGAATTGCATCAACAGATCTAATCCTAAGATATCTGCACCTTTTTCTGATTCGTTGAACAATGCTATGATATATGGAATCTCGTTATTGAATATTGAAAATTTCTTTATATATCCTAGCGAAAGCTTATGTTGTGATCTAGTTGCGCTCATTGCTTTTGTTTCACTACTTAAAGGAATATAAGATGTTATCTGCTGGCGCAAAAGGCTTGTGCTAGCCCCAGTGTCAAAAATGATGGGGTGTTTTTCTCCTTGAATTGCATACTCAACAAGAATACTGTCTATGTATTCGTTTTCCTCTGAGTCTCTAACTATAACGAGTCCTTTTCTTGAGTGCCCGCTGCTTAAACTTTGTGAACTGATATTTCGTTGATTCAAAATAAACTCTGTTTTTTTTGCTATCTGTGAAGCAAAAAAATCACGCACATTACTACGACTCTGAGAGAGAATAAAACTTTTAGTTTGATTATATATTTTATTAACTGAACGGTTATTTCTTTTCAAAGAGATTGCAGAGTAAAGCATTTTAAGTTGAGCATTTTGCTCTTTTTCAGATAATGATTTTTGTTTTAGACAATTAACGAAAGTGTCAAAAAAATTATTTAAATTTTTATTTTTGAAATAGTTTTTGTTTTTTTTACAATATTCTTCAATTGGCGGTATTATCTCGCTAGCTTTTAGATAAGGGGACACTACAATAATACAAAGAACTAAGATGACGATTGACTTAATCATTATTAAAAACTCTAATTGGAATTGTTTACAATAGGGGCATTAGTATAAAAATGCCCCTACAGCACACTATTTACACGTTATTTTTAGCTTGAAACCTGATTCTTTATTTTCTGTACCCTCTACGCTAACACCGCGTTTTTTCAGAGTTGCCCCAGCCCCACCTTGCTGGGATGAATTGTTGCCCGACGTCCACGTTATTTCTTTTAGATCCTTACATTTCTCGGCCAGTTTACGCACGTCTTCTGCATTAGGACCATTGCCTTTTTTATCAGAAAACATTCCAAAACCGCCAAAACCGCCAAAACCGCCAAAACCATCAAGGCTACCAAAACTCCAGCCATTGCTGACCATATGGATTCCACCAGCAACGTTATTAATTTCTTTATTACTTAGATTTCTCATACTACATTCCTTTAATTTAAGTAACTACTCAGCAGGGGGGAAGATATTTGGTAGTGCTCCGTTTAATAATAATGACAAAGCAGTAGACGCACTGACCCCTTGTTTTTTACAACTTGACAGGTAGCTTCTAATGCCAAAAAACATGACGGAACCATGCTTGCTTCTAAAGCAGCCCGATATCTTTTGCTGAACTTTCACCATTCTCAAATCATTTTCACCCTGATTGTTCGTGAAAGGCACAATTTTATCCACCATAAATCTGAGTACATCATCTTCGTAACTCTGTAATCGCTCTAATAAATTGCGCGATTTTGATTTCTTAGGGCGTCCACGTTTCCCGACGATTATCGCTGGCGGAGGGCTTTCGTGTTCACCCTCTTTTAAAATATCTCGATATTGAAGGCGACTCATTAATTGTCTTTTGTCGCTAATCACTCCACCGCTATCTTCAACTTCCTGATTAAGCTCTATTAAAAAAATACGCATCGTTTCAGCCCAGCTCTTGCCATCCTGTTCGTATGCACGTGTGAGTTCTCGCAGATGATGAGCATTGCATAAAGCATGTTGACAATCATAACGATAGTACGGCTTCCAGTGATCATGACACATCACACCAGTGAAGTCGGGTAGTATTCCAATGGCATTGATGGCATCACAACCTCGTTTCTCATGAGCCGATAGATAGGTCCATTTTAATGATGATGCATTGTGTAACCATTGACGTTGACCGTTAATGTTAATGCCTGTTTCATCAGCATGAAGCACTGATTCATGCTTCAAACTTTCCTTGATGAATTCAAGCGCATTCGTCTCATCGAGATGACGGTAAGCTGTATTAATGAAGTTGTACAGACTGCCACTACTCAGTGGAATGTTAAGTTGGTCGGTAAAATATTCACGAATACGCTCGTAAGGGAGTAGCTGATATTGAGACAAGTAAACCGCGTGAGCCTTTAGCCCATTACCATATTGAATTCGACTATTAACCCCCGTTGGAAATGGAGCAACGAATCGCTTACCAAATTCGTTTTCAAGAATTTGGGCTTGGTATTGAGTTACGACGCGCTTAAACTCTATATCCACTACCTGACGGGTTTCCACCCCCATATCGGTATAACTTCCTGGTGGTAATAGCGTTCTATCAAGAACTATTTTATGGTTGATATCAGGTCGTTCATCAAGCGGTAAAGTTGTTCCTTTATGACCGAGTTGCCCACCCGATGCATTTGAACTATTAGCGTTAGGCTTCTTTTTCCGATTAGGATCTGATGATGGTGGTTTACTGCTATTTCGACTGTTAAGGCCTAACCGTTGGGACAATAAAGTGACGATAAGCAACAATAAATCGATAGCGGCACGCATTGATGGGGACAATGTTTTATCCGTCTCGATTTGCTTTTTTATGTTGTCGATATTTTTTTCAATATCGATGCCGCTTATTTTCATTGCTCAAACTACTGAATAGAGAGACCCATAGAATAACGGCTCAGAATGATCAAGCAAGTCGATCATTTTTTATTTTTCAATTAATTTAAAACACTAGCTTTGAAGTGCTGAGTAGTTACTAATTTAATTAATTTTTATGCCGTTTGGCATATATATCCGTATTGGAAGCAATATCAGTTGAATGCATCTATAACGAAAATCTATTTCATTGTAAATTACATTTATAGTGGGAATAAGACTGGTAGGGGTTGTAATTTGCAATCCTTGCCATTGATGATTAATCCAACTCTGAATTAACTATATTCCATTTAAAAATGATTTCCAACTGTACTTTTTCAAATACAACTAAAGCCTAGTTTATTAATGAGTAAACTACCAAATAAAAATTTAAGATATCTTTTAAATCTATTTTTAGTATTTTAAATTCAATTGTTTATTTAATTTTTTTAAGTTGACCATTGGTCACTTATGTTGTTTCGTTGATTTATCTAGTCAAGACGAAAGATAAATGACATCAAGATGTTGATTTACGATAACAAAGGGTTAGATTGGCGTTTTAGAATGAGATTTTAGGCTGCTATCTGAATTTACAATGCTGCTCTATCTTAAAAGTGCTTACTAAAAATTAGCTGATTGAATGGAACTCAAAATCGACAATTAATGGAATGTATAGCTAATTCCTTCTTGTATGTGATTTTGCAGCAACACAGAACTTGAATCATGCAGTGTGTTGTTTTCTGTGTTCATTTTCTCACTGGGTTTTATAAGCATTACTTGTTTTTTTATCACAAAGTAACCCAATTAAACATATGAAATTATAAAGGAAAAGGCCTATGAAAGAATTAGATCTAAAAGAATGCAATTCGGTAAGTGGCGGTAAGGCTCCATTAAAATGGGATTAGCTTCGTAAAGAATACGAACAATTGAATAGCACGCGGTCTGCTAACCTCGAACTAGCAAAAGATGCGCATGAAAAAAATATTGAGTCGCACATTCAATGGAAAAAATGTTCTGAATTGAGATAAGCCAGAAGGGTATTCTAACGAGCTGTTGTTGGAATACCTTATTATATTGTGGATAACTATGTAATAAAAACAATTAATTTACGTCTTATAAAGCGCTTAGAGTGTTAATCTGTCTAATCCATAAGTTCTAACCAATAATTTTATTTTGTCGATCTGAATAGCAACGAAATGGTTTGTTTTTACGCATGTTTTCTTCTGCATAAAACGCCATTCGACGTTGTGATTGATGACGAATTTGCAGGCGTTTTTTATGGCGTATGCGATTAGCTCTCATAACCCTTAGCTCCCAGATAGCCGACTTGTCGCCACGATTCGTAAACGATAACAGCTACCGCGTTAGATAAATTCATGCTGCGACTTTCTGGCAACATAGGAATGCGAATTCGTTGTTGTGGCGGCAGAGATTCTATAATCTCCATTGGGAGTCCGCGAGTTTCGGGGCCAAATAATAACATGTCACCATCTTCAAAACCGGCTTCACTATGACTGCATGTCGCTTTAGTGGTGCAGGCAAATACACGTTTGGGAGCAACAGTTTCTAGCATAGCTTGGTAGTTTTTATGGCGCGTTACATGGGTCATCTCACTATAGTCTAAACCGGCACGTCTTAGTTTTTTATCATCAATATCAAAGCCTAAAGGTTCAATAAGATGAAGGTGATATCCGGTGTTAGCACACAGACGAATAATATTGCCTGTGTTAGGCGGGATTTCTGGTTCGTATAAAGCAACGTGTAACATGTTTGGCTCGAATGAGAGTCTTTGCACGCATTGTACCTAGCCTATGATTTAATTGCTAGAGCCCCGTGTATGTGACGTTAGTGGCAGAGATATTGTGACTGTTAATCCACCTTGCTTGTTGTTGCTCGCGACAATATTTCCCTGATGGCGCTTCACTGCTTCATGTGCAATGGCGAGCCCTAATCCTGTGCCTCCCGTCTTGCGATCCCGTGATGTAGATACGCGATAAAACGGCGTGAATAAGTTACCTAAATGGTCGTCGTCGACACCGCAACCATCATCAATAATATTAATAATAAGGTTGTCGCCTTCTTGATAGGCAGATAAATTAACCCGTTGTTTAGCATAACGAATAGCATTGCGAATGATGTTTTCAATAGCACTAGCAAGAGAATCCCACTGAACAGAAATAGTTATGTCAGCTGCAATGTCGTTGACCAATTCAACCTGAGCTTGATGGGCTTCAAAACGCGCATTGTCGATAATATCTTCCATAAAAAATGAAAAATCAGTTTGTTCAAACGGATGTTCACCGGCAAGCGTTGAGCGAGATAACGCTAATAGCTGATTAAGCATTTTATCGATGGTTTCAGTTTCTTGCTCAATACGTGTTAATTCTTCATTGTCGCCAAATTGGCGACGATGAATGGCATTGGCTAATTGTAATCGCGTTAATGGTGTTCTGATCTCATGGGAAATATCCCCCAGCAAACGCTGTTGACCATTAACCATCGATTGTACTGAATCCGCCATTTCGTTGAATGATTTAGCTAGTTGACCAATCTCATCATGGTAACGCAGAGCAAGTTTGTCGGCACGCGCGGTTAAATCGCCTTGTGCTAAGCGTTTGGCGCTGCGATCTAATGACCGTATTGGTCTGGACAAATGCCAAGCTAAAAGGCCACAGATGACGGCGCTGATGATCATCACAATAGCCAAGACTATCCATGGGTTTCCTTTAAGAAAATTTAAAATTTGTGAACGATGTTTATGTTCGAAGTCTCTGACAAATAAACTATAGGTTTGGCCGTCATGGTCAAATTTATAGGGACCATAAACGCCCCAGCGCTTATAGTGAAAATAGCGTTGCTTTGGATTTTCTTCTAGTTGAATGAGTGCCAAATAGATGTCTTTGGGAATGCGCTCCCCTTTGAGGCCAATATTATTTTCATTCACAACAAAAATGCTGTCGAGTCTTCCACGTTTTTTAATGATACGTTTTTTTAAATAATGCGGTGGGCGCATCTTGTGTTGAAGACGTTTAATTGTCTTTTCAAGATTGGTTGATTTTTGCAGTGTTTTCGCGACTTTTTGATGGTATGCGTTTAACTTAGGGTCAACTTTAAGGGAAGAGTCAAGCATTTTAGGCAGCACTAAAATTGCCGCCATTTGAGCAACCGTAACAAACCAAAATCCAAAAAATATTTTTAAAAATAACTGCTTAGGCATTATTACTTACCGTTAATTATCAAGCCAAATGTAACCGTGACCGCGCACTGTTTTGATGCGAGGTAAATTGTCGCTGCGAGGTGGTAGTTTCTTTCGAAGGTTCGACATGTGCATATCTAAACTGCGATCAAAGGCTTGTAGACGTTTACCAAGCACTTTCTGATTGAGATTATTTTTTTCTAATAGCTCGCCTGGAAACTCTAGCAATTCTGACAACAGTAAAAATTCTGTACCTGTTAAATCGAGTTTTTCGTCACCACAAAATGCCTCTTGGCGACCATGGTGAAGCACCACATCTCCGCGCTGTAATTTTTGAGTTTTTTGTGGCATTAACTGACTACGGCGCAAAATAGCTTTAACGCGTGCAAGTAACTCGCGGTCATTAAATGGCTTAGGTAAATAATCATCTGCGCCAAATTCCAATCCTATAACACGGTCTATTTCATCGCCTTTGGCCGTTAGCATTAGTACTGGCAATTGACTTTGTTGGCGCAGCTTTTTCAACACATCAAAGCCATTGAGCTTTGGCAGCATTACATCAAGCAATACGAGTTGATGTGCTTCTTCCAGTGCCAATGCTAGACCAGATTCACCATCACTTGCCGTATCAACTTCGTAACCTTCCATTGTCAGTAGTTGAACCAATAACTCGCTGAGTTCTTGGTCATCTTCAATGAGTAGCAGTTTGTTTGAATGTGTCATGGCAAGCCTTAGTAAGATGCATCTATGGTTGGAATTCTAACGAGTGTGAATAAGAAACACACTTACTTTACACAGTTTTACACTAAATATTCACTGCTTTACATGGGGGCCGCTAGTATAGATTTCGAACTAAAACAAAAGGACATCGATATGAAAACAGCAACAAAAATTTTGGCGACATTAGCGTTATCAAGCTCTCTCGTTATTGGCGGCGCTATGGCAATGGGTTCTGGCGAGCGTCACTTCGCAGGAGGTGGCTTTAAAATGGAGCGAATGGCTAAAAAATTAGAACTGACAGAAGCGCAAACAACGAAAATTCAAGCGCTGGTTGATGCACATAAAGAACAACGCCCTGAGTTTGATAAAGAGGCCATGAAAGCTAAACGCAAGCAGATGAAGGCTGATTATGTCGCATTGATGAATGCGCCAGAGTTCGATGAAGCAGCAGTACGTGCAAAAATGGCTGAGCGCGCTGACAAACATGCAGAGCGCAAGATTTCAAAAATGAAGCTTAAGCATTCTATTTATCAAGTGCTCAACGAAGAACAGCGCGAACAGTACTTAGCAATGATGAACAAGAAAAAGCATAAAATGAAAAAGCGCATGAAGAAACGTATGAAGCACGGTCATGACCATGAGGGTGAATAAGCATTGTGTAGATCGCAGTGATGCATTGTGAAATTAGCCGACATCTTTGTCGGCTTTTTTATTTTTAGCCCAAAACACAGCGTAAATAAGTGATCGTTATTCATTAATTAGCGTAATGAAAGTAAATAAATAGATGTTTAATGGAGACTGAGGAAATTTTTTTCCCTTGCTCGCTGTCTTATCAATTAATCATTACGTGAAATTTTTTCTTGGAGCAACACAGTGTCTAATAAATTTACCAAAGGGTTACTGCGCAAAATGCCGTGGCATATTAACGACTCAGAAATTACACCTGAAGCTGTGTTTAAAGATCGTCGTAACATTGTTAAAGCGCTGGGTTTAGGTGCTGTTGGTGCGAGCATGCCAAGTGCTGCGCAAGCTGATATTTTTGATCTTTTTAGCAAGGATAAAGAAAAGAAAAAGTTTGTCACGCAGCCGCTAGCATTTACTAAAGATACGAATTACGCCAAAGATGAAATAGTCACGCCATACAATAAGGTAACAACTCATAATAATTTTTATGAATTTGGAACCAGTAAAAAAGCGCCTGCTCAAAATTCACAAGAGTTTCAAGTTGAGCCTTGGTCATTAGTGATTGATGGTGAAGTAGAGCGTCCAATTACCTTGGGCTATGATGATTTCACCAAGCTAATGGAGTTGGAACAGCGTACCTATCGTATGCGTTGTGTTGAAGCATGGTCAATGGTTATACCCTGGTTAGGTTTCCCACTAGCAACGTTGCTAAAGCGTGCAGGGGTAACCAGCAAAGGCAAATACGTTGCTTTTGAAACCCTACATGATCCTGAGCAAATGCCGGGACAGAAAAATCGCTTCTTAGGTGGTGGCATTCATTATCCTTACGTTGAAGGTTTAACCATTAGCGAGGCAATGAACGATCTAACTTTCATGGCTGTTGGTCTTTATGGGAAATCACTGCCACCTCAGAATGGTGCGCCAATTCGCTTAGTTGTGCCGTGGAAATACGGGTTTAAAAGTATTAAATCAGTGGTTCGAATTCGTGTTACCAGCCAGCGACCGCCAACAAGTTGGAATCAATTGGCTGCCAACGAATACGGTTTTTATGCCAATGTGAACCCTGCTGTTGATCACCCTCGTTGGTCACAAGCCAGTGAGCGTCGTATTGCTGAGGGTGGTTTATTCTCGGCGAAACGTATTCCGACATTACCGTTTAATGGGTATGGCGATCAAGTAGCCGATCTCTATCGTGGATTAGATTTAAGAAAGAATTTCTAAGTAATTTTATGCGCTTAACAAACAAACATTTATTTTTAGTAAAAGCATTTATGCATTGGGCTGCCTTGGTACCAATTGTTTACTTGGTACTTGCAGTGATGACTGATGAAGCCGGTGGTGATCCGGTACAATACATCATTCATTACACAGGTATTGGCGCGCTTAATACGTTACTTATCATGCTATGTATTTCGCCCATTGCTAAACGCTTTAAACAAGGCGTGCTTGTGCAAACTAGGCGCTTAATGGGGCTCTATGTATTTGCCTATGCGACATTACATTTAGCAGCATTTATTAGTTTAGATTTGTTATTTGAATGGTCACTGTTTCTTACCGAGACCGTTAAACGGCCTTATATCTTAGTGGGTATGCTCGCCTATTTATTGCTGTTTGCATTAGCGATAACATCGCTTAATTCAATTAAACGAAAAATGGGCAAGCGCTGGCAAAAGCTTCATAACAGCGTTTATGCAGTGGCGTTGTTAGTGCCGCTGCATTTTATTTGGTCGGTGAAATCTGAAATTATTGAACCGAGTATTTACATCGCACTAACGGCATTGTTGTTATGGGCGAGAAAAGATCAGTTAAAACGAATGTTCTCGCGTTAATCGCTAATCGTTAGCGATATTGCATTATCTTTTAATTGTTTGGCGTAGCTAACGCGCGCCAAATAGTCTGACCATAGTTGATCTTGCTCTTCGCAAAGGCGTCTCAAGTACTCCGCACAGTAACTACCACTTTGATGTCCATCGTCAAACAAGATATCTAACTTGTTTTCATCGTATTGCGATTTTAAAATCTTAACATATGCCTTAGCTGTTACTAGTGGCGGTTTGTTAAGGCCTTGTGGAACAACTGTGGCGTTAGGGGAATAATACCAAGTTGACAAAGTTATTGCCCACTTTTGCTGGTTAAAATAAAATGAATGTTGCGTTGCTTTCAATCCCAATAGCCAGCTATTGCTCAATCAAGCGCCTTGCCTTCATTTGTTGTTCCTTCGCAAAACAAGATCACAAACTTAATCAAATTGGTATAAACTCGCAGCATCTCAAAGCCAATAAGCTGACGGTAATCATCGCTAAAATGAACTTCTAGCAGATAAGAGAAACAGTGTTGTTTGATAAGGGTAATATTCATTACTTACTCTATGAACTGACTTAAGCTTTGCGCGCCGTGGATAGTGGTGCCTTCAAGCTGGAATATGAGTTGATTATTTTTAGCAAATACTGAATCAAATGTCTGTAAGACTTTTTCTTCACCTCGTCTCGAGCGTTGCCAAAGTATCTGCCCATTACTTTTATCAAAAACAGCTATGTCATTCATTCCGTTTACAATGAGAAGGTTTTTATAGACAAAAAAATTGTTGAATTTTTCATGAAATTTATCTGAAAATTTTGTATTCCAAAATGTCTTACTAGGGCTCTGTCTTGTTAGCATATGCTCATACAGCACATATACTTCATTCTCACTGACAATTTGTGCTTTGAAAAAAGCATTTGGATTTGTCCAGTCGGGTTTAACTTCTTGACAAACTAAGCCACTTTCTTGCTTTTTTATCGTACAAATAGAAAACGGTGTTTCTAGTCCGTCGTGTATAAAAAATGAAAGAGAGTGTGTCCCTGAATTTGAAATGAGATGCTCATCAAATCCTTCGTAGTTCAAGAAACAAGGGCGAGATTCTTGGTCGTCCGGAACGTAACCCTCTTCGTAATGCGCAAACCTATTTTCATGTATGGTGACTAAATCATTAATGATAATTTTCTGACTTTTATTATGGAAATGGCGAAAAACTTTGAATGTTTTTCCGTCAGACGAAAAACGTAAAGAATCAAAGTAACCGTTACCCTTCCAGATTAATTTTTCGTCTCTATAAACTGCAATATGTTGGGTTAATTTGGTAGTAAATCCTTCAGGTGGGCAATGTTCACCGTCAAATAACTTCTTGCCGATGTAAACTGTTAAGTCACTCTCAATGGGTTGATAAATATAGTTTACTTCAAAATCTAAGCCATCAATTTTTTGCTTCAAATCGAATGTGACTATAACTTGATCTTTAACGTATTGGTTTTGCGCTAAGTGCTGAGCGTTAACTGTGATTGATAAACACAATAGCGTGATAAAGATGCTGACTTGCTTATACATTCCGTTGCCTGATTTTTGTTTTATTTTCGTAGTATTACTCAATTATAAAAATAAAAAAAGCCGTTTAATCAAATGATTAAACGGCTCTTGTATGCAGTGTATAAATTAAAGAATAAACTGGCTCAAATCTTCATTCTGAACTAAATCGTCTAAGTATTTATCAACGTAAGCCGCGTCGATTGTTACTGACTCGCCAGTGCGATCTGACGCGTGGTAAGAAAGCTCTTCCATTAGGCGCTCTAGTACTGTGTGAAGACGACGTGCACCGATGTTTTCAGTACGCTCATTTACTTGCCATGCAGACTCCGCAATACGCTGGATACCACAGTCAGTAAATTCAATATCAACGCCTTCCGTCGCTAACAACGCTTTGTGTTGCTCGGTCAGTGAAGCGTTTGGCTCTGTTAAAATACGTACAAAATCTTCAGTTGATAATGCACTTAACTCAACACGAATTGGTAAACGACCTTGCAGTTCAGGAATCAAATCTGACGGCTTAGACACTTGGAATGCACCAGAGGTGATAAACAAGATGTGATCGGTTTTCACCATACCGTGTTTAGTTGAAACGGTACAGCCTTCGATTAATGGTAGTAAATCGCGCTGTACACCTTCACGAGAAACATCAGGGCCAGACGCTTCACCACGCTTACAAATTTTGTCGATTTCGTCGATAAATACGATACCGTTTTGCTCGGCCATGTCGACAGCTTGTTCTTTCAAATCATCTTGATTAACAAGCTTGGCAGCTTCTTCTTCTTGCAATGCTTTGAACGCGTCTTTGATTTTCATCTTACGTTTCTTAGCTGGTGCGTTACCCATGTTTTGGAACATGCCTTGAAGTTGGTTGGTCATTTCTTCCATGCCTGGAGGTGCCATGATTTCAACGCCTACTTGTGGCGCTGCAACTTCAATTTCGATTTCTTTATCGTCTAGTTTACCTTCACGCAATTTCTTACGGAATACTTGGCGTGTGCTAGAATCTGTCGATTTTTCTTCTTCTTCAAAACCGCCACGTGCTGGTGGTAATAAAGCATCTAATATACGTTCTTCAGCAGCTTCTTCTGCGGCATAACGTACTTTACTCATTTGTTCTTCACGTGTGATGTTTAGGGCAACGTCGGCTAAATCACGAATGATTTGATCAACTTCTTTACCTACATAACCCACTTCAGTGAATTTAGTCGCTTCTACTTTAATAAAAGGTGCGTTAGCAAGCTTGGCTAAACGACGAGCGATTTCGGTTTTACCAACGCCGGTAGGACCGATCATTAGAATATTTTTAGGCGTAACTTCTTGGCGCAACTCATCGTTAAGTTGCAGTCGACGCCAGCGATTGCGCAGCGCGATAGAAACAGCGCGTTTTGCGTCGCTTTGACCAATGATGTGAGCGTCTAGCTCTGAAACAATTTCTCTTGGTGTCATCTGTGTCATGGTATCGTCCTACGCTTTGTCTGTTTCGATGTCTAAGGTTTCAACAGTTTGGTTACCGTTGGTAAATACACAGATATCACCAGCAATTGTGAGAGCGCGAGTAGCGATATCGTTAGCGCCTAATTCTGTGTTTTCAAGCAGTGCCGTAGCTGCTGCTTGCGCAAAAGGACCACCTGAACCAATGGCAATTAAATCATTTTCTGGCTGAATAACATCGCCATTACCAGTGATGATTAACGACGCTTCATGATCTGCAACGGCCAACAAAGCTTCAAGTTTACGCAAACCGCGATCACTACGCCAATCTTTCGCTAGTTCAACAGCGGCTTTGGTTAAATGTCCTTGATGCATTTCTAATTTAGCTTCAAAGCGCTCAAATAAAGTAAACGCATCGGCGGTGCCGCCAGCAAATCCTGCTAATACTTTGTTGTTGTATAAACGACGCACTTTTCGTGCATTGCCTTTCATTACTGTGTTACCCAGTGATACTTGACCATCACCAGCGATGACAACTTTGCCTTCACGGCGTACAGATACTATCGTAGTCATTATCTGTCCTTTATATGAGATAAGCGCAGAGTGCGCGAAATTTTTGATTTGAATACATCAAATCAGACATATTGTAGAAATGGGGACGCGCATTTGCTTTTCAAGGCTTTTATTGATTGTTCGCCATGAAAATCCTTTGTGACGTGAGGATGTCGTGGCTTTGTCAGGTAAAGGTCATTAATATGACGTGTTATCTCAACCTTAAATTTTATAGTTTGTTGCCACTGATATTTCAGGGCACACAACCTTGAGTAAGAATAATGAAATTAGATGGCAAAAAAGTATCGGCATTGCGATTAGCACGTTGCTGGAGTCAAGAACAACTAGCTGAAGCAGCGGGACTAAGCGTACGGACTATTCAGCGCATTGAGAAAGGCGGCAGTGGATCACTTGAAACGATGAAATCTCTTAGTGCTGTATTTCAAGAGGAGTCATTGGGCGCTGATGAAATTATTGATGGGCCTGTCTCTGCATCGCTATTTGACATGTTGAAACGCTTTAGCTGGGCCATCGCGTTTCTGATTACTGTGTTGTTAGTGGGCGCGTGGGTGATTGATATTTTAATTCCGACACTCAAAGGCGCTGACTTTAACCAGCAATATGAGATTCACAATAATTTTAGATATTTGGATTTCGCGGTCGTGAGCTTTCTTATCGGTGTAATCATACTGTCAGTTCGGCTATTACAGCCAGTTATAAAGCTGAAGCGTATGCCATTTTCAACCTCTAAATAGTTGCAGTGGTATCGGTTGTTCGGTGCAAACTGCATTGAGTTAACCATGACAAAAATTAGTATAAAAAAATTATTTATTAGAACGCTAGCTGGAATATTGTTAGCACTTACTACGCTATTCTTTATATTTTGGTGGCTGCCGGCGCTGTGTCTTCCGCTAGTATCTAATCCTTCGTCTTATCAACCATTACCTATTTCTTCTTTAACAATGCAATGCCAAATTGCAACTGAGCGTGAAGCATTCAGTTATTGCATTTCTCGCGATCTTGAAAGCAAGAGTGAGCGAGTTATTTATTATTTTCACGGTCGAAATGGCAATGAGCGCTGGTGGAATGATGACACTTATTACACCGGAGAAATCAATCAACATTGGCGTAAGAAAGGCGCAGACGTACCAACAGTTGTGAGTGTATCACTCGGGCCATTGTGGTTGTTAAATCAAGATTCATTGCGGCAACTCAACGAGGTACTCATACCGAATATTGAAAGTACTCTGCCGTTTAATGTCGCAGAGCGATTGGCTGTAGGAGAGTCGATGGGTGGAGTGAGCGTGTTAACACTGTGGGGGCAAGGAACTCCTAAGTTTGATGGAGTGGCGGCCTTGTGCCCGCCATTACCAATGGTATCTCCGTTTGATGATTTGAAGAGTTTGATTAGCTATTTGGGAAGTTCTACAACATCGATTCAGCGTGGATTGATGATGATGATTATGGGACGAGCACTTTACGAAAATGATGAACAATGGCGAACGTTAGATGTAATTGAAGCTCTTAAAGATGGTAAAAAATCTATAACTACGCCATTGTATTTAAGTTGTGGTAAGCGCGATGATTGGGGCTGCATGGACGGCTCTTTATCGCTAGTAGTTTTGGCTAAACGCCGCAATATACCGCTACAGTGGGAGCCTAGAGAAGGCGGGCATTGTGATATTGATAGTAAATCACTGGCAGATTTTTTAATTGCTCAGCATTAATGAATAGAAGTTGTATGACCTTGGTTAATCATATATTTTAAACTCACGTTTAAATAGTCGGTAAGACGCTACTTTATGATTAACCAACAGTCTCATTTCGTCGATTTTGACGACCATTCAATTCACCTTCGTGAAATATCGCCTGATAAGCCTAGCGATTTACCACCGGTGTTAATGCTGCATGGGGCGATTGAAGATGGTCGCATTTTTTACTCAAAATCAGGCAAGGGCTTGGCAAGCACGTTAGCGCGTGCTGGTCATACCGTTTATGTGATTGATTCACGCGGTCGTGGCCAAAGCACACCGCCGATTGGCAAAGATAATAATCACGGTCAATTTGAAATGATTGCCCATACGCTACCTGAATGTCATCGCTGGGTACTTGGGCGTCATAAAAATCACTCTAAAATTCACTGGATGGCGCACTCATGGGGCGGTGTCGTAATGTGTGCGGCGCTAATACGTTTTCCAGAGTTGGTGGATTCTGTTGAATCACAGGTCTTTTTTGGTACCAAGCGCACCATTAAACAATGGAGTTTCGAGCGTCTGTTTAAAGTGGAGTTTTTATGGAAACGCTTTGGCCCTTGGCTCGCGAAGAAAAAAGGGTTCTTCCCATTTAAACAGTGGAAAATGGGCAGCGATAACGAAACCTATTTATCCATTAGTGAAGGGCAATTGTGGGTGCGCGATGTGGCATGGATCGATCCGCGAGATGGATTCGATTATGCTAGCGCCGCTAAAAATGTTAACTGGCCGCGCACGTGGTTTATTGCCGCACTGAAAGATCCGGTGCTTGGTCATCCAAAAGACGTCAGACGTTTTAGCGAAGAAATGGGTCATGGTAAACACACCATTTTAAGTAAGGCCAACGGTAATGCGCTAGATTACGATCACATCAATATGTTGACTCATCCCAAGGCTGTGGATGACTATTTCCCGCATGTTATCGCCTTTGTGAACGAAGTTAGTTAGTGCCTATTTACATAGTGAAAAGCCAATAAAATAGCGAATGTCGGGCGAAAGTCGTGGTCGATAATGCTAATCTAATGGCAATATTTTTCCGAACATTGGTGAGGAATCGGGGGACCTGTTGATCTGCCGGAGAATGGGTTTTGTGCAATTGACAGCGCTTGTTCGAGATTTCTACGGCGTTATAGCCAGCTAGCTTAATCCACTAAGCGTCGCAGGCTCTGCCTTGTATAAAGCACGAACAATTCGCTGCAAAAACATTCACGAAAGATGAACAGGTCCTTTATGATAGTTAAAAAACTACGAGAGAAAAATCGTTGGTCTCAAGAACAGTTAGCTGACGCCTGTGGCCTAAATGTACGCACTATTCAACGTGTCGAAAGTGGCAATAAAGCCAGCTTAGATACACTCAAATGCCTCGCCGCTGTTTTTGAAGTAGATATTTCAAAACTAACGGAGGAAATCACAGTGATTGACAAAGAATCTGCACAATGGAAAGAGCTGCCTTGGTGGTTCAGAGCCAACATGTTTGGTGTATACACCAGACGCCACGTACTCATGGTCGAGTTTTTTTATTGGCACTCGGCTTTGTATTTTTGTTTTTTAATGATGATAAATTCGGATGTGCGACATTCTTCTTAGGGGCCTATATAACGGGATGGATTGTTCGTTATGGTGATCGGAAAGAAGTTTGGTGATGTTATATTAAATAAACAGCCCACCTTATAAGACATAATAGTATCTAATTTATTTTTTATTGTGTTAAATTGGACATAATAGTATCTATTGAGGTTGTTATGTCTCCACTTTTAATTGAATCAGATATTCAGCTAGCGTTTGCGTCGCACCTGAGAAGTTTAAGAGAGCAATCTAAGCTTTCTCGTGAGGCGCTAGCTTTACAAAGTACCGTTCCAGCCTCCACGATTAAAAAGTTTGAATTAACGGGGCAAATATCGTTTAGACAGCTGTTATTGCTGTGGCAGTCTTTAGATGACTTAAATCGTTTTTATCAGCTGACTCAATCTATCTCTCAGCGCTCTAGTGTTCCGAAGACTATTGAGGAGGTATTAAGAGATGGCTCATAAAACAATTAAAAAATTATTAGTTCATCGTCGATTATCAAATGGCAATATGATTGATGTAGGTGTACTTGCACAAAGTAGACAAGGCGTTTTTTTTCAATACGATGCCTCTTATCTTGCTAAGTTTGGTAATTTATCGCCTTTTACATTGCGTGCAGATACCAATCTTAACCTTGCAAATAAGTCATTACACTCCGGGTTACATGGTGTTTTTGCTGATGCATTACCTGATGGCTGGGGCTTACTATTACAAGATAGAATCTTCAGACAAAATGACTTGTTACCTACGCATATTACAGCGATGGATCGACTGGCATTTGTAGGAGATACAGCGTTAGGTGGCTTATCGTTTTCACCTGTTTCTGGTTATGCTTCATCTGCCGAAGATAAAATTAGCTTATCTGAACTTGGTATCAACGCACAAAAAGTATTTGACGGACAAGCTCAAGAAGTACTCGCAGCACTAGTCGCCGCTGGAAGCTCAGGCGGGGCTAGACCAAAAGCACAAATTTATGTGCAAGGAAGTAAATTTGATGAATGCCATACCATTGAACAACAAAATGACGATGCGTGGATTGTAAAATTCACGTCTAGCAATTTAGCGTTAGGCCATGAGGAGGGATTATGCGAAGCTGCATACCTCACATTAGCCAAGCAGGCAAACCTCAACCCGCCACAATGGACATTGCTTAATGCACCTAAACAGTCTGGTGCGAAACAGTGGTTAGCGCTGAAGCGTTTTGACTTTATCAATAATGAAAATCAGCCCTCGGGTAGACTTCATATGCATAGTGCATGTGGTCTATTAGATGCAGATTTTAGAACACCGAGTTTGGATTATGATGATTTAATACGTGCAAGCCGTACACTATGTAAATCACCAGCAGTAGGTCAACTTCAATTCAGGCGTGCGATGTTTAATTTATTGGCGTGTAATCATGACGATCACAGCAAAAACTGGGCTTTTCTACAAAATGATCATGGCGCCTGGCAACCTGCGCCATTTTATGATGTAACGTTCAGTCCTCACCCATTTGGAGAACATGCAACGTCATTTGCTGGATATGGAAAAACACCTCCATTAAAAGCCGCACAAAAGTTAGCTCACTCCGCTGGTTTTGCTAAATGGAGCGATGCCAAACTAGTCATTGAAGAAACAGTAGATGTGATCGAAAACTTTCAAAAGACTGCACAATCGCTAGGTGTTTCGTTATCAACCAGTAAGTTGATCACAAAACAATTAGCAGCAACAAGAAAAGCGGTAACAACTGAGCTTCTATAACGACGTTCTTGTTACTCGTAAATGGCCTTGCATTTTTTTATGATAACGCATTTTGATCTGCGACATTCTTTTTAGGAGCCTATATAACGGGTTAGATTGTTCGTTATGGTGATCGCAAAGAAGTTTAGTGATGTTGTTTTAGTCTCTAATCAGATCCAGAATGTTGAATAAGGGCGCCGTTATGTGCTTTTTTATTTTTAGCGAAATATGGGCACATTTCCATATGTAATCATAAAGCTGTTACTATCACTGCTAACGTTTATTTACCGAAATTACAGTGATGAAAATATCCATGTTATCCCGTTTGATTGTTGGCGCTGTTGCACTTGGAAGTTCTGTTTCAACCAATGCCGCAGGAAAGAACACGAGCGGTAAATCGGTTATATTACCGGCACCTCAAGTATCTATTGCAACGCATGATGCTTATTTTGATCATATTAGAAAACACTGCGGTAAAGCGTATGAAGGCAAGATAACTGTTGATAACGCCAAAGGCGGCAGCTTTGCTGGCAAGAAGTTAGTCATGCATGTTCGCCGTTGTAGTGACCGCGAATTGCAAATTCCATTTCATGTCGGCGATGATGCCTCACGCACGTGGATTTTAACCAAAACGGGGTCGGGTATTTCGTTAAAACACGACCATCGTCAGCCTGATGGCAACTACGAAAAATCAACCATGTACGGCGGTCACACACTTGATGCAGGTTGGGATCGCGTACAATCATTTCCCGCCGACCAATACTCCAAAGCAATGTTTGTAAAACACGGCATTCCACAGTCAAACGGCAACACGTGGCAAATGTTCATTTACCCTGAAAAATTCACCTATCGCATGATCCGAGAAGGGCGTGAGTTTAGAGTGGACTTTGATTTGACTAAACCGATAACTCCGCCCACGGCGCCTTGGGGCTACAAGGATTAAGTAACGATTTATTGAGTGGTGTTCATTATGATAAATATTCACTAATAATGGTGAATATTTATCTTTTCTTACCATAAATTCATTTATTCACTGATAGTGGTGAATATCTCTTGCTAATACCAATCCTATTTATATAATCACTGTTAACGGTGAATTATGGGGCGCGTTTAATATGGCTAATCGAGTTAAAGTTTCAGACATGCCCAGCGCGGCATTTATAGAAGATGCCGAAGTGTTAGGTAAGTTGGTTAAAGCAAAACGAACACAGTTGAACATGAGATTGGCTGACTGCGCTGCGCTTTGTGGAGTCGGTATAAATACGTTATCACGTATTGAAAATGGCAACGCCAATTGTACGTTGTCAGACTGTATTTTCAGTGTTACAAGGGGTGGGAATAAAGTTATCAACAAAAGAGCTATTAATGCCTGACTCAATAGCCGATGACGAGTGGGTTTAATGATGAGTGATGAACTAGACGCTTACAGCCTAAAGGTTAAATTTTCTCAAACAGTTATCGGTGAATTATCGCAGAACAAAGCTACGGGGTTGCTTAAATTAGATTACACCGAAGATTGGCAGCAAAATGGATTTGCGATATCTCCACGTTTAACGCTTGATAACAATCACGATGTCTCTGTTACATATAACTTCCTTGATAATGCTTTACCAGAAGGACAGGCTAGACTACTGCTCGCTGAACGGGCAGGTGTTTCAGAAAAGAATGTTTTCTCTCAAATACGTGAAATAGGTGAAGACCTTTCAGGTGCCGTTACTTTTGCTCCTAACGGCATTGAGAAAATTGAAAATGAACCAATTTTTAGACTACTTAGTGAAAGAGAACTTGAAAATCGATTAGATATTAAAGACGACGTCGGCCTGTTAACTTGGGATGATAAGCCTAGGCTCAGCGTAGCGGGTGTTCAGGATAAACTGAATGTATTCATCAATGAAAATGGCGATATTGGATTTGGTGATGGTGCTTTATGTTCTACCCATATTTTAAAATTTGAAAAGAAGAATTGTTTGAATCTAGTTTTGAACGAGTTTTTTTGTATGAAACTATCCGCAGCAGTCGGTTTATCAACAGCTGAAGTCGAGTTTATTCGATTTGGAAAACACCCTGCGCTTATTGTTCAACGTTTTGATCGAAAGTATGGTCCAGAGAACAAACAGGTATTGAGAAGGCACGTTATCGATGGCTGCCAAGCGTTAAATTTACCTAGAGATTACAAATACGAACGAAATTTGGGAGATAACAGGGATGTGCAGCATATTAGAGATGGTGCAAGCCTGCCTAAATTATTTGAGTTCACTCAATTGATGTCTTCCCCTGCCCAAAGTACGCAATGGCTAATTAACTGGCAGTTATTTAATTTGATCATTAGTAATTATGATAGTCACGGTAAAAACGTGTCTTTGTTTTGGGGCAAAGAAAAAAGTAGCTTTACACCAGCTTACGATCTCGTAAATATTGCAATGTTTCCGCAGTTTAAACACGTATTAGCAATGGCAATGGGGGATGAATTTGATCCTAATGATATCAATGCCTATCAACTGGCTGACTTTGCTGAGACTTGTGAGATCGACAAAAAACTATTGGCAAGATTACTTTCAGGTTTAGTAGATAAGGTTGTGACTACTTTAACTGATACATCGTTTATCCCCGATTTAGTCCAGTTCAATAAGTTTTCGAAGCAAGAACAAGTTTATTTAGAGAAACTAAAAGACAACGTAATGTCTAATGCAAAACATTTAAAATCCCAAGCATCATTGATTTCAATAATCGAGGTTTAGATAATTTTTGTTCTATGAAAATAAAAGACATCAATTTGCGTTCGAATTGATGTCTTTCTTATTTCTATTTCAACTGACTTTAGAACCGGAATTTAAGAGGAATTAGGTCCAGTAAAGAATCTCACAAGTATTGATGTTGGCGCGCTGCATTTTGTGGCGCGTTTTTTCAGCCTGACGCTTGTTGTCATATGGTCCGAGGATAACTTGATACCAAGTGCCCTTTGAACCTTTAACCTTTTTGATATTGGGCTCTTCACCCATAAAGGCCATTTTAGCTTTCATCTCTTCTGCTTGAGATAATGCTTTAAAGCTTGCACATTGCAAGCGATAACGTCGATTGACCGTTTTGATATCATCGTCTGGTAAATCGACGGTGATTTCCTTTTTATCAAGTGACTCGTACACCCAAGACTCTTGTGGAGCTTGAGGTAGCGGTGTGTTTTTAGCAACAGTTTTTTTCTTGGGCTTAACTTTTTCAATAACAACAGATTGTTCTTCTGCGCTACCATTAATGTACATTAAAAAGTAGCCGAAACCACCAGCAATCAAAATCACCAAAAATAGCATAAACCATACACGCGGCTTAGGGCCGCTTGGTTGTGCTTTTTTGCCGCGAGTATTGCGTTTGGCCGCCGGTTTTCTTGGGCGGCCTTTTTTAGCGTGATCAGGCATGGATTACATGCGCTCCAACGTCTCGATGCCTAATAGCGATAAACCTTGTTTTAAGGTTTTAGCTGTTAGTGCTGCTAGCTTTAGACGACTTTGCTTAAGTGCTTCATCATCGCCAACTAGAATTGGGCAGGCTTCGTAGAAGCTCGAGAAGGTACCAGCAAGGTCGAACAAGTAGCTACACATAACGTGTGGCAAGCCTTTGTCGGCTACTTGGTTAACTGCTTCGTTAAATTGCATTAACTTAGCACCTAATGCTTTCTCTTGATCGCTGTTAAGTTGAATATCGCCCTGTAAGTTAGCTGCATCAACACCAGCTTTTGCAAAGATGCTCGATACACGAGTGTATGCATACAAGATGTATGGTGCGGTGTTACCTTCAAAACTTAGCATGCTGTCGAAGCTGAATGTGTAATCGCTGGTACGTGTTTTAGATAAATCAGCGTATTTCACAGCTGAGATACCAACAACGTCACCGATTTTTTTCAGCTCCTCTTCGCTCATGTCTGGATTTTTAGATTTTACTAAATCAAAAGCACGTTGTTGTGCTTCGGTTAGTAGGTCAGCTAATTTAGCGACTTCACCCGAGCGAGTTTTGAATGGTTTGCCATCTTCACCCATTACGGTACCGAACGCCATGTGCTCAAGCGACATTTCTGGGCGAGCAAAGTTAGCTTTTTTGGCGAGGGTAAAGATTTGTTGGAAATGCAGGCTTTGACGCGCATCTACAAAGTATAAAACGCGATCGGCATTTAATACGTCGTTACGGTAGCGAGTCGCTGCCATGTCGGTTGTTGCATACAAGAAGCCGCCACCGGTTTTTTGAATGATGATTGGCAGAGGTTCGTCGTTTTTACCTTTGAATTCATCAAGGAACACACACTTTGCGCCGTTGTCTTCAACTAATAGACCTTGTGATTCTAATGATTCAACAACGCCAGCTAGCAGGTTGTTGTATGAGCTTTCAGCCATCACGTCTTCGCGGGTTAGGCTTACACCTAAACGGTCGTAGGTTTCTTGACAGTGACTCAGCGAGATATCGATAAATTGTTGCCATAATTTCTGACAGTTTTCATCGCCGCCTTGTAGCTTTACAACCATTTCACGAGCGCGTGTTGAGAAGCTTTCGTCTTCGTCGAAACACGTTTTTGCGGCGCGGTAGAATTGCTCTAGGTTGTGAAGCTCCATTGAGATTTCACCGCCTTGTTGTTGCAAACGCTCCATGTAGGTTAGCAACATGCCAAACTGTGTACCCCAGTCACCAACGTGGTTTTGACGGGTTACTTTGTGGCCTAAAAACTCTAGAGTGCGTACTACGCTGTCGCCAATAATTGCTGAACGCAGGTGACCTACGTGCATTTCTTTAGCAAGATTTGGTGCGCTGTAATCAACGACGATGTTTTGTGGATTAGCAACAACTTGAATGTTTAAGCGGCTGTCTTGATAAGCGGCTTCTAGTTGGTCTGTTAGTGCATTGTCAGCAACGAAAAAGTTAATGAAACCAGGACCAGCGATATCGGTTTTTTCGATAACGGCAGATGCTGGTAAATGCTGGCAAATTAACTGCGCTAATTCGCGTGGATTTTTACCCGCCGCTTTTGATGTCATTAACGCTAGGTTAGTGGCGAAATCACCATGAGACTTATCCTTGGTTCGGTCTACTTGAATTCGCGGCGCAGCATCTGCTGGCAAGATATTCTCTTGCTTTAAAATTTCGACGGTCTGTTCAAGTAATTGCTGGATATTGTCTTTCATTAGGTTTGTTTACCACTAGTCTGATTGTTGTTCACATTATGTAATTATTTGCCCGCATCTGGCGTGGCTATAACGGCTAAGTCTATCGTAAAAAATCTGGCGTCACTAGGGCGCTTTAGCGCAAATTTAACAATTTTCAGCAATTTTTTTTAAAAGCAGACTTTAGTCTTATCTTTGATTGAACTAAATTAGCGGTTTAAATCATGTCTATTGGGTCAACATCTATTGACCAGCGTACCTTGTGGCTTGATTTGTGTTTTGCTAATTCTATTTGCAGTGCATCAATAAACGCATGTAATCGACTCCGCGTTGATGCTTCAAAGATCACTTGCCAGCGATATTTACCGGCGCGGCGCTCCATTGGTGATGGCATTGGACCGATTTGACGTAATGGATGGTCTTTGCTACCTAGTTGTTGCAGCAAAGGCATGGCGACATCGTGAATAGTTTGATTAAAAGCGGTAATGAGATCGCCTTTATGGGATTCGATGCGCAGTAGCGCCATGTGCCAATAAGGCGGTAGTTGAGCAATGCGACGCTCTTTCATAGCAACTTCACTAAACGCCATATAGCCTTTATCGTTGAGTAGTTGCAGCAGAGCGTGTTCCGGATGGTGAGTTTGCAGCGCGACTTGTCCCGGCTTACTCGCACGTCCTGCACGGCCTGAAACCTGTAGATATAGCTGGGCGAGCTTTTCGCTGGCTCGAAAGTCACCGCTAAATAGTGCGCTATCAACATCTAACACTGCGACTAAGGTGACATCGGGAAAATGATGTCCTTTGGCAAGCATTTGGGTACCGATGAGAATTTGGTAATCGTTGTTATTGATGGCATTAAGTGATTCATCAAGCGCGCCTTTGCGGCGAGTGCTATCGCGATCGATTCGTACACTCTTAAACTCGGGAAATAATTCGTTAATGGTGTGCTCTAATTGTTCTGTGCCTACACCAGCTGTAACTAATTGCGTACTGCCGCATCCTGGGCATTGATAAGGAATGGGATGCTGGTCACCGCAATGATGACATTGAATATAACGATATTGTTGATGAACGGTGTAATTGGCGTCACAGCGTTGACAATCACCAACCCAACCACACTCGTGACAAAGCAAAGCAGGTGCATAACCGCGACGATTTAAAAATATCATCACCTGATTGCCACGATCGAGATGATGACGCATTAACTCAATGAGTTGTGGTGACAATCCGCTTTGTAATTGCAGCCCTTTAATATCAATAAGCTGATGACTGGCGTTACTTGCATTTCCAGCACGCTTAGTGAGCGTTAATAGCTGATATTTACCCATGTCGGCATTGTGAATCGTTTCAAAACTTGGCGTTGCGCTGCCCATGACGAGTGGGATGTTTTCGGTGTTAGCACGAACGACGGCTAGATCACGGGCGTTATATCTAAAGGTATCTTGTTGCTTGAATGAGCCATCGTGCTCTTCATCAACAATAATCATGCCTGGTTTTAACATCGGGGTGAATATAGCTGAGCGCGTACCAATAATAATGGCAGCTAAGCCTTGTTTAGCTTTGAGCCAACCATCTAATCGCTCTTTGTCATTCAGTGCTGAATGTAAGAAGACAATAGGCACATTAAAACGGCGCTGAAAACGGCTAAGTGTTTGAGGTGTTAATCCAATTTCGGGCACCATAACTAAGGCTTGTTTACCTTCGCTAATCACTCGCTCAATCGCTTGTAAATAGACCTCGGTTTTACCACTGCCGGTTATGCCTAATAATAAACTGGTTTGATACGTGGTTTTGTTATTAATGGCTGCGACGGCAATTGCTTGTTCAGGGTTTAAAACAAGTTTGTCGTTTTGATTAATGTTGTCTTCATTCCAGAGGCAGGGCGCAGGCGTTGGTTTTTCTGTCAGTTCGATTAGGCCTTTTTCAGTACACGCCTTGATAGCTGGTGACGCAAATTCCGAATCTTTAAGTTGTTGAGGTGTTTGAATCGGATTTTGCTGCATGTGCGCTAGTAATTGTTGTTGTTTTTTAGCGCGCTTTAGCTCATCTAACTCGGTGAGCTTTCCTTGTTCGGAGAGTTGCCATTGCATAACAGGCTGGAGTATTGCTGCTTCGCCTTTTCTTAATAAGGCTGGCCACGATTGATTATAAATTTCACCAAGTGAGTAGTGATAATAGTTACTCGCCCACGTTAGCAATTTATGAAATGACGGCGGTTGGAGTGGTTCATCATCTAGCGCTGAAATAATAGGTTTGAGTTTGCTTTCATCAATTGAATCGTCAAGTTCGGTAACGTGGTTTGTTACCATACCTGTTAGCTCTCTTGAACCAAACGGCACGACCACACGTGCACCAACGACGGGAAGTTTAATTTCCGTAGGGCAGAGGTAGTTAAAAGGTCTGGTAAGCGGCGTTGGAACAGCAACTTCGAGCAAGGTTTCGTGAGTCATTGGAGTATAAGATTTTGTCAGATGAAATGAGTTTAACTGCAATTGAATAAGGATGCGAGTATTGCGGTAAAGGATCAATACTCGATCGTTTTCACGTTTTATTCTTTTTTATGGTTGTTTATTTATTTAAACCGCTAGTCAGAGCAAAAACATTGCTATATAATCCGCGCCCTAATATTATTTATAATCTTCGTATGGTGTCAGACTTCGGGTTTGTTAGCGATGCGAACTATTTAGAGGTTTTTCTAATGAAACAAGATATCCACCCTACATACGAAGCAATCACTGCAACATGTTCATGTGGTAACGTAATCAACGTTGGTTCAACAGTTGGTAAAGATCTAGCACTAGACGTATGTTCTGCTTGTCACCCATTCTACACTGGTAAGCAAAAAGTTGCTGACGCTGGTGGCCGTGTTGATAAGTTCAAATCACGTTTCGGTTCACTTAAATCTAAGAAATAATATTTCTTTTGATTTGAGTAAAAAGCACCTTCGGGTGCTTTTTTTGTGTCTGAATTCTTAAAATTCAGTTCTTTCTTCGACGCTATTTCATTATTGCCTTATTAACCCACCTTTCTCCTGTATTCAATATCGAATTCACGTCATAAATAATAGTTATAGCGCCATAAGTTCTATTATAAAGACGATTGGATAAGCCGAGTTGCAAATAAATCTATATATCCAATGTTAAGTTACTGTTAATTAAAGTTAATGATGTCTGTTTTTCTGGTGATATGAATGTTTGTTGTATCTAAAAAGTTGTTTATTTATATCGAAAATCATCGATTGTCAGCATCTAATATTTTTGCGCTGGTTGGATCAGCAATTATTTCTATTTTATGGCTTGTAATTATGCGCTGTGAGCGTATTTTAGTTAGCAATAAAAGTAGCTTGGTAAAGTTACAAATCCCCTTACATTTCAACTATGCGTTTAATCAAGGAAACTGCAAAACAATGACTGACTTTCGTCAACAGGCGCTTGACTACCATGCGTTGCCAACACCAGGCAAAATTAGTGTAGAGCTTTCAACTCCAGCTGAAACAGCAAAAGATTTAGCACTGGCTTATAGCCCAGGTGTTGCTGAACCAGTTCGTGAGATTGCCAAAGATCCGGAAAATGCTTATAAGTACACAGGTAAAGGTAACTTGGTTGCTGTGATTACTAATGGTACGGCGATTTTAGGATTAGGTAATCTAGGACCGCTCGCTTCTAAACCTGTCATGGAAGGTAAATCGTTGTTGTTTAAACGATTCGCTCATATTGATTCTATTGATATTGAAGTGAAGCATCGTACGGTTGATGAGTTTGTTGATACGGTAGCAAACATCGCCGATACGTTTGGTGGCATTAACCTTGAAGACATTAAAGCTCCTGAGTGTTTCATGATTGAAAAGGCGCTTAAAGAGCGTTGTTCAATTCCTGTATTCCACGATGACCAGCACGGTACGGCGATTGTAACTGCGGCAGGTATGCTTAATGCGCTTGATATTCAAGGCAAGAAGATTGAAGAATCACGTATTGTTTGTATGGGTGCGGGTGCCGCTGCAATCTCTTGTATGGAGTTATTAATTTCATGTGGCGCGATGCGTGAAAAAATTTACATGTTAGACCGCAAAGGTGTTATTCATACAAATCGTGATGATTTAAATGAATATAAGCGCCGTTTTGCTAACAATACCGATATGCGTACCCTTGAAGAAGTTATTAGTGGCGCTGACATTTTTGTTGGTGTATCTGGCCCTGATGTTATTGGCGCTGAACATGTTAAATTGATGGCGGATAAGCCAGTAATCTTCGCTTGTTCGAATCCTGATCCTGAAATTAAACCAGAACTGGCACACGCTGCCCGTAACGATTTAATTATGGCGACTGGTCGTAGTGATTACCCAAATCAAGTAAACAATGTGCTGTGTTTCCCATTCATTTTCCGTGGTGCGTTAGATGTGCGTGCTTCGACGATTAATGAGGCAATGAAAGTGGCTGCTGTACACGCAATTCGTCAAATTGCGAAAGAAGAAGTGCCTGCCGAAGTATTAAAAGCCAGTGGGTATAAGTCATTAACTTTCGGCAAAGAATATATTATTCCTAAGCCAATGGATCCACGTTTATTAACCCGCGTTTCAAAGGCTGTTGCGCAAGCCGCTATTGATTCTGAAGTGGCTGCCATTGAAATGCCAAAAGGTTATATGGAGTAATTCTCCATTGGTCAATTATGTGATTAAAAACCGTTTCATTTTATGAAGCGGTTTTTTTGTGCGATTTTTTTGATAAAAAGATCAACAGACCCTAGTGTCGTTGACATCAATTTCGCATTTGTTACATTAGCGGTGAATAAAGAAATAAATTTAAGAATGGTGGGTTTTCATGATTGTAGTCAGCACCTTCCGGGAAAATAGCTAAGCGTATAACGCGAGCTCCCGGTTGCTTTAACCGGGGTATTTAAGCCCCAAAGCATATTTTTATGGCGCTAAAACGTCAGGGGTTATTATGACTACACCTTTTTCACTATCTCTTATGGGATGGTCACCTACTTTTCAACAACAAATTCCTTTAGAAGAATGGGAAACGACTGTTACAGCGCGTGTCGTCGCACAACATCGTTCTTACGTCGAACTTCTTTCTGAATCTGGTAAAACACAATTACACTACACCAAGAAAATGCCTGCTATTACGGTTGGTGATTGGCTGTTACTTGACCAAGATAATACTTTTATCAGACTACTCGAACGACGGTCTGAATTTAGCCGTAAAGCCGCAGGCAGAAAAATTAAAGCTCAGCTAATAGCGGCGAATATCGATACAGTATTTATTGTTAGCTCTCTTAATAAGGACTTTATTTTAAGCCGTATTGAACGCTATCTCGCGTTGATTAATGAAGCTGGCGCTGAGGCTGTTATTGTACTGACTAAAGCGGATTTATGTGAGAACAAACAGCATTATACCAATTGCATTAAGTAAGTGATCTTGTTGTGCGTAGAGAAAATCAGCTAAAACAAGGCGCTCGATTGACTAATAGCTGGCTATTAGGATTGAGAGCAACGCCATTTTAGTTAATTTTAACAAGTACAAGTGGGCAAATATTTAATGCAATTAATGGTATTAGACACATTGTGTAACGATTTATCGCATTTGGCGAATCAACAACAGGTGAATTTAATCTTTAAAAGTGAAGAAGCTGTTGTATTGTGTGATGTTGATAGCCAATGGCTTTATCGTGCGGTTCAAAACTTAATTAGTAATGGCATTGATTACGCGAACCAGCAAGTGGTTTGCATATTAACGCGTGACGATAATAGTATTTACATTGATATTGACGATGATGGTCAGGGCATTGCGCCAGATCAGCATCAAGCTATTTTTGACCCCTTTGTACGCTTGGACTCGGAGCGATCGAGAGAGTCTGGACATTTCGGTTTAGGATTAGCCATCACGGAAAAAATCATGGATTGGCATCATGGCGCTGTTAGTGCACGAAGCGATTCAAGCCTTAGTGGTGCGAGGTTACGCTTGCAGCTACCCGTGTGACTACAAACAATAAAGGCGACTATCAAGTCGCCTTTATTGTTTAACAAGCACTGATATTTTCTAGTAAAATTAGTCTTCGCCGCTTTCAGCTAGATGGTCTGCCAAAGTACCTAATTCTTCCATTAACTCACGTGCAGCTTCAGGAATGGTGCTCGGCTTGTCTTTTGATAAATCGCTATCTTCAGGTAGCGGCTGGCCAGTATAAGCATGTAAAAATGCTTCACATAACAATTCACTATTAGTCGCGTGTCGTAGGTTATTGACTTGGCGACGAGTACGTTCGTCAGTCAGTATCTTTAACAGCTTTAATGGAACAGACACGGTCACTTTCTTTACTTGTTCGTTCTTTTTTCCGTGTTCCGCATATGGACTAATATATTCGCCATTCCAGACTGTCATGAAATTACCTTTACTATTATAGTGTGAGTTAATGTGGCCGTACATTATAGTACTGCACCGTAAAAATCTTGCCGATTTTAACGGTTACATGAACACTGTCAAATATCTTAGTGATATTAATTCTATTTAGACGTCTAAACATCTTGACGGCTACGTTGTGTTCGTTTAAATTGGCCATCTAGACATCCTTTATAACTTAGTCACCCGTTAAGTCAACCTTTGTTGGAGGTTTTATGAGCAAATTAGGGCAGCAAACCATTGCAGTGCGCGGTGGAATTGATACTGATACGCAGCACGGCGCTGTTGTGCCTCCTATTTATTTGTCGAGTAATTACACCTTTAAAAGTTATGACCAGCCACGTGAATACGATTATGCTCGTCGTGGTAATCCAACACGCAGTCAATTTGCGCAAGCACTTGCTGAATTAGAAGAAGGTGCGTTCGGTGTTATCACGAGCACTGGTTTATCAGCTATCACGACTATTATTCAATTACTATCGCCGCAAGATACTTTACTCATTCCTCATGATTGTTACGGCGGTAGTTACCGTATGTTCGATCATTTAGCACGCCGTGGTTTGTTCAAGTTACAAGTTGTTGACCAAAATGACGAAGATGCGCTTTCAGCCGCATTAACTCATCAACCTAAAATGGTGTGGATTGAAACCCCAAGTAATCCGTTGTTGCGTTTGGTTGATATAAAATCATTGGCAACTAAGGCGAAATCGTTTGGTGCTTATGTTGTTGTTGATAATACGTTTTTAACCCCAATTTTGCAGCAGCCATTAAAGTTAGGTGCTGATATTGTGTTACACTCTTGCACCAAATATATCAACGGCCATAGTGATGTTGTCGCTGGCGCTATTATTACTAAAGATCATCAATTAGGCGTTGATCTTGATTGGTGGGCTAACTGCATTGGTACTACAGGTTCGGCGTTTGATAGCTATATGGCAATGCGTGGTTTGCGCACATTACCTGTTAGGTTAAGGCAGCATCAAGAAAGCGCTGCTAAAATAGCGGAGTTTTTGCAGTCTCACCCTGCTGTTGAGAAAGTAAATTACCCAGGTTTTGATAGTCATCCACAGCATGCATTAGCTTTGTCGCAGCAGGCAGGTTTTGGTGCAATGTTAAGTTTTGATTTGGTTGGTGATATTGAGCAGAGTCAAATCTTTGTTCAAGAGATTAAATTATTCTGTTTGGCTGAAAGTCTTGGTGGCGTAGAAAGTTTGGTTGCACACCCTGCAACGATGACTCACGCTGGCATGGAAGAAAGTGCTCGAATCACTGCGGGTATTAGTAATAGTTTAATGAGGTTATCGGTAGGTCTTGAGTCTGTTGAAGATTTAGTGAGTGATTTATCGCAAAGTTTAGATGCTGTTTTAGCATCCATTTAAGTTAGAGAACATTATGAGCGACAGCGTAAGCCCTTTACCTTCTTCAAATCCTAATGATGAAGTTATTACGTTACACAAGTTTGGTGGCAGCAGTTTAGCTGACCCAGCGTGTTATCAGCGCGTAGCTGGTTTATTAATGCAGTATGGTCATCCCCATGATCTTGTTGTGGTATCTGCAGCCGGTAAAACGACCAACAACTTGTTATCGCTTATCGATATGGCCGAGCAAGGCATCGACTATCATCATACTCTCAATAAATTACGCCAATTTCAACGTCAATTGGTGGAGGAGTTACTGCAAGAACCTCAAGACGTTCTCGGTTTGCTTGATAATGAATTAGACGCATTAGGTAGCTGGTTATGTTACGAGAGTATCGACAGCTACACCGCAAATAGTATCGTTGCTTGTGGTGAAGTATGGTCATCTCGATTGTTATCTGCTGTCTTAAATGAGAAAGGCCGTAAAAGCTGCGCCATCGATGCTCGCCAATTTTTAGTTGCTAAAGGTGATGTTTCACCGGTTGTTGATGAAGCTTTATCACAACAGCAATTTCAAGAGTTATGCCACAATAAACGTTCGTCGCAACGAGTCATTACCGGATTTATTTGCCGCAATCAAGATAACCAAACGTTGACGCTTGGCCGCAATGGTAGCGATTATAGTGCAACGTTGATTGCTAAATTAGCAGGTGCTAGTACGGTAAATATTTGGACTGATGTCGCTGGTGTTTATAGTGCCGACCCAAATTTAATCAATGAAGCAGCCCTGATTGAACAGCTTAGTTTAGCTGAAGCTGAAGAGCTGGCACGGTTAGGAAATCCTGTCCTACATCATAGAACCCTACAGCCTTTAGCAAAAGATAATATCGCCTTGCGTGTCCGCAGTAGTTTTACGCCGGATGCTGCATTTACTGAAATAGGCCGCCGATTAGGTCATGTTGGTGATTGTATTGTTAATGGATCGAAAGATATTTCGTTATATATTTTTGACAATACGAGTGTTAATCAAGAATTGATTATTGATCTCGAAGATAATGGATTTTTTCCGTTATTGGTGACTCAGCACAATGAAAAAATTGCGGTGGTGATTCGCCTAGAAGTATGTGCCAATTTCGACGCTTTTTTAGCATCGAATAACGTTGATAACTTCTATGTTGAGAAAAGCTGTGGCGTGATTTCGTTACTAGATGCTGGAGTGTCTTGGTACCGGAAAATATTTACGAAGATTTTTGCGAAAGAATCACAGTGGCCAATCGTTCTGTCTGAGAATGGCATGAGTTTAAGTGCTATCGTGCCAGAGAATCGCGTTAATATTCTTGCTTATCTATTGCATCAAAAAATTTACAGTTCGCCAAAGCGGATTGGTGTTGCGTTAATGGGAGCCGGTAATATTGGCCAACAATGGCTTAGTCTTTTTCAAGAACAACAAGATAAATTAGAGAACTCCTTTAATTTGTCGTTACCATTGATTGCGGTCGGGCGCTCAAAGGGTACCGTTGTCGATTTTTCAGGAATTGACGCAGGCGATTGGCAATCGTATTTTACCAATGATGCAGGTTTGATTACTCAGTCAGACGTTGTCTCAACATTGTCGAGTCATCCATTTGATGATCTGATTGTCTTAGATATAAGTGCTGATCAAGGACTAACAAATCTGTATCCAGCGCTTTTGGATGCTGGTTGTCATTTAATCAGCGCAAATAAGCTTGCTGGCTCTGCACCGTTGAGTTTTTATAAAGACATTAAACAATTGGCGTACAGTAATAATTGTAAATGGTTATATAACGCTAGTGTGGGGGCTGGTTTACCTATTTTACATTCTATTAATGATTTGCATCATAGCGGTGATAAAGTCTTAGGCATTAGCGGCGTATTTTCTGGTACCTTGAGCTGGTTATTTGAAAACTTCGATAATCAACAACCGTTTTCTGCTTTATTACTAAAAGCATTAGCGCTTGGTATTACAGAGCCAGATCCTCGTGATGATTTATCTGGAAAAGATAAGCAACGAAAACTACTGATTTTAGCGCGTGAATGTGGCCTAGATATTGAGTTAGATGATATTGCTATTGAATCTATGGTGCCACAGGCGTTACGAGATATTCCACTGGATGAATTCTTAGCGCGCGTAACAGAGATGGACGAAATAATGTCTACTCAATTTAATCAAGCTGCTAAGAGTAACGAAGTCGTGCGCTATGTTGCCCAGTTTGAATGGGTAAATGGACAGTGCCATGCGTCTGTTGGTTTGCAACAACTTGCGAGCGACCATGCATTGGCATCTTTAACGCCGTCAGACAATGTATTTTTAGTGACAAGCCAATGGTATCAAGATAACCCGTTAATCATCAGAGGCCCAGGTGCGGGGCGCGAAGTGACTGCAGCTGCTATTGAATCTGATTTATATACGCTCATTAAAGAACTTATTTAATCCATAAGTTTCACAGCGCGGCACCTCTGTCGCGCTCTATTCTGTTCATAACCGCTAATTTACTTTAAACTGCCGCTGTAATTATTTAGATAAGCAATGATATGGCAACCACGTCTCTACATTTATTAAATACCTTTGCATTAAAGGCGTCTGCGAGCAATTTCCTTGCGGTGAAAGAGCTGGAACAGCTCAAAGAATGTATGCCACTAACACGGCCATTTCTTGTGCTAGGTGGTGGTTCTAACATGCTATTTTGTGACACTTTTGATGGCACTATAATTCATAATCAGTTGCATGGTATTGAACATTGGCAGGATAAAAATAATCATTACTTTAAAGTTGCTGGTGGCGAGAATTGGCATCAATTTGTTATGCATTGCGCACAGCAAGGAATTGGTGGGCTAGAAAACTTAGCACTCATTCCCGGCAGTGTCGGTGCGGCGCCAGTTCAAAATATTGGTGCCTATGGCGTAGAATTAGCTGAGGTTTGTGAATCTGTGATGGCCACAGACTTACGAACGGGTGACGAGGTTATTTTTAACCATCAACAGTGTCAGTTTGCTTATCGTGAAAGTTTTTTTAAAACCAATCGTTACTATTTTATTCATCATGTTGTGTTTAAGTTACCAAAGCAATGGCAAGCTGTGCTTAATTACGGTGAATTAAAAGCATGGTCGAGAGAATTAAGTAATGAACCGACGCCGTTATCTGTTGCTAATGAAGTAATGAGAGTGCGCAATAATAAATTACCGGATCCTGATGTGCTCCCTAACGTCGGCAGCTTTTTCAAAAATCCTATTGTTAGTGCTCATCATGCTCAAGCGCTCAAATCAAACTATTCGGCAATGCCACAATATAAGGTAGGGCATGAAGTGAAACTTGCTGCTGGTTGGCTCATTGATCAACTCGGGTTGAAGGGGCATCAAATTGGCGGCGCAGCAGTTCATGAAAACCAAGCGTTAGTGTTAGTTAACAAAGACAATGCAACCAGTCGCGATGTTATGGCACTCGCACAATCTATTATTGAGCGGGTTACTCAAGAATATGGGGTAACCTTGGAACCTGAAGTGAATATCATAGGCAGTCAAGGTTATAGCACATTAGGGCTGTTAACTAAGGAACAAAATGTTTAATCACATTACTCAAAATATTTTAAATGCTTTAGCAAGTGGTGAGTTTTGTTCTGGAGAACAATTGGGTGAAGCTAATAACATTAGCCGCGCCGCTATTGGTAAGCATATTCAGGCATTGCAGAAATTGGGCTTAGATGTTTATTCGGTGACTGGGAAAGGCCATCGGCTAACTGTTCCAATCGAGCTACTTAATAGTGAGGCTATTAGTCACGCGGCACTTAGCTCTTTAGCTGCTCCTATAAAAGTAAAAACAGTCATTGATTCAACCAATAATTGGATAAAAGAAGCAATAGCCGCTGGCGAATTAGCAAATAGCCCGTCAGGCACGACTATTTTCAGTGAAGCGCAAACCCAAGGTCGTGGCCGACGCGGTAAACAATGGGTATCTCCACTAGGTGCTAGTTTATATTTTTCTACGCACTGGCGGTTTGAGCAAGGCATCAGCGCTACAACTGGGCTGAGTTTAGTTGTTGGTATTGCGATAGTTGAAGCCCTTGCGGAGTTAGGGATCCCTAATTTAGGCTTAAAGTGGCCAAACGATGTGTATTATCAAGGGCGAAAATTGGCAGGTATTTTAGTGGAGTTAGAGGGGCAAGGTGTTGATAGTTGCGATATCATTATCGGTGTCGGCATCAATGTGCATCTACCGGATGCGGTAACTAAAGAGATTGATCAACCTTACGCAGATATTGATGAGGTTGGATTGTCACTAAGTAGAAATCACATTGCTGGTCGGATCTTGTCTCATCTTATGACGCTGTTAACTGAATTTGAGTCGTTTGGCTTTAGTGCTTTTGTTGACCGTTGGCATCAGCATGATTGCTTTATCAATCAACATGTACAGTTACAAATGGGACAACGACAAGTGACAGGTATTGCAAAAGGGGCTGATGCTCAAGGCGGTTTGCTATTAGAGGTTGAGCAGCAAGTACAATCATTTTTCGGCGGCGAAATTTCTTTGAGAAAAATATCATCATGACAGCAAGCGTTAAATTACTCATCGAGATTGGTAATAGTAAATTAAAGGCGGCGCAACTGCACCTTGATGCTAAAGGCGGCGTCACGGGTATGCACTATTTAGGTAGTTATAGTGTAACTAGTTTTTGTTATCGCCCTAATCGAGAAAAGATCGGTAATGTCGAGCAAATTATTTATTCTAACGTTGGTGACCGCAAAAATTATCAGCACGTTAAAGCGTTATCTAAAAAGCTGAACGTACGTTATCAACAAATTACGAGTCCTGCTCAAGCATTTGGTGTTACCAATAGTTACGATGCGCCAACAAAGCTTGGTATAGATAGATGGCTTGCATTTCTAGCGGCTTATAAAGATGCTAATGGTCCCGTTGTCGTCATTGATATAGGCACCGCAATGACAGTTGATGTTGTTGATGCTAATGGCATGCATTTAGGCGGTTGGATTAGCCCCGGTTTTAGATTAATGAATTTGGCACTTACGGAGCATACCGCACTGGTTCGGGCTGGTGGTCATCATGGAGATGAACTAACCATGGGCACCAACACTAAAGCTTGTGTTCAAAATGGTAGTCGCGCGGCGCTGGCAGGTACTGTGCTTTATGCTATTCAAAAAGCTAAATCGATGTTTATCGATCATGAAGAACCAACGCTCTATTTAACAGGGGGCGGTATTAATCATTTACCGCCAGAAATAGTAGAACTTGGTTTAAATAGGCCTCATCTGGTTTTAGAAGGGTTGATTTTGTACGTTAAATAGTCTTATTGCGTTGTATTTGAACACTTGGTCAGCTTTTTATTAAAAAAGTGGTTTTTTTTGAAAAAAGTGTTTGCATTGGGCAATTCAAATCACTAATATACGCCCCACTGAAACGGAACGCCGACATAGCTCAGTTGGTAGAGCAACTGACTTGTAATCAGTAGGTCCCGAGTTCGACTCTTGGTGTCGGCACCATTCGTTTCAATGTAGTATGAAAAATCTGGAGGGGTTCCCGAGTGGCCAAAGGGAGCAGACTGTAAATCTGCCGGCTCAGCCTTCGGTGGTTCGAATCCACCTCCCTCCACCATTTTTCTTACGAAGCAGATAACCATATTAAAAAATGGTTTCAAAGTACGATATTAAGTTATAGAAATTTGTATCTTCTACACGTTCTAGCAGTAACTTTTAAACTAGAATAGCTAGACTTAAAGTTCCATAAAGCAGACGTCGTATAGTGGTAATACCTTAGCCTTCCAAGCTAATGCTGCGGGTTCGATTCCCGCCGTCTGCTCCATCTGAATTAAAATTGCTGATATGGCTCAGTTGGTAGAGCGCATCCTTGGTAAGGATGAGGTCCGCAGTTCGAATCTGCGTATCAGCACCATTTCTTATCTATCTTATTATCTTGTAATACTTCTAAAAATTTTCCCTATTATAAAAATTCAATTATTTTTGACTTATCTATTACTAATTGTAAAAAAAGTAATCTCATCGTTAGATCTTTTTAATAATTGGTATTATAATCCGACACTAAAATCGCAAGTGGTTCAATGACCACCTGTATTATCATCTGAATGAGGCTACATCATGTCTAAAGAAAAATTTGATCGCTCCAAGCCACACGTTAACGTTGGTACTATCGGCCACGTTGACCACGGTAAAACAACTCTAACTGCTGCAATTACTAAAGTACTTGCTGAAACTTACGGCGGCGACGTTAAAGCATTCGATCAAATCGATAACGCTCCTGAAGAGAAAGCACGTGGTATAACTATCTCTACTTCTCACGTTGAGTACGATACTCCATCACGTCACTACGCTCACGTAGATTGTCCAGGTCACGCCGATTACGTTAAAAACATGATCACTGGTGCTGCTCAAATGGATGGCGCTATCTTAGTAGTTGCTGCTACAGATGGTCCAATGCCACAAACACGTGAGCACATCTTGCTTTCACGTCAGGTTGGCGTACCTTTCATCATCGTATTCATGAACAAATGTGACATGGTTGATGACGAAGAGTTATTAGAGCTAGTAGAAATGGAAGTTCGTGAACTTCTTTCAGAATACGAATTCCCAGGTGATGATTTACCAGTAATTCAAGGTTCAGCACTTAAAGCCCTAGAAGGCGAAGGTGACTGGCCAGCTAAAGTTGTTGAGCTTGCAGAAGCACTAGACAGCTACATCCCAGAGCCAGAGCGTGACATCGATAAGCCATTCCTACTACCAATTGAAGATGTATTCTCAATTTCAGGTCGTGGTACAGTTGTAACTGGTCGTGTTGAGCGTGGTATCGTTAACGTAGGTGACGCAGTAGAAATCGTTGGTATCAAAGAGACTACAGAGTCAACTTGTACTGGTGTTGAAATGTTCCGTAAGCTTCTTGACGAAGGTCGTGCTGGTGAGAACGTTGGTGTTCTTCTACGTGGCGTTAAGCGTGAAGACATCGAACGTGGTCAAGTACTTGTTAAGCCAGGTACAATCACTCCACATACTAAGTTCGAATCAGAAGTATACGTACTAAGCAAAGATGAAGGTGGTCGTCATACTCCATTCTTCAAAGGTTACCGTCCACAGTTCTACTTCCGTACAACTGACGTAACTGGTGCTGTAGAGCTTCCAGAAGGCGTAGAAATGGTAATGCCAGGTGATAACCTTAAGTTTGTTGTTGAGCTAATCTGCCCAATCGCAATGGACGAAGGTCTACGTTTCGCTATCCGTGAAGGTGGCCGTACAGTAGGTGCTGGTGTTGTTGCTAAGATCATGGACTAATATTTAGCTTAGCTAAATACCATACTTAGAAAAAAGGTCACTTCGGTGGCCTTTTTTTATGTTCACGACTAAATGGATTTAGGAGGTAGAGCCAAGCAGGAGCTAGAGTCGAGGATGAACGGTCAGGTTCTTGTTTCCGACAAACCTAAGTACTTATACCAATTGCATTAAATATTTGCCCACTTGTACTTGTTAAAATTAACTAAAATGGCGTTGCTCTCAATCCTAATAGCCAGCTATTAGTCAATCGAGCGCCTTGTTTTAGCTGATTTTCTCTACGCACAACAAGATCACTTACTTAATGCAATTGTATTACATATCTCAAAAATTAGTTTAGGGATAATATATCTTACCTAAGAAACATTATTCGATAATACAATGAATGATAGAGAGTGTATTCAGGACGTTGGAGAGGGCAGTGAGCTTCACTAATCAATATTTTATATTGTGACTTAATTCGTCATAACAATAAAATTAGCCTGATTGTTTAAATGTTACCTACACGTATTAAACATACTGATTAGCGTGAATTTTTATTTAACGCGATCAAAAAAGGCAAGCGATTAAGCTTGCCTCTCTAATAAACTAAATAATTGGATTAGTGTAAACCGCCAACGTATTTAGATAATGCATCAATTTCTGCGTCAGTTAATTTTTTCGCAGTATCGACCATCATACCTGATGGATCATTCATACGTTCACCTGAACGGAACTTCTTAAGTTGTGCAGCAACGTATTCTGCATTTTGGCTAGCAATTTTAGGGAACTTAGCTAAGCCGCTACCATTACCGCGCGGCCCGTGACAAGAGATACAAGATGCAATTTTACGCTCCATGTCACCGCCTAGATAAAGCTTTTTAGCTACCGCGACAACGTTTTCTGGTGTTGTTCCATCAGTCACTTGTTGTGATTGATAGTATGCTGCCAAATCCTTCATATCTTGCTCAGATAGTGCAGCAACCATGCCAGCCATTGTAGGGTCTTTACGAACACCAGACTTGAATTCTTTAAGCTGCTTTACAATATAGTCTGCGTGCTGACCAGCTAATTTAGGGTATGAATTAAGAAGTGTCTTATTGCCTTGTGGACCATGACAAGCCATACAGGTTGTTGACTTAGCTTTACCAGCTTCTGCATCACCTTTGGCATTTGCCGTACCAACTAGTCCAACTAATAGTGTTAATGCGATTGCTACATTTTTCATGTCGTCTCAACTTTTTACGGAATTATTAAGATTGCTATTACTCACATGCTATCGAGGCATGCTAAACTTGTTTTAATTTTCATAATTGTACATGAAAAAATTAAAAAGTAATCAGCGAAGAGCTGATTGACTTAAGTTTTGGAGCAAAAATTGTGTTAGATCTAAAAATAAACTTTGAAGTGGCCTCTTTTTTAACGAGTGCCCCTAATATTTCTCATATGCATATGCCAGCAGATGTTGGATATGAGATAGCCTTTGCAGGCCGCTCCAACGCTGGTAAGTCGAGTGCTTTAAACACGATTACTCGGCAAAAGAATTTGGCGCGAACCAGTAAAACACCAGGTCGAACACAGCTGATTAATATCTTTGGTCTAGATCCGCAACGTCGATTAGTCGATTTGCCAGGATATGGTTTTGCTAAAGTACCGTTAGATATGAAGCTTAAATGGCAAAAATCATTAAGTGAATATTTACAGAATCGTCAGTGTTTGCGCGGTTTAGTTGTGATGATGGATATTCGTCACCCTTTGAAAGATCTAGATGTAAACATGATCCGTTGGGCGGTAGAGAGTGACCTTCCTGTATTAGGTTTGTTGACCAAGTGCGATAAATTAAAATCTGGTGCTCGTAAAGCCGCTGTGCTTAAAGTACGTAAAGATTGCGAAGTCTATGGTGGTGATATTACCATTCAAGCCTTTTCATCATTAAAAGTTATTGGTAAAGCGGAAGCTATTAGCGTGATGAATCAGTGGTTACAAGCTGATGATGAGTTGGTTGATAATAGCGCCGAAGCCGATGAGCAAATGATTGATGAGTAATGATGCCGATTGGAACGCTCAGTTCCAATCACTTGATACTTTATTAATGAAAACACGGCAATATTGGCAGATATTACCGTTTTCGTATCTAGCACTCCCGTGGCAGGAAAATCATAAGCTTAACCAAGCGTTATCGTCTCTTTCACTTAATGACATTGACGAATTGGATGGTGATGATAAAAAACTGCGTCAGTTTGTAAGTTCTCTTATCAATTTAGAACTCGATATTATTGATAATTTACCTGACAGTCATCAACCTATAGAGGATGTTTCACCGCACTTTAATACCGGTATTAAAGGTAGAAAGTGGGCGCAAATACAACGATTTGCAGCCTTAATACCTTTAGAAAAGTCACCCATTTTAGAGTGGTGTGCGGGAAAAGGGCATCTTGGCCGGTTGCTCAGTCACCAGCAGTCACGAAATGTTGTTAGTCTAGAGTGGCAACCTACACTGTGTGAGCAGGGCAATACTCTGGCTCGTAAACATCAAGTATCGCAACATGTCGAACAGGTTGATGTATTTTCATCTGAGGCTGAGAATTTATTAGCACCAAAACATCACGCAGTTGCTTTGCATGCTTGTGGAGATTTACATGTTAGATTGTTGAAGCTTGGCGCCTATCAAAAAGTGTCACAGTTATCATTGGCTCCTTGTTGTTATCATCTCATTCAAACGAATAACTATAACCCTATGTCTGGTTTGGCGTTATCGAGTGACTTATTGCTGAGTAAGCAAGATTTGAGCTTGTCGATGCAACAGTCGGTTGTTTCAGGCTCTCGCGAGAAGCGACATCGTGTTACGGAAGTCAGTTGGCGATTAGCATTTGATTTAATTCAGCGAGAGGTACGTGGCGTTAATGAATACATGTCATTACCTTCAATAAAGCAATCGCTATTAACAGGGAGTTTTTCAGCCTTTTGTGCTTGGGCTGCACAACAGAAGAAAATCACGTTACCCGATAATCTAGCGTATGAACGCTACGAGTTAAATGGGCGTGAACGATTCTTAACGATTAGAAGAATAGAAGTGGTTACACATGCTTTTAGGCAACTAATAGAACGCTGGTTGCTGTTAGATAGAGTATTATTTTTAAAAGAGAATAATTACGATGTATCGTTGTTTAATTTTTGTTCTTCATCAGTGACACCGCGTAATGCCATGATTCAGGCAATAAAAAAGCCTACGTAGTTTATACTCCGTAGACCTTTGTTTATAGGAATGCGTTAAACTTTAAACTCAGCAACTAAATTACGAAGCATTAGGGCTAAGTCTGCTAGCTCGACGGACGCCGCAGCCGTTTGCGTTGACCCTTTTGCACTTTCCATACTGATGTTTGAAATTGAGTTTATGTTTTGATTAATATCGACGGATGTAGCACGTTGCTCTTCAACGGCGCTCGCTATTTGAGTATTCATCTCGGCGATCGATGCAATTGAATTTGATACTTCGGAAAATGCCTGCTCGGCAGTTGATGATTGCTCAACGACATCCTTGGTAAGTGTTTGGCTTTGCTCCATGGCTCCAACAGCTTGTTCTGCACTTGCCGTTAGCTTTTCAATGACGGTACCAATTTCACTTGTTGATGTTTGTGTACGGCCAGCCAAGGCACGAACTTCATCGGCAACGACGGCAAAGCCACGGCCTTGTTCTCCAGCACGAGCTGCTTCGATTGCTGCATTTAATGCTAGTAGGTTAGTTTGCTCTGCAACACCTTTGATAACATCTAATACGGCAACAATTTCGCTACTGTGGTTCTCAAAATCTCGAATAACCTGTGATGCCTGCTCAATTTGGCTCGCTAACAATGTTACTGAGCTAATGGTACTTTGCATTGTCGCGTGACCTTGATTACTCTGCTCATCAACGGTTTTAACGGCATCAACGGTGTCATTAAGGTTTTGTGCTACTGATTCCATCGTAATCGTCATTTGCTCCATTGCCGTAGCAACTTGAGTTGTTTTATTTTGTTGTTCGTCTAATAAATTACTGTTTTGCTTTGTGATTACTGAGGTTTTCTCGGCAGCAGTAGCAATCAGATTGGCGTTGTCAGATACCTTAGTAATCCCATCATGAAATTTGGTTAGCATGGAGTTCAATGCGTGAGATGCTGAACCTATTTCGTCAGTGGTAATGGCTTTAAGACGATAGGTAAGATCTGAAGTGTCTTCGATTTCACTGATACTATCGCTTAACTTGACGATGGGTTCACTTATCGATGTCGCAAAATACCATCCTGCAATAACACTGGTGATGATTAGAACTGAGCCTATGACAACGGCATAAATTTTAATAGTTGTACTCATGGCTTGTGCCTCTTTGAATGCTTCTGATTCATCCAATTCAGCTAGAATTCCCCAAGTTAATCCATTAAATGAAATAGGAGCGTATGCAGATAATACCGAAACGTCACGATAATCATTGATGATTTTAATGCCGCTTTGTCCTTGTAAAGCGCTGTTTGCTGTTTCAGTTGTGACTGGTTGAAGACTAATTGCTGTTTCTTTATCTCTTATAGTACTAACAACATTTTTCGGTATGCCAGAAGACTGAATTGCCTTTAAGTAACCTGCTTTATCTTCAATGAGAAAACGACTTTGTGAACGTAATGTATTATCTGTGCCTACCAGATAAGTTTCACCAGAATTGCCTAATCCTGCATTAGCCCAATCATTGTTGTGAGTCATTACTTCATTAAGTTTACCGATTGGCATTTGAAATATTAATACACCGATCTTTTCACCTTGAACAAATATCGGCGATGCAATGAATGCTGCTGGTGATTCGTACGAAGGAGCATAACCTGCAAAGTCTTCGAAGACTGATACTTGGTTATCTGATAGTGCATTAGTTTTGCTAAAGACTTTAGCGATACCAGAATTGGCAAATGAGCCTTGTGTTAGAGACGTTGCAAAATCTAATTCTTTAAATACTGAATATACGATGTTGCCTGTTTGGCTATCAACGAGAAAAATATCATAATATTCAAACTGTTCTAAATAGTCTTTAATCGATGGATGGTAAAGACTGTGTGCTGTGTCGTAATCACTATTATCGTATAGCGAATCTTGCAGGTGCTTTTCACCGATGGGATTAGAATTCTCTTGAATCAATTTGTGCTGTAATAGGATTGCTGAATCGGATAGATTAGCTAGCCACTGATCGATATTCGCTGAATTACCATTGTTTTGAGATTGATAGGTAGGATTAAACTGCGTCTTATAATAGGTTCTTAACTCTTCTTTAGCGATTGCGATAGATTGAGGACTTTGTTGAGGGTATGAGTTATAGGCGCTTGTAAAGCCTTTCATTGCATCAATTATCATACGGTCGTTAGAGAAGGTTTTTACTTGCTTATTCAATGTACTTAAATAATCTTCAATTCGCCCTTTGGTGATATCTCTAACTGCTGTTAATCGTGACTTACTAGAGTCTTCTAGTGCGTTGTATGCGCTTGTTGATGCGTTATAGCCAAGTACGACAGAGGAAATAATAATGGGCAATGCGACCAGCAAGGCGGCACCAATTAATATTTTGGTCTTTAAATTCATAGTGCAATCCTTCAATTTAATTCATTACAACAATAGGTTTCCTTGCGTACACACCCTTTATTTATAATACAAACATTTCGTATTATGGCTAAAATGTGATCGTCTTATCATTAAAAGTAGCTAATATATTACTAGATTACAATATTTTTATAATGAAAATGATATAGGAATTGAGTAGAGATAATTTTTGATTAAATTTAAAAAAATTATATTATTTCAAGTGGTTGAAGGTTTGGTTTGTTATTAATTCAAGTAATTATAAAGGAGATGATTTAATGCTGTTGATAGGAATAAAGTGCTGAACTGGGCGTAAAAAAGCCTCTTTAAAAAGAGGCTTTAAAAAATATTGTCAAGCTTAGAAAACGAAGTGTTCGCTATCAATCGCAGCTAACGTGTTGTTGCCAGCTTTGATCATTTCTACATGGGACAATGTGCGTGGTAAAATACGTGCAAAGTAAAATTTGGCAGTATCAAATTTTGCCTGATAGAAAGCTTGATCGCCTTCTCCTGAAGCTAGTTTTTCTAATGCAGCTTTAGCTGACTTAGCCCAAAAATAAGCGAGAGACACGTAGCCTGAATACATTAAATAATCAACTGATGCTGCACCAACTTCGTCTTGGTTTTGCATTGCTTTCATGCCAATTTCCATCGTAATTTCACCCCATTGCTTATTGAGATCAGCGAGTGGTTTGGTAAATTGTGCCATGTCAGGTGTTTCAGTTTCAGCTTTAACAAATTGGTGCACAATCTTAGTGAAGTTTTTCAGTAGTTCACCTTGAGTCATTAGTACCTTACGGCCCAATAAGTCTAGCGCTTGTACCCCTGTTGTTCCTTCGTAAAGCATTGATATTCGAGTATCACGAACAATTTGTTCCATGCCCCATTCCTGAATGAAACCATGACCACCAAAGACTTGGACACCATGATTGGCCGCTTCGAATCCTGTTTCGGTCATAAAGGCTTTCATAATCGGCGTTAAGAAAGAGAGAAGATCACTGGCTGCCTTGCGTTCTTCTGGTGTTTTTGCACTATGTGCCAAGTCATTTTGTTGGGCACCAAAATAAGCCATTGCACGATTACCTTCGGCAAAAGCTTTTTGAGTAAGTAGCATACGACGCACATCTGGGTGAACAATGATTGGATCAGCCGCACCTTGTGGGTTTTTAGCGCCGCTAAGTGAACGCATCTGTAGGCGGTCTTTAGCGTAAGCTACGGCACCTTGAAATGAAGCTTCAGCAGCGGTCAAACCTTGGATTGCTGTGCCAATACGTGCACTATTCATAAAGGTAAACATACAGTTGAGACCACGGTTTTCTGCGCCAATTAAGTAGCCTTTAGCGCCATCGAAATTCATGACACACGTCGCGTTGCCGTGAATACCCATTTTGTGTTCAAGTGAGCCACAACTTACGTTGTTTTTGTCCGTAATGTTACCTTGAGCGTCAAGGTTAAATTTAGGTACGATAAATAATGAGATGCCTTTAGTACCTTCAGGGGCCCCTGGTAGACGAGCTAATACAATATGAATAATATTTTCTGCCATATCGTGTTCACCAGAAGAAATAAAGATTTTAGTACCTGTAATATTGAAGCTACCGTCTTCATTTGGTTCTGCTTTTGTACGTAGTAGGCCTAAATCAGTGCCTGCGTGTGGTTCTGTCAGACACATTGTGCCTGTCCATTCGCCGCTAATTAATTTTGGCAGATAGGCTGATTTTTGCTCGTCTGTACCATGGCTTGTTAATGTGTTCATACAACCGTGGCTTAGCCCTGGATACATGCCCCATGACCAATTAGCAGTACCAACCATTTCGCTGATCACTGAACTTAACGATTCAGGAAGACCTTGGCCGCCGAATTCAGGATCATGTGCTAGTGATGGCCAACCGCCTTCGACATACTGTTGATATGCTTCTTTAAAACCTTCTGGTGTTGTTACACTGCCATCGTCTTGTCGGGTACACCCTTGTTGGTCACCAATTTGATTAAGTGGTGCAAGTACTTCTTCTGAAAATTTAGCGGCTTCAACTAGAATTGCGTTGACTAAATCAGGCGACGCTTCTTCACCGCTTGGCAAGTTGGCGTAGTGATTTTCGAAATCTAAGACGTCGTTCATTACAAATTCGATGTCTTTTAGTGGGGCTTTATAATCAGGCATGCTCACCTCAAATTAATTGTTATTATCATTAGAGTTTATTTCAAAACGCTTGTTTGAAACATTTGTTAGAATCGATACTAACAGCACAAATTCAATTCGTATAGAGTATCTACTCAAAAATTTGACACTTTTTAAGGGATCTTGAAACGGATAACTGATGAATGTGCGAAGGTGTAGTCTTTTAAAAGGAATATCTGATACCAATTGCATTAAATATTTGCCCACTTGTACTTGTTAAAATTAACTAAAATGGCGTTGCTCTCAATCCTAATAGCCAGCTATTAGTCAATCGAGCGCCTTGTTTTAGCTGATTTTCTCTACGCACAACAAGATCACTTACTTAATGCAATTGGTATTAGACATAAAAAAACGCGACCTGGAATCCAGATCGCGTTTATCAATTTATATGTATCGTGTTGTTAGCGAGTGCCAAATACTACGATGGTCTTGCCGTGTGCAGAAATGAGCTCTTGCTCTTCAAGTAATTTCAATACACGGCCAACGGTCTCACGAGAACAACTGACAATTTGACCAATTTCTTGACGAGTGATCTTTATTTGCATGCCGTCAGGGTGAGTCATCGCATCTGGCTGTTTACATAAATTCAGTAATGTTTGCGCAATACGACCAGTAACGTCTAAGAACGCTAAATCCCCAACTTTTTCACTGGTACTTTGTAAACGATCAGCCATCTGCTTAGATAACTTCATCAGGATTTCTGGGTTAGTTTGCACTAACTGTTTAAAGCGAGTAAATGAAATCTCAGCAATCGTACATGATTCACGAGTTTTAACCCATGCAGTACGCTCAGGCTCATCTTCAAATAATGCAAGTTCACCAACAAAATCACCTTTAGACAAATAAGATAAGATCATCTCTTTACCTTGTTCATCTTTTATAAGTACTGCCACTGAGCCGTCAATAATGTAATAAAGCGTATCTGCAACATCGCCGCGATGAATCAACGTACTTTTCTTTGGGTACTTATGTAAATGACACTGCGATAAAAACCAATCTATAACAGGATCTTGCTGCGGCTTTTGGATAATTGACATAAGTCCTCTTTACATTATTAAGCGTTATTGAATAGTAGCCGATAAGTGGTGATTTATCTATCGATAACAATGACTTTAACGCCAATCGATGTAACTATCAAAAAAAATTGCTAATTAGCGATTATAAATCGGCTGAACTAATAAGTTAATTAACTATTTTTAAAACAGTGACTTGATGCACCAAAATGGTTGTATATTGCTCGAAAATAGTGCAAAAATATGATTTCATTTTTAATAAATGCTTTTAATCTTCATTAAAATCAATCAATAATAAATTTGGTCTAGTTAGTGCTTTACAAAAATATATCAATTATTAATAAGGACTCTCCATGAAGAAAACCGTTTTAATGCTTAGCGCTGTGGCGTTAGCAACAGGATTATTTACCACCTCATCTCACGCTGTTGAAGGCTTATCAGCAAACGCAGCAGTAACCAATAATTATATTTGGCGTGGCGTTACGCAAACCGATGATCAAGCCGCTGTTTCTGGTGGCATCGATTTTAACGCCAAATCAGGATTTTATGTCGGTGCATGGGCGTCGAATGTAAAATACGGCACTGCAAATTCAGAATTGGATTTATATGCAGGCTATGGTTTCGAAGTCGGCGAATTTGCATTTGATGTCGGTTTTTTAAATTACGGCTACCCAGCAGGCGATGATCTTGATTTTTCAGAAGTGTACGCGAGCGTGAATTGGGAATTTTTAACTGTTGGCTATAACGTATTAGCTGACTCTGATGCGGGTGGTGACTTTGGTGACGATGATTACATATTCGTCGACATGGCATTTGAAGTAAGTGAAGGTTTAGAGTTGGGCTTTCATTATGGTTCTTCAAGCTTTGATGCCGGTGGAGATTATAGTGATTATGGCGTGAGCTTAAGTAAAAATGGATTTACTTTTGCAATATCAGATACCGATAACAGCGGTGATGATATGAAAGTTGCAATAAGTTATTCAATTGATTTCGATCTCTAAACACTAATTAATATGGCGACAGATATGCCGCCATATTATCACTTCACCCCTAAGCTTCACTCCTGTATTATTGCGCTTTCAATTCTTGGTATGAGATTGCGTAATGAAAGATTTTTTAATTGCTCCATCGATTTTATCTGCTGACTTTGCCCGCCTAGGCGAAGATGTGGATCGTGTTTTAACAAGCGGCGCCGATGTTGTTCACTTTGATGTGATGGATAATCATTATGTACCCGCATTATCATTTGGCCCGGCAATTTGTCAGGCATTACGTGATTACGGGATAAAAGCACCTATAGATGTACATTTAATGGTATCGCCGGTCGATTCCTTGGTACCGCAGTTCGCTAAAGCGGGGGCTTCAATTATTACTTTTCATCCGGAAGCCACTCAGCACCTTGATAGAACATTGCAGCTCATTAAAGATAACGGTTGTCAGGCGGGTGTTGTGTTAAACCCTGCGACGCCCTTAACTTGTTTAGAATATATTATGGATAAGCTTGATGTTATTTTGCTAATGTCAGTTAACCCAGGGTTCGGTGGTCAAAGTTTCATTCCATCAACGTTAGATAAATTGCGCCAAGTTCGCCAATTAATTGATGACAGCGGTTATGATATTCGCCTAGAAGTTGATGGTGGTGTCAAAGTAGATAATATTGGTGAGATTGCTGCCGCCGGTGCTGACATGTTTGTCGCTGGTTCGGCTATATTTAATCAGCCTGATTATAAGACTGTCATTGATGAAATGCGCCTTGAATTAAAAAATTGTAACAACAGTAAATAACATAAAGAGAAATAATCATGTCAAAACCTGTGGTATTAAGTGGGATTCAACCGTCTGGCGGTTTAACGATCGGTAATTACATTGGTGCTATTAACCAATGGCTACCGATGCAAGAAAACAATGATTGTTTCTTTATGTTAGCTGATTTACACACCATTACTGTTCGTCAAGATCCGGCGGTAATGCGAGAGCGCGTATTGGAGTGTCTAGCGATGTATATTGCCTGTGGTTTAGATCCTAAAAAAAGCACTATTTTTACGCAATCGCAAGTTCCTGAACATGCTCAACTAGGTTGGATTTTAAATTGTTACGCCCAAATGGGTGAGCTAAACCGAATGACGCAGTTTAAAGATAAATCTTCTCGTCACGCTCAAAATGTCAATGTTGGATTATTTGGCTATCCAGTACTTCAAGCTGCTGATATCTTGCTGTATCAAGCCGATAGTGTGCCTGTTGGCGAAGACCAAAAGCAGCACCTTGAGCTAACACGTGATATCGCAACACGCTTTAATAATTTATATGGCGAAGTTTTTAAGTTACCAGCGCCGTTTATTCCTAAAGTTGGTGCGCGTGTAATGAGCCTGCAAGATCCTCTGAAGAAAATGTCTAAGTCAGATGATAACGTTAACAACTTTATTATGCTGTTAGATGAGCCTAAGAAAATTGAGAAGAAATTAAAACGTGCGGTGACTGACTCTGATGAACAGGCTCGGATTTACTTTGATAATGATGAAAAGCCAGGCGTATCCAATCTGCTAACTTTAATGTCTTGTATGACTGGTCGCGCTATTGATGATCTTGTACCAGAATATGAAGACAAAATGTATGGTCACTTGAAAAAAGATACAGCAGACGCTGTATTATCGGTGATAGAACCACTTCAACAACGCTATTTCGAGCTGCGTAAAGATGAAGGCGCATTATTAAATATTATGAAAGATGCTGCTGAACGAGCTTCTGAAAAAGCGGCCGTTACTCTAGATAAAGCGAAAGATGCGTTAGGGTTGATTTCAGTTTAATCACCTTTATTGTGTTTTATAGGTAATAAAAAAGCTGCTCAAAGCAGCTTTTTTTATGTTCAGTACAAATGGTTTCCAGTAACGCTAAGGGTAACAAGGAGCTGATATTCGTTATTTTCACTACACCATTAGTTGGTAAGTTAATGTATGTTGCTTCGCCCAATTAAGCAGTTCAACACGATTACGACACTCGGTTTTTCTGAAAATTGAATACAAATGAGTTTTTACTGTGTGCGGGCTGATATTGAGTGAATCAGCAACTTCTTGATTTTTAGCACCCTGACAAACCAGTTTAATGATTGTCTTTTCACGCTTAGTTAGGCCTGCGGCGAGAGGTTGCGTCGGTGTCATTGATGCTTGCATGCTTGTTGGCATATTTTCAAATAAACTTGCTAGCGTTTGGCTTAATACTTTACGAGAGAACCACCATTCGCCATTCATTAAACAGCGTAAACCTTTCAATAATTGGTCTGTTTCGATATCTGTGTAAAAAGCAGCTTTAATACCCATTTGAACACAAATATATTCATTGACTGAATCTTTCGGCACATTAATGAGTGCAAGTTGATGCTTACGACTAACATCATTAATTTGCTTTGGAATACCGTGTTGGTCGATATCTAAAGTTCTAGAATCCAATAACACTATTCCATCAGGAAGTTGATTAACTTGGTCAACTTGGGTGGAAACGATTTTTAAATCTAATGTTTGCAAAATCAAAGTTAATTTTGATAATGCACTATCAGAAACGGTTGAAACTATATATATCGGAGTATTTTTCATCATTACCTTACGTAAATTCAATTTTCCTATAGTGCAATTTTAGGAAAGGGTTACTAATACAAAATTATTATACAACTATAATTTAGCAGGGAATCGGGAAAAGTAAAATTTTAATAAAAAATTCTTTGAGAAGAATTTTAAAGTAGTCGCTCCCATCCCTTTAATTGACTACTTTTCTATGACGCTGCTTTCGGTTTTTATTCCATCGACAAGCCAAAGACACTTGGAAACATAATGAGCATTGCAAGTACTGCCACTTGAATCATAATAAATGGGATAACTCCTTTATAAATACCCGTGGTTGCCACGCCTTTAGGGGCGACACCTTTGAGATAGAACAAACTAAACCCAAAGGGGGGCAAAAATGACGACTGCAAATTCATTGCAATGAGTATAGCAAACCAAATCATATTTATCCCTAAAGATTCGGCTATTGGTGTCAAAATAGGCACAATAATGAAAGCGACTTCAACAAAGTCAATAAAAAAGCCAAGAATAAGGATCGCAATCATTGCTAATGCGATGAATGTCCACTTTTCACCTGGTAATTGCAACATGAATCGCTACCGTTGATATGGGAGATTTTAGTAAGCAGCTTTCGCCTTCTCTGCTTTTTGGTGTTGTTTTTTCATTGCATCTGCAATTTCTGGCGCTACATAATTTTCGTCATGCTTTGCAAGCACTTCAGTAGCGACGATGACATTGCCTTCAGCTAACACACCATTTGCGACTATACCTTGACCTTCGCGGAACAAATCAGGCAATAGTCCTTCATAAGTTACAGTGACTTCGTGAGTCGCATCAAACACAACAAATGATACTTCCAAGTCCTGACTGTTTTTAACTAGCGAGCCCTCTTTAACCATGCCACCAATTCGCAGGCGTTGACCGATAACTGGCTTAAGCCCTGTGTCTTCTTTACCGCCAATAATTTCATGGGGTGTGTAAAATAAATTGATATTTTGGCTAAGTGAATAAAGCACCAACCCAACGACGGCTGCAAAACCGACGAAGATGATAGAAATGATAGTGAGGCGCTTTTTACGTCTTGGATTCATTAGTTTTCTTATCCTTTCTCATTTGTTTTAATTTGTCTTCGTGCTGTGCACGTTTAGCTATTTCTTTTAATAATGAATTTTTACGTCGAACACTAACAATGGTTAGTGTCGTTAGTAGGGTAAAGGTAATACCGTAGGCCCACCAAACGTAAAAGGCATGTCCACCCATCGCGATAAAGTCGCTAAAACTATCAAAATGCATTATTTATCTCCTACTTTAGTGGCCAGTTCACGTACCCATGGGCGCATTGCATTTCGTGCAAGAACCTCATTTTTGAATCTGACTAAAGTTAGCGCTCCGATCATTAAGGCAAAGGCAAGAATATTGGTTAATAATGGCCATAACATTTCACTGCTCATCGAAGGTGCTGACAGTTTGGAAATTGTTGCTGTTTGGTGTAGCGTATTCCACCATTCAACGGAGTATTTAATGATAGGAATGTTTACCACACCCACTAAGGTTAGGATCCCTGCTGCGCGGCTTGCTAATGCTTTATCTTCAAACGCATTATGTAACGCAATAACGCCTAAATATAAAAATAGAAGAATAAGATAAGAGGTTAGTCGTGCGTCCCATACCCATGAAGTTCCCCACGATGGCGCGCCCCATATTGCACCTGTAATTAACGCGATAGCTGTTAACGTTGCGCCAATCGGTGCCATTGCTGCGGCGGCGGCATCAGCGAGCTTTAACTGCCAGACCATAGAAATCAGTACAGCGGTTGCCATTGCCATATAAACACTCATTGAGAGTGTTGCTGCAGGAACATGGATGTAAATAATCCGATAATACTCTTTCTGGTATAACTCTGCTGGTGCAAACGCTAATCCCCAAACGGCTCCAACGACTAATAATACGATACTAGAGATCGCAAACCACGGCTGTAGCGTTGACGCTAGCTGGTAGCTGCGTTCTGCTTTTGCGTATGGATGTAACCACTTCCACATAATCTATTTACTCACCTAAAAATTTAAATTAATTGGTACTAACGCGCAATGCGGCACTTACTGCAAATGGACTCAAGGTCAATGCAAGTACTAACAACGCTGAAATAATTGCTATATGTCCACTATAAGGCATATTAAGCGCTGCAGCTTCTATGGCGCCAGTCGCGAAAATTAAGACTGGTATATATAGTGGTAAAATCAATAAACTTAATAGAACGCCGCCTTTTTTGAGGCCAACTGTCAATGCTACACCAATCGCGCCGATCAGGCTCAATATTGGCGTTCCCAATGCTAATGTTATCATAAGTGCAGGGTAGGCTAGCGGATCCATATGCAGCATTAATGCAAGTAATGGTGCGATTAATATAATAGGAAGCCCGGTTAGTAGCCAGTGAGCGCTAATTTTAGCTAGCACCATAATAAATAAAGGCTGAGGGCTCAGTAGCATTTGCTCAAGCGAACCATCGCTGAAGTCATTTTTAAATAATCTTTCCAATGACAAGAGCGCTGATAATAGCGCTGCCACCCAAATAATACCTGGAGCAATTCGTGTTAATAGATTTGTTTCTGGTCCAATACCTAGCGGGAACAAGGTAATAACTATCACTAAAAAAATCAGCGGATTTAAAATATCCCCTTTGTTATGCACTGCAACTTTTAAGTCGCGGTGCATAACTTGCCAAAATAATTGACGATAACTTAGTGGATGAGGCGTGGACATTAAATGAGATCCTCTAAGTTGATGCGTTGCACTGACTGGTTAGCTATTTGTAATTCTTGATGGCTGGTAAATATTATCGCGCCGCCGCGTGCTACATGATCCAGAAATAACTGCTCTAGCTGCGCAACGCCAGATTTATCAATGGCGGTAAAGGGTTCGTCTAGGATCCAAATCTTACTGGTGCTTTGCCACAATCGAGCAAGGGCAATACGACGATTTTGACCTGCCGAAAGATGCGATGCGTAGCTGTCTTCAAACCCAGTTAAACTGACGCGTTCAATCGCATTGTCGATATTATCAATGCTGTCTTGTTGTAACGCTAAACTAAAGGATAAGTTCTCAACCGCAGTAAGTTCACCTTTAACACCAGCTAAGTGGCCAATAAAGGTTAAATCCTGATAGTAATTTTCGCGACATTTTGTAATAGCTTGCTCTTGGTAGCGCACTTCACCTTCATACGGAAGAGATAATCCGGCGAGCAGACGCAGCAGGCTAGTTTTTCCGGCACCGTTAGCACCTTCAATCTGAATTAAATCGCCAGCATTTACCGTAAATGAAAGTTCGTCAAATAAAACACGATCTTCACGAATACAAGTTAATTGGTGAGCGCGCAACAAGCTGTTCATGATTATTCTGCTACTTTATCAATGATAAGTTGATAAGGCTGCTGGGCGTCAATATCTGCTTTTTCAATCATGCCGTGTAAGTCACCTGATTTAATTCCAGGACTGCCACTTTTTGAGACAACAGCAAATAACCGCACTTGTTTGTGCTGACTAATTTTAGCTGCTGGTGTCATCGCTCGAGAATCATCTAAGCGAATGGATAGTGGTAAATCGCCCGCGGTAAGCTTGATTGCCGCTAGTGGCATACGAGGGCCTTCAAGCGCAATTGCATAAATAAAGATCGTTTGGTCTGATGTAAAAGAACCATCTAGTTTTTCACTAATAGCAACGTCAACATCAACGCCGCTTTTTGACACAACTGGTGTCTCAACTTCAGGGATCGGTTGACCTGTCATTGCCAATCGTTGCTTTGCATTGGCAATTGCATTGGTTAGTGCATCGATGTCAGTACCTGGACGACCGTTGTTCACTACACGTTGCCACACCACAATAGCTTGTCCGTAGTTTCCGTTAACAAAATTATCCATGCCAACCAACACTAAGGTTGATACATCGTTGGGATCAAGTGCTAAGGCTTGTTCGATGAGTTGCTTAACTTCATCCGTCATTTGTTGATTGTTTTTATAATACAGAGCTTGAGCTTGAGGGCCGATAAACTCAGCATGCTCACCAACCATAGTAATTAGTTTTTTAAATGACGCGATAGCATTGTCAAATTGCTGCGCTGAGATATAAAAATGCGCCAAGTTAAATAACATTTCACTGTTATTAGGATTTTGAGCAACTTTTTCTTCAAGCAGCGACAGTGCTTGTTGATATTTCTCTTGCTGTGATTTTGCTTGAGCATTCTGAGCCATCGCTTGTTCAAGGTGTTGAGATTCACCAATATTTAGATACATATAAATTGATGCTGATGCTAGCAAACCGCTCAAGATAATAGGGAAAAGTATCGAGTGAGATTTTACTTCTAGTTGCTCGCTACTATCTGTTGCTTCTTGTAATAGCTTACGGCCTAGCTCTGTTTTTAGCTCGTCGTATTCTTGTTGATCAATACGATTTTCAGCAAGTTGAGTATCAATTTTTTCTAATGAAGTGAAATAGCTTTCTTTATTAGCTTCATTTCGCGCATTATTCGATTGCGCTTTGATTTGGCTATTTCGAGCATAAGGCCACCATAAAATAAGAAGTGCTATTAGCACCATAAAACCTATTGCTGCCCAAAGTTCAGTTGTCATGATTTGACTCGTCGCCAATGCTTATGAAAAATTGGTGCTGATTGTACGTTAAAATATGCCTTGTGGTATAGCTATCACCGTAAAATTTATGCAGGATCAAGTTGCGAAAAATAAATTATAAAAATCATGAAACTTTTGCTGATTATCAGTGTCCATCGAGCTTCTGTTGTTTTAATTGTACGGACCTAAATAAGGATTTTTTGATCTTTATTAGTTAATCGAGGTTGTGATCAGTTATTATAAGTACCCGATGCATTATGCTGCTAAATAGCAGTTTTATCTTTAATACTGAGGAAGTGAAATGATCCCTGAGTTAGGAAATTTCTCATTTATCGTCGGACTAATGTTCGCAATTGCTCTTGGCGTTATCCCACTAGTTGGTGTGGCGCAAAATAATTTAAGCCTAATTCGTTACGCTAGACCTCTCACCTTCGGCATGTTCTTCTTTGCCGCTGTAAGTTATGGCTTATTAACTTATAGTTTTATAACCGACGATTTCTCTGTGGCGTACATCGCGCACCAGTCTAATACTGAATTGCCGATTCAATATAAAATTGCCGCTGTGTTTGGTGGTCATGAAGGCTCATTGTTATTTTGGGTATTAACATTATGTGTCTGGACATTGGCATTGGCAGCAACTAGTCGACAATTAGAAGAAGCCTTCGTTGCTAGAGTACTATCAATTCTGGGGTTGGTTGCGGCTGGTTTCTTCCTATTTACTTTGCTTACCTCTAATCCTTTCGATCGAATTTTATTTGATATTCCAACGCAGGGGCGAGATCTAAATCCGTTGTTACAGGATATTGGACTTATTCTCCATCCACCTATGCTTTATCTTGGCTATGTTGGCTTTTCTGTCGCCTTTGCATTTGCCGTCGCGGCGCTGATGAGTGGCAAAATGGATGCCGCATGGGCTCGCTGGACAAGGCCTTGGACACTCGCTGCTTGGGCATTTCTAACGGTAGGTATCATGCTCGGTAGTTGGTGGGCATATTATGAACTTGGCTGGGGCGGCTGGTGGTTCTGGGATCCCGTAGAAAATGCCTCATTTATGCCGTGGCTAGTTGGAACAGCACTTATTCATTCGTTATCGGTTACCGAACAGCGCGGTCAATTTAGAAACTGGACGGTATTACTAGCGATTTCTGCATTTTCGTTAAGCTTATTAGGAACCTTCTTAGTACGTTCTGGTGTGCTTAATTCAGTACATTCATTCGCAGCCGATCCTTCGCGCGGTATGTTTATATTGTTGCTCCTTGCTATTGCGGTAATAGGCTCTCTGACCTTGTTTGCATTTAAAGCAAGTTCATTGCGTGAGCCGTCTAATTTTGAATTACTTTCTAAAGAAACATTAATTCTCTTAGGCAATATAGCATTGGTTGTAGCGACAGCAACTGTTTTACTTGGCACGTTATACCCACTGTTAGTTGACGCGCTAGGATATGGAAAAATATCGGTAGGTCCCCCATTCTTCAATACCGTGTTTAATCCCATTATTGCGGTAATGGTGGTGATTATGGCGGCGGCGCCTATTATTCGTTGGAAGAAAAATAAAGCGGGTACGCTAATTAATGAGCTTGGCATAATTGCATTGGTTAGCGTGATTTTTGGTCTTGCATTTCCAATCGTCTATGGTGATGAGTTTATCGGTTGGGTTGCAATTGGAATGGGCCTCGCTTGTTGGTTAACCTTAGGTACGTTGAAAAATACTCATACCAGTATAAAAGGGCGAGACGGTAAACTTGATATAACGCGTCCGACCCAAAGTTATTGGGGCATGGTAACTGCCCATCTCGGTATTGCTATTGCTATTGTTGGTGTGACCTTGGTTAGCCATTACGAATCGCAACTTGATGTTCGAATGGATAAAGGCGATAAAGTATCACTCAGCGGCTATGAGTTCTCATTACAAACGGTAGAACCCGTTGAAGGGCCAAACTATAGTTCACAACGTGCAACTATTATTGCGTATGAGAATGGCCAACGAGTAGCAAGCCTTCACCCTGAACGTCGAGTGTATCGCGTGCAAACGATGGGAATGACTGAGGCTGGCATTGACAGTACCCTGACTCGAGATTTATTTGTTGCCTTAGGTGATCCACTTGATAACGACGCTTGGGCAGTACGAATTTACGTTAAACCATATATCAATCTATTATGGTTGGCTGGTTTGATAATAATGCTAGGTGGATTCTTATGTATGTTTGATAAGCGTTACCGCCGCAAATCAACAGCTAATGCATCCGTTGAATCTCAACCGGCAATTGCCTAGGACACTTATAATGAAAAGAGTATTACTATTTTTACCACTTATCTTATTTATGGTGCTTGGCTTCTTCTTATATAGAGGGCTCTACCTTAATCCTCAGGCTATGCCATCAGCATTAGAGGGCAAACCAGTTCCCGCGTTTAAGTTACTGACGGTTACCGATCAGAGCCGAGTTGTTACAAACGCCGATCTTAAAGGTGAAGTTTATCTCCTTAATATTTGGGGAACCTGGTGTGCAGGCTGTAAAATTGAACATCCTTATCTTCTAGATCTTGCCAAGAGTGGTTTACCTATCTATGGCATTAACTTTAAAGATGATTTATCTGCTGCACAACAATGGCTAAAAGACTACCAAGATCCTTATCAGTTCACCGTCTATGATGTTGATGGGAAGTTAGCGCTGGATCTTGGCGTATACGGTGCTCCAGAGACGTTCGTTGTTGATGGTAATGGTGTTATTAAATTGCGATATGCTGGTATTCTCGATCCTGTTGCTTGGAACACTAAGATAAAACCGCTAATAGACTCTTTAAAAAACAAGGCGAATGAAACGTGAAACAATTAATAATCGCCTTAATGACATTTATTATCGTGCTATTTAGCACTGAAAGTAATAGTACATCAGTTGAAACATACACCTTTAGTACATCTGAGTATGAAGTTCGATTTCATAAATTGAATAAAATACTTCGGTGTCCAAAATGTCAAAATCAAAATCTTGCAGATTCAAACTCACTTATTTCACAGGATCTACGCCGTGAAGTTCGTAGGTTACTCGAAGAGGGACGTACCGATGAGCAAATTATGGAATATATGGTTATGCGCTACGGTAGCTTTGTACTTTATAAGCCTAAACTTGATCGCGTTACCTATTTCCTCTGGTATGGACCAATAGGTTTTGGTGTTTTTGGAGTCATTATGGTTGCATACATTGTAATGAGACAAAGAAAGCGTCGTGGTGAATTGCAAGTCGCTAATTCCCAGCAAGAGAATGATATCGATAGCCTCACTGAACAAGAGCAAGCTCAAATAGACAAGCTCTTAAAGTAAAGTGACGTGAATAAATAATGAAAAGGACAGTTTATACTGTCCTTTTTTGTTGTTGAGGTTGATTAATGCACTAACTTGCACTGTTTTGTGACCGATTCGAAGCTTTAATGACCAAACGAAATAAAAGATTAAAAAAGCCCTTGCCAAGTTCGATGGGATCTCTATAATGCGCATCCACTGACACGGGGAAGCACTGATAGAGCATCTTTTAACGAAGAGCTAAGAAGCAGCGCTGATACGGGTTAGGAAGAAAAACAACGCTTTAAATTATCTTTAAAAATTATTTAAAATTAGTTGTTGACTTCAAAAAGGAATGACGTAAGATACGCATCCCTAACGCAACGAGCCACACGGTTTGAAGCGTAACTCCTTACTTTGAGTAAGTCGAGTTGAAACGTTCTTTAACAATAAGTATTCAAATAAACTGTGTGGGCATTTTTAAGACTTAGCTAACATTTGATTATTAATCAAATGTTCAAGGCTAAATCGGTTAAGTATCAAAAAATACTTAATGAAGATGTTCACACCAAGTAAGAAATTACTTGATATGACAGTAAATTCATTGAGTCGTTTCTTATGTAAAAGTAGGGAACGTTAAACAGTTAAACTTTTAATTGAAGAGTTTGATCATGGCTCAGATTGAACGCTGGCGGCAGGCCTAACACATGCAAGTCGAGCGGAAACACAAGGGAGCTTGCTCCTGAGGTGTCGAGCGGCGGACGGGTGAGTAATGCTTGGGAAACTGCCCAGTCGTGGGGGACAACCATTGGAAACGATGGCTAATACCGCATACGCCCTACGGGGGAAAGAAGGGGACTCTTCGGAGCCTTTCGCGATTGGATGTGCCCAAGTGGGATTAGCTAGTTGGTGAGGTAAAGGCTCACCAAGGCGACGATCCCTAGCTGGTTTGAGAGGATGATCAGCCACACTGGAACTGAGACACGGTCCAGACTCCTACGGGAGGCAGCAGTGGGGAATATTGCACAATGGAGGAAACTCTGATGCAGCCATGCCGCGTGTATGAAGAAGGCCTTCGGGTTGTAAAGTACTTTCAGCGAGGAGGAAAGGTTAGTAGTTAATAACTGCTAGCTGTGACGTTACTCGCAGAAGAAGGACCGGCTAACTCCGTGCCAGCAGCCGCGGTAATACGGAGGGTCCGAGCGTTAATCGGAATTACTGGGCGTAAAGCGTACGCAGGCGGTTTGTTAAGCGAGATGTGAAAGCCCCGGGCTCAACCTGGGAACTGCATTTCGAACTGACAAACTAGAGTTTTGTAGAGGGTGGTAGAATTTCAGGTGTAGCGGTGAAATGCGTAGAGATCTGAAGGAATACCAGTGGCGAAGGCGGCCACCTGGACAATAACTGACGCTCATGTACGAAAGCGTGGGGAGCAAACGGGATTAGATACCCCGGTAGTCCACGCCGTAAACGATGTCAACTAGCCGACTGGTGCCTTGAGCACTGGGTGGCGCAGCTAACGCATTAAGTTGACCGCCTGGGGAGTACGGCCGCAAGGTTAAAACTCAAATGAATTGACGGGGGCCCGCACAAGCGGTGGAGCATGTGGTTTAATTCGATGCAACGCGAAGAACCTTACCTACTCTTGACATCCACAGAACTTTTCAGAGATGAATTGGTGCCTTCGGGAACTGTGAGACAGGTGCTGCATGGCTGTCGTCAGCTCGTGTTGTGAAATGTTGGGTTAAGTCCCGCAACGAGCGCAACCCCTATCCTTAGTTGCCAGCACGTAATGGTGGGAACTCTAGGGAGACTGCCGGTGATAAACCGGAGGAAGGTGGGGACGACGTCAAGTCATCATGGCCCTTACGAGTAGGGCTACACACGTGCTACAATGGCGCATACAAAGGGTTGCGAAGCCGCGAGGTGGAGCCAATCCCAAAAAGTGCGTCGTAGTCCGGATTGGAGTCTGCAACTCGACTCCATGAAGTCGGAATCGCTAGTAATCGTAGATCAGAATGCTACGGTGAATACGTTCCCGGGCCTTGTACACACCGCCCGTCACACCATGGGAGTGGGCTGCAAAAGAAGTGGGTAGTTTAACCTTTCGGGGAGGACGCTCACCACTTTGTGGTTCATGACTGGGGTGAAGTCGTAACAAGGTAGCCCTAGGGGAACCTGGGGCTGGATCACCTCCTTACAGACAAAAATAAAACAGATTTTTAGATAATTAATCTAAAAATACAGTTTTATTCAGGTCGTCACTTGTGATGACCAATCATTCGATACTTTTCTTTAAGTGTCCACACAGATTATTTGAATACACTAGCATGTTGATGAAAAAGCGATAATAAATCTCTTTTATAGAATCAACATTGTCTGAAACGACAAAGTTAAGCAACATTGCTTACCTTTGTCTTTTTAATAAAGACTGCTCTTTAACAATTTGGAAAGCTGATAAATTCAAAAATAGAATTTAGATTATTGTGTAAACAATAATTTTTATTCGAAGTTCTTAAGTAATTAGTGAATGCTAATTACGAACACAACAAGTGTTCTTGGATATTTTTGAGGCGAAAATGATTTACGAAGCTAATAATCTAAAAATAAATACTTAATTTATTTTTCAGGATAATTAGAAGAATAATGATAAAACTAGACATAGCAGACATTGGTCTGTGAAATCGAAAACATTAGTTGTTTTAATTAACACATCTAACGTATTGCGCAGATAATTTTTCTAATGCAAGGCGGACGAGCAATGAGGGAAGACGTGTAACGTGTTACATAACTGACCGAATGACGAAGTCCAACGGCGCAGTAGAGAAAAGAATCAAGCAAGACACATTAGGTGTTGTATGATTAAGTGACTAAGCGTATACGGTGGATGCCTAGGCAATTAGAGGCGATGAAGGACGTGTTAATCTGCGATAAGCGTTGGCAAGGTGATAAAAACCGCAATAGCCAACGATTTCCGAATGGGGAAACCCAGCTGCCATAAGGCAGTTATCTCAACGTGAATACATAGCGTTGTGAGGCGAACCCGGGGAACTGAAACATCTAAGTACCCGGAGGAAAAGAAATCAACCGAGATTCCCTTAGTAGCGGCGAGCGAACGGGGACCAGCCCTTAAGTAATTAATAAGTCAGTCGAATGCTCTGGAAAGTGCGACGATAGAAGGTGATAGTCCTGTAGACGAAGACGAATTTTTTATGAAAACGAGTAGGACGGGACACGTGATATCCTGTTTGAAGATGGGGGGACCATCCTCCAAGGCTAAATACTACTAATTGACCGATAGTGAACCAGTACCGTGAGGGAAAGGCGAAAAGAACCCCTGTGAGGGGAGTGAAATAGAACCTGAAACCGTATACGTACAAGCAGTGGGAGCACAGATTTGCTGTGTGACTGCGTACCTTTTGTATAATGGGTCAGCGACTTACATTTTGTAGCAAGGTTAACCGTATAGGGGAGCCGTAGGGAAACCGAGTCTTAACTGGGCGATAGTTGCAAGGTGTAGACCCGAAACCGGGTGATCTAGCCATGGGCAGGTTGAAGGTTGAGTAACATCAACTGGAGGACCGAACACACGTATGTTGAAAAATGCGGTGATGACCTGTGGCTAGGGGTGAAAGGCCAATCAAACCCGGAGATAGCTGGTTCTCCCCGAAATCTATTTAGGTAGAGCGTCATGTATCACCATTGGGGGTAGAGCACTGTTAAGGCTAGGGGGTCATCCCGACTTACCAACCCTTTGCAAACTCCGAATACCAATGAGTGCAATCATGGCAGACACACTGCGGGTGCTAACGTCCGTAGTGAAGAGGGAAACAACCCAGACCGCCAGCTAAGGTCCCAAAGTACTAGTTAAGTGGGAAACGATGTGGGAAGGCTTAGACAGCTAGGAGGTTGGCTTAGAAGCAGCCATCTTTTAAAGAAAGCGTAATAGCTCACTAGTCGAGTCGGCCTGCGCGGAAGATTTAACGGGGCTAAACTAGTCACCGAAGCTGCGGATTCATACTTTGTATGAGTGGTAGGGGAGCGTTCTGTAAGCCGTTGAAGGTGTGCTGTCAGGCATGCTGGAGGTATCAGAAGTGCGAATGCTGACATGAGTAACGATAAAGGGGGTGAAAAACCTCCTCGCCGAAAGACCAAGGGTTCCTGTCCAACGTTAATCGGGGCAGGGTAAGTCGACCCCTAAGGCGAGGCAGAAATGCGTAGTCGATGGGAAACTGGTTAATATTCCAGTACTTCTTATAATTGCGATGGGGGGACGGAGAAGGCTAATCTAGCATGGCGTTGGTTGTCCATGTTTAAGGCAGTAGGCCGTTGTTTTAGGTAAATCCGGAACAACTTTGGCTGAGAGTCGATGACGAGCTACTACGGTAGTGAAGTAGATGATGCCATACTTCCAGGAAAAGCCTCTAAGCTTCAGATTATAAGGAATCGTACTCCAAACCGACACAGGTGGTCGGGTAGAGAATACCAAGGCGCTTGAGAGAACTCGGGTGAAGGAACTAGGCAAAATAGTACCGTAACTTCGGGAGAAGGTACGCTGGCTGTGGTGATGAGACTTGCTCTCTAAGCTACGGTCAGTCGCAGTGACCAGGTGGCTGCAACTGTTTATTAAAAACACAGCACTGTGCAAAATCGTAAGATGACGTATACGGTGTGACACCTGCCCGGTGCCGGAAGGTTAATTGATTGGGTTAGAACTTCGGTTCGAAGCTCATGATCGAAGCCCCGGTAAACGGCGGCCGTAACTATAACGGTCCTAAGGTAGCGAAATTCCTTGTCGGGTAAGTTCCGACCTGCACGAATGGTGTAATGATGGCCACGCTGTCTCCACCCGAGACTCAGTGAAATTGAAATCGCTGTGAAGATGCAGTGTACCCGCGGCTAGACGGAAAGACCCCGTGAACCTTTACTACAGCTTGGCACTGAACATTGAACCTACATGTGTAGGATAGGTGGGAGCCTTTGAAACCAGAACGCTAGTTTTGGTGGAGGCAATCTTGAAATACCACCCTTGTACGTTTGATGTTCTAACTTAGGTCCCTTATCGGGATTGAGGACAGTGTCTGGTGGGTAGTTTGACTGGGGCGGTCTCCTCCCAAAGAGTAACGGAGGAGTACGAAGGTTAGCTAAGCATGGTCGGACATCATGCGGTTAGTATAATGGTATAAGCTAGCTTGACTGCGAGACAGACACGTCGAGCAGGTACGAAAGTAGGTCATAGTGATCCGGTGGTTCTGTATGGAAGGGCCATCGCTCAACGGATAAAAGGTACTCCGGGGATAACAGGCTGATACCGCCCAAGAGTTCATATCGACGGCGGTGTTTGGCACCTCGATGTCGGCTCATCACATCCTGGGGCTGAAGTCGGTCCCAAGGGTATGGCTGTTCGCCATTTAAAGTGGTACGCGAGCTGGGTTTAGAACGTCGTGAGACAGTTCGGTCCCTATCTGCCGTGGGCGTTTGAGAATTGAGAGGAGCTGCTCCTAGTACGAGAGGACCGGAGTGGACGAACCGCTGGTGTTCGGGTTGTCATGCCAATGGCATTGCCCGGTAGCTACGTTCGGAATCGATAACCGCTGAAAGCATCTAAGCGGGAAGCGAGCCTCGAGATGAGTTCTCACTGGAGATTTAATCTCCCTAAAGGGCCGTAGGAGACTACTACGTTGATAGGCAAGGTGTGTAAGCGTTGTGAGGCGTTGAGCTAACTTGTACTAATGACCCGTGAGGCTTAATCATACAACACCTAATGTGTTTTACATGAACATCTTAAAAATAGATACTCAATCTATTTTTCAAGAGATGTTCTAGTCTCAGAAATATCCAACAAAGAACGCTTGTTGTGTTTAAGAAGATTTTTGAAAGCTTTCCAAATTTAGTGGTTGTGTTCGCTGTAACACATCGCTCTTTGCCATCCATGGCACCGCGATGTTAGTGAATCCATTCACGTCAAATTAGTTTGGTAACCATAGCATGTTGGTCCCACCTGATCCCATTCCGAACTCAGTAGTGAAACGACATAGCGCCGATGGTAGTGTGGGGCTTCCCCATGTGAGAGTAGGACATTGCCAAACACCTATTTAGTCGAGAGGCCCCGTGTAGAAATACACGGGGCCTTTTGCATTTTACGACTTTGAATTTTACCTATTATACCAATTGCATTAAGTAAGTGATCTTGTTGTGCGTAGAGAAAATCAGCTAAAACAAGGCGCTCGATTGACTAATAGCTGGCTATTAGGATTGAGAGCAACGCCATTTTAGTTAATTTTAACAAGTACAAGTGGGCAAATATTTAATGCAATTGGTATTACTGTGGCTTCATCGTAATGACGGGGCCTCACGCCTAAAGCGCTACCGCGCAGTCCTGCTCCCGATGTTCACCCGCTGCTTCGCCGGGATTCATTCGCTACATCCATGTGTCAACAACGGTTTAAAATTGACCCACTTTTTCAGTAATTCATCGATTGAAAACTGACCCAGTTAGTCTTGATAGGTATCAATAATACCCGCTTTTCTTTTTTCTCTTAATCGATAGCTTTCGCCAGTTAATTGCAACACATGAGAGTGATGTAGTACGCGATCTAACATGGCCGCTGTTAAAGTTGCATCATCTGAAAAGGCGCTCGGCCACTGTCCAAAGGGTAAATTGCTCGTTAGAATCAAACTGCCTTTTTCATAACGCTTGGCAATGACATTAAAAAATAGATTTGCTTCATCACGGCCAAATGGTAAATAGCCTATCTCATCGATGATTAGCAACCGAGGAGCAAGAATAGAGCGTTGCATGTAGCTTTTCAATTTTCCTTGCCGCTGTGCACTGCTTAGCTGAAGCATTAAATCTGCGGCACTGATAAAACGTGTTTTCTTGCGTTGCTCAATGGCTTTATAACCTAACGCAATGGCTAAGTGCGTTTTACCTGTACCACTTGGACCTAGTAAAATGACATTCTCACACCGCTCAATAAAGGCAAGCGAGCTTAGCTCCGTTATCGCTTTACGTGGTGCCCCTGTTGCAATCTTGAAGTTAAATTGGTCTAGTGTTTTGATGCTTGGAAAACCGGACATTTTTAGCATGATTTCTCGCGCCCGATCATACTTATTCTCTAACTCGCTAGTGAGGATCTGATACAAAAAGTCAGCATAACTACTTTCATTTTTGACGCATCGACTCGCAATGTTAGGCCAGTTGTTTTCTATATTTCTTAAATTGAGTTGCTCACATATTGAAGCGATTTGTTCATGTTGAATACTCATAGTTGCTCCAGTAGTTCACTGTAAACAGATATCGGGTGTTGATAGCATTCAATATCAATGGGCGCAATAAACGACACTAATGCGCTGCTCTTTAAATCCAAACTGCTGTGAAGTTTTTGTGGAAGCGGTTGTAAGTACGCCACTTCTTCATCAAGGAGGTATTGCGGCTTTTGTGCGGTCGTACCATGAATACGTTGGTGGGCGACATCGTTTAGCCATCCGCCAATTTTGCTATTGGCATTTGCACAATCTAACGATAAGCCCGCTTGCTTGAGCGTTGCATGCAGTGGTACAACAAAGCTATTCTTCAAGTAATGGTTAAATCGTTCAACTTTCCCCTTGGTTTTAGCACGATACGGCCGACATGCTTTGGGTTGAAAACCATATTCCTCAGCCAAATCAAGAAACGATTGATTCCAACGGTGCTTTCCTTCACCGTAAACATCGCGCTCAATAACTAATGCTTTAGCGTTGTCGCATAACACTTGTTTTGGAACGCCGCCAAAATAGTGAAATGCTTCCCTTAATCCGTCCATCCATGCTTCTGTTCGCTCATGGTCATAAAAATAGACGTAGCAGGCTCGTGAATAGCCAAGGGTTGCCACAAACGCCTTAATGGTAAGCTTTCCGCGTTTAATCGTGGTGAAGTCTATTTGCATTTGTTGACCCGGACCGGTTTCAAATCGAACAATAGGCTCTGGTGTTAATTGCTTGAAAGGGGATAAATACACCCTGAGTTGCGTTATTCCACCTTGATAACCTCTAGATTTTATTTCTGACAACAAAACAACAGCTGGGATCCAGTGTGGTTTTGCAGCATTTATTCGACCTTGAATATACTCATGGAAGGGACTGAGTTTAGTCGGAGGTGAATGTCGTTTTGTATAATGAGGCACGTCATATCCTCTTAAATATTTACGCACAGTATTGCGCGATACGTTTAATTCCTTGGCAATGGCGCGAATGCTTTTGCCTTGTTTATGCAGGACTTTAATATCCACAAATAGCTCCTTCGTTAACATACCGTATCACCTAAAAATAAATAAATGATACATCGGTGGGTCAATTTTGGATCGATGTTAGTGGGTCATTTTTGCACCGTTGGTGACATCCATGTAGCTCACCCTTCGGGCAGCTTACGCTGTGCAAAATGGCTTTCCTGCCATTTTGTCCCCAACTTGCTTTCGCCTTGTTGCGTCGAACGCTGTACGACGCAACAAGGCTCAAGAGAGTAGGACACCGCTCTTGCACATCCTGTGCTCGCGGCATTAGTGCATCCTTGCACGTCATTGCTAGACACCTATTTAGAGAAAGCCGCTACAGAAATGTAGCGGCTTTTTTGTTTTCTGACGTTTAGTGATTGACGCGTGATGACAGGTATCATCAACGTCGGAAAAAGTTGTGTTGCTGAGCGACTGACCTTCCTTAGTTTGCTTGATTCTTGTTTCCTCGAACAATGTTCGAGGGACTTCGAATCAAGAGAGTAGGACATTGCTAGACATCTATTTAGGGGAAAGCACCGCATTGGCTGGGGAGGCTTTTTTTGTTTTTGCGTATAAATTCAAGTTTAAGATAAATTTGAGTTCATCCATTTATGCAGTTATTTATTTAAAAGGCTACTGCGTAGTTCTAATTCTGTTGCCGTTTATCAGTTAGATAGATTTACTCCAAACGTTGGTTAGTTAGCTTTTAATCTGTTAGCCTATTTCTTATTATTAGGCTAATTTAGATATTATCGATTAGGTTTTGAGTGGCTAGTTGGATATTTTATTATTAGCTGCTTTTATGAGATCTATTGCACTTAATGGGCGATATTTTGATGATGATTTCGTCATCTTATTATTGGCATTTTTACGGCGTTTGAAGCCGAGCATTTCGTATAAGGCACCTTCTTGAACTCTTTGTTCTGCTGTTCTTATTAATCCTTGACGTTGGTACTTCATCAGTATGGAATGAAGAATTGGTTCCAGCTCCTCGCGTGACATTCCTGCTTTTACAGTATCTTCAGCTAATAGCCGTAGTAATATTTCATCCAATCCAGTTAATAATGCATTTCGTGTTTTATCGTTGAATATTGATGGAAATACAAGATCGGAATCCCTGATTAGCCCTAAAGATTGAGTTAGCTCTTCGACGATGCAAGCAACCAATTTACCATGCATTCGAGCTTGGTCAACTGGAATAAATATATGGGCGGATATAATGTTATTACCTTTATCTGTTTTTACATTAGCTAGACAAATTGCGCCGTGCAAATATTCAACAACAGACTGATCTAGTTCATTTTGAACTAGGCTAGGAAGGATTGATTGTTTCGTGAAGTAATAATAAACGTTAGCTTCTGATTTATTTTTCACTCGGCTGATGTCAAAGTTTGTAATTTTTACGAGTTGACTGATGTGAGCGTCTAGCAATTGATCATGTAGTGGCTGATCCCCTATTTGATGCTCAACATATATACGTAAAGGTTTATTCCACTTTCGTAGGTTTAGGTTGTGGCTTTTACCATGTTCAGCACCTAAACCAACTTCAAGAAAGCTATTACTAATATAACTAATGTGTGGCCAAGCATTGATATTTGCGTATAGGCACTTCGTCGGTATGACACTCATTATGACAGCTGCTATAACGCAAAATTTAATTTTCAATTGTCATCCCAATATTTATAGATTATTTAGAGTCTGTGATATGTTTCATTTACTTACAACCAAATTATCATGTTGAGTATTTGATGAACACGCTTATTTTATTAACTTTTATTGGTGCGTTATTGCCTTATTTCTCGAAAATTCCAGTTGCTATCGCAATGCATAGAAATGGTGGCTATGACAATCGCCATCCAAGACAGCAGCAAGCCCAGTTAACTGGGTTCGGGGCTCGCGCTTTAGCGGCTCATCAAAATGCATTTGAAGCGTTGATAATTTTTGGGATCGCAATGTCAACAGCGATGGCGACGAACACTACGAGTCAGGAAGTTGTTTATTTAGCCATCGCACATATTGTAGCTCGGATTTTTTATAGTGCGATGTATTATTTAAATATAAATATAGTACGGTCGGTATTGTGGGCTGTGGCGACTGTATCGAGCTTTTCGATTATTTTATTATCGATGATTTAATTAATTATTCGGATCTGAATTGTTCGCTTCCGCCTGTGCCGCTATTTCTCGTTGTTGTTTTCTATAGATACTCATTTGTTCGTAGAAATGATCCCAAACACAAGGACAACACGAACCGCCGCCGCAGCAATCATCATCGAGGGGCTTCTCTGGTTTTTCGATTAAATCTGTCATAGTTTTTATGATTATTGTAAATAATGATCTAGTTTAGCATTGTGACTGACATAAATAAAAAGACCGCCTAGGATAGATACCTAGGCGGTCTTTATTTATACGATAATGTTAATGAATTAAAGGCTTGGGCCAGCAGCGACTAACGCCTTACCTTCATCAGTATCAGTGAACTTCTCGAAGTTGTTAACAAAGCGTTTTGCTAAGTCCTCGGCTTTTTCTTCCCATTCGCTAGCATCCTGATAAGTGTCGCGTGGGTCTAAAATATCACCCTCAACACCACCTACTTGTGTTGGAACACTCAGGTTAAAGTGAGGTAGATTTTGACATTCTACGTTATCGATTGAACCGTCAAGAATAGCATCAATAATGGCACGAGTTGCTTTGATCGAAATGCGTTTTCCAGTGCCATTCCAACCAGTATTTACTAAATAAGCAGTTGCACCAGCATCTTCCATTCGCTTGGTTAGTACTTCTGCGTATTGCGTCGGATGTAAGCTTAAGAAAGCCGCACCAAAACAAGAAGAGAATGTTGGTGTTGGTTCTGTGATACCACGTTCAGTACCAGCTAATTTAGCGGTGAAACCCGATAAGAAATAGTAACGTGTTTGCTCTGGTGTCAATTTAGACACAGGTGGTAGTACACCGAATGCATCAGCAGTTAGGAAGATAACTTTCTTCGCATGCCCCGCTTTAGAAACAGGTTTAACAATATTTTCAATATGGTGAATTGGGTAAGATACACGCGTATTCTCAGTTTTTGAGTTATCATCGTAATCAATCTTACCATCGCTATCTACTGTTACATTTTCTAATAATGCATCGCGACGAATTGCGTTGTAGATATCTGGTTCGTTTTCTTCACTTAAGTTGATGGTTTTAGCATAACAACCACCTTCGAAGTTAAATACACCGTTATCATCCCAGCCATGCTCGTCATCACCAATTAGTTGACGTTTTGGATCAGTTGATAATGTTGTTTTACCTGTTCCTGACAAGCCAAAGAAAACTGCAGTATCGCCGTCTTCGCCTACATTTGCACTACAGTGCATTGATGCAATGCCTTTTAATGGTAATAGGTAGTTCATCATTGAGAACATACCTTTTTTCATTTCGCCGCCATACCAAGTACCGCCAATTAACTGCATACGTTCAGTTAGATTGAAGGCTACAAAGTTTTCTGAATTAAGGCCTTGCTCTTTCCAGTTAGGGTTTGTAGTTTTAGCGCCGTTCATTACAACGAAGTCTGGTTCAAAGGTTTCAAGTTCTGCGTCTGTTGGGCGAATAAACATGTTTTTAACGAAATGCGCTTGCCATGCAACTTCAGTAATAAAGCGAACTTTCAGACGTGTATCGTCGTTTGCGCCACAAAACGTATCAACAACAAACAAGCGCTTGCCTGAAAGTTGTGTTGATACTAAGCCTTTTAATGAATCCCATGTTTCAGGTGTCATTGGCTTGTTGTCATTTTTACCTTGATCTGACCACCATACTGTATCGCGTGTTACATCATCACGAACAATATATTTATCTTTTGGAGAGCGGCCTGTGAAAATCCCTGTGTCAACAGATACTGCGCCTGATTGCGTTACTACGCCTTTATCAAAGCCAGATAATTCCGCTTTTGTTTCTTCTTCAAATAACAAGTCATATGACGGGTTATAAACTACTTCTTGGACGTCGTTAATACCATATTGGGTTAAATCGATAGTGGTATTGTTACCAGCTGTGGCGACGGTCATTTTTCTAGCTCCTAAGGATGGTAAGTGGTATGTAATGATTACATCAAGGTTTGTAATTCAAACGTATTTTCTGACGCGATTGTACAGGATCTTAGGGTGTGATTTAAACCACGTATTTAATAAAAATGTCATTAAGTGCTTTACAGTCATACGGTAATTAGTCTAATCCGTTGTTTTATGGGTGCTTGAGATGAAGTTGAGATGCAAAAATAATTATGAAAGTCGTGGTGAAAGTCTTTCACTTTTGTGGTTTTGGAGGATAAAAAAAGCCTGATTATTAAATCAGGCTATTAGATTGAAATGATTCGAATTTGAGATTGAGTTTATTGGGCTACAAAATATTAGTGCACTTGATCATTATTTTCAGATGGATCATGGAATAACTGCGCTATTTCATCACTGCCAAATTCATATTTTGTATTGCAATAATCACAATGCATTTGAATATTTCCCTGCTCGCTGATAATAGATTCTGCTTCTTCACGACCGATAGAAATAATTGCAGAACCACTGCGTTCTAATGAACACGTACATTTAAAACTAAGCGATTGAGGATCAAATAATCGAACATCTTCTTGATGATATAAACGAGTTAAAATAACTTGTGGCTCAAGCTCAAACAATTCTTCATCTTTAATTGTGTTACTCAATTGGTGAAGGTTGCCGTAGCCATCATCATCAGCGTCACTTTCTTCTGGTAATGCTTGAATCATTAGTCCGGCTGCATTGCTATCATCAGCTCGAAGCCAAAAGTGAGTTTTTAATTGTTCTGATTGCTCAAAGTATCCTTCAAGACATTCCGCTAATGTGTCCTTATCTATAGCAACAATACCTTGGTATCGCTCACCTTGTTTAGGTGTAATGGTGATAACCATGTAACCTTTTTTGAATAACTCGGTTAATTTAGTGCTTGTTACTTCACCGGTAATGTTTGCAACACCACGTAGTTCTTGTTGGTCATTACCATTAACAACCATCGCAGGTATCGGGCCATCACCTTGGATTTGTACGGCAATGTCTCCTTCAAATTTTAACAGAGCCGTTAACATTGAAGTTGCGGCTAGCAATTGGCCAAGGAGCTGGTTAACTGCCATTGGATAATCGTGATTGTTAATGATTTCTTGGTAAGTGTTTGATACTTGTACTAGTTCGCCACGTACGTGGACGTTATCGAATAAATAACGGTTTAATTGATCGTTCATAATATTCCAGTGATATATAGGACTACTGATTTTTAAATTGAATAATTTTACGGCGTTGCTTTTTATCTGGGCGCTTTTCTGGGTGTGGATTATCCAATGCATGTAATCTACGAAGCTCAGCATTTTGTTGACGCTTAGCGATACTCGTCGCTGTTTCTTCGTAAAGTGTTTGTGCTATAGGTGCACCACGGCGTTGGTCACTCAACTGAAGTATTGTCACTTCTTTAACGTCGTTACCTTGCCTTAAGGTAACTACGGCGCCAGTTTCAACCAGTTTGCTAGGCTTACTGCGTTGATTGTTATATGACACTTTACCAGACTGAACCATATCACGAGCGACGGAACGTGTTTTATAGAATCGAGCTGCCCATAGCCACTTATCCAAGCGAACAGTAAGAGATGATTTTTCAGCTAAATTCATGGTGTTCCAACGTCATAAAAAGTTCCGCAAAAATTAACATAATTTGTGTTTTTTTTCTATGCTGATTTTGGGGGCATAGTTAGTTATTTCAAGGGTTGTGACGTAGACAATAACTTAGTATAGTGTTGGCTCTTTGATAATAATTCGCATATTCAGATCCTGCGTTATGCTAAGTTAGTAATTTTACTGTGATATTTAATGTTAATAATAAATAAATTCATCGCCTATTCGACGAAAAACCTTTCTAAAATTGTCGCTTTAATTACCAGTATTTTAATTATTTTGGCGATTTATTATGCCGCTAAGTTAACATGGTTAGTTATAACGCCGGCCCTTCAGGCTGAGCAGTGGACCCCGCCTTTAGTAACATCTTCCAGCGCAAAAAATTCATCTGTAAACTTTTCGAACTTTCATTGGTTTGGTCAGCCTAATGCAGAGCCGGTGGAAGTCGAACAACAAGAGATAACTGACGCACCTAAAACATCGCTTAATATGACGTTGACTGGGGTTGTGGCAAATAGTGATGTTAAACGCTCGATGGCTATTATTGAATATCAATCGAAACAAGATACTTATGTGATTAACCAAAAAGTAAAATCGTCGCGTGCCAGTATTGCTGAAATTCACAGTGATAGAGTTATTTTGAAAAATAACGGTCGGTACGAAACCTTAATGCTTGATGGTTTTGATTACACTAAAAACTCTGCCCCAAAAGCATCAGAGAGACCGGCAGTATCGAGCAGTTCGCGTAAGCAACTTGGTAAGAAGTTTTCGAAAACACGTCAAGAAATTTTAAAGGATCCCGGCAAAATTATGGACTACATTTCGATTAGCCCGGTGAGTACGCAAGGGAAGGTTCAAGGTTATCGACTAAGTCCTGGTCGTCGTCCTGAGTTATTTCAAGCGTCAGGTTTGAAACCACGAGATCTAGCGGTAGCCATTAATGGCTATGATTTATCTGATCCATCGCAGTCAATTCGCGTAATGAGTGAACTGCGAAACATGAATAATATAATGATCACCGTAGAGCGCGATGGTCAGTTAACTGATATAGAATTTGCATTGCCTTAGTCTATGAATTGCCAAGGAAATAATAACATGTCTGGAACTAGACGCCTTTTTTCACCACGTAAATGTGCTGCTGTCATGTTAATGGCAAGTTTATTAGCACTGCCTGCGACATCATCAATAGCTAGTCAATATTCTGCAAGCTTTAAAGGTACCGATATTAATGAATTCATTAATACGGTTGGCCGTGCGTTAAATAAAACGATAATTATTGAGCCAAATGTTCGCGGCAAAATTAATGTACGTAGCTACGAAACCTTTAATGAAGAGCAGTATTACCAATTCTTCTTAAGCGTATTAGAAGTTTACGGTTATGCCGTGGTTGAAATGGATAATAACATCCTAAAAATCATCAAGGATAAAGAAGCTAAGTCTTCTGCTATTCCAGTTATTGGTGCAAATGATACTGGTTATGGCGATGAGATGGTGACACGGATTGTGCCTGTCTATAATGTGCCAGTCAGAGACTTGACGCCTATTTTACGCCAGCTTAATGATAATAGCGGTGGTGGTAATATCGTGGCGCATGATGCATCAAATGTCATTATGCTGACTGGCCGAGCATCTAAAGTGAACCGCATTGTTGAAATGATCCGCCGTGTTGATAAGCAAGGTGATCAAGAAGTCGCTATTGTGCAATTAAAGTATGCTTCAGCACCAGAGCTCGTTCGTATCATCGAAACGATTATTACCAATACTGGCGGCAGTAAGTCAAAGTCAGCAAATCAACTCACTCCGAAACTGGTTGCTGACGAGCGTACAAATAGTGTTGTAGTAAGTGGTGAAAAACGCGCCCGTGATCGCGCTGTATCGTTAGTTAAGCGTTTAGACAATGAACAAGAGAGTTCAGGCAATACCAAGGTTGTCCATTTACGTTATGCACAAGCTAAAGAGGTTGTAAAAGTATTAACTGGCGTTGCTGATTCGATTAAGAATGGCGGTTCAACGTCAAAGCCTAAAACGAAGAAGTCTAATCGTGACGTTAATATTCAAGCCCATGAGGACACCAACTCATTGGTTATAACTGCACAGCCTGATGTTATGCGCAGTCTTGAAAGTGTTATTCGTCAGCTGGACTTCCGCCGTGCACAAATCAATGTTGAAGCGATTATCGTTGAAGTGAGTGAAGGTGACGGTATTGATTTAGGTGTCCAATGGGCAAGTGCTGACGGTGGTGTGATCCAGTTTAATAATGGCGGTGCATCTATTAGTGGTATTGCTGCCGGTGTTGAAGCAGCACGAGATATTACGACGCCAGCTAGTCAGACAACAACAGGCGCAGGGGATAACCAAGTAACAACAAATAATCCAGCACTCGTAACGCAGGGTGACTATTCATTGCTACAAAGTGTGCTTGGTGGTGTAAACGGTGCATTGGCTGGTGTTGTTAAAGGCGACTGGGGCGCGGTGATTCAAGCGGTTAGTGCGGCATCAACTTCTAATATTTTGGCAACGCCGAATATTACGACCCTTGATAACCAAGAAGCAGATTTTGTTGTTGGTGAAGAGGTACCTGTTATTACCGGATCAGCGGCAAGTAACAACAACAGTAATCCTTTCCAAACTGTTGAACGTAAAGAAGTGGGTATTAAGCTTAAGGTAACGCCACAGATTAACGAAGGTAATGCTGTTCAGCTGAAAATTGAGCAAGAAGTGTCAGGTGTTAAACCTGGTACTGCGGGTACTGCTGTTGATGTTATCTTCTCAAAGCGCTCAGTTACTACGACTGTGATGGTTGATGATGGTCAAATCGTCGTGATTGGCGGTTTGATTGATGAAGATGTGCAGGAAACAGAATCTAAAGTACCATTGTTAGGTGACATTCCCGTTCTTGGTCACTTATTCCGCTCTACGAAAAGCAGCAAAAGAAAACGTAATTTAATGATCTTCATTAAACCAACTATCATTCGTGATGCGGCAACAATGCAGCAGTTAAGTTCTAGAAAATACAATATGATCCGCGCTGAGCAGTTGGCACAACAAGAGGATGGTATTGCACTGATGCCATTCACCGATCAGCCGGTAATTAATGAAGATCCTGCTGCGATTGAATTACCAAAGCCGCTTAAAGATTATGTAGAAGAGCATAACAAGAAAATGACTAAAAAATCGGCTAAGCAAGATGATGAATAGTGAAGCTAAATTAAATGATGATCTTGTAGAAGAGATTGAAACGAATGAGCCAGAAATCGATGCTGATGCTCCAGATATCGTCGTTCCTGGTGAATTTAGTTTCGCATTCGCCAAGCGTCATCAAGTGCTCTTAGTACGTAGTGAGGATGCGACAACGATTTTCTATAGCGACGCTACAAAACTTAGTGGGCTAACCGAAGCGCGTCGATTTGTTGGACAAGATGTTACGTTAGTTCATTTGTCAGCTGATGACTTTGAACGTGATTTAACCATCAAATATCAGCATGACACTTCGCAAACACAACAGTTAGTCGAAGACTTAGGTAATGATGTTGATTTATTTACATTGGCCGATGAATTAACAGAGACGCAAGACTTACTTGAGTCCGAAGATGATGCACCCATCATCAAGCTTATTAATGCAACGCTAAGTGAAGCGATTAAAGAAGGCGCCAGTGATGTTCACATTGAAACCTTTGAAAAGCAGTTAACGATTCGTTTTCGTGTCGATGGCATTTTACGTGAAGTACTTAAGCCAAATCGAAAATTGGCCTCGTTGTTAGTATCACGTATTAAGGTAATGGCGCGGTTAGACATCGCTGAAAAACGTGTACCGCAGGATGGTCGTATTTCTTTACGCATTGCCGGACGTGGTGTTGATGTTCGTGTTTCTACGATGCCATCAAGTCATGGTGAACGGGTAGTTTTACGTTTATTAGATAAAAATCAAGCTCGCTTGAATCTAAAAGATTTGGGGATGACGGAGAGTATTCGAGAACGCTTTAATACGCTTATTCATCGTCCTCACGGCATTATTTTGGTAACAGGCCCAACAGGTTCCGGTAAGAGTACAACTCTATACGCAGGTCTCACAGATTTAAACAGTAAAGACCGCAATATCTTAACGGTTGAAGATCCTATCGAATACAACATCGAAGGTATTGGACAAACGCAGGTTAATGCCAAAGTTGATATGACCTTTGCGCGAGGTTTACGTGCGATTCTACGTCAAGATCCTGATGTAGTAATGATCGGTGAGATTCGTGATTTAGAAACGGCACAAATCGCTGTTCAAGCAAGTTTAACTGGTCACTTAGTGATGTCGACGCTTCATACCAACACGGCGGTGGGCGCAGTAACTCGTATGCAAGACATGGGAGTTGAAACCTTCTTGTTATCATCGAGTTTGTTGGGCGTTCTCGCCCAGCGATTAGTTAGAACGCTTTGTAACGAATGTCGTGAAGAACATTTGGCTGATGACGCTGAACTTACATTATTGGGACAAACATCTCCGACGACAATCTATCGTCCAAAGGGCTGTGAGTCGTGTAATTATAGTGGTTATAAAGGCCGTACTGGTATTCATGAGTTATTAGAAGTTGATGATACTGTTCGTGAAATGATCCACAACGGGGCGAGCGAATCAGAAGTCGAGCGTCAGGCGCGTAGTGTCAGTAGTGGTATCCGTGGTGATGGCGTATCTAAAGTGTTAGCGGGTATTACAACACTTGAAGAAGTGCTTCGAGTAACTAAGGAAGAATAGCGTGGCAGCATTTGAGTATAAAGCGCTAAACAAACAAGGAAAGCAACTTAAAGGTGTGCTTGAAGCTGATTCGTCTCGTCAAATTCGTCAACAGCTGCGTGACAAAGGCTTGATGCCGTTAGAGGTCAATCAAGTTGCTAGTGTCGCCACGAAGAAAAAATCGAGTTTATTCGCGAAGAAAATTAGTGCTGGAGATTTGGCATTGGTTACCCGCCAATTGGCCACTTTGGTGCAATCATCTCTGCCTATCGAAGAAAGTTTACAAGCGGTTGCTGAGCAATGTGAAGAAGCTAACGTTAAATCCGTTGTAATGGCCGTGCGAAGTCGTGTTGTGGAAGGGTATAGTCTGGCAGATTCAATGGCAGAATATCCTGATGTATTTGAAAAGTTGTACACAGCGATGGTGGCCGCTGGAGAAAAGTCAGGGCACCTTGATACAGTATTAAACCGGCTGGCTGATTATACTGAACAGCGCCAAGCTATGCGCAGTAAATTGATGCAAGCGATGATCTATCCAATCATGTTAACGACAGTTGCTCTTGGTGTAATTGGCCTGCTCTTAGCGCTCGTTGTACCGCAGGTTGTGCAGCAATTTGATCATATGTCTCAGGAGTTACCTTGGGCCACTCAGCTTTTAATTACGCTTAGTGATTTTGTTCGACATTATGGTTTATTGATTATTGTGGCAATTATCGTTGGTATTATTGCCTTTAAGCAGCGATTAAAGAACGAAGCTTTTGAACTCAAGGTTCATAAACGTATTTTAAAAACGGCCGTTATTGGTAAGGTGTCACGCGGAATTAATACGGCACGTTTTGCACGAACGCTCAGTATTTTAACCTCATCGAGTGTACCGTTGTTAGAAAGTATGAAAATTTCAGCGGAAGTGTTGGCTAATCAACATATGCGAAGCGCTATTTTAGATGCAGCTAACTATGTTCGAGAAGGCTCTAGTTTACGGGCTTCGTTAACGCAAACGAAACTATTTCCACCGATGATGCTCCATATGATTGCATCTGGCGAGAAAAGTGGTGAGCTCGAGCAAATGTTAGGCCGCGCTGCGGATAATCAAGATCGAGAATTTGAATCAACAGCAAATATTGCTTTGGGTATATTTACTCCGGCGATTGTTGTGACGATGGCAGTTATTGTATTTTTTATAGTGATTGCGATTTTACAGCCAATTTTGGCACTAAACTCCTTAGTTGGGGCGTAGTTTTTATGTTAGTAAGAGAGAAAGTTATGAATAACAACAAGCAAAAACAAGGCGGTTTTACGCTTATTGAATTAATGGTCGTTATTGTTATTTTAGGATTATTAGGTGCTATGGTTATACCTAGTGTTTTTGGTAGCAAGGAAAAAGCTGACTTCCAGAAAGTACGTTCTGATATTGGCCAATATGAAGCGGCGTTAAAGCGCTACCGTTTAGACAATGGTAGCTACCCGACGACTGATCAAGGTTTAGAAGCCTTAGTGACTAAACCTACCATTGACCCTATTCCACGTAACTTTAGTGATGAAGGCTACGTTGACCGTTTATTCAGTGATCCTTGGGGCAGTGAATATTACATGGTATCGCCAGGTGAAAATGGAAAAATCGATATTTATTCTGTTGGACCTGATGGTGAAGAAGGTACTGATGATGATATTGGTAATTGGAACATGCATGACAAGCCACAAGAGAAATAAGTAGCATTTTGTGAATATTACTACTGCTAGGCGATACTCACGACAACAAGGCTTCACATTAATCGAGGTGCTTATTGTCGTACTCATTATGGGGCTTGCAACAAGCTTTGTCGTGATGTCGGTGGGCGGATCTACTTATAAAGATAATGTAAAACGTGCTGCTCATAAAATGGCAGCACTTTCGAATATCGCACTTGATCAAGCCGTATTATCTGGCCGTGATTATGGGGTGGTATTTGCGCGAGATAAATATCATTTTGTTGAACTCAAAGATCAACGTTGGGAACCAGCACAAGACGAATTACTTAAAGAGCAGCAATTAGAAGATATCTATTTACAGGCAGAAGTAGATGGCTTTATGTGGTTGCCGGATCAAGTTGATTATTCTTCTAGCGCGTTGTTTAGCGAGCGTGAAGTAGATGAAGAACAAGATGAAAAAGAAAAAGCACATATTCCGCAATTACTCATCTTATCATCAGGTGAAATGACGCCCTTTAAATTAACTTTCGCCGTTGACCAAGAAAAATTATTCAATTTAGACACCGATGAAATGGAGTATTTTTCGGTTGTTAAAGGGAACACTTTAGGCTTATTAAGCGTGTTTGATTCCAATGATGAGGAATCTTATGAATAATCAAATGGCAGTCCACAGATTAAAGAGACAATGTGGTTTAACACTTATTGAAGTAATGGCGGCATTGGCTATTTTCGCGGTAGCCGCGTTAGCCATTGTTAGTGCGACCGGTGAGCATATTCGCAGTCTGACCTATCTAGAACAAAAAAACATGGCGTTGTGGGTAGCCAACAATCATCTTACTCAATTAACGCTAGATGATAAATTTCCCCAGCTTGGTGATAAAAAAGGTAATGTCGAGTTAGCTAATGTCACTTGGTATTGGCAACAAAAGGTGGTTAAAACTACGGATCCAAAATTTCGTTCGATCACGATTCGGATTCTGAGTGAAGAGAAAGGTGACTATGCCTTGGCTGAGTTAACGACGTATATGGCGTCTAAATCATGATGCAACGTGGTTTTACGCTCATTGAAGTGTTAATTGCAATGGCTATTGTCGCGATTATTGGTGTGGCATCTGCACAGGTTGTTTCATCTGTGATTGCCAGTGATGAAGCGTCGCGCAAAGCCGATAAACGAATTACGCTGCTACAGCGAACGTATCAAACCATTCAGCGTGACATGCTACAAATGACATCGCGCGCAGTGCGGGTTAATGGTGGTAAGCCACGTAAACAGTTTATATTTGCAGGTGAAAATGTCATAGAGAGCGATGATGATGGCATAGTATTTACGCGAAAAGGATGGAGAAACCCCGCGCAAATGTTTCCCCGAAGTAATCTGCAAGGTGTTGGTTATCGTGTTGTCGATGGTAAGTTAGAGCGACTTCATTATCTTTATCCTGATCAAGGAGCTGGTGTTGAGCCACAAGTAACAACGTTAATTGAAGGTGTTATTAGTTTTAAAATTGAATACTTTGATGCAAAAAAGTGGCAGAAACAATGGCAAAAGCCATCCTTACCACAAGGAATTGCACTTAACATCACCACTGAAGCCTTAGGTGAAGTACGGTGGCAGTTTTTAGTACCCTCAGCGCCGTCGACATTTAAAGACGAAGGCGATAAACCATAATGAGTATTCATTCAAGTTCAGGGTTGAAACAACAACGTGGAGTGGCGCTGATTACGGTATTATTGGTTGTCGCAATCATAGTCGTCTTGGCCACCAATATGACGGGAAGACTACAGCTGTTGATGGGACGTAGTATTAATATGCAAGCCAATCAGCAAGGTTTATGGTCTGCGATGGCTGGTGAACAGTTAGTATTTAACGTATTGGAGCAAGATCATAAAGATGATCCTCAAAAAGTTCATTTGGCTCAACTTTGGGCGCGAGAAGGTATGATTTTCCCCCTCAATGATGGAGCGCTGTCTGGCGAAGTTCGGGATTTACATAGCTGTTTTAACATCAATGCATTAGGTGCTAAAGCAGAGAATGAGCAGACGCAAAAGCGTCCATTACCGCAACGTCAGTTTGAGATTTTGTTAAGACAGTTGGAAATAGAAGATTATGTTGCAGAAGTACTGTCTTATACCATTGCCGATTGGGTAGATGAAGATAGTAGAATCAATGGTAATTTTGGTGCTGAAGATGAGACATATTCCAGCCGTACAGTGCCTTATATTACGGCCAATGGCCCTATTGGTGATATTAGTGAATTATTAGCAATTGAAGGTATGACGCCAGCGATATATCGTGAAATAACACCTTATTTGTGTGCATTACCTGAGCTGAAAAACAAACTTAATATTAATACTATTAAAGAAGAGCACGCGCAATTATTAGTGGCACTATTTGATAATAAGATCAGCGTAGAAGATGCTAAGTCTTTAATAACCAGCCGAGATCCTGAGGGATTTAAATCAGTGGACGAATTTTTAAGTAGCCCTGAAATAAGCAGTATTGGCACACTAGCAGACGAAATTAAAGAGCAGTTTGATGTTAAGAGCCAAGACTTTATGGCTAAATTAACTTATACATTAGACGATCAAAGTTTTACGCTAAACAGCGTCTATCACAGGGATGACGGTGGAAAACTCCATGTTGTATCCAGACAAATTGGCGATGATAGATAAATCATGAGGAATTATAGGTGAGTGAACGTTTAGTAATACGTTTAGGTAGCAACGATGGCGATTCGATCCATTGGTTGCAATTTAACGATAAAGCCCAAGAAGTTATAGCTTCTGGGTCGTTGAACAGTGCCGAAGAATTATCGCAATTAGCGCAGCAAGCCGCTGCTACAGTGCAGGTGCTAGTACCAGGTAGTGACGTTAGTTACTTTGAAGTGGATGTTCCTAAAAACAATCGCCGACAAGCAATTGCTGCTATCCCATTTATGTTGGAAGATGAACTCGCTTCAGATATTGATACATTGCATTTTGTGTATGGCGCTGTCGTTGATAGTCGCCAGAGCGTTTATGTGTGCGACAAGCTAACCATTGCCCGTTGGATAGACTGGCTATCACAAGCAGGCATCAACGCTAGCCAATTGTTACCTGACTATTTGGCCGTTCCAGTGGCTCAGGAGCTAGAACATATCAGTGTCTTACAACTTGATAACCAATTATTGTTCCGACTCAATAGCAATCAAGGTTTGTGTATTAATCAGCAGTGGCTAAATATCACTCTTGAAAAGCTACGTGACGGTGAAGAATCGTTGTCCATCGAACATTATGATGTTCAATCTGATAATCAATTGTCTCCTCATCAATGGCTGGCACAGCCACTGATTTTACCAATGCAGCAATTTGCAATGTCGCTGACAAAGCTGCCAATTAACCTGTTGGTTGGTGAGTTTACTCAAAATAAGAAAACTAATAATCACTGGAAAGTATGGCGTGGTGTTGCTATTGCGGCGTCTTTATTAGTGGTGATGTTTTTCGTCGAACAATTCATTCGTGTTAATCAATTAGAACAGCAACAAGCACTGCTCAAGCAACAAAGCGAAGATATTTTTAGACAGCTTAATCCGAATGTTCGCAAAGTAATCAAGCTAAAATCGAGAATGCAAAACGAAATAAAATCGCTTGCTGGTGGCGGTGGCACTAACGAGTTATTCGATATGCTAGAAGTAATGAATAGTGCACTCAATGCTGTGCCAGAGCTAAAGCCAAGTACCATTAAATTTGATAAACGTCGTAATGAACTGCGTTTACAAGCGCAAGCGGGTTCTTATCAGCAATTTGAAAAGTTTAAGGGGTTACTCGAGCAACAATACTCTGTCACCATGGGTGCTATGAACAACAATGGCAACAAGGTTAATGGCTCGTTAGTAGTGAAGGTGTCATCATGAAAGAATGGTTTAATAGTTTAGCTGAGCGTGAACAACGCTTGATTTCAGTGATGGCTGGCGTAGTGATGATTGCTATCATTTACTTTATGCTAATCAAACCTTTACAAGATCGAGTGGCGAAAGCTGAGCAAGGCGTAAATCGTAATCAGCAATTGCTGACTTGGGTTGAAAAAAATGCCAAAAGAATTGTTCAATTGCGTGCGCAAGGAGGCGTTACTTCAAGTGCCAGTGGCTCAATTGAACAGCGAATTAATAGCTCTGCTCGCCGTTTTAATATCACCATCAATCGACTGCAACCGCAGAATAATAAGATGCAAGTCATGATTGATAACGCGCCATTTAACAACATTTTACAATGGGTTCAATCATTACAGTTTAAACAAGGTTTAATTATAGAAATAGCAGATGTCCGTGCCGAAAACCAACCCGGCTTTGTTAAAACAAGGCTAGTGGTGAGTCAATAATATGGTTAAAACATTAAAAATATTTTTTGCCGTTGCCTTAATTTATGTTGTTTTTATGGCAGTGTTGTTTCCAGCTCGTTTTGCGACAGCAACTTTAAAAGAAATGAATGCAATTCCTTCTGCTATTAAACTTGGAACTGTTAGTGGTTCAATTTGGAATGGAAAATTAAGCGCTGCTAGTTATCAAGGGATCGCTCTTGACTCAATTAGTTGGCAACTATCGCCGTTATCAATGCTTACTGGCACAGTGTTAGTCGACTTTAAAGCGGGTAGCCGTCGCAGTGATATTAAAGCGAACGGGCAAGTGGCCTTTAACAGCCAAGGTTTAGCAGCAAATGACTTGTCGATTAAAGCGCCTCTTACTGCCATATTACAACATTACCCACTGCCCTATGGTTTAACGAGTACAGGACACTTAGATTTATCTATTGCTCAGTTTCAGCAAGATAAACCGTGGTGTGAATCACTTGATGGCGTCGTAAAAGCAAATAATTTATTGATCAAAAGTGCATTCGGCCAATTAGCCGTTGATAATGTATCTGCAAAGTTAGCATGTCCGAACGGCGTGCTAACCGCATATATGCAGCCATCGACTAATAGTTTAGGTATTAATGGCAACGTTCAATTGACAAAAACACGTCAATATATTCTCGATGCTAACGTCAAGCCACCGAGCAATGCGACCCAAGACTATATCAATGTACTGAAGTTTTCTGGCTCACCAAATAGTCAGGGTCAGTATGTATTCAAATATAGCGGTAAGCTTTAGCTTGTACATAGAGGATGTAGGATGAGTAAATCAACGTTGCCGCAAATATTATCCGTTAGCACTGTTGCGCAAAGCAGATTGTTTACTATTGAGCAGGTGGCTTTAAAGTTCTCTAACGGCGTAGAGCGTGACTATGAACGCATGAAAAATCACGGCCGTGGTGCGGTGATGGTTGTTCCTTTCATTAATGCTCAAACGCTGTTGCTTATTAGAGAATATGCTTGTGGTACTCATCGCTATGAACTAGGCTTTCCTAAGGGAATGATTGATGAAGGTGAAACGCCAGAGCAGGCTGCAAATCGAGAGCTCAAAGAAGAGATAGGTTTTGGTGCTAATAAATTTATACCACTCAAATCACTTGCGATGGCACCGACATATTTGGGTTCGACAATGCATGTCTTCATTGCACAAGAGCTGTATCCAGAGCACTTAGAAGGTGATGAGCCTGAAGAGCTAGAGGTTATCGAATGGCCCTATGGGCAAGTTGATAAACTATTAGATAATGATGATTTTTCCGATGGTCGCTGTGTCGCAGCATTATTAATGGCAGATAGATTGTTACAACCCAGCCGTTAAAGTAATAAATTAGGGGATGAGATGGATTTATGTGAGTTAACGTTAGCAGTAGAGAAAGTTGCTCGGGAAGCTGGCGCCGAAATTAAGCGCATTTATGAACAAGGAAAATTCACGACTTACACCAAAGACGATGAATCCCCTGTCACCAGTGCTGATTTTGCGGCTAACGATATCATTGAGTCTGCTCTTACTAAATTAACTCCTCATATCCCCATCGTGTCAGAAGAATCTGACAAATCAGCAATCGAAAAACGCCGAGAATGGCCGGAATATTGGCTCATAGATCCGCTTGATGGAACCCAGGAATTTGTTGCTGGTAGCGGTGACTTTGCTGTCGCTATTGCGTTAGTTGTTAATCATATTCCCACCATTGGTGTCATTTACGCACCAATTCATGATCGTTGTTATTTTGCCTCTCGCGATAAGGGAGCCTATCGTCGCGATGCTGACGGCTTAACTCCGATTTATGTTGATAAACAATCTCGTGATATCGTGCGTATTGCGGTGAGTTTACGACAGGCAAAAGAGTTGGTCGAATCACGACTCAATAGTGATTTTAATTATGAATTTGTTGCGATGGGAAGTGCAACTCTCAAAGCTTGCTTAGTAGCGCAAGGTGGCGCTGATATCTATATGCGTATCGGCCCAACTGGCGAATGGGATACTGGTGCAGCGCATTGTATTGTAAGTGAAGCTGGTGGCGATATTTATGACTTGTGCATTAATCGATTAACTTATAACAAACGCGATACTTTAGCTAATCCCAATTTTATCGTTTGTGGTAATCAAGCACTGCCATGGTCTCACATTGTGAATGAGTAGTAATACAGACATATATTATGATTTTGAACTAGACTTATAGTTTAGGGGGAAGATTGTAGAGGTGATGTATGACGTCTGTAACTCAATTTGAATCTCGTTTAAAGGTGATGCAATCAGCGCTCAACAATAAGCTTGATAGTATCAAAGAAAATGTTACAAAAGCCGCTAACGCCGATTGGAATGAACAAGCCCAAGAACGTGAAAATGATGAAGTGTTAGACGCGTTAGGTAATGAGGTTCGCAGAGAACTCAATTTAGTCAATGGCGCGCTGCACCGGATTAACATTGGTGAATATGAATTTTGCGATGACTGCGGCAAAACAATCAATCCATCCCGTTTAGAGATATTGCCATATACTCAATATTGTATCGATTGCGCTAGTAAACGTGATTAATCAGCGCGAATAGCGCAATTCCTGCCTAGCACTTTGGCAGTGTTAAGTGCATCATCTGCACTCGTTAATAATTGCTCACTGCTTAGTTTATTTAATAACGAAGGCGCTGTTACCCCAATACTAATAGATAGCGCAATATCATATCCTTTGTACGTTACAGTCTCTTGATTTACATGACTGACTAATTTTTCTGAAAAACGCAGTGCAGAATCGATTTTTGTATTGGTTGCTATGATGGCAAACTCTTCGCCATCGTAACGAGCGAAGATGTCACTTTCACGTAATGACTCTTTAACTGATTCTGCGAATGCTTTTAGTACAATATCACCGCATTCATTACCGTATTTATCGTTAATTTGTCTAAAGTGGTCAAGATCGATTAACAATAGTGAAAAATCACTTTTATAACGCTGATAACGTCTAAGTTCATTTTTTAAAGACTCTAACAAATGACGACGGTTGCGAATACCAGTTAATGGATCATGAGTTGAGTAGCGTTGCAGTGCACTTCTTGCCTCTTTGTGTTGTTGGATCTCTGTTTTGAGTACAAGCGTTTTTTCTTCAATAATTAAATCCCGATTAGCTTTTTCGTATTCTAACTGACGCACTAAACGTCTAATACCGTTAAGCGATAACAAACTAATACCTGTCATCAATAAAAATATAACGATGTGAATCATCAAATTTTGATGGTGAAGCGGCTTTTCTTGCTCTATCAACTCACTTATATCATAGGAAATAACGAGTCCACCCAAAGTATTATTCGGTTCTAATTGTGATTTATCGTGACAAGAAAAACATGTGTCGTTAGCAACAAATGAAGAAAAGTAATGAAATTGATTATTAATGATTTTCTTGAAATCGTTAGTTGGCGTTAACTGATGTGCGAGGACTTCTTTTTGCCATCCCTTTACTTTGTTCTTTGGATTAATTGGCTTTAAGCTAATCAGCGAGAGTGAGAACGTGGGATCTAAAAATGACTCATTGAGCTGTTCAAGCATTCGACCAACCGAAATTTGCGTAAACTTTTTACCGTCTTCTCGTGTGAGATTCTTATTGGCAGTATTTAAATAAGGATTTTCAGGGTTATGCGCTGATATTGGTACGTAAATTTGTTGATGTTTTGTCGTCCAACGAAGCAGAATTTCAACCATTCGTTTACCACCAAGGCCTTTAGCTTGAATAGTCTTCTGCGTTGATTGACTGATAATTATTTGATTCCAATAATAGGAAACACTGGTGAGCATAAGCCAGATAGCGACTAAAACAACAGTGGCAATGGGGGCTTTAATTAACCGCAGCATTGGGATGTTATTCGTGCTCACAAATTCTCCTTTCACATTTTAATCTATTCTATTATAGCTAACAAATTATTGTTTCGGCGATGCTAAATCTTCAATTTGTTTCGATAATAGTTGTCAATTTTTGATCTTCTTCCCAATTAAACGGGGGATCGTGTTTTTAACACCTTGCTATCTCGAGAGGTTCAAATTACAATAACGCGCTAAATTTTGTAAGCCCTGTTTTTTAACAGGGCTTAATTTATGGTTTCAATGTAAGATTTTATGTGAAGAACAAGCTGCTGGGCAGACTGTTTGAGTACAACTATTAGGATAGTAGTAAATGAACGCAACAAATACTGAAAATCAGAACGGATCGATGGATCTAGTGAAATGGATCCTTGTTATCGGTTTATTAGCGGGTGCCGTTGTTGGTAACTACATGTATGGCGAACTGTCTGTACTTTACCGTGCATTAGGCGTAGTCGCTGCTATCGGTGTTGCACTTTTTGTTGCAGCACAAACTGAAAAAGGGCGTGAAGCGGTTGCTTTCGCCAAAGAATCTCGCCTTGAAATTCGCAAAGTAGTATGGCCAACCCGTAAAGAAGCAACCCAAACGACGTTAATCGTCTTGGCAGCTACAGGTGTAATGGCATTAGTACTTTGGGGTTTGGATGGTGCATTAGTAAGAATCGTCGGCTTTATCACAGGCATCAAGGTTTAAAATTATGTCAGAAGAACAACCAAAATTCAGATGGTACGTTGTACAAGCTTTCTCAGGCTACGAGCAACGTGTACAAAAAACCTTAGTCGAGCATGTTTCGATTCATGGTATGGAAGATTTGTTTGAAGAGATTCTTGTTCCGACTGAAGAAGTCGTTTCAATGAAATCTGGTAAGAAAACAAAAAGCACGCGTAAATTCTTCCCTGGCTATGTATTAGTTAAAATGGTGATGAACGAAGACAGCTGGCATTTAGTTAAGAACGTTCCTCGCGTTATGGGCTTTATTGGTGGTACGAGTGATCGTCCTGCGCCAATATCTTCAAAAGAAGCTGAGCGAATTTTACAACGTCTTGAAGATGCTGTGGACTCGCCAACACCAAGTTCATTGTATGATCCAGGTGAAATTGTTCGTGTTATTGAAGGTCCATTTGCTGACTTTAACGCAACTGTTGAAGAAGTGGATTACGAGAAGAGCCGTGTGAAAGTATCTGTGCTTATCTTTGGTCGCTCTACTCCTGTTGATCTTGAATTCGGTCAAATCGAAAAGGATGATGCTTAGTTTTCAATACGTCGCTATTTGTTACAAATCCGGCGTCGAAAGTGCTCACTTACATGCGTAAGCTGCGCGCTTTCTTCTTGTTTTTGAGTCAACTAGCTTAGTATTGAAAAACTAATACCAATTGCATTAAGTAAGTGATCTTGTTGTGCGTAGAGAAAATCAGCTAAAACAAGGCGCTCGATTGACTAATAGCTGGCTATTAGGATTGAGAGCAACGCCATTTTAGTTAATTTTAACAAGTACAAGTGGGCAAATATTTAATGAAATTGGTATAACAAAGAAAAAATTTAGAGGGAATTGCTGGGCGTTTAACTTTATTGGTTAAATAACTAGCAATTTTCTTGTCTGGGGCGTGAATTATCGCTATAATTCGCGCCCTTAATTAACCGGGGAGCTAATTTGCGACCGATATTTCCACTTCTGGGGATATTAAAGCCGATAGTCTTACTGCTTTAGCAAAGCCGTCAAGTTCGAATAACATGAGCTTATCTTGATAAGTGATTGTTGTGAGAATGAAGGCAATGCAGATAAAACATTAAGGATACAGGCATGGGAGCAAGGCGTTTGTACCCAAACTAGGAAATAAAATAATGGCTAAAAAAGTCCAAGCTTATATCAAGCTACAGGTTGCTGCTGGTGCAGCTAACCCGTCACCACCAGTTGGTCCTGCTCTAGGTCAGCACGGTGTAAACATCATGGAATTCTGTAAAGCGTTTAACGCAGCAACTGATTCTATCGATAAAGGCGCTCCGGTTCCTGTAGTTATCACTGTATATAACGATCGTTCTTTCACGTTCGAAACAAAAACTCCACCTGCTGCTTACCTTCTTAAGAAAGCTGCTGGTATCAAATCTGGTTCTGGTCGTCCTAACACTGAAAAGTGTGGCACCGTAACTCGTGCACAGTTAGAAGAGATCGTTGCTACTAAGCAACCAGATCTTACTGGTGCTGATTTGGAAGCTAATGTTAACTCTATTGCCGGCTCTGCTCGTGCAATGGGTCTGAACGTAGAAGGATAAGAATAATGGCTAAATTAACTAAACGTATGAAGAACATCCGTGAAAAAACTGATGCTCTAAAATCTTACGATATCAACGAAGCTGTTACTCTTTTAAAAGAATTAGCGACTGCTAAATTCACTGAAAGCGTAGATGTTGCGGTTAACCTTGGTGTTGACCCTCGTCGCAGCGATCAAAACGTTCGTGGCGCTACAGTATTACCACACGGTACTGGTCGTACAGTTCGTGTTGCTGTTTTCACTCAAGGCGCTAATGCTGAAAAAGCAAAAGAAGCTGGTGCAGACATCGTAGGTATGGACGATCTAGCTGCTGCTGTTAAAGGCGGCGAGATGGATTTTGACGTAGTTATCGCTTCTCCAGATGCAATGCGTGTTGTTGGTCAACTAGGTACAATCTTAGGCCCACGTGGTTTAATGCCTAACCCTAAAGTTGGTACAGTTACACCTGACGTTGCTACAGCAGTTAAAAACGCTAAGTCTGGTCAAGTACGCTACCGTAACGATAAGAATGGTATCATCCATTCTACAATCGGTAACGTTAGCTTTGACAATGACAAGATCAAAGAAAACCTAGAAGCTCTACTTATCGCTTTAAACAAAGCGAAGCCAAGTGGCGCTAAAGGTACTTTCCTTAAGAAAGTTTCTTTATCTACTACAATGGGTGCTGGCGTTACAATCGACCAAGCAACTGTTGATACTAAAACAGCTTAATCGCGTTTTAGAAAAATCTTAGGGCTCAATCACAGAGTTTGTTTGGTTACATATTGTGTTATCAAATAACTTCTGTATAATTTTGCGCCCTAATGGGTTGAGGTTCGGGTGAAATCATTGATTTTATTCGAACTCTCGTCCAAGACCGTAGGAGCCGCGATTGACTGATATTAAGAAATTAATATCGTAAAAACAACGCTTAATCTTATTTGTAAAAAATGAGTCCTACGCAGACGGTGTGAATCCAAACATTCCTATGTTTTGTTTTTTACCGTGTTCACACTCTAAGTTGTTTTGATTTAGGGTTTTACTAAAGTTCCGAGTTATCTCGGAGTGAACCAGGAGTTATGCCAATGGCATTAAGACTTGAAGACAAAAAAGCAATCGTTGCTGAAGTCAATGAGGTCGCCAAAAGCGCTCTGTCTGCAGTAGTTGCTGACTCTCGTGGTGTTACTTTAGGTGCAATGACAGCTATGCGTAAGCAAGCTCGTGAAGCTGGTGTTCATGTACAAGTTGTACGTAATACACTAGTTAAACGTGCTCTAGCTGGTACTGATTTTGAGTGTCTTTCAGATACTTTTAAAGGTCCAACTCTAATTGCATTTTCAAGCGAACATCCGGGTGCTGGCGCACGTATCTTTAAAGACTTCGCGAAAGCTGAAGAAAACTTTGAAGTACTAGCAGCTGCATTTGAAGGCGCTTCTTGTGATCCAGAAGTTCTTGCAACGCTTCCTACGAAAGACGAAGCTATTGCACGACTAATGAGCGCAATGAAAGAAGCTTCTGCTGGCAAACTTGTACGCACTATTGCGGCAATTCGCGATCAGAAGGAAGAAGCAGCGGCTTAATTTCTCGTTATCGAGTATTAAGAACTGTTTTTATAATCAATTTTTTAGAACGCAAATTCATTTTGAATTGTGTTCACAATATTAGGAATGTATACCATGTCTGTATCTAAAGACGATATCCTAAACGCTGTTGCTGAAATGTCAGTAATGGACGTTGTAGAACTAATCGAAGCAATGGAAGAGAAATTCGGCGTATCAGCTGCTGCAGCTGTTGCTGTTGCTGGCGGTGCTGCTGAAGCTGCTGAAGAACAATCAGAATTCGACGTAATTCTTACTTCTTTCGGCGACGCTAAAGTTGCTGCAATCAAAGCTGTTCGTGGCGCTACAGGTCTAGGCCTTAAAGAAGCTAAAGCTATGGTTGAATCTGCTCCTGTTGCCATCAAAGAAGGTGTTGACAAAGCAGAAGCTGAAGAGCTTAAGAAAACTCTGGAAGATGCAGGTCTTTCTGTTGAACTTAAATAAGGTTAACCCTTATTTGAGAGCCGCTTAGTTAGCAATAGCTGATTAAGCGCGAGGCTGGTGATTATTTAATCACCAGCCTTTTTGCGCTAAAAAACATGGTGGATTTCGCACTACATACACCATGAGTTTTAAACACTTATTAAATGATGTAAAACTATGATAAATAGTAATTATTTTATTTAGTGTCCAGTCCCTACCAGAGATTACTGGGTAGGTTCTTACCAAAGTGTTGTTATTTTCGAGGTTGTTTAGCAATAAGGCTACAGATAGCGCTTATTGAAGACTAGGCAACAGTTGTCAAACGTCAGCTAATTTGAGGAAACCCATGGGTTACTCTAGTAACGAAAAAAAACGTATCCGTAAGGATTTTGGTAAGCGTCCGCAGGTGGTTGAAATTCCACAGCTTTTGGATATCCAAAAGGACTCTTTTGCCAGATTTATCACGATGGACTCTACCGGTGAGCTAGGTTTAGAAGCCGCTTTTAGATCTATTTTCCCTATCAAGAGCTTTTCTGGTTATGCAGAACTGCAATATGTAAGCTATAAGCTTGGTACGCCAGTATTTGATGTTAAAGAATGTCAAATCCGTGGTATTACTTACAGCGCACCGCTACGTGTAAAACTACGCCTTGTATTATTTGATCGTGAAGCGCCGAAAGGTACAATCAAAGATATTAAAGAGCAAGAAGTATACATGGGCGAAATTCCATTAATGACAGACAACGCAACGTTTGTTATCAATGGTACAGAGCGTGTTATCGTTTCTCAATTACACCGTTCTCCAGGTGTATTCTTCGATCACGATAAAGGTAAAACACACTCTTCAGGTAAGATTTTACATAACGCGCGCGTTATTCCTTACCGTGGTTCATGGTTAGATTTCGAATTCGATCCTAAAGATGCTGTATTCGTACGTATCGATCGTCGTCGTAAATTACCTGCTTCTATCATCCTTCGCGCTATGGGCATGGAAACTGAAGAAATCTTAGATTTATTCTTCGAGACAACTTCATTTAAAGTTAAACGCGGTAAGATCATTATGGATCTTGTCCCTGAGCGTTTACGTGGTGATACAACATTATTTGATATTAAAGACAATGACGACAATGTTATTGTTGAGACTGGTCGTCGTGTTACGGCTCGTCACGTTCGTCAAATGACTAAAGCTAAGCTAACGACTGTTGAAGTGCCAACAGAATACGTGATTGGTAAAATTATCAACCGTAACCACGTTAACAAAGAAACTGGTGAAGTAATCATTAACGCTAATGATGAAATTACACTAGAAAACTTAGCGGCTCTTTCTGAGTCTGGCGTTAAAGAATTCGACACTATCTACTTCAATGATTTAGATAACGGTCCATTCATGTCAGATACTTTACGTGTTGATTCTTCAACTAACCGCCTAGAAGCGCTAGTTGAAATCTACCGTATGATGCGTCCTGGTGAGCCACCAACCAAAGATGCTGCTGAAGGATTATTTGAAAACTTATTCTTCAATGACGAGCGTTACGATCTATCTAAAGTAGGTCGTATGAAGTTTAATGCTCGTGTTGGCGCTGATGTTGAATTAACGACTGGTACTTTATCAAAAGAAGATATCATTGCCGTTATGAAAACACTTATCGACATCCGTAACGGTAAAGGTGAAGTGGATGATATTGATCATCTTGGTAACCGTCGTATTCGTAGTGTTGGTGAGATGGCTGAAAACCAATTCCGAGTTGGTTTAGTACGTGTTGAACGTGCTGTTAAAGAACGTCTATCATTAGGCGATCTAGCTGAGATCATGCCACAAGATTTGATCAACGCTAAGCCTATTTCTGCTGCTGTTAAAGAATTCTTTGGTTCAAGCCAATTATCTCAGTTCATGGATCAAAATAATCCGTTATCTGAAGTAACGCATAAGCGTCGTATTTCTGCATTAGGCCCTGGTGGTTTAACGCGTGAACGTGCTGGCTTTGAGGTTCGAGATGTACATCCGACGCACTACGGTCGTCTATGTCCTATCGAAACACCTGAGGGACCAAACATCGGTTTGATAAACTCACTAGCTTCTTACGCTAAAACAAACGATTACGGTTTCTTAGAAACACCTTACCGTAAAGTTGTTGATGGCGTTGTAACTGATGACGTTGAATTCCTATCTGCAATCGAAGAAACAAACTTCGTTGTAGCACAAGCATCTGCTGTTATCGACAAAGATAACCGTTTAGCAGAAGAACTTGTGGCTTGTCGTACTAAAGGTGATTCAACCTTTATGCACGGCGACCAAATTGATTATATGGATGTATCTCCACAACAAATTATCTCTGTGGCGGCATCAATCATCCCATTCCTAGAGCACGATGATGCTAACCGTGCCTTAATGGGCGCGAATATGCAACGTCAGGCTGTTCCAACATTAAGAGCTGATAAGCCTTTAGTTGGTACAGGTATGGAACGCACAATCGCTGTTGACTCTGGTGTTACCATTGTTGCTAAGCGTGGTGGTGTGGTTGATTATGCTGATGCTGGTCGTATTGTTGTTAAAGTTAACGAAGATGAGTTAGTTGCTGGTGAAGCGGGTATCGATATCTACAACTTAACTAAATACACCCGTTCTAACCAAAATACTTGTATTAACCAACGTCCAACTGTAATGGCTGGTGAAGTGGTTGTTCAAGGTGATGTGATGGCTGATGGCCCATCAACCGATATGGGTGATTTGGCACTAGGCCAAAACATGCGTATCGCATTCATGCCTTGGAATGGTTACAACTTTGAGGATTCTATCTTAGTTTCTGAGCGTGTAGTTCAGCAAGATCGTTTCACAACAATCCACATTCAAGAACTAACGTGTATTGCACGTGATACTAAGCTTGGTAGCGAAGACATCACGGCTGATATTCCAAATGTAGGCGAAGCCGCATTAGGTAAGTTAGACGAGTCTGGTATCGTTTACATCGGTGCTGAAGTTAAAGGCGGCGACATTTTAGTGGGTAAAGTTACTCCTAAAGGTGAAACGCAATTAACGCCTGAAGAAAAGCTTCTAAGAGCTATCTTCGGTGAGAAAGCATCTGATGTTAAAGATAGCTCACTACGTGTTCCTAATTCAGTTAGCGGTACTATTATTGACGTTCACGTATTTACACGTGATGGCGTTGAGAAAGACAAGCGTGCACTTGAAATTGAACAAATGCAGCTTAAAGAAGCGAAGAAAGATTTATCAGACGTATTTACTATCTTAGAAGATGGCATTTTCGAACGTGCTGAAAAACTGCTTGTAGCGTCTGGTCTATCTAGCGACCAGTTAAGTGCTATGCCGCGTCGTGAATGGTTAGAGCAAACACTATCTGATGAAGCTTCTCAAACAGCGCTTGAGCAAATTGCTGCACAACACGTTGAAACTAAAGCTGATTTCGACAAGCAATTTGAAAACAAACGCCTGAAGATTACCCAAGGTGCAGATCTGCAACCTGGCGTATTGAAAGTTGTTAAAGTTTACCTAGCTGTTAAACGTCGTATCCAGCCTGGTGATAAGATGGCGGGTCGTCATGGTAACAAAGGTGTTATCTCTAAACTGTGTCCAGTTGAAGATATGCCACATGATGAAAATGGTCGTACTGTAGATATCGTACTTAACCCGCTGGGTGTACCGTCTCGTATGAACATCGGTCAGATTTTAGAAACTCACTTAGGTTTAGCGGCTCGTGGTATCGGTGATCAAATCACTGACATGCTTGCACAACAACGCCAAGTGTCTGAACTGCGTGATTATATCCAACGTGCATATGCATTAGGTAACTGTAATCAAGAAGTTAACATTGACGACTTTAGCGATGAAGAAGTTGTTCGTCTTGCTAAAAACCTTCAAGGTGGTATGCCAATGGCAACCCCGGCGTTTGATGGTGCAGATGAAGCTGAAATCAAAGGTATGTTGAAACTTGCTGGTCTACCTGAATCGGGTCAAATGGCCTTGTTTGATGGTCGTACTGGTGACAAGTTTGAGCGTCCTGTAACTGTTGGTTACATGTACATGCTGAAACTGAATCACTTGGTTGATGACAAGATGCATGCGCGTTCTACTGGTTCATACTCACTTGTTACTCAGCAGCCACTAGGTGGTAAAGCTCAGTTCGGTGGTCAGCGTTTCGGTGAGATGGAAGTATGGGCACTTGAAGCATACGGTGCTGCTTACACGCTACAAGAGATGTTAACTGTTAAGTCTGATGACGTTAATGGTCGTACTGAAATGTACAAAAACATTGTTGACGGTAAGCACGAGATGAATCCAGGTATGCCGGAATCATTCAACGTATTGTTGAAAGAAATCCGCTCTCTAGCGATCAACATCGAGCTTGATGAAGAGTAAGCCCAAACTATTTTTATAGTTTGAGATTCTAATTTATGGCACGCATTAGTGCGTGCCCTAACTCCACTAGGAGATAAAAGTGAAAGACTTACTGAAGTTTCTAAAACAGCAGAACAAAACCGAAGAATTTGATGCAATCAAAATCGGTCTTGCTTCTCCTGAACAGATCCGTTCTTGGTCATTTGGTGAAGTTAAAAAGCCAGAGACTATTAACTACCGTACCTTCAAGCCTGAGCGTGAAGGTCTATTCTGTGCACGTATCTTTGGCCCAATTAAAGATTACGAATGTTTGTGTGGTAAATACAAACGTCTGAAGCACCGTGGTGTTATTTGTGAAAAATGTGGCGTTGAAGTAACGCAGTCTAAAGTTCGTCGTGACCGTATGGGCCACATCGATTTAGCAAGCCCTGTTGCGCACATTTGGTTCCTAAAATCGCTTCCGTCCCGTATTGGTCTATTACTAGATCTTACATTACGTGACATCGAGCGTGTTCTTTACTTCGAATCATTCGTTGTAACTGAGCCAGGCATGACAGATCTAGAAGTATCTCAAATCCTGACTGAGGAAGAATACTTAGATGCCTTAGAGGAGCATGGCGATGAGTTCGAAGCTAAAATGGGTGCTGAAGCAGTTCTAGCCCTATTAGGTCATCTTGAACTTGCGCGAGAAATTGAAGAAATGCGCGAAGAGCTACCTTCAATTAACTCTGAAACTAAGCGTAAAAAGATCACTAAGCGTCTTAAATTAATGGAAGCATTCCACGAATCAGGTAATAACCCTGAGTGGATGATCATGACTGTATTACCAGTTCTTCCGCCAGATCTTCGTCCATTAGTACCGCTAGAAGGTGGCCGCTTTGCGACGTCAGATCTCAATGATTTATACCGTCGTGTCATTAACCGTAATAACCGTCTAAAGCGTCTTCTAGACTTAGCGGCACCGGACATTATCGTACGTAACGAAAAGCGTATGTTACAAGAGTCTGTTGATGCCCTACTAGATAACGGACGTCGTGGTCGAGCTATTACTGGATCTAATAAGCGTCCACTTAAGTCGCTTGCAGACATGATCAAAGGTAAGCAAGGTCGTTTCCGTCAAAACTTACTTGGTAAGCGTGTTGATTATTCTGGTCGTTCGGTTATCACCGTTGGTCCTACGCTGCGTTTACACCAATGTGGTCTTCCTAAGAAGATGGCACTTGAGTTATTCAAGCCATTTATCTACGGAAAATTAGAATCACTTGGCATGGCAACTACCATTAAAGCTGCTAAGAAAATGGTTGAGCGTGAAGTTGGCGAAGTTTGGGATATTCTTTCAGACGTTATCCGCGAACATCCAGTCATGCTTAACCGTGCACCTACTCTTCATAGACTAGGTATCCAAGCGTTTGAGCCTGTACTTATCGAAGGTAAAGCAATTCAGCTTCACCCATTGGTTTGTGCGGCATACAACGCCGATTTCGATGGTGACCAAATGGCGGTACACGTACCGTTAACTATCGAAGCACAGCTTGAAGCGCGCGCGCTTATGATGTCGACTAATAACATCCTATCACCAGCTAATGGTGAACCGATCATCGTACCTTCACAGGACGTTGTATTGGGTCTTTACTACTTAACACGTGATTGTGTTAACGGTAAAGGTGAAGCGATGGCATTTAGTGATATCGATGAAGTAGAAAAAGCTTACCGTACAGGTCACGCTCAACTACACGCTCGCATCAAAGTACGTATTACAGAATATCAAAAAGACGAAAACGGTGAATTACAAGCTAGCACTACGCTAACTGATACTACTGTTGGTCGTGCGTTATTCTCACGTATTATGCCAAAAGGTCTGTCTTATTCTTTATTAGACAAGCCATTAGGTAAGAAACAAATTTCAACGCTACTAAACACTTGTTACCGTGAAGTTGGCCTTAAAGATACTGTTATCTTTGCTGACCAATTAATGTATACCGGTTTCGGTTATGCAACAGTGTCTGGTTGTTCTGTTGGTATTGACGACATGGTGATTCCAGATGAGAAGAAGACGCTTATCGAAGAAGCACAAGCAGAAGTTGCAGAAATCTCTGAGCAGTTCGCTCAAGGTCTGGTAACAGCTGGTGAGCGTTACAATAAAGCAATCGATATCTGGGCTGGTACCAATGAGAAAGTATCGAAAGCGATGATGGACAATCTTTCAACTGAAACGGTTATTAACCGCGACGGCGAAGAAGAAACTCAACCATCGTTTAACAGCGTATTTATGATGGCTGACTCGGGCGCTCGTGGTAGTGCTGCTCAGATCCGTCAGCTAGCTGGTATGCGTGGTCTGATGGCTAAACCGGATGGCTCAATCATCGAAACGCCAATCATTGCGAACTTCCGTGAAGGTCTGAACGTAAACCAATACTTCATCTCTACTCACGGTGCTCGTAAAGGTCTAGCGGATACGGCACTTAAAACGGCTAACTCGGGTTACTTAACGCGTCGTCTAGTAGATGTTGCACAAGATTTAGTAATCTCTGATCAAGATTGTGGCACATTAGACGGTCTAATGATGACGCCATTAATCGAAGGTGGTGATGTTGTTGAGCCATTACGCGAACGAGTATTAGGTCGTGTAGTTGCAGAAGACATTATCAAGCCTGGAACAACAGATGAAGTACTTGTTGAGCGTAACGTTATGCTTGATGAAGCTCTTGTTGACATGATTGAAGCTAACTCTGTTGACCAAGTTAAAGTACGTTCTATCATCACATGTGATTCTGACTTTGGTGTTTGTGCCAACTGTTACGGTCGTGATTTAGCACGTGGTCACTTGATTAACATGGGTGAAGCCGTAGGTGTTGTTGCTGCTCAGTCAATCGGTGAGCCGGGTACACAGCTTACGATGCGTACGTTCCATATCGGTGGTGCGGCATCTAGAGCGTCAGCAGAGAACAACGTTCAAGTTAAGAATGCTGGTACTATCAAGCTTCATAACTCTAAGCACGTTGATAACTCTGAAGGCAAATTGGTTATCGTTTCTCGTTCATCTGAACTTACCATTATCGATGAAATGGGTCGTGAGAAAGAGCGCTATAAAGTGCCTTACGGTACGATCTTAGAGAAGGGTGAAGATGCAACAGTCGCTGCTGGCGAAATCGTAGCAAACTGGGATCCGCATACGCATCCAATCATCACTGAGGTACAAGGTAAGATTCAATTCGTTGACTTAATCGATGGTATTACCATGGATAAGAAAACTGATGATCTAACTGGTTTATCTTCAGTGGTTGTTATCGATGCTGCACAACGTGCTGCTGCTGGTAAAGAAATGCGCCCTGCAGTAAAACTTGTTGATGCTAAAGGCAATGACGTATTAATCGCTGGTACCGACGTTCCTGCAATCTACTTCTTACCAGGTAACGCAATTGTTAACCTAGAAGATGGTGCATTAGTAAACGTTGGTGACGCATTAGCACGTATTCCACAAGAAAGCTCGAAGACTCGTGATATCACGGGTGGTCTACCTCGCGTAGCCGATTTATTCGAAGCACGTAAGCCAAAAGAGCCTGCGATTCTTGCGGAAATTAGCGGTACGATTTCATTTGGTAAAGAAACCAAAGGTAAACGTCGTCTAGTTATTACACCAGCTGATGGTAGCGATCACTACGAGGAAATGATTCCTAAGTGGCGTAATCTTAACGCGTTCGAAGGTGAGAAGGTTGAAAAAGGTGAGGTAATCGCTGATGGACCTGAGTCTCCGCATGATATTCTTCGTTTACGTGGTATTACACACGTTGCGAATTACATCGTGAACGAAGTTCAAGACGTATACCGTCTACAGGGTGTAAAAATTAATGATAAGCACTGTGAAGCGATCATTCGTCAAATGCTACGTAAGTGTACTATTACCTTCTCAGGTGACAGTAACTTCCTAGTGGGCGAAATGCTTGAGTACTCTCAAGTTAAAGTGGCTAACCGTGAATTGGAAGAAGCTGGTAAAGAACCAGCACGTTTTGAGCGTAACCTAATGGGTATCACTAAAGCGTCACTTGCAACTGAGTCATTTATCTCAGCAGCATCGTTCCAAGAAACAACACGTGTACTTACCGAAGCAGCTGTAAGTGGTAAACGCGATGATTTACGTGGTCTGAAAGAAAACGTAATCGTTGGTCGTTTAATCCCTGCAGGTACTGGTTTTGCTTACCATGAGAAGCGTCGTGCTGCTCAAGTTGAGCCAGAAGTTGTTAAGATTGACACTGATGAAGCAGAAGCTAATTTAGCTGATTTACTTGGTAGCCTAGGTGGCGACGAGTAATTAACTAATGAGTTGATGCATAAAAAACCCGATGATTATTTCATCGGGTTTTTTTATGTCCGCTGTTTGACTAAAGTAGGCTAGTATTAGCCTAAATAATTAAAAAAAATAGGAATTAAGTTTGTCCATTTTCAAATCACGGAAGATTAAATTACCCACATCGGCACCTATTGAATTAGTTATATTCCGTAACGAACATGGGGTTATGAATGTTAAGGCACCGTCCCTTGGTTCGCTACTATGGGGCAGCGGCTATGCCCATGCCAATGACCGTTATACCCAACTGCTATTAATGCGAATCATCGGCCAAGGTAGACTATGTGAGTTACTAGAAGACACTCAAGTGAATCTTGAGATAGACACGTTCTTTCGTAAAGCCAATTGGCATAACAATGTAACCGATGAAATCGATAAGCTCGCTCCCTATACAAAGTCTATGTGTCAACACTATTGTGACGGCGTAAATGAGGGAATAAAACAAAAAAACTGGTCGATGCTCAAGGCATTAGGTTATAAACATGAACCGTGGACTATAGAAGACTCAATATTGATCTCACGTATGACTGGCTATATTACGTTAGCGCAATCGCAGACAGAAATTGAGCATTTTTTCGTTGAGTGCGTTCAAGCGGGTATTGAAATCGACCTCTTGAAAGAGTTATTCCCGCTTAGTAAGCAGGACATCGATCTCGACTTGCTCAGTAAAATTTCTCTCGAAAATTCTATTATTCCATCACACGTTTTATGGAACAGTGTTTTACCGCGAATGATGGCTTCAAATAATTGGGTGATTAGCGGTAATAAAACACAGAGTGGTAAAGCTATGCTCGCAAACGACCCGCACCTTGAAGTTAATCGACTACCTAATGTGTGGTGTGAACAACTACTCGAATATGGTGAAAATCGTGTTAAAGGTCTCGGCATGCCAGGGTTGCCTGGTGCGGTTATTGGTCGTAGTAACGATTTGGCTTGGGGAGTAACTTATGCATTCATGGATAGTGTAGATAGCTGGATTGAGGATTGTAAAAGTGGTCAGTATCTTCGGGATGGTATCCGCTGTGATTTTCAGATAAGAGAGGAAATTATCAAGCGTAAGAAATCTGCTGATCATCTAGTAACATTTTATGATAATCATCATGGCGTGCTAAGTGGTGATCCTTGCGTCGATGGTTACTACTTATCGACCAAGTGGAGCGGTGCTCAAAGTGGCGCAGCATCACTAAATGCCGCCATCAAAATGTTTACTGTCGATGATACTCGAGCTGCGTTGGCTACCCTTGGGCAAGTCGAATCAGCGTGGAATTGGGTTGTCTGTGATAAGAAAGGTGATATTGGTTATCAAATGTCGGGTTTAATGCCATTGCGTACTAACGGATGGAATGGGTTCACACCACAGCTAGGGTGGTATAGTGAAAATGATTGGCAAGGCTTTGTCGACGCTAAAGAATTACCTAGATCTTATAACCCCGAGTCAAACTACATCGTAACAGCCAATCAAGATCTCAATCATCTTGGAAATTTCTCGCCTATTAATATGCCAATGGGAGATTATCGTGCACAGCGTATAGCAGACTTAATTGAAGAAGAACCTCAACATGATATATCCAGCAATCAGAAAATTCAGCTGGATGTGCACTCCAAGCAGGCTCGTCAATTTTTAGATATTTTATTACCGCTATTGAGAGTCGCTCATGGCAATCATGCGCTGTTTATAATCTTGGAAAACTGGGATTGTTGCTATGATCTCAAGTCCAAAGGCGCAGTGGTGTTTGAAGCGTTCTACAGTGAATTACGTCATATCGTATTTGCCAATAAAAACTATGGATTCTCCAATAAAGTAGGAAGCTATCTAACTCAGGAGACGGGAATATTCATTGATTTCTACCAGCAGTTTGACCAAGTACTCTTGAATAATGACTCAGCATGGTATCAAGGTGCTTCTCAAGAGGAATGCTTTGAAAGTGCATTCCTTAACATTGAACAACATTGTCTCAAACCTAGTTGGGGAGAAGAGAACAAATTGAGTTTTGTTAATATCTTACTAGGTGAAAAATTGCCTCAATGGATGGGGGCTACAACATCCCCAATTTCATTGCGAGGCGGCAGGGCAACGCCAAGTCAAGGGCAAATATATCGCAGCGCTAACCGACAAACGAGTTTTGCACCAACGATTCGTGTTGTGACTCAAATGAATGATTCTGTGTTACATACGTCAGTGGCTGGTGGTCCTTCAGATAACTTTCTATCACCATGGTATCGTAGTGAATTAAAAGCTTGGCAAAATGGTCAGTACAAGAAACTAATTTGAATCAAAGGAGTGTTATAGATGGAGCAGCTTATTAATCATTCGCAACTTATGGTGAGGCAGCAAAAAGAATGGGGCGAAATAATCACCGGGTTCGAAACTAAGAATAAATATGCGATTGTGGACAGCCAAGGTAATCAACTTTATTTTGCGGTTGAGCGGAAAGGATCTTGGTGCGCTAGGCAGTTTCTAAAAGCCAATCGTCCTTTTGAATTAGCGATTCTAAATAATAGTGGACATCAAGTGATGAGCGTCGTGCGACCTTTTCGTTTCTTATTCCCAGAAGTAACCGTCTATGATGAAAGTAATAAGGTATTGGGTGTTGTGAAGAAGAAGTTTTCGATCATTAGCAAACATTACTGTCTATATGATGCGTCCGGCAAAGAGTTATTTACACTTAAGGGGCCACTTCTCAAACCATGGACATTTAATATTATGCAGCGCGATCGAGAAGTAGGGAAGATAACAAAGAAATGGAGCGGCCTTATGAAGGAAAGTTTCAGCGATGCAGATAATACCAATTGCATTAAATATTTGCCCACTTGTACTTGTTAAAATTAACTAAAATGGCGTTGCTGATTTTCTCTACGCACAACAAGATCACTTACGTAATGCAATTGGTATAACTTTGGGGTGCTTTTTCCTAAAAATGCGGATGTTTCAGTAAAGGCGTTTATATTGGGTGTGGTTTTTCTAATTGATTTTGTACACTTTGAAAATAAAGGCGACTAATATCGCCTTGATGTTTAAGTCTTATCATAGAGCTATTGCTATAAATGTTCTGTCAAAAAGGGCGGCAAAATATCAAAATTAGGAATGCCTTCCGGTAACGTCGCCCAAGAAGGTGCATAAGCGGTATAAATAAGCATTGCAGGTTTCAAGCCTGTTTGGTCATCCAATGTTGAGGCTGAAATTGAATAGAAATTACCAACTTCTATTTCTGCACAGACAGTCACACCACAAGTTTGACAAAAGTTGTACCGAGTTTTTTGACCTGAATCACCAACACGCACGTAGGTTGAAGGCATGCCTTTGGTAAATGTAAAGTTGTCTTTGTGAGCCCATACGCCAAACCACTTGTCTGAACCTGTATGTAATTGACATTGTTTACAATAACAGAAAACAGTATTAAGAGGCTCGCCAGTATAAGCATAAGTTACCTGCCCACACGCACAGCCACCTGTCTTGTGCTTCATGATTTACCCCATCTAAATCTTAAGAAGCTTAAAGCTAACAGAGAGTTGATTCAGGTGCGAGATAAATTTGAAATTACCCATACGATCAAATAACCAAAAATACGATCCCGTTCACGCCTAAAACTGGTTATTTCTTGACTATTAGCTGTGATGAGCATAGAATTTCGCGTCCCTATTTTTATGGGGATAGATTTTTCACCTAACTGGCTTAGGCAACTAAGCTGAATTCAACTAACTAGGAGCTATAATGGCAACAGTTAATCAACTAGTGCGCAACGCTCGTACAAAGAAGGTATCTAAGACAAACGTACCTGCTTTAGAAGCTTGTCCACAACGTCGTGGTGTATGTACTCGTGTATATACTACTACACCTAAAAAACCTAACTCGGCACTACGTAAAGTTGCTCGTGTTCGTTTAACTAACGGCTACGAAGTTACTTCATACATCGGTGGTGAGGGTCATAACTTACAAGAGCATAGCGTGATCTTAATCCGCGGTGGTCGTGTTAAAGATTTACCTGGTGTTCGTTACCATACAGTTCGCGGAACATTAGATTGTTCTGGCGTAGCTGATCGTCGTCAAGGTCGCTCTAAATACGGTGCTAAAAAGCCTAAGGCTTAATAGATCTCCGACAGTAAGGCCAAGCAAACGAAACTAAGTATTAACCTGTTTTGGGGTAACCTGAACACATTGGAGAATTAAGATGCCAAGAAGACGCGTCATAGGTCAACGAAAAATCCTTCCAGATCCTAAATTTAAATCAGAGATCCTGGCAAAATTCGTAAACATCGTAATGGTTGACGGTAAGAAATCAACTGCTGAAAAAATCGTATACGGTGCACTAGACATCGCCGCTGAGAAATCAGGTAAAGGCCATGTTGAATTATTTGAAATCGCACTTGAAAACGTGTGCCCAACGGTAGAAGTTAAATCTCGCCGTGTTGGTGGTTCTACGTACCAAGTACCGGTTGAAGTACGTCCTGTACGTCGTAACGCACTTGCTATGCGTTGGTTAGTTGAGTTCTCGCGTAAGCGTGGTGAAAAATCTATGGCTCAACGCCTAGCTGGTGAATTAGTTGACGCTCTTGATAACAAGGGTGCTTCAGTTAAGAAACGTGAAGACGTACACCGTATGGCTGATGCTAACAAAGCATTCGCTCATTACCGCTGGTAATAAATTAAGTAGTTGGCTGATTCAATTAGTCGACTACGTTTGTTTTGCATATGCAAAACGTTGCAGTATTAAGGGAAACTATTTTGGCACGCACTACCCCAATTGAACTGTACCGAAATATCGGTATTGTTGCCCATGTTGACGCTGGTAAAACAACGACAACCGAGCGCGTATTGTTCTACACTGGTCTTTCTCATAAGATCGGTGAAGTACATGATGGCGCTGCGACGATGGACTGGATGGAGCAAGAGCAGGAACGTGGTATAACTATCACGTCTGCTGCGACGACGACATTTTGGCCTGGGATGAACAAGCAGTTCAAAGAACACCGTATCAATATCATTGATACTCCTGGACACGTAGACTTCACCATTGAAGTTGAACGTTCATTACGTGTTCTAGATGGCGCTGTAGTCGTGTTTTGTGGTGCATCTGGTGTAGAACCACAGTCTGAAACCGTATGGCGTCAGGCTGATAAATACGAAGTACCTCGTTTGGTGTTCGTTAATAAGATGGACCGCACGGGCGCAGACTTTGAAGTTGTTGTTGAACAAATTCGTAATCGTTTAGGTGCTACTTGTGTACCTATGCATTTGAATATCGGCACAGAAGAAGACTTTAAAGGCGTTATTGACCTCATTAAAATGAAGGCCATTAACTGGAACGAGGCTGATCAAGGTGCCACATTCACTTACGAAGATGTTCCTGCTGATCTACAGGATCGTGCAGAAGAGCTTCGTGAAGAGTTAGTTGAAGCCGCGGCAGAAGCTAACGATGAATTGATGGATAAATACCTTGAAGAAGGCGAGCTCTCTGAAGAAGAGATTAAAGCTGGTCTTCGCCAACGTACTCTAGCAAACGAAATAGTACTCGCCACTTGTGGTTCGGCGTTTAAAAATAAAGGGGTTCAAGCAGTACTTGATGCTGTTGTTGAATACCTACCGGCGCCAACCGAAGTTAAAGCCATTACTGGTGTTGATATGGACGACAACGAAGTTGTTCGTCCATCAAGTGACGATGAGCCTTTTGCTGCATTAGCATTTAAGATTGCTACCGACCCATTCGTGGGAACGTTATCTTTCATACGCGTCTACTCAGGTGTTGTTCAGTCTGGTGCTCACGTCTACAATTCTGTTAAACAGAAACGTGAACGTCTAGGCCGTATCGTGCAAATGCACGCTAATGATCGAAATGAGATCACTGAGGTTCGAGCGGGCGATATCGCCGCCGCCATTGGTCTTAAAGATGTAACAACGGGAGACACACTATGTGATCCAGACCATAAGGTCATCTTGGAACGCATGGAGTTTCCTGAACCTGTTATTGCGATTGCTGTTGAACCAAGAACAACAGCCGCCCAAGAGAAAATGGGGATTGCGTTAGGTAAACTAGCGGCTGAAGATCCTTCATTTAGAGTTGAAACTGACGCGGAAACGGGTCAAACAATCATCTCTGGTATGGGTGAACTACATTTAGATATTATTGTAGATCGCATGCAGCGCGAATTCGGCGTTGATTGTAATGTCGGTAAACCTCAGGTTGCTTATCGTGAAACTATCCGCAGTTCTGTCGAGGCAGAGGGTAAGTTTGTACGTCAATCTGGTGGTAAAGGCCAATATGGCCATGTCGTGCTGAAACTAGAGCCTCAAGAAACTGGTGCTGGCTATGAATTCGTTAATGAAATTGTAGGCGGTTCTGTTCCTAAGGAATACATCGGTGCTGTTGATAAGGGCTGTTTTGAATCGATGAATCAAGGTGTTATTGCCGGATTCCCGATGCTTGACATAAAAGTCACCCTTATTGATGGTTCATATCATGATGTAGATTCTAATGAAGTTGCTTTTAAAGTAGCAGCTTCGATGGGCTTTAGACAAGGCGCACTCGATGCAAGCCCTGTGTTACTTGAACCGATGATGAAGGTTGAAGTAACCACACCAGAAGACTGGATGGGTGATGTTGTTGGTGACTTGAATCGTCGCCGCGGCATGATTGATGGAATGGAAGATGGCGTTGCTGGTATCAAACTAGTATTCGCTAAGGTTCCTTTGTCGGAGATGTTCGGTTATGCAACCGCGCTACGTTCTGCGACTCAGGGCCGTGCTTCGTACTCAATGGAATTCTTTGAGTACAGTGAAGCGCCAAAAAACATTTCTGATGCTGTTGTATCAGGAAAAAGATAAATAACTTTATAGCCGACCTCACAGAGGTTGGTATAACACAATAAAAGGTAATTCTCGTGTCTAAAGAAAAATTTGACCGTTCAAAACCGCACGTAAACGTTGGTACAATTGGCCACGTCGATCACGGTAAAACAACTCTTACTGCTGCAATCACTAAAGTACTTGCTGAAACTTACGGCGGCGACGTTAAAGCATTCGATCAAATCGATAACGCTCCTGAAGAGAAAGCACGTGGTATAACAATCTCTACTTCTCACGTTGAGTACGATACTCCATCACGTCACTACGCTCACGTAGATTGTCCAGGTCACGCCGATTACGTTAAAAACATGATCACTGGTGCTGCTCAAATGGATGGCGCTATCTTAGTAGTTGCTGCTACAGATGGTCCAATGCCACAAACACGTGAGCACATCTTGCTTTCACGTCAGGTTGGCGTACCTTTCATCATCGTATTCATGAACAAATGTGACATGGTTGATGACGAAGAGTTATTAGAGCTAGTAGAAATGGAAGTTCGTGAACTTCTTTCAGAATACGAATTCCCAGGTGATGATTTACCAGTAATTCAAGGTTCAGCACTTAAAGCCCTAGAAGGCGAAGGTGACTGGCCAGCTAAAGTTGTTGAGCTTGCAGAAGCACTAGACAGCTACATCCCAGAGCCAGAGCGTGACATCGATAAGCCATTCCTACTACCAATTGAAGATGTATTCTCAATTTCAGGTCGTGGTACAGTTGTAACTGGTCGTGTTGAGCGTGGTATCGTTAACGTAGGTGACGCAGTAGAAATCGTTGGTATCAAAGAGACTACAGAGTCAACTTGTACTGGTGTTGAAATGTTCCGTAAGCTTCTTGACGAAGGTCGTGCTGGTGAGAACGTTGGTGTTCTTCTACGTGGCGTTAAGCGTGAAGACATCGAACGTGGTCAAGTACTTGTTAAGCCAGGTACAATCACTCCACATACTAAGTTCGAATCAGAAGTATACGTACTAAGCAAAGATGAAGGTGGTCGTCATACTCCATTCTTCAAAGGTTACCGTCCACAGTTCTACTTCCGTACAACTGACGTAACTGGTGCTGTAGAGCTTCCAGAAGGCGTAGAAATGGTAATGCCAGGTGATAACCTTAAGTTTGTTGTTGAGCTAATCTGCCCAATCGCAATGGACGAAGGTCTACGTTTCGCTATCCGTGAAGGTGGCCGTACAGTAGGTGCTGGTGTTGTTGCTAAGATCATGGACTAATATTTAGCTTAGCTAAATACCATACTTAGAAAAAGGGTTGCTTCGGCAACCCTTTTTTATGTTCACGACTAAATGGATTTAGGAGGTAGAGCGAAGCAAAAGCGGAGTTATACCAATTGCATTAAATATTTGCCCACTTGTACTTGTTAAAATTAACTAAAATGGCGTTGCTCTCAATCCTAATAGCCAGCTATTAGTCAATCGAGCGCCTTGTTTTAGCTGATTTTCTCTACGCACAACAAGATCACTTACTTAATGCAATTGGTATAACTCCTTAATAGAATGCTGAGCTTATCATTCCGAATTAGAAAATATGTCACAGGATTATCACATGTGCATCTTGAACTTTGAGAATGTCCTCTTTGTTAGAATTAAAAAAGAAATGGTTGAGAATGCGTAAACTTGGGAGTTTACTCAAGCTTTTCAAATGCGCTGTTTGAAAATAACGCAGCAATTAAAAAAATAATTGATTTTGTCTGTCGATTAAGTATACTGCGCGCCATTCGTTACCAATAGTGTGACGATCTACGACAAATGAGTCGTAGAATTTAAAAGACTTGCGTTTGCTAAAAAATGAGCATATAATTCGCGTCCACTTAAGACATCGATGTTTTTTAAACATTCTTTTTATTAAGTGCCCAATCGTAAGATTGGTACAACAGCGACTCCGATAGGGAGTCGAACTTAACTAAATTAGCTTTCTCCTTTTTTATATAAAGAGGGTAGATTAGCTTTTTTTTCGTGTAAATTTTGATTGGAGTTTGGTCTAATGCAGAACCAAAGAATCCGTATCCGCTTGAAGGCATTTGATCATAAATTAATTGATCAGTCTACTGGTGAGATCGTGGAAACGGCTAAGCGCACTGGCGCTCAAGTTCGTGGTCCGATCCCTTTACCAACACGTAAAGAGCGTTTCACTGTATTGACTTCACCGCATGTAAATAAAGATGCGCGTGATCAATACGAGATCCGTACTCATAAGCGCCTAATCGACATCGTTGAGCCAACAGAAAAAACTGTTGATGCTTTAATGCGTTTAGATTTGGCTGCTGGTGTTGATGTTCAAATCAGCCTGGGTTAATCCTGGGACGGTAAGAGGTTATAACAATGGCTATTGGTCTAGTCGGTCGTAAAGTTGGAATGACACGCGTCTTCACAGAAGATGGCGTATCAATTCCAGTGACTGTTGTTGAAGTCGAGGCAAACCGCGTTACTCAAGTGAAAACACTTGAAACTGACGGTTACCGCGCACTTCAAGTAACTACAGGCGTTAAAAAAGCAAGCCGCGTTAACAAACCACAAGCAGGTCATTTTGCTAAAGCTGGTGTTGATGCAGGCCGCGGTCTGTGGGAATTTCGTCTAGGTACAGACGAAGGTAATGATATCGAAGTTGGCGCTGAGCTAAACGTAGATGTATTTACTGAAAATACAAAAGTAGATGTTACTGGTACTTCTAAAGGTAAAGGTTTCGCTGGTGTTATCAAGCGTTACAACTTCGCCATGCAAGATGCTACTCACGGTAACTCTATTTCGCATCGTGCTCCTGGTTCAATCGGTATGTGTCAAACTCCTGGACGTGTGTTCAAGGGTAAGAAGATGGCCGGTCACATGGGTGCAGAACGAGTTACAGTTCAGAGATTAGATGTTGTTCGCGTAGACGCGGCTAACAATCTTCTTCTGATAAAGGGCGCGATCCCAGGTGCAATCAACGGCACTGTTTTCGTTAACCCTACTGTTAAGCCATAGTTAGGAGATAGTAATGGAATTGGTATTGAAAGACGCGGGTAACGCTCTTGAAGTTTCCGAAGCTACTTTTGGCCGTGACTTTAATGAAGCTCTGGTTCATCAAGTAGTAGTAGCCTACGCTGCAGGTGCCCGTCAAGGTACCCGTAAGCAGAAAACCCGCTCTGAAGTGAGTGGTGGTGGTGCTAAACCTTGGAAACAAAAAGGTACTGGCCGCGCACGTGCTGGTACAATCCGTAGCCCAATCTGGCGCTCTGGTGGTGTTACATTTGCTGCTCGTCCACAGGACCACAGTCAAAAAGTAAACCGCAAGATGTACCGCGCTGCGCTACAGTCAATCTTCTCTGAGTTGGTTCGTCAAGACCGCTTAGTAGTGGTTGAAAACTTTGCTGTTGAAACGCCTAAGACTAAAGAATTAGTTGCAAAACTAAAAGAATTAGAACTTAAAGACGTTTTAATCGTTACTGAAGAAGTAGAAGAGAACTTGTTCTTAGCTGCTCGCAACTTATACAAAGTTGACGTTCGTGACGTAGCTAGTTTGGACCCTGTATCATTAGTTGGCTTCGACAAGATTGTTGTTACTGCAGCTGCAGTTAAACAAATTGAGGAGATGCTAGCATGATCACTGAAGAACGCATTTTAAAAGTATTAGTAGGTCCACATATCTCTGAAAAGAGTACGTTAACTGCTGAAACTAACAACACGATCGTTTTCAAAATCGACCCAACTGCTACAAAAGCTGAAGTTAAAGCGGCTGTTGAGAAGTTGTTCGAAGTTGAAGTTGACACTGTTCGTACACTAAACGTTAAAGGTAAGACTAAACGTACTGGTGCTCGCACAGGTCGTCGTAACGACTGGAAAAAAGCTTACGTAACGCTGAAAGACGGTAGTGATATCGATTTCGTTGGCGGCGCTGAGTAATAGAGGAGTATTTAGATGGCTATAGTTAAATGTAAGCCTACCTCTCCGGGTCGCCGCCATTTAGTTAAGGTAGTGAACTCAGAGTTGCATAAAGGGAAACCTTACGCACCTCTTTTAGAGAGCAAAAGCAAATCTGGCGGTCGTAACAATAACGGTCGTATTACAGTTCGTCATATTGGTGGTGGTCACAAGCATCATTACCGCATGATCGACTTTAAACGTAATAAAGATGGCATCCCTGCGACAGTTGAACGTTTGGAATATGATCCAAACCGTAGTGCAAACATTGCACTAGTACTGTACAAAGACGGTGAGCGTCGTTATATCCTAGCACCTAAAGGCCTTAAAGCTGGTGATTCTATTCTTTCAGGAATGGACGCACCTATTAAAGCCGGTAACACTATGCCAATGCGTAGCATGCCATTAGGTTCTGTGATTCATAACATTGAAATGAAGCCTGGCAAAGGTGCACAAATTGCACGTTCTGCTGGTACTTATGCTCAGTTAATCGCTAAAGATGGCGCCTATGTAACTCTACGTTTACGTAGTGGTGAAATGCGTAAAATCCTAGCTGATTGTCGTGCTACCTTCGGTGAAGTTGGTAACGCTGAACATATGCTTCGTCGCCTTGGTAAAGCTGGTGCAAACCGCTGGCGTGGTGTTCGTCCTACCGTTCGCGGTGTTGCGATGAACCCAGTAGATCACCCACATGGTGGTGGTGAAGGTCGTACCTCTGGTGGTCGTCACCCTGTTACTCCATGGGGCGTACCTACTAAAGGCTATAAAACACGTAAGAACAAGCGCACTGACAAATACATTGTCCGTCGTGCTTCTTCTAAGTAATTTTAAAGAGGAATTACTATGCCACGTTCTCTCAAGAAGGGTCCTTTCATTGACCTACACTTGTTAAAGAAGGTAGAGACAGCAGTGGAAAGCGAGAGTAAAAAACCAATTAAGACTTGGTCTCGCCGTTCAATGATCATCCCAGATATGATTGGTTTGACCATCGCTGTCCATAATGGTCGTCAGCACGTTCCAGTATTTGTTACCGAAGATATGATCGGTCACAAACTGGGTGAATTTGCACCTACACGTACTTATCGCGGCCATGCTGCAGATAAGAAAGCGAAGAAATAAGGGAGTTAATGATGGAAGTTCTTGCTAAACATCGCTATGCCCAGATTTCTCCGCAGAAAGTACGTCTGGTAGCAGATCAAATCCGTGGTTTATCAGTTGCAGAAGCAATCGATATCTTAACTTACAGTCCTAAAAAAGCGGCTGGTCTAGTTAAGAAAGTGCTTGAGTCAGCAATGGCTAATGCAGAGCACAACGAAGGTGCAGACATTGATGAGTTAACAGTTGCTAAGGTTTTCGTAGACGAAGGCCCAACTATGAAACGCATCATGCCTCGTGCTAAGGGTCGTGCAGACCGTATTCTTAAGCGTAGCAGTCACATTTCTGTGATTGTTTCAGATAGCTAGGAGAAAGCAATGGGACAAAAAGTACATCCTAATGGCATCCGCCTAGGTATCTCAAAGCCTTGGAATTCTACTTGGTACGCAGAGTCTAAAGATTTTGCAGATAACCTAAAGGGTGATCATCTGGTTCGTAAGTTCTTAACTAAAGAACTTGCTAAAGCCTCTGTATCTCGCATCGTTATCGAACGTCCAGCGAAAAGCATCCGTGTGACTATTCACACTGCTCGTCCTGGTGTTGTAATCGGTAAGAAAGGCGAAGATGTTGAAAAACTACGCAAGCAAATCACCAAAATTACTGGTGTGCAAGCGCAAATCAACATTGCAGAAATTCGTAAGCCTGATCTAGACGCTAAACTAGTAGCTGAAGGTATCGCTAGTCAACTTGAACGCCGTGTTATGTTCCGTCGTGCTATGAAGCGCGCAGTACAAAATGCAATGCGTCAAGGCGCTAAAGGTATCAAAGTACAAGTTGGTGGTCGTCTAGGCGGTGCTGAAATCGCACGTTCTGAATGGTATCGTGAAGGTCGTGTACCTCTACATACTCTTCGTGCTGACATTGACTATGCTACAGCTGAAGGTCTAACACAATACGGTATCTTAGGTATCAAAGTGTGGATCTACAAAGGTGACGTTTTAGGTGGTTTACCACTTAAAGTTGAAGAGCCTAAAAAACCAGCTAAGCGTAAGCCACGCAAATAGGAGACTGAATAATGTTGCAACCTAAACGTATGAAGTTTCGTAAAATGCACAAAGGCCGTAACCGCGGTGTAGCTAAAGGATCTGAAGTTTCTTTCGGTGAATTTGGTCTAAAAGCGGTTGGTCGTGGTCGCTTAACAGCGCGTCAAATCGAAGCTGCACGTCGTGCAATGACACGTCATGTAAAACGTCAAGGTAAAATCTGGATCCGTGTTTTCCCAGATAAGCCAATTACCTCTAAGCCATTAGAAGTTCGTATGGGTAAAGGTAAAGGTAATGTTGAATACTGGATTTGTCAGATTCAACCAGGCCGTGTTTTATATGAAATGGAAGGTGTTCCTGAAGAACTAGCGCGTGAAGCGTTTGAACTTGCAGCAACTAAACTTCCAATGAAAACTACTTTTGTAACTCGGACGGTGATGTAATGAATACAGTCGAACTGAGAGAAAAGTCGGTTGAAGAGCTGAATGCAGAGCTATTAAACTTATTACGTGAGCAATTTAACTTACGTATGCAAAATAGCACTGGTCAGCTTGCTCAAACTCACTTGTTAAAGAATGTGCGTCGCGATATCGCACGTGTTAAAACCATTCTGAACCAGAAGGCAGGTTAATTATGAGCGATAAGATCCGTACTCTTCAAGGTCGTGTAGTTAGCGACAAAATGGACAAATCTATTGTTGTCCTAATTGAACGTCGTGTTAAGCATCCTATGTATGGCAAGTTCCTAACTCGCTCTACTAAGATCCACGCTCATGACGAGACTAACCAATGTAAAGAAGGCGATTTAGTGACTATCCGTCAAACTCGCCCTATCTCTAAGACTAAGTCTTGGGCATTGGAGTCAGTAGTTAAACAAGCTTAATTTTTTAAGTTTATTTAACCAATAAAAAAGCGACCCTCGGGTCGCTTTTTTTATGCTTTAGAAAAAGTGTTCTCTGCTTATATATTATACCAATTGCATTAAATATTTGCCCACTTGTACTTGTTAAAATTAACTAAAATGGCGTTGCTCTCAATCCTAATAGCCAGCTATTAGTCAATCGAGCGCCTTGTTTTAGCTGATTTTCTCTACGCACAACAAGATCACTTACTTAATGCAATTACTTCATTGATGTTAAATAGCGTAAAAGGAATACTTAACCGCGCGATAGAGTTTTCGTGATCTTTACAGTTCTTTATCAAAATGACGATGATTAACCCAAACATGCCCCCTGCGCCCCCAAGAAATACGAAGGTGTCGAAAAACGAAATAATGAGTCGAACGCATTTGAACTATGAACGGCTACCAACCAAAATAGACTTGTTAGCAGCTGCCTGACTAATCCTTTCTCATAGAGCTCTCTTTCTTGGAGGAAATTACAAAACTGTGCAAATATCCAGTCAATAATCACCGCACCATAAGGAACTACGATATATAAGGTGATAAAGACCAGAATAAATGGCGTCACCATTTGCAAATTTACCCGTAAGAATCGGCTAATCCCGAGTAAGCTTGCCGTTGTTAGTTTTAAGAGGCGGAAATAGAAACGCAGTAAATAGCTGCTTAAAGACGGTATAACTATTGGGTAAATAGTTACATGGGACGAGGGGATGACGATCGCACCATTTTCGATCAACACATAACTGCCATGTGTTAGAAAACAAACGAGTCCGAGTAAAGACCCACCGATGGGGTTGACTCCAAGGTTTTTTGACAAATAAACACCAATCGAGATAACCATCATTATCCGGTATATCAGCAAGATAATGGATAATTCTCGGCTAAAGGACTCCAAGCTATGTTGCTCATTGAAAAGTCTTGAACTGCGAATGTATTAAAATGGGTAACGAGACTTTGTACCACCAAAAAGCTTGCAGTGAGGGTTAGAAAAGCAATTAGAGTAATAAATGCTTCCCGTAAACTCAGTAAATAAATGCTATTGACTACCTTAACTAAGCTAGCATGTAACATCGAACAACGTCCCTTGAATTGGTTTACTTTGTTAAATGATAGACGAATATCTTATTGTTGCTTTTTATACTGATAAATTGGGATGAAATCGGTGACGACCCCTTCGCCCGATCATGTTACTTAGTTGAAATGGTGATTTTGTGATCTGTATCTCTTCGCCATAATCATTTGTTCGCTGCCAATGCCATTAGAACCTCTGTAAGTGATTGTTTCTCACGTTGATAAGCTTAAAAAATGCGCAGTTGATGCTAAATTGAACTTGCCCTTTCTAAATTATTTTTACTTTGTTATACTATCGCGCCTCTTAATGGGAAGAGGTCCATATCAATCGGTATGGATTTAGTTAAATTAGCGGAGCATATAACATGATCCAAATGCAATCTAAACTTGACGTAGCAGATAACTCTGGTGCCCGTCGAGTACAATGTATTAAGGTTCTTGGCGGTTCACACCGTCGTTATGCGCGCGTTGGTGATATCATCAAAGTTTCTGTAAAAGAAGCTATTCCTCGCGGTAAAGTGAAGAAAGGTGATGTAATGAACGCCGTAGTTGTTCGTACGTCTAAAGCAATCCGTCGTGCAGACGGAAGCGCAATTCGTTTCGACAACAATGCAGCTGTAATGTTAAATGCTAACTTACAGCCTGTTGGTACTCGAATCTTTGGTCCAGTAACGCGTGAACTACGTAACGAAAAGTTCATGAAAATCGTTTCACTGGCTCCAGAAGTACTGTAAGGAAATTAATCATGGCAGCGAAAATTCGTCAAAATGATGAAATCATTGTTTTAGCCGGTAAAGATAAAGGCAAGCGCGGTAAAGTATTAAGCGTGCAAGCTGACGGTAAAGCAATTGTAGAAGGTGTAAACCTAATCAAGAAACACCAAAAGCCAAACCCACAATTGGGCGTAGCTGGCGGTATTGTTGAGAAAGAAGCACCAATCCAAATGTCTAACATTGCACTTGTAGATGCCGATGGCAAAGCAAGTCGTGTTGGTTTCCGACTAGAAGACGGCAAAAAAGTTCGTTTCTTCAAGTCTAATAATGAACTAGTTTAATTCGGAGTTAACGATGGCGAAACTGCATGGTTATTACAACGAGACTGTAGTAAACAAACTTAAAGAAGAGTTTGGTTTTACCAGTGTCATGCAAGTCCCTCGGATTGAAAAAATCACCCTTAACATGGGTGTTGGTGAAGCACTAGCCGATAAAAAGGTACTAGAGCACGCAGTTAAAGACATGACAGCAATCGCTGGTCAAAAACCTGTAATCACTGTTGCCCGCAAATCTGTTGCTGGCTTTAAAATCCGTGAAGGCTACCCAATTGGTTGTAAAGTCACCCTACGTGGCGAGCGTATGTGGGAATTTTTAGAGCGTTTAATCTCTATTTCAATTCCTCGTATCCGTGACTTCCGTGGTTTATCAGACAAGTCTTTTGACGGTCGTGGTAACTACAGCATGGGTGTACGTGAACAGATTATCTTCCCTGAAATCGATTACGATAAAGTAGACAAAATCCGTGGTATGGATATTACCATTGGTACTACTGCATCTAGCAACGATGAAGGTCGAGCTCTGTTAGCCGCATTCAACTTCCCATTCCGCAAATAAGGTGTAGGGTTATGGCAAAGCAATCAATGAAGGCCCGTGAGGTCAAACGCGCGAAATTAGCAGCGAAGTACGCCGAAAAGCGTGCTGCTCTAAAAGCGATTATCAGCAGCGTAACTGCTTCTGAAGAAGAAAAGTGGGATGCAGTTTTAACACTGCAATCATTGCCACGTGATTCTAGTAAATCTCGTGCTCGCAACCGTTGTAACGTTACAGGTCGTCCACACGGCTTCCTACGTAAGTTCGGTATGAGTCGCATCAAGACGCGTGAAGCGGCGATGCGCGGTGAAATCCCTGGCTTAACAAAAGCCTCTTGGTAATCGGAGTACGCTAATATGAGCATGCAAGATCCTATCGCGGATATGCTAACACGCATCCGTAATGGTCAGAAAGCAGCAAAAACTGCTGTATCTATGCCTTCTTCAAAACTTAAAGTAGCTATTGCTAAATTACTTAAAGATGAAGGTTATATTACTGACTACGCTGTTTCTGGTGAAGTAAAATCAGAATTAGAAGTAACTTTAAAGTACTTCGAAGGCAAACAAGTAATCGAAACTATCCAACGTGTGAGCCGCCCTGGTCTTCGCATTTATAAGGGCAAAGACGAGCTGCCAAAAATCATGGCTGGCATGGGCGTTGCTGTAGTTTCTACTTCTAAAGGTTTGATGACCGACCGTGCAGCGCGTAAAGCGGGCATGGGTGGCGAGATCATCTGCTACGTAGCTTAATAAGGAGTTTACAATGTCACGTGTCGCAAAAGCACCCGTTGCAATTCCTGCTGGCGTAGAGGTATCTCTAAACGGTCAGGAAATCACCGTAAAAGGTGGTAAAGGTTCACTAACTCGCGTATTTAACGCGCAAGTAGCCTTAACTGTTGAAGACAATGCTGTTAAATTCGCACCTGCTGAAGGTTCGGTTGACGGTTGGGCGCAAGCTGGTACAGCTCGCGCTCTAGTTAACAACATGGTTAAAGGTACTAGCGAAGGTTTCGAGAAGAAACTTGAACTAGTTGGTGTTGGTTACCGTGCGAAAATCGCTGGTAAGTCAATCGACCTTTCACTTGGTTTTTCTCACCCAGTAGTTCACGAACTACCTGAAGGTGTTACAGCTGAGTGTCCAAGTCAAACTGAAATCGTTCTTAAAGGCGTAGACAACCAGGTTGTAAACCAGGTTGCTGCAAAAATTCGCGCTTACCGTCCACCAGAGCCTTATAAAGGTAAAGGTGTTCGCTATGCTGACGAACATGTACGCCGTAAAGAAGCTAAGAAGAAGTAGGTAAATACGATGGATAAGAAAACATCTCGTTTGCGCCGCGCTACTCGCGCCCGCGCAAAAATGGCAGAACTAAGCGCTACGCGTTTAGTTGTACACCGTACGTCTAGCCATATCTACGCTCAAGTAATCGCTGCAGGTTCTGGCGATGTAGTAGCTAGCGCTTCTACAGCTGAAAAAGCGATCCGTACTGAACTAAAGAGCACAGGTAACGTTGAAGCAGCAACTCTTGTTGGTAAAACTGTTGCTGAACGTGCTGTTGAAAAGGGTGTAACTGCTGTTGCATTCGATCGTTCAGGTTTCAAATACCACGGCCGCGTAGCAGCATTAGCAAATGCCGCTCGTGAAGCTGGTCTGAAATTCTAGGAGTTAGATCATGGCAAAGTTTGAAGAACAACAACAAAGCGACATGGCTGAAAAGCTAATCGCTGTAAACCGTGTATCTAAAGTAGTTAAAGGTGGTCGTATCTTTAGCTTCACAGCATTAACTGTTGTGGGTGATGGCGCTGGTAAAATTGGTTTTGGTTACGGTAAGGCTCGTGAAGTGCCTGCTGCAATCCAAAAAGCAATGGAAAAAGCACGTCGCAACTTAATCACGGTTAACCTAAAAGGTACAACCTTACAACACGCAATCAAAGGTAAGCACTCGGGTTCGAATGTTTACATGCAACCAGCATCAGATGGTACTGGTATCATCGCCGGTGGCGCAATGCGTGCAGTATTAGAAGTTGCAGGTGTACAAAACGTACTATCTAAAGCTTACGGTTCTACTAACCCGATCAACATCGTTCGCGCAACGTTTAACGCTCTTGAAGGTATGAAAACGCCTTCTTCTGTAGCGGCTAAACGTGGTCTAAGCGTTGACGAGATCATGGAGTAAGAAATGGCTAATAAAACAGTTAAAGTAACTCAGGTAAAGAGCTCAATCGGCCGTTTACCTAAGCACAAAGCTTGTTTAGCAGGTCTTGGCTTACGTCGCATTAACCACACTGTTGAACTTGAAGATACTCCTTCAGTTCGCGGTATGATTAATAAAGTTTACTACATGGTTAAGGTAGAGGATTAAGACATGCGTTTAAATACTCTTTCACCAGCTGCTGGCTCTAAAAAAGTAGCTAAACGTGTAGGCCGTGGTATCGGTTCTGGTCTTGGTAAGACTGGTGGTCGTGGTCACAAAGGTCTTAAGTCACGTTCTGGCGGTAGTGTTCGTCCAGGTTTTGAAGGTGGTCAAATGCCTTTGAAACAACGTTTACCAAAATTTGGTTTTACTTCACGTAAAGCATTGGTAACGGCTGAAGTTCGCTTGCACGAGATTGCTCAAGTATCTGGTGACGTAGTTGAACTAGCTAGCCTAATGGAAGCTAACGTTATTACTCGTAACATTAAGTTTGCTAAAGTAGTACTTTCGGGTACTATTGAGCGCCCAGTGACCGTTAAAGGTCTACGTGTAACTAAAGGCGCCCGCGCAGCTATTGAAGCTGCCGGTGGCAAAGTCGAGGAATAGTAGCTGATGGCTAAACCAGGAAAAGATATGCAAGGTGCACAAGGCGGCCTTTCTGAACTGAAATCGCGCTTGTGGTTTGTTTTAGGTGCGATTATCGTGTTTAGAGCAGGCTCATTTGTTCCAATTCCTGGTGTTGACGCCGCAGTACTAGCCCAGCTGTTTGAACAGCAAAAAGGAACCATCCTGAGCATGTTTAACATGTTTTCAGGTGGGGCCCTTGAACGTGCCTCTATCTTTGCTTTAGGTATCATGCCGTACATTTCTGCAAGTATTATCATGCAGTTAATGACCGTGGTACATCCTGCTATGGCAGAACTAAAGAAAGAAGGTGAAGCTGGTCGTCGTAAGATCAGTCAATACACCCGTTGGGGTACGCTAGTGTTGGCAACCTTCCAAGCAATTGGTATTGCTACTGGGTTGCCAAACCTCATTGCCGGACTTGTTGTTAGTCCAGGCCCTGCATTCTACTTTGTAGCTGTAGTGAGCTTGGTAACGGGCACAATGTTCTTAATGTGGTTAGGTGAGCAAATCACAGAGCGTGGTATCGGTAACGGTATCTCTATCTTGATTTTCGCTGGCATCGTTGCCGGCTTGCCATCAGCACTAGGTTCAATGGTTGAGCAAGCGCGTCAAGGGGATCTAAATCCACTACTGGCATTATTATTGGCCGGAATTATGTTCGCCGTCACATATCTTGTGGTGTTTGTAGAGCGTGGACAGCGTCGCATTGTGGTAAACTATGCGAAACGTCAGCAAGGACGTAAAGTTTTTGCAGCGCAAAGCACACATTTACCGTTAAAGGTAAATATGGCGGGTGTTATCCCACCAATTTTCGCATCAAGTATTATTTTGTTCCCGGGTACACTGGGGCAATGGTTCGGTCAAACTGAGGGATTAACTTGGTTAGCTGATTTGTCATTGGCAATTGCGCCAGGACAACCGTTGTATTCAATGCTTTATGCGGCTGCTATAATCTTCTTCTGCTTTTTCTACACGGCATTGGTTTTCAATCCGCGTGAAACTGCTGATAACTTGAAGAAGAGTGGTGCATTTGTTCCAGGAATTCGCCCTGGTGAGCAAACATCGAAATATATCGATAAGATAATGACACGTTTAACCTTTGCTGGTGCGTTGTACATTACCTTTATTTGTTTGGTACCAGAGTTCATGACCATGTCTATGAATGTACAATTTTACTTTGGTGGCACATCGCTACTAATTATGGTTGTAGTAATCATGGATTTCATGGCTCAAGTTCAGACCCATCTGATGTCTCATCAGTATGATTCGGTCATGAAGAAAGCTAATCTTAAAGGTTAGTCCTTAAGATAGTATTATTGGAGTAATGATATGAAAGTTCGTGCATCAGTAAAGAAGATCTGCCGTAACTGCAAGGTCATCAAACGCCATGGTGTTGTTCGTGTTCTTTGTACAGAACCACGTCATAAGCAACGTCAAGGTTAAGAAAGAAAATATTGCATCAGGCGTAGTTATGCTTGGTGCAAAATTAATTTGCAAACTGACATGAGGTCGAGTATCCTAACGGGCTTTTCGACCCCAGTCCATTAAACTTAGAGGAGTGCTACAGTGGCCCGTATCGCTGGCATTAACATTCCTGATCAGAAACACACAGTAATCGCACTGACGTCAATTTATGGCATCGGTCTTACTCGTGCACAGGCTATCTGTGCATCAACGGGTATTGCTGAAGATGTTAAGATCAAGGAATTAGACGAAACACAATTAGATGTTCTACGTAACGCCGTTGGCGAATTCACTGTTGAAGGTGATTTACGTCGTGAAGTTTCTATGAACATTAAACGACTAATGGATCTCGGTTGTAACCGCGGCCTACGTCATCGTAAGAGCTTGCCTCTACGTGGACAGCGTACTAAAACGAACGCTCGTACTCGTAAGGGTCCTCGTAAACCGATTAAGAAGTAGGCGGGATAAATTATGGCTAAAACTCCATCACGTTCTCGTAAGCGCGTACGTAAGCAAGTCGCAGACGGCATGGCTCATATCCATGCTTCTTTTAACAACACAATCATTACGTTGACTGATCGCCAAGGTAACGCTCTTTCATGGGCAACATCTGGTGGTTCTGGCTTCCGTGGTTCTCGTAAATCAACACCGTTCGCTGCACAGGTTGCTGCTGAACGCGCTGGTGAAGCTGCGAAAGAATACGGTTTAAAGAACATTGAAGTATTCGTAAAAGGTCCGGGACCAGGTCGTGAATCAGCAATCCGTGCATTAAATGCAGTGGGTTACAAGATCACTAACATCACTGATGTTACTCCTATTCCGCACAATGGTTGTCGTCCACCTAAGAAACGTCGCGTTTAACCTTTTATTAGGTAACGTTTAGACTAATTTTTTAGGCCAGTTGGAGAAAGAACATGGCAAGATATTTGGGTCCAAAACTCAAACTAAGCCGTAGAGAAGGTACTGACCTTTTCTTGAAGAGCGGCGTTCGCGCAATCGACTCTAAATGTAACATCGAGCAAGTGCCTGGTGTTCACGGAGCGCGCAGAACTCGTTTATCAGAATACGGTATTCAATTACGTGAAAAGCAAAAAGTACGTCGTATGTACGGTGTATTAGAAAAGCAATTCCGCAACTATTACAAAGACGCTGCACGTCTTAAAGGTAACACAGGTGAAAACCTATTAGTTATCCTTGAAGGTCGTTTGGATAATGTTGTTTACCGCATGGGATTCGGATCTACTCGTTCTGAATCACGTCAGCTAGTTAGCCATAAAGCTATTTTAGTAAACGGTCAAGTAGTAAACATTCCGTCGTATAACGTTAAGCCTAGCGACGTAATCAGCGTTCGCGAAAAGTCTAAGAAGCAAGCACGTATTGCCGCTTCATTAGAATTGGCCGCACAACGCGAGCCTAGTGCTTGGGTTGAAGTTGACAACACTAAATTCGAAGGTACTTTCAAGCGCCTTCCAGAACGTAGTGATTTGTCTGCGGAAATCAACGAACAGCTGATCGTCGAGCTTTACTCTAAGTAGAGCTAATAATAAGAGAGGACACAATGCAGGGTTCTGTTACAGAATTTCTAAAGCCACGACTTGTCGAAATCGAACAAGTCAGTGCTACTCGTTCAAAGGTTATTTTAGAGCCTTTAGAGCGTGGATTTGGTCATACACTAGGTAATGCGCTACGTCGCATTTTATTATCGTCAATGCCTGGTTGTGCCGTAACTGAAGTTGAGATCGATGGTGTACTTCACGAATATTCTTCGAAAGAAGGTGTTCAAGAAGATGTACTTGAAATCTTACTAAACCTAAAAGGTTTATCAGTTAAGTTGGAAGGTAAAACTGAAGCTATGTTGACACTCTCAAAGAGTGGAGCAGGCCCTGTGACGGCAGGTGACATTACCCATGATGGTGATGTTGAAATAGTAAACCCTGACCATGTTATTTGTCATCTTTCAGAAGATGGTGAAGTTAACATGCGTATCAAGGTTGAAATGGGTCGTGGTTATGAGCCAGCTACAGCTCGTCAATCTGACGAAGATGAAGAGCGTCCAATTGGTCGTTTGTTAGTTGATTCTTCTTATAGCCCGGTTGTTCGTATCGCATATAACGTTGAAGCTGCTCGTGTAGAACAACGTACTGACTTAGATAAGTTGGTTATCGATATGACAACTAACGGTACTCTTGATCCTGAAGAAGCGATTCGTCGTGCTTCAACGATCCTTGCTGAGCAACTAGATGCATTCGTAGATTTACGTGATGTAACAGAAGTTGAAGAGAAAGAAGAGAAGCCAGAGTTCGATCCGATCCTGCTGCGTCCTGTAGACGATCTTGAACTCACAGTTCGTTCGGCTAACTGTTTGAAAGCCGAAGCTATTCACTATATTGGTGATTTAGTGCAGCGTACCGAAGTTGAGTTGTTAAAAACTCCTAACTTAGGTAAGAAATCGCTTACTGAAATTAAAGATGTACTTGCTTCACGCGGTCTGTCTTTAGGTATGCGTTTAGAAAACTGGCCACCGGCTAGTATCTCTGACGCACTATAATCAGCAATTTAGTTAATTGTCGAACAAGATTTAGTTAAAAGGATAAGGTCATGCGCCATCGTAAGAGTGGACGTCAACTGAACCGTAACAGCAGTCACCGTCAAGCTATGTTTCGCAACATGGCGGTATCTTTGTTAGAAAACGAAGTTATCAAGACGACTTTGCCAAAGGCAAAAGAACTGCGTCGCGTAGTTGAACCATTAATCACACTCGCTAAGAGTGACAGCGTTGCTAACCGTCGTTTAGCATTTGCCCGCACACGTGATAAAGCGGTTGTAGGTAAATTGTTCACCGATCTAGGTAAACGTTATGAAGATCGCCCAGGCGGTTATACTCGTATTCTTAAGTGCGGCTTCCGTGCGGGTGACAATGCTCCAATGGCATACATTGAGCTAGTTAACCGCCCAGTAGTTGAACAAGAAGAAGAGTCTTCAGAAGATTAATTTCTTCCGACTAAGTAGCAATATTTAGTCTTTAAAAAACCCAGCTTCGGCTGGGTTTTTTTATGCCTAAAATTTGTGTTAGGTTAGAGACTCTTTAATCTATAGGAGCTATGGTAATGATTGGATATGTAATACCAATTGCATTAAATATTTGCCCACTTGTACTTGTTAAAATTAACTAAAATGGCGTTGCTCTCAATCCTAATAGCCAGCTATTAGTCAATCGAGCGCCTTGTTTTAGCTGATTTTCTCTACGCACAACAAGATCACTTACTTAATGCAATTGGTATAACGCTGGGTACTAACGATCTAGCGAGATCTACGGCATTTTTTGATGAGTTGTTTGGCTCAATAGGCATTGGCCGTTTTATTGAAACGGATTCATTTGTTGCTTGGGCGCCTGCGCCAGATAAGCCTGGAGTGTCAGTTACTAAGCCATTTGATGGTGAGAAAGCGACGGTTGGAAATGGGGTGATGGTTGCTTTGTCTATGGACTCTCCAGAACAAGTAGATGCCTTTTATGAAAAGGCCATTGAACTGGGAGCGACTTGTGAGGGCAAGTCAGGCCCTCGTGATGAGATGCCCGGGTTTTACGCCGGATACTTTCGCGACTTAGATGGTAATAAGTTCAACGCTTTTCACTTAGCAATGGGCTAAGATCTTTGAAATAAAAAAGCCGCATTTGAATGCGGCCTTTTAAATGTTTCTCTATGTCGATTTAAAGCTATTGTGATTCTTTAAGCCATACTGCTACATCTTTGGCGTAGTAAGTTAAAACTCCGTCTGCTCCGGCGCGTTTGAAGCATAACAACGACTCCATCGCTACTTCTTTTTCATTTAACCAACCATTTTGTGCCGCGGCTTTGTGCATCGCGTATTCACCACTCACTTGATAGGCAAATGTCGGTACACCAAATTCAGTTTTAACTCGGCGAACTATATCTAGGTAAGGCATACCCGGTTTAACCATCACAGTGTCTGCGCCTTCAGCAATATCTAGTGCAATTTCATGCATTGCTTCATCGGAGTTTGCAGGATCCATTTGGTAATTCTTTTTATTGCCGCCTTTAAGGTTGCTTGCAGAGCCAACTGCGTCTCTAAAAGGCCCGTAATAGGCACTAGCATACTTTGCTGAATACGCCATGATTTGAGTATTAATATGGCCTGCAGCTTCAAGTGCTTCACGAATTGCGCCGATGCGCCCATCCATCATGTCAGATGGTGCCACCATGTCGGCACCTGCGTCAGCATGAGAAAGTGCTTGTTTAACAAGTATCTCTGTTGTTACGTCATTTAGTACATAGCCGTCATCATCAATAATGCCATCTTGTCCGTGAGTCGTGAAAGGATCTAAAGCAACATCTGTAATAACGCCAAGCTCTGGGCAAACTTCTTTGATCGCACGAACTGCTTTTTGAGCCAAGCCTTGTGGGTTATATGCTTCACATGCATCTAACGTTTTATGAGTTTGCGGCGTGACAGGGAAGAGGGCAATCGCAGGGATGCCTAATGCAACGAGTTCTTGTGCTTCTTTAACTAGCAAATCAATAGATAAACGAGAGACTCCCGGCATCGACTCTACCGCTTCGATGCGATTTTTACCTTCTACAACAAACATTGGATAGATAAGATCGTTAACACTCAATTGATTTTCAGCCATTAATCGACGGCTAAAGTCATGTTTACGTAGTCTTCTCATTCGGCGGTTAGGATAGGCCGTACTGACGATATTCATAATGTGATCCTGTTAATTTTTAGCGGAGCTTTCAAACTCTTGAAATGTTTTAACTAAGTTTCGACCAGATGCCTTCGCAAAATAGAGTGCTTGGTCGGCTTGTTCAAATAGCTGGCTGTCTGCCGTCTCTGGTTCTATGAAAAGAGTTGAAACACCTATGCTTACGGTTACTTGTAAATCAATGTTTTCTGTTTTCACTATCGTTTCTGCGATGCGTTGGCGAATAACTTCAGCGACTTTTTCAGCGCCTTTTTGATCTGTGTTTGATAATAATATTGCAAACTCTTCACCACCATAGCGACAGACATAATCATTTGGTCGTTTTAATATTCTACTGGCAATTTTACTAATTTCGACCAGAACTTGGTCGCCGGCCAAATGCCCATGGTTATCGTTAACAAGCTTGAATTTATCCGCATCGAGCAACAGTAATGAAAGAGGCGTATTTTGACGACGACTCAGACGGTACTCGGCTTGTAAGCGTTGGTCAAAGAATTTTCTATTTTTGCCCCCCGTTAGTGCATCGTTTGTTGCCTGCTCTTCGAGTTGTCGGTTGGTTTCTTGCAATTCTCTTAGCGTTACATTTAGTTCAAATGTACGCTCATCGAATAGCGCCTCCATAGAAGCTTGTTCGTCGCGATATTCATTGAGAGATTCTTCGAGCTCTTCATAATCTCCTTGGCTTTGAGCCAACAGCTTACTTTTAAGCGCAAATGCATCCTCGTTGATCTGAATGTAGCGACATAAAATAACGGCACCCCACAATACAAACTGAAACGTGTAAATGAAGGTTGCGAGATTGAATAATTCTGTTGGTATTTTTAACACCCCAGAAAAATAAGTGGTTTTTATAAGCAGCGAAATGATAAACGCTAGCCAAGCGGCTACTAGTAACGGTTGAAACTGCTTTGTTCTAATACCGAGTAATATGAGGGATAGTGCGACTAAAACTATCCCGACATGAAGTGCTATTAATGAGGCTAAAACTGCAACAAAAGCCGGCAACGCTAGTAATATCGCCGCAATAATGACGATACTTCTTGCTAACCATGTCAATAGATTATGAACGAGGCTATATTCTTGTGTTTGATGGTCGATGAGCTCGCGAGTAATTTGAATTGAACACCACAATGTTAAAACAAACAGTGGTGGTAAAAGCAAGTTTTGAAGCCACGGTAACGCGTTAAAAATATAGGTCGAAGCGACTCCTTCTAGCCCTAAAATACCAAAGGTTCCAAACAAAACTAAACCAATAAAGTATCTATAAATATTGAGCTTTTCTTTTCGGTAAAAGGCTCCGGTTGTCACTAATAACAACAATGCAATACCGACAATGATGCCTATAAATATGCCATGTACACTAACTTGCTCGAAACTCTCTTTACTGTTGGTAATTGCTAATGGTAAAACTGAGGCTGCTTCATCTTGGTATCGTAAATATACATCGAGCGTTAAGCCATTCGCAGTCGGTAGAGGAAAATAGAGTTCAGGCGTTGCAATAGGTCGCTTTGATACGTCAATTTTATCGCCAGCGACAAAATGCCGAACTTCATTGCCTATGATGAGGTGTACATCTATTTTATCAACCAGTGGATTCGCGATTTCAAGGTACAGCGGGCCGCGAATCATATCTGCTGTTAATTTGACTGAAAACCTCATCCAGTAATGACGATCCACTAGACCATATGCAGCAAAGTTATCAGCGGCTATCCACTGGGATTTATCCAATTGTTTTATTTGCTCGAAACTATAGTTGCGATTGTCACTACTAAAGTAATTGAAGACCGTATTAGATGAATCGATAGTTACCCGAATATTTTCGTTCGCGTTACTTAATGTTGACCAACAGATGAATAAGAAAAGCGCGAACAAGCGTGCCAAAACACTTATCATACTTGGTCCTCATTATCGGTAAGATTAAAAAAATTAAGGCTATTGTTATAGCAGTTCCGTCGTAACATTTCGACAGATTGTTTTCTTGCCGCTGCTACTGTGCCAGCAATATGATACAGATTTGCGGGCCTGTTGTTACGAGACTTTGGTTTAGGCTTGATATTACGTGGCATTAAATAAGGTGAATCGGTTTCAAGCATCAAGCGATTATCGGGAATTGAAGGAACGCTTTCTAATAAATGTAAACCACGGCGTTCGTCACAAATCCAACCAGTAATACCGATGTGACAATCAAGATTAATATAATCTAATAATTCTTGATGGGTTCCGGTGAAACAATGGACAACGACTTGAGATAACTGGCTACGATATTTCTTTAATATCTCAACAAAGGCTTCATGAGCATCTCGTTGATGCATCACAACTGGCATTTGTAATTCAACAGCAAGTTTGAGCTGTGCTTCAAAGGCTGATTTTTGTTGGTCTCGTGGTGAAAAGTCACGATTAAAGTCTAAACCACACTCACCAAGAGCAACTACCTGTGGCAGTGAGGCTAATGATCTTAGCGCTGCTAAGCTACTATCATCGAATGTTTTAGCGTCATGCGGGTGAATCCCCGCTGTTGAATAAACAACATCAGGGTAGTGTTGAGCTACTGTTAATGCGTCGTGACTACCTTGAATACTACAACCTAGTGCAATCATTTTAGATACATTTGCCGCCAGTGCTTGTTGAACAATTTCAGGGGTTTTATTAGCTAGCGCACTAGCACCAAAATTAACCGCGATGTCGAACAATGGAGCCATAAAATCTAATTCTCTTCTTGCGTATCTGTTTCTTCGTCTTTATTGCGATAAATTGATGCCACGATGATTCCTACTTCATAGAGTAAGAGCATAGGCACCGCGAGCATTGACTGTGAAATAATATCAGGTGGTGTCAATAGCATACCAATGACAAATGCACCGACAACGACGTACGGGCGTTTTTGGCGAAGCTTCGCTGGTGTCGTGACGCCAGCCCAACAGAGTAAAATAATCGCAATAGGTATTTCAAACGCAAAACCAAAAGCAAAAAATAGCTTAAGAACAAAGTTTAGATAGCTCTCGATATCGGTTGCTATGGTTACATCATCTGGTGCAACACTAGTGAAAAAGCCGAAAATAACGGGAAATACTAAGAAATAAGCAAATGCGATACCGGCGTAAAACAAGATGGTGCTTGATAATAACATTGGAAAAACTAGGCGTTTTTCGTGCTTGTATAGCGCTGGTGCAATAAACGTCCATATCTGATGAAGCACAAAGGGAATTGCTAAGAAAAATGACAGCATCATGGTCAGTTTAAACGGCGCAAAAAACGATGACGTCACGCCTGTTGCTATCATCGTGGTGCCTTCCGGCAGGTGATTCTTTAGTGGCAGTGCCACGTAAGCATAAATATCATTGGCAAAATAAACGAGACCAATGAAAATCACTAATATGCTGGCAACCGCTTTGAGCAGGCCATTACGCAGTTCAATAAGATGACTAATAAGCGGTTGTTGCATTGATGACATGATTATTCTTTTGTTATTTTAGCGTTGTCTTGCGGTGTCGGCTCGGCTTGATAAGGCTGGGTGACGTCTTGTGCAGCTTGTTGCAATGTAGCAATAGATTCCTTCAATTCATCAGGAATATCGCTGCTATTCACGTCTTTGCTAATATTTTCAGCTTTTTTTAAGTCGCTATGAAGCTTTTCGATCTCAAGCTCTTGCTCAAGTTCGTTCTTCACGTTTTGCGCTAGTCGGCGCATCGTTCTTATCCAGCCGCTAACAGTTCTAACGGCTGTTGGTAAACGCTCTGGGCCAAGGACTACTAATCCAATAATGCCGATGAGAATTAACTCCCATAACCCAATATCGAACATCTAAATTAAACCTGTTCTTTATCTTTAGTTTGCGTCGTTTTTTCGTCGCTAGCTTCTTTAACATCCAAAGATTCTGTTTTGTCTTGCTGGTTTTCATCTTGCATTGCTTTTTTAAAGCCTTTTACCGACGAACCTAAATCACCGCCAAGATTACGTAGTTTCTTGCTGCCAAAAATAACGATAATAATTACAGCAACAATCAATAATTGCCAAATACCAATGTTTCCCATGGTGTCTCCGAATACTTATAATAATAAATTGTCACCTAGACATTCTAAGCGTTTTACTAGCGCGCTGTATAGCTTCTTTTTCTAAAACAGTTTTTAAAACAATAACTACCTAATTCAGATAGCGATCTTCACTCTGCCATGCTTTAACCCAACATAGCAGACTTAATGCTCCACTGAGTATACAAGGTAACTCAAGTCCTTCTTTGACATAAAGCAAGGTGGAGCAAATACCTGACGTTGCCGCTAAGAATGTCCAGAACTGACTGCGTTGTTGCAAATGTTGATTACGTAATAAACGCTGCTGATTCTGTTGCCATAGCGCCTGTTCTTTTTGACTACGTTTTAAGTTGTCATAAATGAGGTTCGGCAACTCAGGCATTTTTTCAACCCAAAATGGCGCATTGGTTTTAACTGATTGATACAGCGCTTTTGGTCCCATCTGTTCTTTGAGCCAATTTTCGAGAAAAGGTTTCGCTGTTTTCCACAAATCGAGTTCTGGATAAAGTTGACGCCCTAAACCTTCAATATAGAGTAAGGTTTTTTGTAGTAGAACTAACTGGGGCTGAACCTGCATATTAAACTGACGCGCTGTATCAAACAGGCTCACCAATACATGACCAAAGCTGATTTCTGCTAATGGTTTAGCAAACAACGGCTCTAAAACTTGGCGAATGGCAAATTCAAACTCATCAACATTAGTGTCACTCGGTACCCATCCTGAATCAACATGCAAGGTAGCGACTTTACGGTAATCATTATTGAAAAAGGCCACAAAGTTTTCGGCAAGATAACGCTGATCTTCTTTATTGAGAGTACCAACAATGCCGCAATCAATGCCAATGTATTTCGGGCTCTGTGGATTCTCTCTTGATACGAAAATATTGCCGGGATGCATGTCAGCGTGAAAGAAACTATCGCGAAATACCTGGGTGAAGAATACTTCGACGCCGCGCTCAGCAAGTACTTGCATATTCGTGTTCTGTGCGTTGAGCTGGGCTATGTCGGCAACCGGAATCCCAAAAATACGCTCCATTACAATCATGTTATCAAAACAATAATCGCTGTAGGTTTCTGGAATATAAAGTGACTCTGAGTCAATAAAATTATTGCGAAGTGTTTGGGTATTCGCTAATTCTTTACCAAGATTAAGCTCGTTTAAAATGGTACGGCGATATTCTAAAACAACTTCTACCGGGCGTAGCCTTGCGCTTTGCTTAGGCAAAACCTTGGTTAGTAGTTTCGCAAACGTCAGCATTAAGTCGGTATCACTAACAATGACTTGTTCAATGTCAGGGCGGATCACTTTGATAACGACTTGTTTGCCATTACTTTTTAACGTGCCGCAATGCACCTGCGCTATCGACGCACTCGCTAGCGGCGTTAACTCAAAATCATCAAACACGTCTTCAACTGGACACTGTAAGTTGTCACTAATGAGCTTTACTGCGTCGTTACCGTCAAACGATGGCACGTTGTCTTGCAATTGACCAAGCTCTTTAGCTAATTCATCGCTCAGTAAGTCGCGACGAGTCGATAGCATTTGGCCAAATTTAATGTAAACCGGCCCTAAGGCTTCTAGGCATAAACGCAGGCGCTGCGCTTGGGATTTGTCTTTGTGTTTGTTGCGCAACCAAAAGAAACACTGGCGGCCAAATTTCACATACCAAGGCAAAATATGCCACGGCATAAATTCGTCTAAGCCATATTGTAAAAACAGCTTATTAATTAAGTAAAAGCGCTTGATACTGCTTAATTTCATGGTTTGTCCTTAAGCTGGTCAATTTGCTTGTTTAATGCTGCGCAGCGTTGGGCTAGCTCATCAACTTGATCTGAAAAATGCACAAACTCTAACTTTCCAATCATAATACGCGCTTCGTGAGTAAAGTAATCGCTCGCTTTGTTTTGTACTTTAGTTAAGCCGTCAGTAACAGTTTTTGTTAGCTTGCTGGCGCCTTGACCTAGTCGGTAAGCGGCTACATCGCCTGTGTATTGCGATAAATGTTCTTGCCAATCGATATCCAGCTTGGTTAACAAATCCGCAAAATATTGAAGCGTTTTGATGTCGCCTTCAATGATCAATTGATCTGATTTAATTAAATCACCAATGTTGGCATTGTTTTTCAGTGCAATGAGCGTATTAAAGTTAAGCTTAAGATGAACCGCTACATCGCCTTCAAATTGACTTAATACTTCAACTTGAGCGGGACTAAAGTGAAAGAATAATGGCTGTTTAAGTTCGCTGATTTCAAGGCCAACCGTTTGGCCTTGAAGAGGTGTTTGTCGCTGCGCACTGGTGTTGTCTAGCGCCAATAGTTTATTTAAAGACGTTTCTATACTTGCGCAAATCAAGCTTGATAGTGGCATCTGCTGTCCTAGAATTTATATCCACGGTGCAAAGCAACAATACCACCAGTGAGGTTGTAATATTGCGTTTGTTCAAAACCAGCCGTATCCATCATGCCTTGGAGTGTGTCTTGATCTGGATGCATGCGAATTGATTCCGCTAAGTATTTATAGCTTTCACTGTCATTTGCAACCACCTTGCCCATTGTTGGCAGCAAGTTGAAGCTATACATGTCATACGCTTTCGATAGTAGTTCATTGCTCGGCTTCGAAAACTCTAGTACTAATAAACGACCACCAGGTTTTAATACGCGATACATCGAGCGCAGTGCTTCATCTTTGTCTGTCACATTACGCAGACCAAAAGCAATGGTAATTAAATCAAAGGTATTTTCTGGAAATGGCAACGCTTGTGCATTGGCTTGGACGTAATTAACATTTGATACAACACCTAAATCACGAAGCTTATCGCGACCAACTTTAAGCATTGAATCGTTTATATCGGCTAATACGACTTGACCTTTTTCGCCAACAATACGTGAAAACTTTGCAGTTAAATCACCAGTTCCGCCGGCTAAATCAAGTACTTTTTGACCAGGGCGAACACCAGAGCAGTCAATGGCGAAGCGTTTCCACAAACGGTGAACGCCAAATGACATTAAATCATTCATGATGTCGTATTTGGCGGCAACAGAATGAAAAACTTCAGCGACTTTACCGGCTTTTTCATTGGTTTTAACTTGCTCATAACCAAAATCTGTTGTCTCGTTGACGTTTTGACTCATGTGATTTACTCATAAAATAATTTACCCGCTAGTGTACTCCAAGGCAGGGCAATTCGAAACACTCAAAATGATAAATTTACATAGCTTTCAGCACATAATGCGCCTACAATCGGCGCCATTAATTCAGCGCGAGTTTTTCCATGCCAAACAACGACCAATATAAGCAAGGGTTACTCTTTGCGTTTGCTGCCTACATCATGTGGGGCGTGGCACCTATCTACTTCAAGGCGTTGGTGGGAATAGGCGCTGTGGATATTTTATTGCACCGCGTTATTTGGTCGTTTGGCTTTATCTTATTAGTGATTTTGTTAGTCACTGGTTTCTCTAAAATTAAGAAATTATTCAAAGACCGAAAAAGACTTGGTTTGTTAGGCATAACGTCGATCATTATTGCATTTAATTGGCTATTGTTTATATGGGCTGTCAATAACGATCACATGCTCGATGCGTCATTAGGTTACTACATTAACCCGCTGTTAAATGTCGTGCTCGGAACCCTATTTTTAGGTGAACGTTTGCGTAAGTTACAGTGGTTAGCAGTGCTTATTGCTTTCTTAGCGGTGATGGTAGAAGTGATTTCCTTTGGCTCAATCCCATGGATTTCGTTGGCCTTGGCCAGTTCGTTCGGTGTTTACGGACTAATGCGTAAAAAAATCAATATTGATGCCATCAGCGGCCTGTTTGTTGAAACGCTATTCTTACTGCCATTTGCACTGATTTACGTACTAATTATCGATGATAGTTCACTTGAATTACTAACAGGTGATTGGACGCTAACATTACTGATTATGTCTGCTGGTGTGGTTACCACATTGCCGTTACTCGCATTTTCAGCGGCTGCCATTCGCATTCCACTATCGACATTAGGCTTTATTCAATACATCGGCCCAAGTTTAATGTTGTTATTGGCCGTGTTCTTTTACGGCGAGGAATTTCAAATTCAAAAAGCGTTCACCTTTGGATTGATTTGGTTGGCGCTGATTGTTTATACGTCTGATAGCCTTAAACATGGCATGAAGCAGCGGAAATTGAGAAAGAGTGAAAGCTGAGAGCAATTTACTTTTCTTGAGCCTGCCATTCGAAAAACCGCTGTGGGTAGTCGGTGAATACACCGTCGACGCCCATGGCGCTAAATTCACTAAACAGTCGTGGATCATTCACCGTATAAACCAATACTTTTAAGCCGCGCTGGTGGGCATCGTCGATAAGCTCTTGATTAACAGATTCGCTGCATAGGTTAATCGACCATGCACCTAAGTCTTGGGCAAACTTAGCATAATCAATCATCACACTGGCGCATAAAGCGCCTGTCTTAAATTGCGGTGCTATCTCTTTTATATCCCGCAGCGCGTGATGATAAAAGCTGGAAATTAGGAAATCGTCATGTTGCCAGCCTTTGCTAACAAGTTCATTTAACAAAGCAATAGTAGGCAGGGCGCTCGCACGATCCTTTAATTCAATGTTGATTACAGCACGGCGATTAACATGCTTAATGACTTCTTTTAGTGTAGGTAGCGATTGATTATTCTCACTGGTGAAACGGCGCAATGTTGCTAAATCATGCTGGTATATATGACCTGTGCCATTAGTGGTGCGCTCAAGGTATTTATCGTGAATAACAATTAAATCGCCACTGTGCTCTCGAATATCGATTTCAATCCACGTTGCTCCTTGTTCGATCGCTAAGTCGATAGACGCTAGTGTGTTTTCTGGCGCATATCCACGAGCGCCGCGATGGCCAATACACAACATTGCTTTACTCCTCACTAAATGGAAAATAAGTTGGCGCGTCGCCAGTTTGCCAACAAGGAATTTTTTTCATGACGTTTAAAAAAGCACTCGATTGTAAAAAGTTATCAAGCCATTTTTTTAGGTGTGGATAATCTGCACCGTCAAACCATGCTTTATCAACATGGGCAAACTGGCGAACAAAAGGGAATATCGCAATATCACCGTAGCTTTGGTTGTGTCCAAACAAGAAGTCTTGGATGGCTAGTCGTTGTTCTAGTTGTCGTAAAAACACTTCGCCATGAGCGCGGTAGTCTTGTTGTGTCTGTTGTGGAAAACGATCGAAGTATTTGTACTTATCGAGGTTGGCTTTAAAAACATCATCATTTTCAGCGATCAGAGTGAGCTCTGCACTCGTAGGGGCCTTTAAAATCGAATGGGTGCCATGGGTTACGGCATAATCCATGACTTCAAGGCTTTCTTCAATAATTTGCCCATTGTTGGCAATTAATACAGGCACTGTACCTTTTGGAGAAGCTAACAACATTTCAGCGGGTTTATTCTTTAAGATCAGTTCACGGATCTCTACCGACACTTGATTCAATGTTAATGCCATTCGTGCGCGCATAGCGTAAGGGCAGCGACGAAAACTGTATAAAATAGGGAATGTTTGTTCTGACATATCGACGGATAAATATTGATGTAATGGAATAATTGTAACTTGAATAAATAGTTTTATGCTAAAAATATGTATTTATTGATTAATCAGTCTTTTCATAAAAATTATGTAGCTATATTAGTTGTGGTGTTAATAGTTATCATTCAAAATGAAAGTTCTTATTTCTCGCATGGATGATTTTCGTGTCTCATTCTTCTATTAGTAATTCTTTGTTATCTAGTGATCTTCTTCTTTCAATTATCGAAAAACAGGCGTTTGGTGTTGAATATCAACCAATTATTGCACTCGATAATCAAGCGATCTTCGCTTATGAAGCGTTATCTCGGTTTTTTGATGATGCTCAGCAACCAATAAGACCCGATCTTGTATTTGCAGCGTTGCATGATAGTCCACTTACTTTGCATCAAGTCGAGTTAGCGCAAAAGAAATTGCAATTAGTCAATGCGCCATCAGGTAAGCGATTATTTATTAATTTAGATCAGGATTCATATTTCCAAGGTCAACAAGGTATTGACGCTGATTCAGATAATACTTATGTCACGTTATTCAAACAATTTACAGGTGAGCTAGTCGTTGAAATCATTGAAAATTCTGAAATCAATGATGCCAAGATGAGTTTGCAAATGATTAAGAGCATGGGTAATCATCAAATTAAGACAGCACTTGATGATGTTTGTAATGAGCATTCTATGCTTTCAACCATGGTACTTGAGCGAGTTGATTACATTAAGTTAGATCGCTTGGTGGTTCAAAATAAAGAAAACCATTCGTTTTTGTTATTGGTGAATGCGTTGATTGGTTATGCAAAAGAAGCTGAAAAGGCGGTGATCCTAGAAGGTATCGAAACATTCGATGATCTAGAATTCGCACGTTCACTTGGCGTGACTTATGTGCAGGGATTCTTGTTTAAAGATAAGTTTATAAAGGTACGTTCTTAAAGGGAAAATCAAAGGCTAGCTGATGTTGCTAGCCTTTTCATCGATAAGTTAACCAAGCACTTCTAATCTAGCGTAAGCCACCATTAACCAGCGTGAATTACCATCGTCAAAGCTTACTTCAACACGGGCTTGTGCATCACTGCCTTCGTAATTCACGATAATGCCATCACCAAATTTCGTATGATTAACACGTTGACCTAATGCTAAACCTGTTTGGTTAAAGGTTTGCGCTGCCTTAGTAACACGGTTTGTTGCCGTTGTTGGCTGTGAAATGCTGGTGGTTAAGCGAATTTCATCGATTAAATCAGATGGGATTTCACGTAGAAAGCGCGACGGTTTGTGAAATTTTTCTTGGCCATATAAGCGGCGTGATTCAGCGTAACTAATATAGAGCTTCTTCATCGCACGAGTGATGCCTACATAGGCGAGACGGCGTTCTTCTTCTAATTTGTCTGGCTCTTCCATGGTCCGTTGACTTGGGAACATGCCTTCTTCTACACCCGCAATGAAAACGAGTGGGAATTCAAGACCCTTCGCGCTGTGCATTGTCATTAATTGCACTGCATCTTCATATTCGTCAGCTTGTGATTCACCCGCTTCTAATGCTGCGTGTGACAAGAAAGCATTGAGTGGTGTCATGTCTTCTAGTTCTGCATCTTCAGGCATGACAAAGTCGTTCATCGCAGTAAGTAGTTGATCTAAGTTGTCAACGCGATCTTGCGCGCGGTCGCCTTTCTCTGCCAAATACATGGTTTTTAAACCACTGTGATTAATCACAAAATCGGTCATTGAGCGCAGTGACATATCACAGCTTTCATCTTCCATTTGATTAACCAGCTCGATAAAACCATTGATGGCATTAGCGGCACGACCGGTGAGAATTTTTTCGCGGATTAACAATTTACTAGTTTGCCATAACGTCATACCTTGCTGACGTGCATTATGACGCAGTTTTTCTAACGTTGTGGCGCCAATACCGCGGGTTGGAGTGTTAACCACACGTTCAAAGGCGGCGTCATCATCGCGATTGGCGATAAGGCGCAAATAGCCCATGGTGTCTTTAATCTCTAACCGATCATAGAAACGCAGGCCGCCATAAATTCGGTAAGGTAGTCGTTGTGATAACAAGGCTTCTTCAATGATTCGAGACTGAGCATTGCTACGATATAAAATCGCTACTTCTTCAAGATTACCGCCTTGCTCATGCCATTCGTTGATTTTATTGCTAATAAAGCGTGCTTCATCAATTTCGTTAAAGGCGGCGTAGAGAGAAATTTGTTCGCCTTTATCGCCTTCGGTCCACAGTTTTTTACCTAAACGTTCTTGGTTATGGCTGATAACGGCGTTAGCGGCTTCAAGAATGTTATGAGTCGAACGATAGTTTTGTTCTAATTTTATCGTTTGCGCTTGTGGGAAATCATTTAAGAAACGTTGTAAGTTTTCAACCTTTGCACCACGCCAACCATAAATAGATTGGTCGTCATCGCCAACAATCATCAAGTTGTTGTTAGCACTTGCTAACATCTTAACCCATGCATATTGGATGTTATTAGTATCTTGGAATTCATCCACAAGGATGTTGCTAAAGCGTCGTTGGTAGTGCTCTAACACTTGAGGGTTATGAATCCATAGTTCGTGGGCGCGTAATAGCAACTCAGCAAAGTCCACAAGACCTGCACGGTCACAAGCTTCTTGATAGCTTTGATATAACTGTTGCAACGTTTGCTCATAGGGATCGCCATAGGTATCGATGTGCTTAGGACGTAGTCCTTCGTCTTTATGACTATTGATGTAAGATTGAACTTGGCGTGGCGGATAGGTTTTTTCATCAAGATTAAGCGATTTCAATAAACGCTTTATCATTTTAAACTGGTCGTCTGAATCGATTACTTGGAAGTTCTGCGGTAATTTTGCTTCGGTGTAATGCATACGCAACAGGCGATGGGCGATGCCGTGGAAAGTACCTATCCACATTTTTCCGAGTTGATCACCGAGTAAGCTTTCAACACGATAGCGCATTTCTTTAGCGGCTTTGTTGGTAAAGGTTACGGCCAAAATAGAGAAACTTGAATGTTGCTCGACTTTCATTAGCCACGCAATACGATGAACAAGCACTCGTGTTTTACCACTACCAGCGCCAGCAAGTACTAACTGTTTACCCGCTTTAGCTGCTACAGCATCACGTTGGTGTTCATTCAAACCATCAAGTAAAAGAGAAACGTCCATAAGCTATCATTCATCGTCAATATTAATGAGCGACACTATATCAAATACTGTATGTAAATACACCTATGGAATGCTGAACCTGGCAGAGAACAACGTAAATAGCGTTTCATGATTTGAAAATATTATGATGTTTGGATTGACGTGGAATTGCTAATTGTAAATTACACATCTAGTGGATTACTTAAATTAATTTCCATAGTAAGTTATAACGGTTGAATAGACAACAGCGAGGTGTTCTGGTCAAGTCCAACCGGACACTTTCCTAAAGGAATGTTCAAATTCATTGGGCGACTGATCAGCATTAGCTGAATGCAGTCGCTCAACATTATAATATTTCATGTACCTAGCAACATCGTCTCGCATATGTTTACGGGTTGGCTGCGGCACCTTAAACAACCAATCGTGTTTTAAACTACCAAAGAACCGCTCGACAACGGCATTATCCCAGCACGCTCCAACATCCCCCATACTAGCTCGACACCCAAGACGATCCAGTAAGTTCCTAAAGCCAGCGCTCGTATATTGAGAGCCTCGATCGCTATGGAACACCACGCCTTTTGGTGGCTTACGCAAGTTATGAGCTTTTATCAAAGCCTTTTCGACTAAGTCACGAGTCATACGTTTTGATATGTACCAGCCAACGATACGCCGCGAATACAAGTCCATGACAATCGCTAAATATAGCCAACCTGCACCAGTTTTTAAGTAACTCACATCACCAGCCCACACTTGATTTGGTGCTACTGGATTAAAGTTCATATTTAATAAGTTATCTGCTACAGCATCACTATGTTTTCGCTTAGTGGTCACCTTGTAGGCGATACGCTGAGTGACAACAAGTTTAAGCCGTGCCATCAGTTTAATCGTACGATAACGGGTTATTTCAAAGCCTTCTTTACGTAGCGCTTTAGCAAGCTCTCGACTACCTAGGCTATTGCGACTCGCTTTGAATAAAGCCTTAGCTCGTCGATACAGCCTTAATGTTTGAGCGCTAATTAATTCACCAGGCCTTTTTAACCAGACGTAATATGTCTCTATTAGTTTTAAGTCTATTATGAAAAAATTGTTGCCCATTGCGATTTGCAAACTATCTTTTGGCTTGCTGTCGGGTTAGGGGAAAATTGCTGAAGTCAACAGAGCGAAATGAACTAATGCTGTGATAGTTATTTTGTCATCAAAATCCATTTTTATACTCGATGTTTTTATTGTTGTTTTTTGAGTCACTAATTTGACAATTAAAGTAGCAGTTACATTAATGATAATCAATATTGTTTATTACTGTAACAATTTAACTTGCCTTTAACATGTTTATTTAGTAGTTTATGTGCGAATTTTTATAAGGAATACGCTGATGTTTAAGCAAATAAGTCTAATAATAATAATGGCGGCAGTTAGTAATGCGGTGTTTGCAGCTAAAGAAATACCTGTATCGGCATTCAATCAAATGCCATTAGTTCAACAACCTACCATTTCACCTGATGGTAAGAATATTGCGGTAATTACCAATCAAAACGACAATACTAAAGTGTCGATTATTCCGTTTGATGATAAATCTCAGTTGAATACGATTTTAGCCCTAGGTGGTGAAAAATATCGTATTGATAATATTGTATGGGCTAATAATGAGCGTATTTTAGCGGTAGTGAGTCAACCCCTGCGTCTTGGAAAGACTCATCGAAGAAGCTCGCACATTTATTCTGCTAAAATCGACGGCAGTGATGTTTTTGAAGTTAAGAAACGAACCTCAAACGATCAAAGCGCTTGGGAACGTTATGCAAGTAAGCCAAGACTTTTAAGTGTTTTAAGAAAAGAGCCCAATCATGTATTAATGACTATCAATGATAAAAGAGATGGTTATTATTCATCAGTTTTTAAAGTTGATGTTCGTGATGGCACGTTTAAAAAGCACATTCCAAACGGTAAAAAAATAATTGGCTGGTATGTAAATAGAACTGGCGAAATCTTGATGGCGATTGGTACTGATGAAAAACGTCACACGGATATTAACTATATTTATACACGTAAGAATGAGCAATCTGAGTGGGTTAAAGTAAAAGAAATGGAAGCATTTAAAGGCGCTACGTTTGATCCTGTCCAATATGAACCAGAAACTAATTCCATGATTGTTGTTAGTGATCATAAATTAGATAAAAAGGCATTGTGGCGTTATAACATTGATTCAGGTGAATATACTTTAATGGGCGAAGCGCCTGGAGAGCTTGATATCGATGGTGCTATCACTGAATATGAAGGTGATGAGCGCAAAGTAGTTGGTATTCGTTATACTAATCACTTTTCTGAGCGTATTTACTTTGATGAAGAATATCAATCGTTAAACACCATGGTTGCAAATGGCTTTAAGAAGAATGGGTTAGAAGCATACTTAACAGATTGGGATAGTAATAAACAACGTTATATTATTTCTTCAGTAAGTGATACTAGTCCTCCAAGATTTTTCTTATTTGATAAGAAGAATCCTAAGCTTGTTCCGTGGTATGGCACTTATCCTGTACTTGCAAAACATCAATTAGCACCTGTTATGCCATTTGATTTTGAAGCTCGTGATGGAATGAAGCTAAATGGTTACATTACATTGCCAAATGGTGTGAAAAATCCTCCGTTAGTTGTTCACCCGCATGGCGGACCATACGGTGTACGAGACAAGCAATATTTCGACCCATTTGTGCAACTTTTTGCTAGTCGCGGTTATGCTGTTTTACAAGTGAACTATCGTGGTTCTGGCGGTTTTGGAAATGCGTTTGAGTCAGCTGGCTATGAGAAATGGGGTAAAGAAATGCAAACTGACCTCATTGATGCAGTTAACTGGGTTAAAGAGAATAAGTTGGCAGATACCAATAATTCTTGTATTGCTGGTGCTAGTTACGGCGGATACGCGGCACTAGCTGCTGGTTATCAAACTCCTAAACAATTTAAGTGTATCGTCAGTATTGCTGGTGTTGGTGATATGGATGCTCAGTTAACACATTGGGAGCGTAAAAATGGTAAAGCTTATGTCGATAACATTGTAAATGTTGATGGTAAGAGTTTAAAATCTATCTCTCCGCAATACTTTGCAGATAAATTTGAAGCACCTGTATTACTTATTCACGGTAAAGTTGATCAACAAGTTGGTTACCTACAATCGCAAAATATGTATGATGCGTTGAAGAAAGCTGATAAAGAAGTGGAATTAGAGTTGTTCAAATACGGCACTCATTATCTTAATGATGCGGTAAACCGTAAAAAAGCGATGGGCTTAATGATTGAGTTTATCGACGAACATTTAAAGTAACAGATAGATAAAAGTTGCTTAAAGGCCTTAATCGAATGATTAGGGCCTTTTTATTGCGTCAAGTTTGTCAGTTGTAAAATATCGTTATATTCAAACGTGGGAAGCTGCTGAGGTTTTTTATAATGGATAAGAGGACGCTGATGCGCATTGAACCAACCATTCTGCCAGTCCATTTCTCCGCTGCCTTTGATGTCTGAAGTTGGATGGTCACCAATATAGAGAATGTCATTTCCTGATAACGCTAATCGCTTTTCAGCTTCAATAAACATGTCACTGGCTGGCTTCATAGCAATCGCTGGTGAGATCTCTTGTGATGGCTGTAGTGCGAACTCAAAGTAATGGTCAATCCCGAACCTTTTAATATCTGCATTGCCATTGGTGATAACAAATAAACGGAAGTGTTTCTTCAATAGTGCTAGTGTGTCGTGAACTGATGATGATAGTGTGATGTTGTTTCTTGACGCTAAGAACACTTCCATAGCTCTCATCATACCATCATTAGCTTGTTGCTGAGTATAACCGCTATTTAGCAGTCCTTGTTTTAACGATGCTTGGCGAGCTAGGGTGATATCTTGTTGTAAAGTAGGTTGTAATCGCGTTACTGCTAATCTGATATCTGTCCAATCGCTAATGGTTAATTGTTGTGTTTTTGGAAACTCTTGCAGCAGAAATTGATGTAGTTTCTTTTCTGCGTTTATTAACACAGGTCTATTGTCGTAGAGTGTATCGTCTAAATCAAAACCGATGGCTTTAGGGCGAATATAACTTTTGTAAAACTGCATGGTCTTGTGACACCTTATTTCTTTTTGGCTTTTGCGCGAGGGTGGGCCTCGTCATAAACGGACGCTAAGTGGCCAAAATCTAATTGGGTATAAATCTGGGTTGTTGATAAATCATTATGTCCGAGCATTTCTTGCACTGCGCGTAAATCGCCACTGCCTTCTAACATATGCGTGGCAAAAGAATGGCGTAATTTGTGAGGGTGGATATGCGAATTAACGTGTTGTTCACTGGCCCACTTTTTTATACGGACTTGTACGCTGCGATGAGAGATACGTTGACGTTGTTTACTAACAAACAGTGCAAGTTCATCGCTATTTGCGAATTCTCCCCGAACAGCTAGCCACTTTTTCAGCCAGGTGATTGCTAGTGTGGTGACAGGCACCACGCGCTGCTTGTTACCTTTACCGGTAACAGTGACAAGTTGTTCAGGATAACTGATGTCATGTAAGTTAAGGTTCACTAACTCCGCAAGACGTAATCCACTGGAGTAAAACAGCTCCATGATGGCTCTATCTCTTATTGCAAGTGGACTGCCATCTTCGACATTTAATAATTGGTTTACTTCATCTACGTTGATGTTCTTGGGAAGTGGTTTAGCCTGTTTGGGGGCGCTAATTCCAATACAAGGATCTTGATTAATGATTTCTCTGTTTAATAAAAATTGGCAAAAACTGCGAATAGCTGACAGCTTAGCGGCAATTGATCTTGATGATAATCCCCGTTGTCTTAATTTGGCAATCCATGCTTTTAAATGATTGCCATTCAATTGATGCCATTGATGAATTTGGTCGTCTAAATGTTCGATTAACTCATTAATAGTTCGTCGATAGTTTACAAGTGTGTGTGGCGACAGTTGCCGTTCGCTTGTTAGATAATCTAAAAATTGTTGTAACGGCTTTTGCATGGGTCACTCTGTGAGTAAGCGTTTTACAATACTGGCGATCAATCGAGTTAATTGCATTAACAGCAAATTGTCCATTTCAGGATGAAAGTGATTTGGATCGTCACTGCTTATTGCTAGCAATCCTAATGCACCGTCGGAGCCTAGCGCAATCAGTGCTACAGAACCCGGTTCAGGATGATTAAACAGCAGCTGTTGCTCTTGCTGATTAATCCGACCAAAGTAATGATAACCACGACCTAAACGCTGGACGAGTAGGTTATCTAATTCACTGCGATTAATATAAAGTGATTCAGGTGATTGGTTCTTAAATAATTTAAATGAGACATGGCTTAATTCAAGCTCATTAATGAAATGCTGGTTTAGCGTGTTGTTGATGGCATGAAGATCTGCACAGTTCAAAAGCTCGAAAAATAGTCCTGCGAATTTTTGATAAAGGCGCTGATTTTGACTAGCAATGGCCATTAACGAGGTGATTTCGTCTTCTAACGTGACGATTTTTTCACGCATGATGCGCTGTTGGCGCTGAACTAGTGATACTGTACCGTGTTCTTGTTGCGTAACATCAAGTTGGTTAAGTAAGTGCGGTCGTTTCGCTAAAAAATCAGGGTTTTCTCGCAAATATTCTTCAACAAGACTATCATCCAGTAATTGTGCTAAATCGTCTATTTGGTTCATAGTCGAATTTGTCCATCGTAGACGTGGGTTGCAGGACCAGTCATTTTCAATTGACTACGGTCACCACGCCAAAAAATCTTAAGAGTACCGCCAGGTAAATCGACAGTAACATTGTCATCGAGTAATCCTTGAGCCTTACCTATTGCGACTGCTGCACAGGCGCCTGTGCCACAGGCTCTAGTTTCACCAACACCGCGCTCATAAACACGTAATTTTATATGCTTGCGAGAAACTATCTGCATAAAGCCAACATTGGTTTGTTCAGGAAAGCGTTCGTGATGCGATAATTGCGGGCCTAATGTTTCCACTGGTGCTTCGTTAATATCATCAACAGTCAGTACACAATGTGGGTTACCCATGGATACAACTCCACAAAATGCGGTTTGATCATCGGTACGCAAAATGTAGGTCGCTTCCTGTTTGTTTGCTTCAAAAGGAACTTTAGCTGGATTAAATTGAGGCACGCCCATTGAAACGGTAATTTGTCCGTTGCGCTCATGCTTTAACTGAAGTTTTCCACCCTTGCAGCTCACCCCTAAACGATAGCGATTGCTAAGACCTTTCATGCGCACGAATTTAGCGAAACAGCGCGCGCCGTTGCCACAATTTTCGACCTCACTGCCATCGCTATTGAAAATACGGTAATGGAAGTCGAGATCAGGATCATAAGGAGATTCAACCATTAGCAATTGGTCAAAGCCAATGCCTGTATGGCGATCTGCCAATTTAATGATTTGATCTTTGCTAAGAAATACATTGTTTGAAACAGCGTCGACCATCACAAAGTCGTTGCCCAAACCGTGCATTTTTGAAAAGTTTAATAGCATATTGCTTCTTATATTTATGCAATCGAGGATAACTCTCCAGTGAACACTGAACTATTCGCTGGGATGATAAGTTATCAGTCGATTGATTTAGCTTCGCCTCGCCATAAGTCACTTAAAGTTTCGCGTTGGCGAATTTGAATGGCGCGATCGTTGTCGACCATAACTTCTGCGGCTTTTACACGAGAATTATAATTGGATGCCATAGTAAAACCATATGCACCACTGGATCTCACCGCAACATAATCGCCAGCATTTACAGATAAATCACGTGATTTACCTAAAAAGTCGCCAGTTTCGCAAATAGGGCCCACCACATCGTAGTTTTTACTGGCGGCGTTGTTTTGTATAACGGGAATGATCTCTTGCCATGCACTATATAACGCTGGCCTGATTAAGTCATTCATTGCGGCATCAATAATTGCAAAATTCTTATCGGGCGTTTCTTTTAAGTATTCAACTTTAGACACTAAAATACCAGCGTTTGCCATGATGGCGCGGCCAGGCTCAAAGATTATGGTTAGATGTTCACGACCTTTTAACCCTTGTGCAAGTGCTGCGGCATATTCTCTAGGGGCTGGTGGTTGTTCATCTTGATAAGTAACACCAAGACCGCCACCAACATCGATATGACTAACTGTGATGTCATGTTCTGCTAATTCATCAACTAACTTAAGCACGCGTTTTAAAGCATCTGTGAATGGCGCTAAATCGGTGAGTTGTGAACCAATATGGCAATCAATACCTTTGACTGCAAGAGACGGTGAATTTTCGGCAAATTGGTAAGCAGGTAGCGCTTGTTCCATACCAATGCCAAACTTGTTTTCTTTCAGTCCTGTAGAGATATAAGGGTGAGTACCTGCATCGACATCTGGATTCACACGAATAGAAATAGGCGCTACTTTATTCATGTCGGCGGCAATATAACTTATACGTTCTAATTCTGGTACTGACTCAACATTAAAACAATAAATACCAATGTTAAGGGCATAACGAATTTCGTCTTCAGATTTACCTACGCCAGAAAACACCACTTTTTGTGGGTCGCCGCCAGCCTCTAACACTCGAGCAAGCTCGCCTTTTGAAACAATATCGAATCCCGAGCCCATCTTAGCCATAATATTTAGGATAGCGAGGTTTGAATTGGCTTTAACGGCATAACAAATTAAATGCTTTTGAGCACCTGCGGCTTCATCAAAAGCGCGCCAATGGCGCTCAATAGTAGCGCGGGAATAAATATAAAGCGGTGTTCCGTGTTGTTGTGCTAGTTGCTGAACAGGTGATTTTTCAGCAAACAATTGCTGATCTATAACGTTAAAGTAATCCATATTTACTGCTCTTTAATTGTTGTTTCACTGGCTGCTGGTTGATTGGTAGTCGGTGCTTTTTCTTCGTAAAGAGGGCCTTTTTGACCACAGCCGGCAAGTGAAGCCAGTAATAAGGCGCCAATAACGTATTTTGACATGGTTTTCTCAGTGCTAATTATTTCAATTGCCCATATAATCGCATTAACGATAACAAAAGCAAGCTTTAGAGGATGATATGAACGACAGTCAGTTTCACCAAATAGTCGATGACTTATTAATGGCTATTGAAGAAGTATTAGATGACGCCATGGTTGATTTTGATTATGAAACCTCAGCCGGTGTTTTAAAATTAGTTTTTAGTGATAAAAGTCAGATCATTATTAATCGTCAAGAACCATTACATCAAATTTGGGTGGCAACTAAATTCGATGGTCATCACTTTGAATTAACTGACGGAAAATGGATTGATAACCGCATGGGTGCTGAATTAATGCATTTAATTAGCGATAGTATTAAGCGCCAATCAGGTGTTGCCATTGATTTAAATGGAATTGCCTAATGTCGATTGATGCTATTGTAAAAAATCCACAAGGTGAAGCCGATGCCGTTGTTATTTGGCTTCATGGCTTAGGTGATTCAGGTGCTGGTTTTAGTGAAGCTGTGCCAGCGCTAAGATTAAATGCTGATCACCGCATTAAATTTATTTTCCCTAATGCACCTGAGCAGCCAGTGACTATCAATAATGGTTTTGTGATGCGTTCATGGTACGACATCAAAACCATGGATTTGGATGGTCGCGCTGATATTCCAACGCTTGAGCAAAGCGAGCAACTTATTATTGAGTTAATCGAAGAGCAAATTGCCAATGGCATTAGTAGCGATCGTATTGTGTTAACTGGTTTCTCACAAGGTGGCGTACTTTCTTTATATACAGCATTGCGTTTGAAGCACAAGTTAGCAGGCGTAGTGGCGTTATCTTGTTATTTAGCGACGAATGATTTGCCATTTGAGGGCGCGCAAGGCGTTAACCATGATACGCCAATTTTCAACGCTCATGGCGAACAAGACTCTGTAGTGCCATTTGCAGCAGGTAAAGATGCTGCACAACGTTTATCTGCGGCAAACTTTGATGTGACTTGGTCACAATATCCAATGGAACACAGTGTGTGTATTGAGCAGCTTAGCGATTTAGGTCGTTGGTTGACTGAGAGATTAGCTTAGTTTTTACTCTTAAAGTTGAAGTTTGGCGATGCTTTTTTCTCAAGAAGTATAGATAGTTATGAAGCGTGGAAGGTCCCGTTATTTATTGCCTTAAATTAGAAATTGACCAATGAAAAAATCAGGACGATTTTTTAGTATTTTCCGCAGGCGATTGCATGGATGCAGGAGGTAGAGCAACGCAGGAGCAGTTGCCGAGATGCGGATTAAATACGGTATTGAATAGGCAATTTATCATTTAAGATCGGAAATAAATTTTCGGGTCGCCTTTGAAAATAACATCCTTGTTATTTGTTCTTCGAACCAGCTAACGCTGTCTAAAATCATTCCTGATGATTTTCTCTTTTGGTTACTTTTCTTTGGCGAAGCAAAGAAAAGTAACTGATGTGCCATTGTATTAGTTGATTGTGATAAACAAGCAAATAAGCACATCATAAGATTCACAAACCTCAATCATTACTCAATTACCGGCATCACTCGTAAACCCAATAAATCCACTTTATTCACTGGTCCTTTAGTGCCGCCTTCGCCGCTGTAACTGTGGTTATTTTTCAAATAACTCATGTTAAAAAAGTCATACCAATTGCATTAAGTAAGTGATCTTGTTGTGCGTAGAGAAAATCAGCTAAAACAAGGCGCTCGATTGACTAATAGCTGGCTATTAGGATTGAGAGCAACGCCATTTTAGTTAATTTTAACAAGTACAAGTGGGCAAATATTTAATGCAATTGGTATCAGACAACTCTATTTTGTAACTGCCGATATCAAGGTTGGAAATTAACGGTGTTGAATAGGCTTTAGCTGCTTCGTTATGTGGCATTTGTACCACACCACTATACCCGTTACCAATGAAATCGAGCATCTTCATGTAGTTTGGGTATACTACTTTTTCGGCGCTACATGATACAGCGATGTCATACCTGCTGAGATGTGATCATTGACGTGGCAATGATACATCCAAGTACCCGGATTATTTACCGTCATATCTAATGTCTTCATCGATGCTGGCAGCAATTCTACAACGTCGGTACGACGGCCATTAATAAGACCTGTGTGTCCATGCCAGTGTGGCGTATGTAAATCGACTTCTGTACCTAACGCGATTAAATGCCAGCGTACTTTGTCGCCATCAACCATGTTTAAGCCGGGTAAATTAGCGAATAAGTAGCCGTTGATCATGTGCATTAGATTGCCTTCTACGAACTCCTCATCTTCGCTGTCAACGTCTTTGCCAATATAGTTTTTGATGTTGTCGTCTAAGAAGTGGCTCTCGTTTTCATCCATTACTGTGTATAGGTTTACGAATTCACGGTCAACATCTTTTGGCGTACCGTCGGGGTTAGCCATGCCTTTAGCTGTGACGATAATTGCGCCAACTAAGCCGGAATTTGAATCTTGAATACTTTGCACATGCGAGTGATACACCCAAACAATAGAGCTGTTATCAGCAGGACCCGGTCCGGCTGTTTCTGGCACCTTCCAGTTATAAGTATATGTTGTACCTGGCATTACACGATCGTCACCTTTTTGAGCTTTGCTCGTACCATCGTTAGTTGGTGCACCTTCATTGGCCTTGGTATAAAACACGCCATGTGGATGGATGGTGTAAGGAAGTGAGCCGTTGTTTTTAAAGACAACTTTGATGGTGTCGCCAACTTCTGCGCGAAATAGTGGACCTAATAATCCAAGATGCTCTTCATGGGCTGGGCGCTTTTTCAACGTGGTAAACGTCGCGTCAGTGTATTCACGGTAAATAGCTTTCTTGTATTTACCACCGATAGTATTGTTGGAGCTTTCAACAAATACTTTTTGTGAATCTTTTAGCGGCATATTCATCATTAGATTAAAATGCTTAGGGGCATAATCCCATTCAACTTCGTCTGCGGCGACGTAATATTTTCGCTCTGTTGCATTCACACAAAGGCATATTGTTATTGCGAAAAGGACCGCAATCATTTGGATTAGTTTATTCATAGACCATCGAGAAGTGCATTAAAAGTGTCATAATATACCAGTAATGCGAATGAAAATAGCTATTGTTTGTAAGCTGTTTGCGTTAAATCAAATATTACTAAAACAGCTCTTCGGCTTGGCGATCAAACGGCTCAATGATAATGACGCTATTTTGCAGCTTAATGCGATTAAATTGCGGTAAGTTGAAGCTAATTCCAAGTTTTTCTTGGCTTTTGTTCTTCTGCTCTTTTGTAAAGGTGTAAAAACGGTATATCTCACGCAATAGCTCCAATTCGTTATGTTCGTCTTGCCAATAGCTGGAGAGATGATTGTTTTCATCAAGAATATAAACTTTGATACCTTGCTTTCGTTGCTCTAAGAAAAATTGCACGTAGCCCATACTAGCGTGTTCGTAGATGAGTCGTTTAACTTTGCTGGTGGTTGGTTGTTTACTTGGTACTTGGGTAAGGGCGTTTTTACTTAATGTTTGATACAACTCAACAGCATTACTGATCGCCTTGTATTCGACGTTTTCACGATGAAAAAACAAGCCGTATAATTTGCCTGCAACGACTATTGATTTGACTTGAATGCCTTTTTTACTGGACTTTTTAAGTATTTCGAAACACTCATCCAATAAAAAGCTGACGTGGTCTCGCAATAGAATTTGATGGTTTTTGGCCACACTTAGAATTGAAATCTCTGGAGTGTCGTTGCTCGATCTAATCAAGGTAAATAGATGGCTTAATAATTCAAGAATCGCGGTGTTACCGTTGAACACCATGGCATGATGTTCATTCCAGCTATTGCGATAGACCAAATCAATGCTCGAAATCAAACTGCGCTTTTCTCGGCCAATTGAAAATACGTTACTCATTAGCCAATCCATCATCTGGGTTTGACCATCAAAGTCGATGGTCGCATCGTCAAGCATATTAATAATGATCGATACCTGTTCAATTTGACTCGATTGCACCAATGCATTTTTGGTCGCTTGCGTCTCACCAGTGAACTGTTGGGTGAGATGATGGAGTGCGCGGTTTACCTTGTGACGATATTTTGCATTATCACTAGGCAATTTAATCTGCGTTGTAGGGCTGATTAATTGATTCATTGCAGCCCAGGTTAATAGTTTAATAATGTGGGTATCTTTATGAATAATGTAGTCTTTACCAAACACTGGTGGTTGGCTCAGCAATAACCATATTCGACGTTTATTATCGTCAATGCCGCGGCGTAAATAAAAATTATTGTTGGTATGTTTAACAGATTTTAGCGACGTTAAACGGCTAATCTTAGTGCTTGAGCCCTGATAAGCAGAATAGAGCTTACGACTTAAAATAGTGAGTTCTTGCGGATACATCGCTTCATCAACGTGATGAGATTTCGCGAGATCTTTCATTAAACGATAACTTTCGAGTAATGCTGCGACTAGCGCTTGATGATGTTGCTGACTATCCACTGGGCTCCATCGAGCCTGCCGATCAAGGTGACGAATTTGTTCACTGCTGAACTGCCACTGCTCGACCAGCGCTTTTAGCTGACGTTGTTGATAATTTAATACTGTTCCTTGTTTGATGTAACTTAACGCTGGAGCGCATTTTAGGTAGAAACATTCACGGACTAACTTAAGGCGTTTGTGATCGTTAAGTCGTGTTAAATGGTCGCTAATACGCTGCAAAAGTAGGAGATAATGATCGGTAAACTGCCCACTGAGCATTAACTCTTGCCACTGTACTGACAGCAACTGTGTATTAGGGAAGTCACTAAAATATGATTCTAACAGTAAGGCTTTAAGTAGTGACTTTTCTGGCGAATCAATCCCTTTATATAATTGCCACATCATAGCGCCGAAATACTCTTGCGCCGGTATATGACTTGGTTGGCCTAAATCGATAGCGCTAAGATGTTGGTTTTCTGATGTCAGGTGCCATTGAATAGGTTGACCTGCTAATGTGATTGCTGAGCGATAGAATTCATCGAGTAATAACCAATGTTGAGCACTACCACTAGACTCTTTATCAAATCCAGATTTTACGCCTTTCTCGAATTGATTTTCAGTGACTAAAAATAAGTGTAATTCAACGCCTATTTGATTAGACCAAGCTTCAATACGCTGACATTTCTGTCGGATTTTATCGCGTATCTCAGGGACTATATCGTCCTTGATACACAACCAAACATCCCAATCAGACTTGATACTTTGTCCTAAGCTTCCAAGACTACCGATAGTATATAGACCGCGATAAAGTGTCGGTGTGTCTTTGGTTGCAGCGGTGATTTCTATATTAAATAGTGCTTGAACTAGCTGCTGTGCATGAGTCGATAGCTGAAAGTCAGCAATTGTTGCGCCGCTGAAATGCTCTACAAAACCTGGTAACCCTGGGATGTTTTCATTAATAAGTAGCGGTAATAAGTAAGCGAGTTGGCTGTTCTCGGGCGAGAGTTGTTGGAAAATTTGATTGATATGGCTCGTACGTTGCGAGCAAGTTGCTGCAAAATCGTTACGAAGTTGGTAATGATCAATCATGTTTATAATCTCAATTTTCCTGAGTCAGCATTCTAGCGAATAAGTGACCTTAAGATCTATACCCGTCGTCGTTGGATATGCCATATTCGTTTTTGGCTTTAGCTTACTGTTGGTATATGATGTTATCTCTTCAATCGCAAATGGAAGTGTCCCTGTGCAGCTTAAAATTAAAATTGATTTGGCCCCGGAAAATAATACCGCAGTATCAGCGCAGGCTCCTTTTGATCCAATTAAGATTCGTAATTTCCTTTTCGTGTTGATTATTATGTCTAGTTTGGTTTGCACCATGGCTTACAGTATGTGGCCATCAGGTCAGGTATATACTGAAACAATTGATGATAATACCGCTGGAAATGTTGGAATTTTGCCGATTATTATGGAAGACGACGAACCGCCAAAGCAACCTGATATTGTGCTTGAAGACACGCAATTCTTAGTAGAAAAAGTGACTGAGATAAACTCTGAAACTACGGTCAAAACACAAAGTACTAATACTACACAGACAGCTGAATCTAATCTGACAAATGATGAGACATCTCATGTCGAAAATGAACATGTTGCACGTGCGCAACTGACGTCTGCCATTGTAAGACGCGAACCTATTGATAACATTACGTCGCTTAGCCTCGCTGATGATAAACAGCTATTTTATTTTACTCAGATTAATCAACTTAAAGACAAGATGATTTCTCATCGCTGGCGTTTAAACGGCAAAGTGATGGCGCAAGTTAGCTTGTCGATTGGTGGTGATAAATGGCGAACATATTCAAGTAAAACATTTAATAACAGTATGCTTGGTCGCTGGGAAGTTGCAGTTCTTGACGAGAACGAAAATGTACTTAGTGTCACTGAATTTGATGTGACGCAGTAAATTAGTCTAAAAACACCAATAATTGAGCCTTAATTTTTGCCATTCGTCATGGTGGTGATATGATTGCCGCCATACTAATTTCACACTTCTTTTGGAACCCTTATGTCTTTAGATATCGTGCGAATTGCCACTCGAAAAAGCCCTCTGGCATTATGGCAAGCAGAGTTTGTAAAAGCACAATTAGAACACTTTCACCCTAACATCAAAGTTGAGCTAGTAACCATGGTTACTAAAGGCGACAAAATTTTAGATACGCCGCTTGCAAAGGTTGGTGGCAAAGGGCTGTTCGTCAAAGAATTAGAAACAGCTATGTTGGAAGGACGAGCTGATATCGCGGTTCACTCAATGAAAGATGTGCCTGTTGAGTTTCCTGAAGGATTGGGTTTGGAAGTTATTTGTGAGCGTGAAGATCCTCGTGATGCATTTGTATCAAACACCTTTAAATCAATCGATGAACTGCCAGAAGGTTCAGTAGTTGGTACCTCGAGCTTACGTCGTCAATGTCAAATTCGTGCAACGCGTCCTGATCTTATTATTCGTGATTTACGCGGCAATGTTGGTACACGCTTAGGAAAATTAGATGCTGGTGAATACGATGCGATTATTCTTGCTGCAGCAGGTTTAATTCGTCTTGAAATGAACGAGCGTATAGCGTCATTCATTGAGCCTGAGCAGTCACTTCCTGCGGTAGGTCAAGGCGCAGTTGGTATCGAGTGCCGTGAAGATGACGAACGAATCAAAGCATTATTAGCACCGTTAGAGCATTTGGAAACGCGCCAACGCGTGTTGGCTGAACGTGCTGTAAATAAACGTCTAGAAGGTGGCTGTCAGGTGCCAATCGGCAGTTACTGCGTGATTGAAGGTAATGATTTTTGGTTGCGCGCACTAGTTGGTAATCCTGATGGCAGTGTTATGTTGACAGAAGAAGCTCGTGGCTCACTACAAGATGCAGAGCAAGTTGCAATTGAAATGGCTGATAAGTTATTAAATCGCGGTGGCAGAGAAATTTTACAACAGGTTTATGCACAAGCTTAGTCCCAACGATCGACGCGTATTAATTACACGTCCGCAAGCAAAGTCTGCACATTTACAGACTTTGCTATTGTCACATCAACTCTATTGCCTGTCTTATCCATTAGTACAATTTTCAGCTAAAATAGCCCCATTAGCGCAGCAATCTTTGCTCGAAGCAGATATCATTATTGCAGTGAGTGAAAATGCGGTTATTTTCGCGAATCAACAGATTAATGATTGGCCTGAATCAGCACAGTACTATGCTGTTGGTAAAGCGACTCAGCAACAATTCTCTCTATTGGAAATTAGTGCTGATTCACCTGAACATGCTACATCTGAAGGCCTATTAGCACTATCTCATTTAGCCAATGTTCAGAACAAACATGTTGTTATTTTACGCGGCGATGGTGGTAGAGAGTATCTAGCTCAAGAGTTAGACCGCCGCGGTGCACGAGTGGAATATGTCGAAACATATTGCCGTGAACTGGTGCCAGTGAGCCATTCAGATCAAGTATTGCAATGGCAACAAGAGCAAATAAACACTATAGTGGTGACAAGTGGTGAAATATTGCAGTATTTATGGGATAACATCGGCGAAATAAACCGATGTTGGTTAAAGCGACTATCTTTAATAGTGCCTAGTCAGCGCATTGTAACCATTGCCGAAAATTTGGGTTTTCAAGCAATAGAGTTAAGCAATGGTGCTGATAACGAATCAATTTTAAAAATTTTATTGAATGAGTGTTAAATGACAAAATCTAGCGATGACGCATCGAGCAAAGGATCTTCTGACAACAAAGTCGATATTAAACAACAAATAGAAAAGTCAGTCGTTGATATAGAGCAGGATGTTGAAGCATCAGATGAGCAAGAAGAGACTTCGCTTGATAGTGAAAACGTTGTTGTGGATGAATCTCCTAAATTAAATAAAACGTCATCTCCTTCAGAAAAACATGTGGAAACAGCCGTGGTAAATAAAAAAACGCCTATTAGTAAATTAGCAATATTGAGTTTAATTTTAGTGTTACTACTTGCTGGTGCTGCTGGATATGGCGTCGATAAATACATGAAAGAGCAAGTTGCCCAACAAGCAAAAATCGATGCTCTGGTTGCCAAACAATCGAGTGTCATTGACGACATTACCAACCATTTAAATCAGCAAGTGGAAGAACTACAAACGCGTAATCAGTCATTAACCCAAGAATTGACTGACAATGTCGAAACACAGCTTGCATCTCAACAACAATCTCAAACGCTAATTAATCAGAAAATTGCGGAGTTGTCAGGACGTCGCCCAAGTGATTGGCTATTGGCTGAAGCAAACTATTTAGTGACTATCGCTGGTCGAAAGTTATGGCAAGAGAAAGATCAAAAGACTGCAGCAGCGCTGTTAGCTACTGCGGATAAGCGTATTGCAGAGATGCACGATGAGTCGTTAATTAATATTCGCCGAGCGCTTGCGAAAGATATTGCGACGCTGTCTGCGCTACCACAAGATAAGAGCCAAGATATTGCTTTGGCTATTGATGGTTTGATTACTCAAGTTGATAATTTAAAGCTAAACACAGTGACATTACCAGACGCTGTTGAAGATGAAACACAGGAATCGACTGCTGACGCATCATGGCAAGATAACTTGAAACAGACTTGGTATAGCTTTGTTGATGGCATGATAACGATTACAAAACGTGAGAGTAACGTTGTTCCATTGATGTCTGCTAAGCAGCGCTGGTATCTAGAAGAAAACTTAAAGAATAAGCTTGTTCAAGCCCAATTAGCTGTCTATCGAAAACAACAGCAAGCATTCACTAGCTCAATCGAAGTCAGCCGCACATGGGTTTTGCAGTTTTTTGATCGAGAAGACAGCGCGACAACTTTCATGTTGGACGAATTGGCTAAATTAGAAAAAGCATCAATTACAGTGAATTATCCACGTGACTTACTGAGTAGAAACCTCATTGGTGATGAAGTAGTTCGTCGAAATATAAGCTCTGCACAAGGAATGGAGCGTTAATATGATTCGATTGCTTTTACTTGCCGTAATAATCTTTGCTGGAATTTTGATTGGTCCATCGCTGATGGGGCATGATACTTACGTGTTGATTGCTGTTAATGGCTGGACGATGGAAACTAGTTTGGTCGTTATGATAATGATGATTATTTTGTTTTATGCCTTGTTGCAATTTGCAGAATGGTCGTTGGTTAATACCATCGCTATGTGGGGACGAACACGTCATTGGTTTGGATGGCGAAAAGAACGAATTGCCCAACAAAAGACTATTGATGGTGTACTTGAATTTGCCGCTGGTCACTTTTCACAAGCTGAGCAATTAAGTGTTAATCATGTGAAATATAGTAAAGAACCATTGTTGAATTACTTTACTGCAATAAATGCCGCAGCGACGCAAGGTAAAACACAGCAAAGGGATGACTATATAGAGCAAGCGTTAGCATTTGCACCTGACAACACGGCATTAATAGCAACCAAACTGAAATTTTTAATTGAAGCTGCTGACTATGAAAATGCTAAAAGCTGGCTAGAGCAGCAATCAGATAAAATCGCAAAACATAGTGATTTATTACCGTTAGCGCTTAAAGTACGTGAGTTTTTTGGTGAATGGACTGCTGTTATTGAAATATATGATGCGATGCTAAAGCATCGATTGCTTACCCCACCAGAGCATCAAGCGCAAATCCGTCGTAGTTACGCGGCCCAATTAAGTTGCCTTAATACAGGTGATTTAGAGATTGTTACGCAAGGCTACAAATCTATTCCGAGAAAATATCGCAATTATATCGACATCTTTTGCGAGTATGCTAAGTTAGTTATTCAACATGATCAGGCAGCACTGATTGAAAAAGAATTGTTTAAGCGATTAACGAAACAACTCAGTAAGAGTTTGTTAAATGTCATTGCATTATGCCCCACAAAAAGTGCAAGTTTATGGAGTGAGCGTTTAATCGGTTTTGAAAACTATCATAACGATGCAGACTTCATAGATGCCATTGTGACGCTTTCGGTATTAGATAGGCAGTGGCAAATAGCTAAAGAGTGGTTACTTAAATCAATTCAAATTGAACCATCAGTGTTGCGTTATCAAAAGCTTGCTCAGATCCAACAAGAGCTTGGCGAAGGCAATGGTGCTTTAGATAGCTTCAATAAAGCGTTGAATTTTCGTCAAGCGAAGTAACAGGGAAGTTAAGTAATGAAAGATAACTCGAACTTTGACGAGTCAGTGAAAACACTCAAAAAGACCATACCGTTGATGATGAAATACAGTGTGCCAGTTAATCCTACTAACTATGCGCTGTGGTATACCTATGCATCGAATGAAGTTCCAAATTTGAATCGTGAGCTCGACTCCACCCTTAAGCTATACAACACCTGTCCTAAATTTCACGCCGAACAGCTTTATACTAAACACGTAAAAAATGAAGCTGTTGATCAAGCAAAAACACTGCAGGCATCAATTGATAAGATCATGAGCAAAGTAGGCGACTCAATTGGCAATACACAGAACAACGCCAAGAGTTTCGAACAAGAAATGTCACTGTGTCATGAAGAGCTTGCAGAGTTAGATTCTATTGAAACACCGATAACACCTGAAGCGGTATCAGGCTTCGTTGGTGAACTACTTTCTAAATCAATGGTAATGCGTGATAACGCAAAATCATTGGGTGATAGTCTTGAGTCTGCGCAGCGGGAAATTAAATCGTTGCGCATGAAACTCGCCGATAGTCAGCAAGATGCGTTATATGATGCATTAACTGGCTTACTTAACCGCCGTGCATTTGAGCAGGAAATTGATGGCTTGTTAGCATTACCAGACGCTCACGCTTGCTTAATCATTGCTGATATCGACAACTTTAAAGCCTTTAATGATAAACACGGTCATACAATGGGCGATCAAGTATTAAAGGCGGTTGGTAAACGTCTTGCAATTTCTACATCTAATGGTGCTTTTGCATTTAGATATGGCGGTGAAGAGTTTGCCGTATTACTGCCAAAATCAACGATTACCAGAGCGCATGTAATGGCTGAAAAGATTCGGTTGTCGATTGAGCGTTTGATTATTAAAGATCGACAATCTGGAGAAAAGATCGCCAATATCACCTGTTCATTCGGCGTCGCCAATTTACTGAAAGATAAAGAAGCAATTGAATCTATCAACCTTGCTGATCAGCGTTTATATAAGGCTAAGCAGCAAGGAAGAAATAAAGTTATTTCATTAGGTTAATGAGTTAGCTTATTGAATCGATGTGTCATTAATGCGGCTGAAATAGTGAGGCCGCATATAATAGCTACCCAATATCCTTTTACGCCCCAGCCACCAAACTCCGATAATACATAACCGATAGGAAAGCCAATAATCCAATAGGCAACAATACAAATGTACATAGGTATTTTTGTGTCTTTCATACCACGTAATGCACCGCTAGCGTTAACTTGTATGCCATCAGAAATTTGGAATACAGCTGCCAAAATAATAAGTTGACTGGCTACTGTGTAAACAAGTTCATCTGAAGTAAAAACACCAATAAAGGATTCATGGAACAATATCATGCAGGTAGCGGTAAACATTGAAATAATGATGCCAAAACAAATGCCCATAAAACCGGTTTGACGTGCTTGTACTGTATCTTTACGGCCAATGTGGTAGCCAACTCTTGCTGTAACAGCTATAGAAAGGCCAAGTGACAATGTAAATGCAAGAGATGAGATATTAATTGCTATTTGGTGACCGGCGATATCAGGGACTGTGTATCGACCAATCATTAATCCCACCGCGCCAAATAGCGCAACCTCTAAACCCAAACCAATCCCCATAGGCGTACCAACTTTCAGCACTTCCATATAGTCGTCCAATCTAGGTTTTAGCCAGTTACTAAACAAACTAAAGCCGTGATAGCGTGCAGATGTCAGTGTATAGACAACGAGTGAGATTGCCATGATTGTCCAGACAACTATCGTTGCCCAAGCGACACCAATAGCGCCCATTGCGGGTACACCAAAACCGCCATTAATAAACCAATAGTTACAAGCAACATTGAAAGGCAATGCGATTATTGAACAATACATGATTGCTTTAGTCGCAAACATACCTTCATTACAAAAACGCAGCGCAAAGAAGAAATACAAAGGGAATACACCCCATGCCAACACATTCAAATAACCACTGGCTAACGGAACAATTTCTTCCGTAATACCAATAGCCCAAAGCACTGGCTCTAAGGATATTAGAATAAGCGCGCTGGGTAACGCCAATAAGAGTGACATCACTACGCCAGTTTGAAAAGCACGCTTGACGCCCAGCTTATTCTCTTCACCGTTATATTGTGCAGTAATTGGGCTCAATGCCAAGAATATACCAATGATAAAGACGATGATTGGATTGAAAATACTTACACCAATTGCAACAGCAGCTAAAGCGTCTGCACTATATCGACCTGCCATAATGGTATCGATAACACCAAAAGACATTTGTGCTAATTGAGCAAGAATTGCGGGAATTGCTAGCTTGATTAATTGGCTGCTTTCTTTCTTATACGCAGGCGTAAGGTTTGTGGTTATTCGTTTCAATCGTGTTCACTCTAGATAGGTTGGCAATGCCTTAGGCGTTGTCGGCTGATTATTATCACTCATGTTATCGTTGCTGTCATTGTTTCAATTTGATTATTTTATTGCCATAAATCCGTCATAGACGGGGTGTAGCATAGGCTTCGAAATTTTGAAATTACTTGTAACAACTTGGTCAGCGCATATTTAATATAAGCTGTGGTAACTTAGTTTTTCCAGTGAAGTTTTGAAGAAATATGGCCCCAGTTAATGATGTAAATAATGGCTAGAATTTCCAGTAAAATCTCTCAAATTTTCATTGAACTTGTTGTCTTTTATTTGGTCAAAAATCTCACGGTAATCATGGAACATATAGCGTATGAAAAACTTCCCTAAAAACTCCATCAAACAAATCGTTAAATATGTAAAGATTTTCTTTGAAGGAACCCTTCGTGTAGAAAGCTTAGGTGTATTTATTTTTCAGCAAGGACTGTTACAAGCCCCATCCGATGCGACGGAACAGCAGCATTCATTTGTCAGTAAAATTAATCAATTAATTAAATTACGCCAACCTGTCGCGCAATGGGAATAGTTCATTTCCATATTCGCTAAAACAGCAAATAAAAAAGCCAATCTTATGATTTAATGCCATTCGGTTAAACTTTCTTAGGCTTGTATCTCAACGGATACCGAGATGGAATGTAAAGCACTGAACGTGAAAACGTTCGGTGCTTTCTCTTGTCGGGCAGGATAAAATGTTTCACATCTTTCCTCATCAGTTGTAATACCATTAATTGCATTAAGTAAGTGATCTTGTTGTGCGTAGAGAAAATCAGCTAAAACAAGGCGCTCGATTGACTAATAGCTGGCTATTAGGATTGAGAGCAACGCCATTTTAGTTAATTTTAACAAGTACAAGTGGGCAAATATTTAATGCAATTGGTATCATTTCGCTTTATCGGTGGCTAACAACGCTTCTTCAATCCATTGAGTATCAATAGGACTTAGCACATTATCTTATGAATCAGTGCTTTAAAACGACTCAAAAACTGACGCTAACTCTTGAGTGAACATATAAAAAATCCCCAAATCTTAACAAAGACTGGGGATTATGATCTATCTACAAGATCGTTCAAGTGCTCTTAAACGATCGGCATTGAATCTTATGATTGGCTTTTTAGTTCTAATTATTCAATAAATCTAGTGAATAGATCCACTACGGCGGTCAATACTGAGATGCTGATGACTTAATTGTTGGTTATAACAGTTAAGTTGAATTTGCGGCTGAGTGCTCGCTGTTGGCTTAAACAAAAATGTTAAAGCACTAGTACGTTTTGCTGCTAATTGCAGACGTTTTAAATCACGATTATCAATCTCACCAGGCCAGCCTAATACTGCGCTTGAATTTCCAGACATCAGCGCCTGTTCCATTGCCCACAAAGCATCAACTTGATCCTTAGGGTGTACCAGTAATACGCGAGACGTATCTATTCCGTTGCTCTCAAGCAGAGATTTCAAACCAATCTTAGGTGCGCCAACTAAGACGATCCAACGACCTTGTTCACTTAACTTGATTAACGTTGGTAATAAAATATCTAGCTGTTCGTTAATCGAATCTGCACTAATCACTTCATTGATTGTTTGTGATTGCCAACCACCATGAGTGAGAGACTGATCAATATAATCAATACCTGAGCTCATTGAAAAACTGTGGTCATTAAAGTTGCTGCTAATAACTAATGATTTCATTGCCATGCTCCATTTCTGATAACACCAACGGCTAATCCCTCAATCTCAATTGATTGATACTCTAAATCTACAACAATGGTTGAAAACTCTGGATTTTCTGGGTGTAGTAGGATCTTATTTGCTTGCTTCTCAAAACGTTTAACAGTCACATCGTCTTCAACACGAGCAACAACAACTTGTCCTTCACGAACTTGATTAGTTTTATGAACTGCTAATAAGTCGCCATCCATAATGCCAATATCTTTCATACTTTCACCATTTACACGTAGTAAATAATCGGCACTTGGATGAAACATATTAGGGTCAACTTGATAATGAGCTTCAACATGTTCTTGCGCTAAAATTGGTTCACCTGCCGCCACTTGACCGATAAGTGGAAGGCCTGATTCTGGTGCAGGATCATTGGCTGCTTCAATTAAACGAATGCCACGTGATGTGCCAGGAATAATTTCAATAGCACCTTTTTTGGCAAGTGCTTTTAAATGTTCTTCTGCGGCATTTGCTGATCTGAATCCCAACTGTTTAGCAATTTCAGCGCGAGTAGGCGGCATGCCAGTCATGGAAATATTATCTTTGATGAGCTGTAAAATTTCTGCTTGTCTATTAGTAAGTTTTTTCATCATGACGCCTTATTACTGAATGATTTTTAATGAACTGGGTTTCTATACAGTACCCTGTTAGTATATACAGTAAAAAGTGTTGTGCAAGGATTAATCAGTAAATGTACTGATTTTTTGTTGGTTTTAGTTTTAGTGAAACTTTTTCCAGAAACGTGAAACTCTTTAAACGCAAGGGTTACAGTGTTGATTGTAGTGGTACAGAGAAACGTACCCTTGAAGGGCTTAGCACTAAAGAGAACCGGCGGTGCTTAAAACGGTATATCGCTAGGGAGTTATTTCCAATAATCTGCCAAGACCTGACAAACTCTCGCCAAGCATTGACATAGGAGCGTCAATGCCCCAATGGAACGTTTATTTAGAAGTTTTAAAACAGAATGGATGCCAACAGTAGGCTATCAATCATTGGCACAAGCGAACACGGCGGTAGTCAATTATATAACGGGGTATTACAGTAAAGTCAGGCCTAATCAGCATAATGGTGGTTTAACACCGAATGAGTCTGAACGAAGATACTGGGGAGTGTTCATAATTCTGTGTCATTTCAGTAGAATATAATAAAACAGGAATGACACATGACTAACTCTTTTGATTTTGAGCAAGCATTAACAGATTTACAAGCTGGTAAAAGCCTCACTGGTAAAGATGGCATCTTAGGCCCTTTGATTAAGCAATTAACCGAAGCGGCTCTTAATGCCGAACTAGAGCACCACTTAGCCAACGATAATCAATCTAATAGAAAGAATGGCAGAACAAGTAAAAACATCAAACACCCGTCTGGTAATTTTGAACTCGACACTCCGCGAGACCGCAATGGAACATTTGAACCTCAATTAGTGAAGAAAAATCAAACCTCACTATCAGATGAAATCGATCGCAAAATACTCTCGATGTTTAGCTTGGGAATGAGTTATCGTGATATCAATGCACATGTAGAGGAGATGTACGGTATTAACGTGGCCACAGGAACGATTAGCGCAGTCACTGACAAGCTTATTCCTGAGCTTAAAGCATGGCAACAAAGGCCATTAGATAGCCATTACCCAATTGTTTGGCTCGATGCTATTCATTATAAGGTCAAAGAAAACGGTCGCTACATCAGCAAAGATGTCTACACGTTATTAGCACTTAATATGCAGGGTAAAAAAGAGATATTAGGGTTGCATTTATCAGAAAACGAAGGGGCTAATTATTGGCTTTCAGTGCTGACCGACCTTAATAATCGCGGTGTTAAAGATATTCTTATTGCCTGCGTAGATGGGCTAACCGGCTTTCCTGAAGCCATAGCAGCTATCTTTCCTGAGACAGAAACACAGCTTTGCATCATTCATCAAATTCGAAACTCACTTAAGTACGTCGCGTCTAAAAATCAGAAAGCCTTTATGGCCGATTTAAAACCTGTCTATCGTGCACCCACAAAGGAAGCAGCTGAATTAGCACTCGATAAACTAGAAGAGAAGTGGGGCGAAAAATATCCGCTGGTTATTAATTCCTGGCGCAGGAAGTGGCACAATCTATCTCACTATTTTAAGTACCCTGAGCACATCAGGAAGGTGATATATACCACGAACGCCGTTGAAGCGGTTCATCGTCAGTTTAGAAAGTTAACAAAGACGAAAGGCGCATTCCCGAACGAAAATAGCTTGTTGAAGCTGTTGTATGCTGGCATATTGAATGCTTCTGAGAAATGGACGATGCCAATCCATAACTGGAGCTTGTGTGTTTCTCAGTTAGCGATATATTTTGAGGGGCGTTTAGATAGCGTCATTGATATTTAGAAAATTAAGCCTGACACAGAATATTGAACGCCCTCAGATACTGGAATACTTTTGGTATCGTTGCCACCATTTCCGTAATGTAGGTCTAGATATGCCACACCTACGGCATACTAAACCTGCATCACTTGTCTCTTCAAACAACTTTACCCAAGTGAGTCTTTGCTTAATTTCTTTATTCATAAAGCTAAGTATAGTTGAAAGGATGTCTATGAATCACACAACTTCGAGTATACCAATTCTGAATTATCTTCTGCGTTAAAAAAACTAGATCGACAAACGACTAAACGATTACTGGAATATCCCTGCTTGTTGGCTTATGAAGGTACTCATTGGTTCGCCCAGCCAAATCTATAACTTATTATTTAGTAAATTATAGATTACTTCTTGTAGTTATTTGCTATTACTTACTTCTTTTATTTTGTACTTATTGTTAATAATTAGTGTTGGCGTTCCTTTGATTTTATTTTTTCTTATTTGAAATTTCCACTCATTAACAGTTTCATTTACTTTTTCACTTTCAATCCCTTTCCTAAATTCATCTTTTGAAACTCCGATGCTGCTGAAAATTTCTATCAACTCTTTCTCCGATTTTATTGTATTTTTTTGAACGCCAGATAGCGCATTAATAATTACAGTGCCTGTGGCGTTTTTCATTCAATAGAGATAATAAAAAAGGAGCTGATAATAGCTCCTTTTTTAAATGCTAGGTCGCAGCGAAATTATTTATAAAACGCTTCGATAGTGCCTTTTACTTTGACAAGCAGTGGATTGCCACGGCGGTCTAATGCTTTGCCAGCTGCAACTTTTACCCAGCCTTCGCTGATGCAGTATTCATCAACATCGAAACGCTCTTTACCATTTACAGTAATGCCGATGTCTTGTTGGAAAACTTCTTCAACATAGTGCGGGCTACGTGGATTAACACACAGGCGATCTGGTAACGCTGGTAATGAATTTGTATCTGTCATGATGATGATCTTCAGTAAATAGAAAGGCTGCTATTTTAGGCGAGTTAGTCTCCCTCCTCAATAGCCAGCTTCAAAGTTCTTCTCGAAGAAAGAAACTAACCTGCGCGCATCCATTTGGCATTGGCTTCTCTGGAATGGCTAAGCAAGGTAGCTGTTTATCTTCAAAACCAATATCGAACAACATACCTTGCGAGACTTCACCTGCCATTTTTCGTTCTGGTAGATTAACGACAAAGAGTGCCTGTAGACCTTCAATCTCAGCGGGATTTTCACGCTCTTGTTTTATACCTGCAAGGATTGTGCGTTGATGATCGCCAAAATCAACGGTAAGTTTCATTAACTTGTCTGATTTTTCGACTTCATCAACACTCATGATGGTACCTAGTCTAATATCTAATTTTTCAAAATCATCAAAGGTGATTTGTGGTTTTATCGCTGCTTGTTTCATGTCGTTTCCTTGAGTTTGGTTGCAAGTTTTGATGTTTTTCTGTCGGCTCTAGCAACCCAGATTAACGGCAAAATGATAAGCGCTGCACCGTAGTACATGCTCATTTCAGGTGTTTCGTTAAACCATAGGCTGCCAACAATAATAGCGCCGAGTAATCCGGTGTATTCTGCGCCAGCGACTTTACTTGGGTTAATTGCCCGATAAACCCATACACAGATACCGGCATAGCATAAGATAAAAATATTGGAGACAGCAGCTAACCATAGTGATGAAAAGTCCCATTCACTGCCTTCTCCTAAGGCTAATAGCAGTGATGAGGGGATGCCCATTAAGCTCGTTAGAAACAACGTTTGAAAGACGCTGTGATGAGTTGGAAGTTTCTTGATGAGTAAATTATTGAGTGCCATGCTTACCGCGACAATGAGTGCCATCACTGCAGCCCAATTAAACTGACTTGGTTTCACAATAATCAATACACCAACAAATCCCAATACCACCACTAATAACGATGATCGTTTTACTGTGTCACTGGAAAAAACATCATCAGGATCAGCATAATAATAGGTGAGGTGTAAAACAGGGCATTCACAGTAGCTAGTGGCAATGCGCTTAACGACAACACCATGCAAATAGCGCCAATGAGCCAAATGTGGGCGCGCACAAAATGCCATTCTAGCTGCTCAAAAAACGGCTGACTGCGGTGCAAAAAGCAAAAAGGTGCAAGTAACACTACCGCCGCTATCTGGCGAAAGAAAATGAACTGTAAGACAGACGGATCACCCGGCACTTCTTTAATAAATGCATCAGAAATCACACCGGTGAAGTTGCCAATGATGAGTAAGAATATCGCCAGTCCAATAGTTAATTTGGGCACCATACTATCCTAATCGTTGTATTTTTGATGACTAACGCCAACTAGCATAAAGCACGGTTATGCATTATGTATAATGACTTAAATTGTTTTTAATATGAGATAAACTAATAAAGAATTTGCCACCATTGAGAGCCGTTCAATATTTTGAAGTTGTTGCACGTTTACAGAGTTTTTCCAAGGCAGCGTTAGAACTGCATGTGACGCAAAGTGCGGTAAGTCACCAAGTACGTTTATTGGAAGAACACTTGGATGTGACTTTGTTTGAACGACAAGGTCGTATGTTCTCTTTGTCGAATGCTGGTGAAAGCTTTTATGAAGAAATAAGCACAGCGCTCGGCGCTATCTCCAATGCCAGTCGTACAATTAAATCAGGTAGAAAGGGAAAGGTTTGCTCAGCGGTTTATAGTTCGCTAGCGGTAAAATGGCTGATCCCTCGTTTAAAAAGCTTTAAACAGCCATATCCCCATATCGAACTAACGTTAAACATGGTGGCTGATGATGTTACTTTTAATGAACACATTGCCGATTGCTTTATCTCGGTTATTCCGCCGATAAAAGGTTATATCAGTACATCTCTTTATCAAGAACGTTTAGTGCCAGCCTGTGGAAAATCGTTGTGGCAGCAAATAAAACACTTATCACTTAATGACATCATTAATCAGCAACTATTACTTTCGACACAATACTTTGATGTTGGCGAAAACCAACACACTGATTGGCTACGCTGGTGCGCATCCGCCGGTATCCCATTGGCGAGCGATGCGAAGTTTAGTCATTTTAGTCATGTCTTGTTTACGGCAAAAGCTGCCAAATTTAACTTGGGAATAATGTTGATTGATACCATGTTATACCAATTGCATTAAATATTTGCCCACTTGTACTTGTTAAAATTAACTAAAATGGCGTTGCTCTCAATCCTAATAGCCAGCTATTAGTCAATCGAGCGCCTTGTTTTAGCTGATTTTCTCTACGCACAACAAGATCACTTACTTAATGCAATTGCTATTAATGGAGAACATTTCAGCGGCTGACAATGTAGTTCAAATTGATAAGCACGAGTTGGTCACTGGCGATAGTTACTACTTTGTTTACAAAGAAAGTCAGGCGAAAAACACCGATATTCAGGTATTAGAGCATTGGTTGTTGACGCAATGTGTGATTTAAGTGGAGAGTGAAATGAAGGATAAAAGTGTTATTTAATGAAGGCTTGAAATCAGTACGTTGTATAGAACTAAGCCGCCATTAAATAAGACTCTCGTCTTACATTTTTTGCTTTTCGTTGATATGAACCCTTACCTTTTTTTGGTTTAACAACCTGCATTTTATATTGCTTAGATGTCACTAAAGCTGCAAGAAAGTTATCTTGAATAACGCCGCGTCCAATATCAGTTTTGTTGGTCTGCGCCTTCGCAGCAGACTTCTTATTTTTAGCCATGGCGGCCTCCTGTTATTTTTAATTAAATAGCGCTTTACTTTAACCGTTCAAGTAAAGCGCGTTGATTATAAATTATCCTCTGCAAACAGCAATAAACATTAACTCGCTTTTTGCACGCAACTCATAATCCACTGTTTCATTTGCGACTCGTTTAAACCACCAGAGATACGATCAACTTCTTGTCCTTTATAGAAGAAAATAAGCGTTGGTAGACTGCGAATTCCAGCGTCAGACGATACTTGCTGTACTTGTTCTGTATCTACTTTGGCGAATAAAAATGACGGGGTAGCCGCTGCTACTTTGCTATAAACAGGCGCCATGTTTTGGCAAGGGCCACACCAACCCGCCCAAAAATCAACGATTACCGGTAAGTCATTACGCTCAATAAACGGATAAAACGTATTGGCTGTTAGCGCCGTTGGTTGCGGTGAATAAATGTTTTGCTGGCATTTTCCACACTTGCCGCTTGTGTGGTCTTTATCATCAGGGATTCGGTTGGTGGTAAAACAGTTAGCGCAGACAATATTCATAATATGCTTGTGATTAAATAATTTGTAGTGATGTTAGCAGGTTTGGATTGCACTGTTAATTTACAACACAAATAAATTATGTCTTTGTTTGTTAAGTTAAACTATTATTGATTCAATAATTTTTTAGGACTTAAGGTTGATAAGGATGTTTCCGTTTAAAAATCCCATCATTAGCGCGTTATTTTTCACTGTATTAGCTTTGTTGATTGTCAGTTGCACACCGTCGCCTGTTAAGGACCGTTGGAATGAAACGGTTAAGCGAGTTTCCAGTGGCGTCGTTAGCATTCAAGTGGACGTTCCTGTGGGGTTTGACGGCGATAGCAATGGCGGCAGCCAAGCGACAGGTTTTATTGTTGATGCTAAGCAGGGGATTATTCTCACTAACCGCCATGTTGTCACGCCTGGTCCTGTCACAGCGAAAGCTGTGCTTCTTAACAATGAAGAAATCGATTTAGTCCCGCTATATATCGACCCTATCCATGACTTTGGTTTTTACCGCTACGATCCTAGCCAAATAAAGTTTCTTAAGCCTCACCAGTTTAGCTTTAGTAAGCAAGGGCCAAGTATTGGTCAAGATATTAGAATTATTGGTAATGATGCCGGGCAAAAAATTTCGATTTTAGATGGCACCATCGCTCGTGTAGACCGCAGAGCGCCTAATTATGGACGAGGTACCTACAATGACTTCAATACATTTTATATTCAAGCAGCAACCGCAAGTGTCGGCGGCTCTTCAGGCTCTCCAGTCATTAATGTCAACGGCGAAGTAGTCGCACTCAACGCAGGTAGTCAGAGTGAATCGGCTAACGCATTCTATTTACCTACAAATAGCATCAGAAATGCGCTAAGTCTTTTAAAGAAAGGCGAACAAGTAAAACGCGGCAGTATATTAACAACCTTTGAAAACAAGCCTTATGCTGAACTTAAACGGTTAGGCCTTAGCGAGCAGTTAGAAGCAAAATATCGAAAAAGCTTTCCGCAACTATCAGGCTTGCTTGTTATTGAATCGATACTCCCAGAAAGCTCGGCAGCCAATAATTTAGCCCTTGGTGACATTTTATTATCGATTAACGGCCAGCAGATTGGTGAATTTACTGAGCTTGAAACCCTACTTAACGACAATATCAAATCTGAAATTGACGTTGCTGTATTTCGAGCTGGCCAAGAAATTTCGGTAGCAATTAAGGTCAGCGATTTAGCTGAATTTATGCCGTCAGAATACCTGAAATTAGACAATGCTATTTTCCATAATTTGTCATATCAACAGGCACGTCACTTTAATAAACCTATTGGCGGCGTGTACATTGCAAGCTCTGGCGGCCATTTTGAGAAAGCGGGTGTGTCGAGTGCAAGCGTTATTACTGAATTGGATGGCCAGCCAATTGATTCACTGGCAAGCTTTATTGAACAACTGTCTGAGGTTGCTGATGGCACGCGGGTAAAACTGCGTTATTTCAGCATCAAGAAACCCACCATAAGCAACTTTTCAGTCGTTGAAATAAATCGTCAATGGCAAGAAAACTTACATTGTAAGAAAGCCGCGAAATTAGACTACTGGCCTTGTTCGGCACTTGCTCAACCAGCAGTAACGAACAATGAATCAATTAGTAACACTAAAGCGTTGCTACAAAGTAATGATCCCAAAGACGCACTAGTACAAGTGATGTTCTCATCGCCATTTCCAATTCTAGGGCGCGGATCCTTGGACTCATTGCAAGGTGCTGGCATTATCGTCGATCGCAATAAAGGACTCGTAGTGATCCCTCGCTCTGTCGTACCAAGCTCACTGGGCCATGTTAAATTTGTTTTCGATAATAGAATCGAAGTCAAAGGCAAAGTTGAATACGTTCATCCGCTACACAATATAGCACTGGTATCTTATGTCCCAGCGCAAGTGGCTGACTTTCCTATCGCTCAGATGAAACTTAGTACGGCAAAGCCTAAGTTAGGTGACGAAATCACTCAAATTGGCCTTAATTCAAACGGGCTGGTGGAATATCGAGAATCCTCAATCGAGAATATCGAAGAGCTATATCTTGGTGACTTTAGTGTGCCGCGCTATAGCGAAAAGAATCTTGATACCATCCATATTGTTAACGCGAATCTAGCTATCGACGGCGCACTAATCAACAGCGATGATGAAATGGTTGCGATGTGGACTATGTTCCAAGGCAGTCGCCGCAATAAAGTGAATACCACTATGACAGGCATTGCTGCGGAATATATTCGTGAGCTTATTGATTTGAATGAGAATAAATCGGCGCTTTATACATTAGATCTCGATTTAACAAAAATATCAGTGTTAGAGGCATTCCAAATGGGATTACCAAAGAAGTGGTTAACCCAAGTTCAAGCGAATGACTCTACATTCAATAAAATACTAGGTGTTTATAACGCGGTTGGCGATGCCAATATTCAAGCGTTCCAACGCGGTGATTTATTGCTAGAAGTTAACGGTACACCGGTGGCCAATTTTAGACAGGTCGAGTTACTAACACAGAAACCGCAGGTGGAAGTGACCATCTTACGTGGCGGTAAAATAATCAATCAAACTGTAAATACGGTACAACTTCCGGGACAAGAGTTAACGCAAGTATTTAACTGGGCAGGGTTATCGCTACACGCACCTCATCGCGCTGCGAGACAACAAGGAAACTTTGGCGGAGAGGGCATTTACGTCGCTTATCGTATGTTTGGTTCGCCAGCAGAGCGTTATGGTTTAGATCCTATGCGCCGAATTGTAGGCATCGACGATAAGGAAATTAACACCAATCAAGATTTCATTGACGCGGTTGTCAATCTAAAACATCGAGCGACGATAGTTGTTAAAACACTTGATTTTAGAGGTAAGCCAGAAGTCATCACGCTCAGACTCGACAATAATTATTGGCCATTTAGTGAATTGAAATACGTGGACGGTGAATGGATTAGAATTGAGAATATTCAGTAAATAAAGTCAATAGAGACCGACTAGCTGGGTTGAACTGTCCACTGGAGTATCAGTCATTCGTCATCTATCGCAATGTATTTGGTCTTGAGAAAATAACGCGTAGATTTGAAAATGAATGCTTATATTCCCCCTATTTTTAGTTTGTTATTTTTCACTAAAAATAGGTTTATTTAGTCATATTATAATTTCTTATTGACAGTAGTATTATTAAATTCAATTAAAACAGTATTTTAATGTTGGTTTGATACTTGCTTTACTCTGCCTATTATAACTAAGGAGCAATATTAAGTTGGCTAAATTTAAAATAATCACGTTAGTAGGAATTGCGTTAATGAGTAGTGTTGGCGCAAAGGTTACGCAGGCAGATGAAGTTGATGATCTTATAAAAACTAAGATGATTGAACGTAGTATTCCAGGGCTACAACTTGCCATTGTCAAAAATGGCAAAATGATTAAATCACAAAGCTATGGTGAAGCGAATTTACAGCATTCAGTTAAAGTGACAAACGAAACAGTATTTCCCATTAACTCAATGACTAAGCTATTTACTGGCGTTGCTATTATGCAATTGGTTGAACAAGGAAAGTTAACACTTGACGATCCTATTGGCGCGCATCTACCGCAATTACCTACCACGTGGCACCATCTGACCATTAAACAGTTATTTTCACATACATCAGGTTTACCGAATATTTTAAGCGGGCGTAATATTGATCTCATTGCTAACAATGACCCTCAGGCTGCGTGGACACTAGTACAACAGAAACCATTAAAGTTTAAAGCGAATTCACAATTTCAATACAATCAAACTGGCTACGTTATTTTAGGGAAAATAATTAATAAGTTAACCAATCAAGATTTCACGCAATTTATTACCGATAACCAGTTAACTAAAGTCGGGATGCCCTTAACAGAGGGGGCGGGCTTTGCCTACCTTGAAGATGTTATTCCAAATCAAGCGAACCAATATACCTTAAGACGAAATGGAGAATTGCGCACGGTTTATGGTGAATTTGCACCATTAATGAGAACAGCCGCCGGTATGAGTGCTACTGCAAATGAACTTGCACTATACTCGATTGCATTGCAAAAAGGCGTTTTACTTAATAACGCTAGTTTGAAGGCTTTATGGACACCAAATACTTTAAATAGCGGTCGAACGGCAGGGTTTAGTACATTTGAAAATGGCTACGCAATTGGCTGGCAGGTAGAGAAGCGCAAAATACACCGCGGAGTTAGTGCCAGTGGCGGTGATGCGAATACGCTAATTATTTATCCGGAAGATGACTTATCTATTGTCGTGTTAACAAATAGATTAGGAGCTTTACCAATTCAATTTGTGGATGAAATCGCTAGTATTTATCTAACTGATATGAAATTAAAAAATGGTTGGAAAGATCCAGTCAATGTTTTGAAAAAACAAGCGCAAGCTCATGAGTACAAAAGCATGTTAGACATCGTTAATCGCGTCGAAAACAATTTCGGTATTTATCTCAATGTGGGTGAAATAAACCAATGGGGATATGAATTGGTTAATCAAAATAATATTGAAGCTGCTATCGCTGTGTTTAAGCTAAACACTGCGTTAAACCCAGAAATTGCTAACACATTTGATAGCCTTGGTGAGGCTTATGGCATGAATAAGCAATACAAGAAATCACTAGAAAACTATCAAAAAGTATTAATGATAAACCCTGAAAATCAATGGGCTAAAAAACAAATTGAAGCACTAAAAGACACGCTCAAAAAAGGTTAAATCACAATGGTAAAAACAGAGGTGTAATGTGCTCCTCTGTTTTGCATGATAATCACGTAATCTTCAAAAACTTGTTACTTACTCAGGCTATTTTCATTAATATGCTCGCTATCACTTCTTGAGAATTTAGCTAATGAAGAGCATTGATTTATTTATCGAACGTTGGATTGGCAAGCACACCATGGTGCCAATATCACAACAAGATTTAGAAGAACTAGAAGGTAAGCTAAATCATAAATTACCCAGCGCTTATAAATACCTACTCACTACTTACGGATTGATTCATACGCCAAATGTAATGAATCAATCCTGTGACCTGTCGGTAAATATTGAAAACGTTAAAGATTTTTTGAATGTAAATGATGTTTATGAGCTATCCAAGCTTTATCAAATGAGCGGCATGCCAGAAGGGCATGTGGTGTTTGCGTCAGACTGCAATGGCAATATGTTTTGCTTTAAATCAGCTGAATGCGAACAACCCAATCAGGATATGTCCGTTTGGTATTATGACCGACATAATGCAGCTGTTAATCAAACTTCAGACTCATTTATTACTTGGTTAAATGGATTTAATAGCCATTAATTATTGGTTGATGGCGCTATTAGCGACATTAAAATACCCAAACAAGACAAAACAATCAGCAATGCTGTCGGCGCTATAGTCAGTTTAAACCCTAAACCTCGACTCGCAGGCTTAGTGACATAAGCACGCCAATAAATAAGGCGGCCAATAATGTACACGGCACCTATGCTCGCCGTTATCGTCGGTGGCCAATATTTTGATGCGATGAACAGAGCAGGCATAAAGGCCACTAACATTTCCAATGTATTCATTTGCACGCGATACATACGCTCAAAGCCTTTATCGCCAGTGACTTTCGGGGCTTTAAGTCCTGATTTTCTTCTTTCTAATCCTGTCATCGCGCCAAAAAATAAGAATTGAAACACGGCAGCTATCGCCACTAATTCTACGTATTGCATTTGAATATCCGTCTCTTGATGAAAAGTGCTTATAAATTAATAGCTAAAGTAGCTAGGTGCAAGGCTTATCTAAATTTAACCTGACCCCAATTATTATCGCCACTAATTCTACGTATTGCATTTGAATATCCGTCTCTTGATGAAAAGTGCTTATAAATTAATAGCTAAAGTAGCTAGGTGCAAGGCTTATCTAAATTTAACCTGACCCCAATTATTAACCCCAATTATTACCCCAATTATTTTTTAACCCCAATTATTTTGATTCAATTATTTTTTCCTTTCATCATCGAATTTACGTCAATTAGTTACCATCTTTGTGATTTTCGTAATGAATTGAGAGTTAAGCTGCCGTTTGCTATTTAGTTATTCCTAAATTTGGTTATTATGACGTCACTTAAAACTTATTGTTATTTCCGTCTTCATCGTGAAGCGACAGGACTTTGATACTCCAATGGTAAAACGCAGCATCATCTTAAATACCGATTCTTACAAAGCATCGCATTACCTCCAATACCCACAAGGTACAACGCATATTTCGAGCTACATTGAAGCGCGAGGGGGCAAGTTCAAACAGGCGGTGTTTTTCGGGCTGCAAATGTTCATTAAAGAGTATTTGAGCAAGCCAATCACGCATGACGATGTTGATGAAGCCAAGTTAATTATTACTGCCCATGGCCTACCGTTTAACGAAGACGGCTGGCGTCATATTGTCGATGTACATCAAGGTTACTTACCCATAGAAATCCAAGCGATTCCAGAAGGCACAGTGATCCCCGTGCTAAATGCGATGGTGCAAGTGGTCAATACTGACCCCAAGTGCGCATGGCTAACAAGCTATGTTGAAACGGCGTTGCTACGTGCTGTGTGGTATCCAACATCGGTTGCTACAGTCTCGTGGCATTGTCGCCAAGTGATTGCCCGTTACATGACCGATACTTGTGATTCATTAGACGGCATCGATTTCAAACTACACGATTTTGGCGCACGTGGTGCCACCACCGAAGAAGCCGCTGCTATTGGCGGCGCTGCACATTTAGTTAACTTTATGGGCACAGACACCATCAGCGCTATCGTTGCGGCGAGACAATATTACAACGCACAAATGGCAGGTTTTTCAATTCCCGCCTCTGAGCACAGCACCATTACCGCATGGGGACGCGACAACGAAGCGCAAGCTTACGCCAACATGCTCGACCAATTTTCTGGCGAGGGCAAGCTGGTGGCGGTTGTTAGTGATTCATACGATTTATGGCACGCCATTGATAACATTTGGGGCGACGAGTTAAAACAGCGTGTTGAAAATACTGGCGGCACCTTAGTTATACGCCCAGATAGCGGCGAACCTGTGGCAATTGTTACCGAAACCATTGAACGTTTAATGGCGAAATTTGGCCATACAGTAAATAACAAAGGCTATCGTGTATTACCAAGCTGTATTCGCGTAATTCAAGGTGATGGCATTTCTCAACAAACCATCGAAGCCATTCTAAAAGCCATGAAACAGGCAGGGTTAAGCGCCGATAACATTGCCTTTGGCATGGGCGGCGAGCTACTACAAAAAGTGAATCGCGATACCTTAAAATTTGCCATGAAAGCCTCAGCTGTCACCATCGACGGCACAATGCATGATGTCTACAAAGATCCAATCACCGACAGTGGTAAACGCTCTAAAAAAGGTATCTTAGCGGTGATTAAAGGTAGCGAAGGTAATTTCCAAACTATTCGCCAGCAAGACTTGGGCGAACATAAAAACTTACTACAGACTGTGTTTAAAAACGGCGAGTTGGTGAAAGAGGTTAGTTTTGATGAAGTTAAGAGCAAAGCATTAGCCAGCTGTTCGACACGTAGTTAATCGTTTAAAAAGAGTTTATATTATGATTATCCATTGCACCAAAAAGTTAAAAGATAAGCTGGTTGTAAGTAAGAATACTGAGCAAGAAGCGACAGCTTCACTCTCAGTCATTGGCAGTTGGCACGCTAATCTCATCGTCATCGAGCGACGCCAATGCGTTATCTTTGTTCACGATATCACACGCTACGCGGTGTTTATTCCCTGTTTAACCAAACCTGATTTCGCCATTCTTGAACACCATTTCCAAGATGTATTTATCAATAGCTTAATTAAAGCGGGTTTAGACTTTGAGTTGATCGACAAGGCGGCAAACTTAATTACGCCACTAGTTTTTGACACTGACTGCAACCGATCAGTGCAAGGCACCATGCGCCTGATGAGTGATGATATTAAGTGGGGCTTACAATATAACAACCAGTCAATAACCGAGCTATTGCCTTATTCAACATCGGCGCGGTTAAGTAACAGACCGTGCACTATCAAAGGACAAAAAGACTGTGTTTGGCCGATTAAGGCAATGAGCGAGCTATTATCAACAATCGCCTGAACGAGAGTGATAGAATACGCCACATTAAGCACACAGCTTTCAATAGCTAGGAAAAAATAAAATATGCTAACAGGTAAATTAAAAAATCAAGTCGATGAAATTTGGGAAGTATTTTGGACAGGTGGTGTCACCAATCCAATTTCTGTTATTGAGCAATTTACCTACCTGTTATTCATTCGCCGCTTAGACGAAATTCATACCATGCGCGAACGCCAAGCACTCTTAAATAGCGATGATGGGCTTGATGCTGAGATTGAAAAACCTATTTTTGGCGGCGATGAAGCCAACTATCGTTGGAACAAGTTTAAAAACCTCGATCCACAGGTAATGTTTGATTTGGTCAAGGACAAGGTGTTCCCGTTTATAAAAACTATTAACGGTGAAGACACCACCTTTGCCAAGCACATGTCTGATGCGATCTTTATGATCCCAAAAGCGGCGGTGTTAGATCGCGTGGTGAATATGATCGATAAGATCGACATGGATGATCGCGATACCAAAGGTGACTTATACGAATATATGTTATCGAAGCTTTCAAGCTCCGGTACTAACGGTCAGTTCCGCACGCCACGCCATATCATTCAAATGATGGTGGAGATGACCCAGCCAAAATTAGACGGTAATAAGAGCGATGTAATTTGTGACCCCGCATCAGGCACTTGTGGGTTTTTAATGGCGTCAGAAGAATACGTTCGTAAGCAATTTGAAAGCGAATTAATGAAGCCAGAAAACAGCGAGCACTTTCACAACAGCATGTTTAATGCCTATGATTTTGATCAGCACATGTTGCGCATTGGCGCAATGAACCTAATGTTACACGGTGTTGAGCATCCGACGGTGGAATATCGCGATTCATTGAGCGACCAAGGTGAGCAAAATATTAGTGATAAATACACGCTTATTCTTGCCAACCCACCGTTTAAAGGCAGTGTCGCTTATGATGAGCTCTCGCCTGACTTGTTAACAGCGCTGGGCAAAACACCAAAGAAAACGGCTCCTAAAGTTGAAACTGACGAGGAGGGTAACAAAAAAGCGAAAAAAGGCCCGTCAGAAAAAACTGAATTGCTGTTCTTAGCACTTATTTTACGCATGTTACAACCCGGTGGCCGCGCGGCAGTCATTGTGCCCGACGGTGTGCTCTTTGGTTCAACTAAATCCCATAAAGAAATTCGCAAGACCATCATTGAAGACCATAAATTAGATGCTGTGGTATCACTACCATCAGGGGTATTCAAACCTTACGCAGGCGTATCAACGGCGATTTTATTTTTTACCAAAACCAACAGTGGCGGCACCGACAATGTGTGGTTTTACGATATGCAAGCCGATGGCTTTTCACTGGATGATAAGCGCACGCCACTAGTCTCCATTAGCAAAGAGCAAGATCTTGAAATTTCTACTGAAGCGGACGTGATTAATGTTGCTGCGGCTCATGGCGACCGAGTGCCTTCAGCGCTTGAAAACCATAAGCTCAATAATATTCCTGATGTGCTTTACCGCTGGCAAAAAAGAGATGCCGAAGGGAATAGAGATCGCACCCAGCAAAGCTTCTTTGTCCCTGTAGATGAGATCACTAAAAACGATTTCGACTTATCCATTAATCGCTACAAAGAAGTGGTTTATGAAGAAGTTAAATACGATGAACCACAAGTGATTTTAAAGCGCATTAAAACACTGCAAAAAGCGATGGATAAAGGTATTGCTGACTTGGAGGAAATGTTGTGAGTATTAAATCAGTTCCTTTATCGCAAGTTCTAGATTTTATCCGTGGGATAACTTTTAAACCTGAAGATAAAGTTGTTCCACGGAGTCAAGGTTCAGCTATTTGCATGAGAACCAAAAATATTCAAGTGGAGTTAGAGGAGTCTGATGTTCTAGCGGTACCTGAAAAGTTTATCAAGCGCGATGAGCAGTATTTAGAAGAAGGTGATTTACTTATTTCTAGTGCTAATAGTTGGGAGTTAGTAGGAAAAGCAGTAAGAGTTCCCAAACTAAATTATAAATGCACAGCGGGTGGCTTTATTTCAATATTACGCCCCATTCGAGAGCAAGTGGATCCCGATTACTTGTTCCGTTTCATTATGCATAAAGAAACTCAGCACAAGATTAGGCATTTAGGGCGACAGACAACGAATATATCTAACTTGGATAGAAAGAGATTTTTAAAACTTGAGATTCCACTCCCATCGCTCCCTGTACAAAAGCAAATTGCAGCGGCGTTGGAAAAAGCCGATACCTTGCGTGGGCAATGCCAACAAATGGAACAAGAACTCAATACGCTCGCTCAATCAGTGTTTTTGGATATGTTTGGTGATCCTGTGACAAACCCTAAAGGGTGGAAGACGGAAAAGTTAAATAACTTAGTATCTATTTGTTCTGGTGCAACGCCTTCAAAATCAAATGAATTGTTTTGGAAGGGGAAGTTTCCGTGGGTATCCCCAAAAGATATGAAATATAATTACATTATTGATTCTATTGACCATGTTTCGGAAATTGTTTTCGAAGAAACAAATCTGAAGCGAATAGATGATAATACAATCTTGATAGTTGTAAGAGGGATGATTCTTGTACATACGGTGCCTATCGCAATAACAAAGGCTAATGTATCGATTAATCAAGATATTAAGGCGTTGAAAGTTGTTCATGATGAAGTGGAGCCTGTGTATCTATTATGGTGTCTTAAGTCTCAACATGATCATATATTAAGTAAGGTAAGCACTGCTGCACATGGAACTAAAAGGCTTGATATGCCTGACTTGATTGGATTAAACGTAACTATTCCTCGGAAGGAAATGCAACAAAAATTTTGCAGGCTGATTGAGACGTTAGATGAACAGTTACGCTTTTCTAAAGCAGCAGTAAAATCTCATGATGGATTGTTTAATTCCCTAATGCAACGCGCCTTCAAAGGCGAGTTAACGTTAAAGGATATTGCCTAATGACCGATGAACTAACATCTGATGAACTCGCTGACGGAAAAGACGCTCCCAACGCCCCACAAGGGGAGTTTCTATTCTTTACATCGAATGACGGTTCAACGCGTGTTGAGTGTCGATTTGAGTCAGATACCTTATGGTTGACTCAGGCGTTAATCGCCGAGCTTTATCAAAAAGATGTGCGAACCATCAATGAGCATTTGGTCAATATCTACAACGAAGGTGAACTTGGTCAAAACGCAACCATCCGGAATTTCCGGATAGTTCGTCAAGAAGGTAACCGTCAAGTTACCCGTGCATTAGATCATTACAATTTAGAGGCCATTCTCGCTGTAGGTTACCGAGTGCGGTCAACACGAGGCACTCAGTTTAGACGCTGGGCCACTCAGACATTGCAAGAATACCTGATTAAAGGGTTTGCGATGGATGACGAGCGCCTGAAAAATCCGCCTGTTGATCAGTCTGCTGTGCCTGACTATTTTGACGAAATGCTTGAGCGCATTCGTGATATTCGCGCCAGTGAACGCCGTGTGTATTTACGAGTACGAGAAATTTTTGCCATGGCGGCAGACTATCAGCCAAATAATAGTGATACCAACACATTTTTTAGCTCAATTCAGAATAAACTCCACTTTGCGACGACAGGCATGACAGCCGCTGAAATTATTGCTAACCGTGTTGATGCCAATAGCGAGCATATGGGCTTAACCACGTTCAAAGGTGATGTGGTTAGAAAAAGCGATGTCGTTATTGCTAAAAATTATCTTAAAGATGATGAGATATCTCAGCTCAACTTAATCGTTAATATGTGGTTGGATTTTAGCGAAGATCAAGCACGCCGCCGCAAGCAGGTGTTCTTAAATGATTGGAGTGAGAAACTCGATAGCTTTTTAGCCTTTAACGATCGCGATGTACTGCAAGGCACTGGCACAGTAAAAATGAAAGATGTGAAGAAAAAAGCACAAGTCACTTATGATGAATTTGATGCTAAACGCCGTGGTTTAAAAGAAGCCGAAGGTCAACGTGCTAATATTTCAGCATTGAAAGCGTTACTTGATAGTAAAAAATAATATAAATGGTCATTGGCGACTAAAAAACAAATAGAGGAAATAACCGTGGCGTTAAATATCAACAAACTCGATAGTGAATCGTTTTTTGACTTAATGATGGACACATTCGAACAGGGTGATCGTAAACAAACTAAATGGCTATTAAAAAAAGGCGCTAAAAAATTTCCTAAACATCATTTGCTTCCTTTTATGGAAGGGATACTAGCGGTTACGGTAGGCGATGAAGTTAAAGGGAAAAAATTATTTGAAAAGTCGTTGTTGATCAAACAAGATTTCGCGCTCGCTCATGCAAACTTATCACATTGTTACCAAAATCTAGAGAAAATCCCACTGTGTCTTTATCATGCAATGTTGGCGGTTCGCTATGCCACTGAGGATGAAAGAGAACTGGTCTGTCAGCAACAAGATATGCTTGATATGGTGGAAAAAGAGATCCCTAGTGAGCTGTCGTTGACTCAATATGTTGAAAATGGGATTTTGTTTGATCAAGCATTTGAGTTGATGGTAGACAATGAATTTGAGCAGGCTATAGAGTTGTTTGAAATTGTTTCTGAGGTCGACCTTGCTCATTCTCCGGCACTTGGTAACTTAGGCATCTGCCATTTATTATGTGAAAATTTCGCGGTAAGTCGTGACTATTTAAATAAAGCACTACGTGTTGATCCAAGTTATGGCTTAGCGAACGATGCTTTGTCACAGTTGACCAAAATTGAAAGTGGTGAATTAGAAATGCCTCAGAATATTTACCCTCTATATCATGGTCAAATTGAGCGTAAATCTCAGCGCGAAGAATAAAAATAAAATTAACAGGATGTTACATGTCGAATTTCAACTTTTTAACTGAATGGCCTGAACTACAAGAGCACGCCAAGAAAGCGGAAAGTGTGGTCAATGCCGATCCGCGCTCTAGCTGTTTCTACAGCCGTTATACACTTGAGCGTATGGTCAAATGGATGTTTGAGTTTGACAGTTGGCTGCAACAGCCTAAATACGATAATTCGTTAAACACACTAATTAATCAGCCAGAATTTAAAAAATCGTTAGGCAGTAATATTTTTCCTAAGATTAAGGCGGTACAAAAAGCAGGGAATAATGCTGTTCATAGCGAACGCAAGGTAACGGCAATTGAGTCAACGCAAAGTTTAAAAGAACTCCACCACACTCTCTATTGGTTTTACCGCACCTATACAGCGTCCTTTAAAGATAAAGAACAGTCTGCAACGGATCATGTATTTGATTTGGCTAATGTGCCACAAACGATGCAGATTGATGCAAAGTTGGTGGTAAATAGCACTAAAAAGCTTAAACAATTACAAAAAGAGCTGGGTGAAAAAGACGAGCAGCATCAACAGGCATTAGAGAAAGAGCGCCAAAAGAATGAGAGCTTAGCGGCGCAAAATGCGGCGCTGCTACAACAAATCGAGCAGCAAAAAAATCAGAACGCCAAGATTGCAGAGCAGGTCAAAGATCCTCACGATTATAATGAGGCCGAGACCCGCGAGTTTATTATTGACCAGTACCTCAAAGAGATGAACTGGAACTTGGAAGCACCGAATGTCAAAGAGTTTGACGTGGTTGGTATGCCGAGTAATTCTGGAGATGGGCGCGTAGATTACGTGCTTTGGGGGAAAGACGGCAAACCACTGGCTGTTGTTGAAGCAAAGAAAACGACGCTTAGTGCAAAGAGTGGTAGGCAACAAGCAGTGTGCTACGCCGATTGTTTGGAGCAAATGTTTGGGCAGCGACCGCTGATCTATTACACCAATGGTTATGACATTCACTTTTGGGATGACTGTAATTATCCGCCGCGTATGGTGCAAGGCTTTTTAAACCAAGATGAAATGCAGCGTTTGGTTGATCGCCGTACTTTGACCCAACCACTTAATACCGTTGAGCTTGATACCAATATTGCAGGTAAAGGCAGACCCTACCAGCGTTTGGCTATTGAATCGGTATGTGAGCAATTTGGTGAACAAAAACAGCGTAAATCCCTACTGGTAATGGCAACGGGTACAGGTAAAACCCGTACCACCATCGCATTGGTTGATGTATTAATGCGAGCGGGTTGGGCGAAGAATATTCTGTTTTTGGCGGATCGCAATGCCTTGGTTAATCAGGCTAAAAAAGAGTTTTCAAAGTTATTACCTAAGTGTTCTCCAGAGATTTTATCCAGCGGCACTGGCGCATTGAAAGGGCGCTTATATCTTTCGACCTACCCAACCATGATGAATCTATTAAGCGCGGCACCAGACAGTCGTTTATTCGGTGTCGGTCACTTTGATTTGATTGTTGTTGATGAGGCGCATCGAAGTGTCTATAAGAAATATCGCTATATTTTTGATTATTTTGATAGCTTGTTACTGGGATTAACCGCAACGCCTAAAGCTGAAATAGACAAGAACACCTTTGATATCTTTGAGCAACCTGATGGTGATCCAACTTTTGCTTATGAGTTAGAGGAAGCTATTGGTGACAAATTTCTGGTGCCGCCAAAAGATGTTGATATCGACTTAGGTTTTGTGCGCAAAGGCATAAAATACGCTGAGCTCAGTGAAGGCGAAAAAGAAGAGTGGGAAAGCAAAGAACAGCTTGAAGACAAAGACGAAGTATTGCCAAGTGAGGTTAATAAGTTTTTATTCAACACTAAAACAGTCGATCTTGCGCTTGAGGTGTTGATGGAGCGCGGTGTTAAAGTCGCGGGTGGTGATCGTTTGGGTAAAACGATTATTTTCGCCGCCAATAACGACCATGCTGAATTCATTGTCGATCGTATTGATGCAAATTACCCAAAATTTAAAGGTAAGTTTGCGCGTGTTATCACCTACAAAGAGAAATACGCCGATACGCTAATCGATGAATTCAAAGGTGAGAAAAAGCCAGCTGATCCTAACCTGCCGCTAAGCATTGCCGTGTCAGTAGATATGCTTGATACAGGTGTCGATGTACCTGAAGTGGTTAATTTGATGTTCTTTAAAGTTATTAAGTCTAAGGTTAAGTTTTTACAAATGCTTGGCCGTGGTACCCGTTTGTGTGAAAACCTATTTGGACCAACGGATGATAAAGAGCCTTCGGCTAATGATAAAAAGCTCTTTAAAGTGTTCGATTGCTGTAAAAACTTTGAATATTTTGAAATGAACCCTGATGGCGCTAAAGACAATGGTGTTAAAAGCCTATCTCAAGCGTTGTTTGAAAAGCGATTAACCCTTTCACAGCAGTTGCTCGATAATGAATCATTTGGGGTTTATGGCGCAGAATATCAACGTTATTTGATTGAGACGTTGCATCATCGTGTTTTAGGCATGAACTTAGACAACTTTATGGTGCGACCTAAACGACAGGTGGTCGAGAAATACCAAAAACAGGAAATGTGGTTTCACTTAACTAATGAGCACTTAGCAGAACTGGAGAAACAAGTTGCCATATTACCAACAGAAGCTCTGCCATTAGAACCTGATGAAAAAGAAGAGGAGCTAGCGCTGCGTTTCGATCACATGTTACTTAGCATGCAGTTAGCGTTGGTAGAAAAGACTGGTATTAGTGATTTTTATCGCGATAAGCTGAATCAGATCGCAGCTAAACTAGAGAGCAAAGCTAGTGTACCTGCGGTTGGTGTGCAACTGGAATGGATTCAATACATTCAATCAGATCATTTTTGGACTGACCTTTATTACGGTGAAACAGGATTAGAAGAGCTGGAAGCTACCCGTCGAAAACTTCGCTTGTTAATGCGCTTCATCGAAAAAGAAAGCACTGAAATTGTTTATACAAACTTTCAAGATGAGTTGCTTGAGGTACGTGAAAACGAAGGCGTTTATCAAATCGATAGCGGTAATCAGCTAGCGTTATACCGCAAAAAAGTTGAGTCTTATATTAAAGAAAATCAGGACAATCTAACCATTCAACGGATTAAGCGTAATCAACCGATCACCAAGCTTGATTTAGAAGAGCTAGACAAAAAATTATTTGAAACCAGTGGCATCGAAGACATAGAGAAATATCAGACTACTATCCATCCCGATAAGCCGTTAGGTGTGTTTATCCGTGAGTTAGTGGGGCTAGAACGAGGAGCCGCCAAAGAAGCCTTTGCCGATTACTTAGATGAAGCAAAGTTTAACGCGCAACAGATACGTTTTGTAAACACCATCATTGATTACCTAACACAGAACGGAGTGATGAGTGCGTCCATGCTAGCTAAACCACCGTTTTCAGATATTCATTTTGAAGGTGTGTTTGGCTTATTTGACGATAGTGTAGTGATGGATTTGAGAAATCGAATTAAGGGAATAGATAAGAGTGCAGTTGGTGAGTGAAGTTAAGGATATTGAAATGGTACTAAATCAAAAGTTTAGTGGTAAAGAAGTCATTAGAGCCGGAGAGCGGCTTATTGACGATAACCTTTCTAATGACACGGAAGAGTTCTCTAGGGTAATGGATGTACTCTCCTATTGGCGATTTACACATGAAATGCCTTTAGAAAAAGCATTCGAAATGGTTCAAGGTTATGCCAAGTCCCAAGATAAAAATTCTATTTGTGCTAAACGCTTAAAGAGGCATGTGTCGATAGCAAATAAGGTACGCCGTTTCGAAGGCATGAAGCTAAAGAATATGCAAGATATCGGTGGATGTCGGGCAATCGTTTCGACTGTTAAAAGCTTCGTCAGGTTGAGAGAGAGCTAAAAAAGAAACCAGAATTTAGAATTAGAAATGGCTTGCCAAAATATAAGGATTATATAAATGAACCGAAGGAAGATGGTTACCATAGTCTTCATTTAATTGGTAAGTTTCCAGATGTGTACGGTACATCGAAATATGTTTAGGTGCAGCTAAGAACTGTCACGCAGCACTACTGGGCCACAGCGTTAGAGATTGTTGATCTATTTACCAAACAATCCTTGAAGACGAATCAAGGACAAGATGTTTGGAAGAGTTTCTTTATAGATATGGGCGCTATTTTTGAGATTATTGATAGTATCCATTTGTTTGACTCACTGTCGGATCAAGAACAGTTTAATAAGTTGTATGAAGCGATATTACATGAAAAAAAACCGGCTAAGAAAAGAAGAATCTTAGACTGTTGTAAGCGCATTGTTAATTCATGTAAAAACCTCGATATTTCCGACAAGCTGGTTGCTTTTACTGGCTCACTCAAGGTAATTGATGAAAGGCTTGATCAAGAGCCTGTTGATGGATATGTACTGTTAGAAGTTGATATGAAAAAGTCGATGGTATCATCAACCCTTTTTGAAGAGCACGATGGTGAAAACGCAGCGAAGGTATATATTGCGGCAGAAAAAAATGCTGCTGTTCATGATCATCTCGTTGTAGCGCTAGTATATAGTAACGCTGTTGGTGGGGTAAAAGCCGCTTACCCAAACTATTTTGCAGATTCAACGGTATTTGTAAAATACTTAGCTTATATCCGAAGAATTTATAGCGTGTCCAATGATGATAAGAGCTTTGGTACAGGATTAATGAGAAAGCTATTTGGAATAAAATAATGACAAGTCGCGTCCAAATGATTATCGACACGCTAAAATCCAATCCAGATAAGAAGTTAACTGCTCGTGAGTTGGCGAAGATGTTTTTGGAACGCTATCCCAATGAACTCGCAGACAAGCGCTTGAACCCTAGGTATGACAAAGAAGAGAAGCTGATTGCACAACTGGCGGCTGAGGTTGGAGGAGAGCGAACAGAACGTGCAAAACTGTCATGTCCAAATATTGTGACTAGAGAATACCACATTGAACATATCGCCTGTTAATCACTTTAACCAAATTACCCAATCAACGTGGGAGTCACTAAATCAATCTCAGTCGACGCTGCTTGATTGGCATTTTCTTAATGATTTGGAAATAGCGGGGTGTGTCAGTGAGGGAGCTGGCTGGACACCACATCATTTGCTGTTGGGGGATAATGAAGGTGTATTGCCATCTTATTTAAAAACGCATTCATGGGGCGAGTTTGTTTTTGATTGGAACTGGGCTGAGGCTTATGAGCGCTATGGGGTTGAGTATTATCCCAAGTTGGTGACAGCTATTCCGTTTACACCCATTTCAAGCGATAAGCTGGTGAGTCAGTCGTTGTCCCAATCATCGATTGTTGAATCGGTTATTACGCATTGTAAATCACAGGGTATTCACAGCTGGCATATGCTTTTTTGTCAGCCAATGGATAATACACATCCTGATTTATTTGAACGTCATACGGTGCAATTTCATTGGTTTAACCGTGGATATAATTCGTTCGATGAGTTTCTATTAACGTTTACCGCAAGGCAGCGTAAAAATGTGCGAAAAGAGCGCCAATCGGTTGTTAATCAAGGTATCGAGATAAAACATTATCGCGGGAATGAGGTCACGCCTGAGTTACTAGATTACTTTTTCGAGGCCTACCAGTCGTCATATCATAAGCGAGAGCATCAGCCCCATTTAAACCGTGGTTTCTTTGAGTTCTTTATAGAGCATCTTCCCGATAAAATTCTGCTTATGATGGCGAGCCGTGACGATGAATTTGTGGCGAGTGCATTTTATATTGTTGATGATAATGCACTATATGGCCGATATTGGGGCTGTAGAGAAGAAGTAAATAACCTGCATTTCGAACTCTGTTATTACCAAGGTATTGAGTATTGCATTACGCACAACTTGGCGGTGTTTAATCCCGGCGCACAGGGCGAACATAAGATAAAGCGAGGATTTGAACCTGTTACCACTTATTCTTATCATTGGATCGCACATGAGGGTTTTCGTGATGCTATTGGTGATTATTGCAAAGAAGAACGTGAACAGTTAGCGCATTACAAAGAACAATGTAAATCTCTGTTACCTTTTAAGCAAACGCCATAGCTGAAGGCAAGCTTAAAATTATTAGGGTAATTATTAGGGTCATAATTATTAGGGTCAGAGTAATTATTAGGGTCATAATTATTAGGGTCAGAGTAAAATTAAAGAATAACTTCTAATTATTAGGGTCAGAGTAAAATTAAAGAATAACTTCTAGATTTCCAGTGATTAAATCACGCTCTATTTCTACTGGACTGGATAACCCTAAAAACTCAGTTACTTTTGGCTCTATTTCGATTGTTGAAGTCGCATTGTACATTGAAAAGTTATCAGCATTGTCTGCATATTCTTGAGTTTCATCACCTGAGAAAAAACACTAGCCGTTATCATTCTCATCAATTGGCTCTTCTCTATAAAAGTAGCAAATTGGCTTTCCTAACTTTGTGATTTCATGACTAGCAATAACATAACCTACGTTCATTTTTACTCACTTCTTTATTCAAAACTATTGGGGTGAAAGTAAAATTAAAGAATAACTAACCATTAAAGTCAAAGCTTTAGATTATATATACGTTGGATTGAGAATTTTGAGAAAACTTAAAATAAATGGTGGCCCCTCCGTGACTCGAACACGGGACCTACCGATTATGAGTCGGGTGCTCTAACCAACTGAGCTAAGGGGCCATTTAAATGCTAAACAGATTTGTTTAAGCGGCGGTAAGTATAAGCATTTATTTTTAAAACGTCACGTGATTGACTGTTATTTTTCACTAAATGGTTATTTATTCTCCATTCATTCGTTTGAGACTCCTTTTCGACTCACTTTCCATTCTTTTTCGATGCTGATTTATTTGTTGAGTCTCGTAAAAATGCCGTTGTTGATAGCGGCATTTTTTATTGGGGTGTGCTTTGAGAGTTATGCATCAAGATTACGTTCGCTTGGAATGTCAGATAGGTATTGCACTAGTTCAACTTCGTAGCCGTTAGGGTCGAGAAAGTAGATGTTTTTGCGGTGCGTGTCTTCGCGTAGTGGAATTTTAATCTCAAAACCTGCCGCTTGTAAGCGTGTGGTTGCGGCGTCTATATTGGCGGTGCTAAAGGCGAAGTGGCTAAGACCTAATGCATTGGTTTCTAGGTCGCGGTTAGTGCCTGTGCCGTTGTCATTAAAGCTAATGAATTGGTAATCGTCGCCAAAGTGCACCCAGTTGCGCGGTACGCCATACCAATCTCCTTGACCGCTGCTGCGTACTTTCCAATGTGGCGCGATAGCTTGGTAGAATTTGATAGTTTCGTCGATGTCTCTTACGACTAGGTTTAGGTGCTCTAACGTTAACATAAGTATCTCCTTGATAAGTCTTTTTTATCTTGCTCGTTGATTCGATGGAGTTACTTTAAGTCCTCAAGTTAGGTTGAGGTAAAGGGGGTGATAATCGTTGTTTTGAATGGTAGTGATAGGTTTTTTCTATCGCTGAATTTTCTATGTTTTATGTTCTATGTTGTAGAAAAAGTAAAGCCGCTACATCTTGCGAGGTAGCGGCTTTCAATTAAGTGATTGTTAGCGAGTGGATTACTCGTCTAAGAAGCTCTTAAGTTGTTCTGAGCGAGAAGGGTGACGCAGTTTACGTAGTGCTTTCGCTTCGATTTGACGAATACGTTCACGGGTTACGTCGAACTGTTTACCAACTTCTTCTAACGTGTGGTCAGTATTCATGTCGATACCGAAACGCATACGTAGTACTTTTGCTTCACGAGCTGTTAGACCAGCTAGTACATCGTTAGTGGCTAGTTTTAGGCCTTCAGATGTTGCTGACTGTAGCGGCAGCTCAAGCGTTGTATCTTCAATGAAGTCACCTAGGTGCGAATCGTCGTCATCGCCGATTGGTGTTTCCATTGAGATTGGCTCTTTAGCAATCTTAAGTACTTTACGGATTTTGTCTTCTGGCATTTGCATGCGTTCAGCTAACTCTTCCGGTTGTGGCTCACGACCCATTTCTTGTAGCATTTGACGAGAAATACGGTTCAGTTTGTTGATTGTCTCGATCATGTGTACTGGAATACGAATAGTACGCGCTTGGTCAGCGATTGAACGAGTGATTGCTTGACGGATCCACCATGTTGCATAAGTCGAGAATTTGTAACCACGACGGTATTCAAATTTATCAACAGCTTTCATTAGACCGATGTTACCTTCTTGAATTAAATCAAGAAATTGTAAACCACGGTTGGTGTATTTCTTAGCAATCGAAATTACAAGACGTAAGTTAGCTTCAACCATTTCTTTCTTAGCACGACGTGCTTTTGCTTCACCAATAGACATGCGACGGTTGATGTCTTTGATTGAGGCGATAGTTAGGTCAGTTTCTTGCTCAATGTCTTTTAATTTGTTGATGGCACGTAGGATATCGCGTTCGTTATCTTCTAGTGCTTGTACGTATGGTTCGCCAGATTTAAGTGCGTCCATTAACCATGTTTTGTCAGACTCGTTGCCTGGGAAAACTTTGGTAAATTCGCGTTTTGGCATTTTAGCGCGGTTAACGGCGAACTTTAGGATTAGACGTTCTTGAACACGGATGCGATCCATCACGTCACGCATGTTTTTAACCATGCGGTCGAATTGTTTTGGTACTAGGCGGAATTCACGAAAAACTTCGCTTAGTGCACTTGTTGCTTTGATAGTGTCGGCGTGATCGCGACCCTTGTTGTTAGCAAGTTCTTTAACTTTTTCAAAAGCAGTGCGAAGGCCACCAAATTTCTCGGCAGCTTCTACCGGATCTGGGCCTGTATCAACTTCTTCTTCGTCTTCATCATCGTCGTCTGAATCTTTAGAGTCATCACTTTGCTGTTCTTCTGTTAGCGCAGAACCAATGTGAGACGCACCAGGGACGAAGTTATCGTCTTCATCTGGGTCGATGAAGTTGGTGATGATGTCGCTTAGACGCATTTCTTCCGCTTCGTACTTGTCGTATTGATCAAGTAGTGAAGCAATAGCTGCTGGATAATCAGAAACCGAAGTTTGAACTTGTTTGATACCTTCTTCGATACGTTTAGCGATAACAATCTCGCCTTCACGTGTCAGAAGTTCTACAGTACCCATTTCACGCATGTACATACGAACTGGGTCAGTGGTACGACCGATTTCACCTTCTACGGTGGCTAGTACTTGAGCCGCTGCTTCAGCAGCATCTTCATCGGTGCTATTTTCAGACATCATTAGAGTATCTTGATCTGGTGCGTTTTCGAACACCTGAATACCCATATCGTTGATCATCTGGATAATATCTTCAATCTGATCGGAATCGACCATGTCTGCTGGTAAATGGTCATTAACCTCGGCATAGGTTAAATAACCTTGCTCTTTACCTTTGGCAACTAGAAGTTTTAGACGAGACTGTGAGGTTTGCTCCATAGATTTTATCCACTTTTAATGCTGACAAAAGAATAGCAACAAAAAGTTGCATAAGGATTAATTATAACTGTTTATAGTGGGTGCCGCTAGCCTAAGTTAGCGCTCATTTGTGATTAATTGCGCATATTCTTTACGCTCGTCGGTGGTCAATCCCTCAACACGGTCTTTGTGGGATAATTGTTCGAGACGTAGTTCTAAATGCTTATTAATTATTTGCACTATGGTGTCGACAAAATGTGACTGTAGATTGTTGTCATCGACGTCGTGTTGCCAGCCTGCAAGTTTGAGTAATGCATTGTATTCAGGCGCATTTCGCCAACGCTCTAGCAGTTGCGGTGCGCTGATTTCAGGATTTTCATGTACCTGATTAATCAGTTGCTGGAGTAAGTCGGTCCCTTTGAGATTGACTTGATCTAGCGATGGCATTCCGGCCAGTGCATTGGCAAGTCGTGGATGTTGAATGAGTAGGCCAATTGCTTGGCGCACTATGCTGCCACGGTTGGCTTTTTTGCGTTGTTTTTTATTGGCGTCTGGTGCTTCAGGCGTAATAAATCGATTAAGCGATTCGCTGTCCATACCAAGGTATTTGGCAAGCTTGTCTTTCATCATTTGTTGGAACACGCCATCGCTAATGCTGTTAACCATTGGCAGTGCAAGGTTCGCTAGTTTTGAACGACCATCTTCACTGTCCATTTGAACTTGGCTTATGAGGTTGTCGAACATAAATTGCGATAGTGGGGTGGCGTTGTCGACGAGTTTGACGAATTCATCGTGGCCGACTTCGCGGATCATTGAATCAGGATCTTCACCATCGGGTAAGAACATGAATTTAATTTGGCGACCGTCTTGCAGCTGTGGCAATGAGTTTTGTAGTGTTCGCCATGCGGCTTCGCGGCCAGCGCGATCGCCGTCGTAACAACAGATAATTTCGCTGGTGTTACGGAACATCAGTTGAATTTGTTCGCTGGTTGTCGAGGTGCCCAGTGAGGCCACACTCCAGCTTACGCCGTGTTGAGCAAGGGCAACCACATCCATGTAACCTTCAACTACAAGTAATCGTTTGAGATCGCGATTGGCTTGCTTGGCTTCATAGAATCCGTATAACTCAAGTCCTTTAGAGAAAATTGGCGTTTCTGGTGAGTTAAGATATTTGGGTGTTGAGTCGTCAAGTACTCGGCCACCAAAGCCAATTACACGACCGCGGCGATCGCGAATAGGGAACATGACACGGTGACGAAAACGATCGTAAACACGGCCTTTTTCGTTTTTAATTAGTACACCAGTATCGAGTAGCTGTGTTTCGCGTTGTGGATCGAACTTGCCACCATTTTTAGTAAACTTTGTTTTAACAACTTCCCAATCATCTGGTGAATAGCCGATACCAAATGTTTTAGCAACGTCGCCGCTCAGACCACGCTTTTTGAGGTATTCGATAACTTCTTCGCTGTTTTTGTTGGTTTTTAGTTGTTGGCGATAGAAGCTAGACACTTGATCCATAAGTTCGTAGTAATCAAGTTTTTGTTGTTTTTCGATGCTGTATTGTTGTGCTGATTTTTGGCGTTCGCCATCTTTGTCACGGGGGACATCTAGATTGTACATGCCAGCGAGTTCTTCGATGGTGTCGACAAAGTCGAGGCGGTCATATTCCATCAAAAATGAAATGACGTTGCCGCTAGCACCACAGCCAAAGCAGTGATAGAACTGTTTTTCTTGGCTTACGTGAAATGAAGGGCTTTTCTCGCCGTGAAATGGACAACAGGCAACATGGCTTTTTCCGGCTTTTTTGAGTTTTACCCGCGAATCAATTAAGTCGACAATATCGGTGCGTGCTATTAAATCGTCTATGAATTGCTGTGGAATTAAACCGGCCATGAAAAATCTATTTATCTCGTTATTGAAACTAAAATGAGTGTACCTTTTTCGCCGTATCAGCAAAAGGGGGGGATGTTTTTATTTTATTAGAAAATTACTGAATGCCAGAAAAAAATAAGCCGCGCAAAAGCACGGCATATTTAACACTAGTTGTGCATTGAAGCACTGGTAAATAGGGTTTAGCTGTTTAACGCAGCTTTAATTAAACCACTAATTTTACCTAAATCAGCACGACCTTGAACCTGTGGCTTGAGTAGGCCCATGACCTTACCCATTTCTTGCATTGAAGAAGCACCTGATTTTTCGATTGCTGCTTTAATCAAAGCGTCTATTTCATCGCTTGTCAGTGGTTTAGGAAGAAACTCTTCAATCACCGTGATTTCTTGCTCTTCGATATCGGCTAGATCTTTACGATCTGCTTCAATGTACTGCTGCGCTGCATCGCGGCGTTGTTTTACCATTTTAACAAGGATAGCTAATACAGCTTCGTCGTCTAAGGTAATTTGCTCGTCGATTTCACGTTGTTTAATAGCAGCCTGACCCATACGGATAGTTTTTAAGCGCAATTTATCTTTATTGCGCATAGAAACTTTCATTTGGTCAGTAAGTTGCTCTTTAAGTGTCATAGTCTTACTAATCCGAATCTAGTGTCTAGTAAAGACGTTTGCGACGTGCATTGTCACGGCTTAGCTTTTTAGCTAGGCGCTTTGAAGCTGCTGCTTTAGCACGCTTACGTTCAGTCGTTGGCTTTTCGTAATGCTCACGACGACGAACTTCAGATAAGATACCTGCTTTTTCGCATGAACGTTTAAAACGACGTAGTGCTACGTCAAATGGTTCGTTTTCTCTAACTTTAACTATTGGCATTTGCCTTTCACCTCGAAGGTTTGTTTCATTAAGCCAATTGCAATATTTTTGCAGGGCCGTCAAATTTGGTGCGCTATTTTAGTCTGAACGATGCTTGCTTGTAAAGAAAGATCATAAGCAAGCTGCAAAATTAATTCGCACAGCGTACAATTGCCCCATATTTATTGAGTTTGAGCCGAGAAAAGATGCGAATTTTAGGAATTGAAACCTCTTGTGATGAGACTGGTGTTGCCATTTATGATGATGAGCAAGGACTGCTAGCACACAAATTATATAGTCAGGTGAAGCTACACGCCGATTATGGCGGTGTTGTTCCTGAGTTGGCGTCTCGCGATCATTCAAGAAAGATCATTGGTTTGATCCGAGAGACACTTGCTGAGGCAAACTGTGCTGAAGATGATATTGATGGTATTGGCTACACGGCAGGCCCAGGCTTGGTTGGCGCGTTATTAGTGGGTGCTTCTGTAGCGCGATCGTTGGCTTATGCATGGGATAAACCAGCGGTTGCTGTGCATCACATGGAAGGCCATTTATTGGCACCAATGCTTGAAGAAAATAAACCTGATTTTCCGTTCTTAGCTTTGTTAGTTTCTGGCGGACACACCCAAATGGTGCGGGTTGACGGCATTGGACAGTACGAAGTTATGGGGGAGTCTATTGATGATGCTGCCGGTGAAGCATTTGATAAAACTGCCAAGTTACTCGGGCTTGATTACCCAGGTGGCCCTCGTTTATCTAAATTAGCAGAATTGGGCGATAGCTCACGCTTTACCTTCCCAAGACCGATGACAAATAAGCCGGGATTGGACTTTTCGTTCAGTGGTTTGAAAACTTTTGCGGCGAATACGATCAACGATCATCGCGAAAATGATCAAATGCCTGACGATCAAACTCAAGCCGATATCGCTCGTGCATTTGAAGATGCAGTTGTGGATACATTGGCGATTAAATGTAAACGCGCTTTAAAAGAAAGCGGCTTAAAACGCTTAGTTGTTGCTGGCGGTGTAAGTGCTAATCGTCATTTGCGTGAGCAACTTGAAGCAATGATGAAATCTCGTGGCGGTGAGGTGTTTTACCCACGTCATGAGTTTTGTGCCGATAATGGTGCGATGATCGCTTATGCGGGAATGCAGCGTTTGAAGGCTGACCAAACCGTTGGATTAGAGATTAGTGCTACACCACGTTGGCCAATGGATCAGCTGCCTGCTGTTTAATGGCATCTAAAAGCTTATCTACTGCGTTGCTCTATTGCCCACATCCTTGTGGAAATCATTCGCGCGCCTTGTCGATTAAACTTTTATCTTGCCATTAAAGTTATACCAATTGCATTAAGTAAGTGATCTTGTTGTGCGTAGAGAAAATCAGCTAAAACAAGGCGCTCGATTGACTAATAGCTGGCTATTAGGATTGAGAGCAACGCCATTTTAGTTAATTTTAACAAGTACAAGTGGGCAAATATTTAATGCAATTGGTATTATTTTGGAAAGGTGTTTGTAAAGGAATTACTCAGTGAAATTATTTATTAAATTAATGTTGGTGCTTGTCATCATCGCTGTTGGTGGCCTGTTTATTCTTAAAAAGCCAGACGGTACACCTTGGTTGAAAGTTGATGATTTTACGCCATCAACTTCACCTCTGGAGAAAGTTACTGAGCAGATTAAAAGTTCATGGAGTGAAGTAGAAAAGATCACAAGTGAGCTTGTTCAAGTAAAACCTGTTGCTAAGAAGTCCGCCGTTTATCGCTGGAAGGGTAGCGATGGAAAGTGGCATATGTCGGACATTCCACCGGCAGACGATACGCCAGTGGAGATTGTTTACATTGAACCCAATGGCAATGTTATTGATTTATCTTCGAATGATTCACAAGCCACTAGCGACAATAAAGCAAGCCATAGCGCAGCAACGATTCCTTTGCCAATGACAACGTCACCACAACAAGCAAAAAAGCTTATTGAAGATGCAAAAAACATTCAGGCGTTGTTAGATAAGCGTGCTGAGAAGTTGCAGGCAGCTGTTGAATAATAAGAGAAGCTAACCGTAGTCAGCGATAGCTCGATTTATTTCTCACTCTTCTTAAACTTCTTCCATACCTTGGGTTCTTTACCCGCTAATAGTCGTCTAATGTTTGGTTGGTGGCGAATAATAATGAGTGCGCAGAGCATGGCAACAGGAATGGTGTATTCAGGTTTGATGTAATAGGTAAATATTGGCGTTAAGAACGCTGCACAGATCGCAGCAAGTGATGAATAGCCTGTTAATAGCAATAATACAAACCAGCAAGCAATGAGATAACCGCCTAGATCGGCACCAATTGGGAAGATGGCACCTAATGCCGTCGCTACGCCTTTGCCGCCTTTAAATTCGAAAAATATTGGGAAGATGTGACCAAGACAGGCTGCTATGGCGATGATGCCTAGTGCAATAGGTGGTAACCCTAAGAAATAGGAACACCACACAGGAATGGTGCCTTTTAGCACATCTGCAACGAGCACTAGTACGGCAGGCGTGGTGCCGCCGATACGTAACATATTAGTCGCCCCAGGGTTATTAGAACCGTGAGTTCTCGGATCGGGAAGTTTGTAGGCACGAGCTACAATGACGGCGCTTGAAAGTGACCCTGCTAAATAAGCCACGATAACCATGAGTAATGTGAGAGGTATCGTCATCTAATTAAGAGTGCCTTTCTCGCGTCGTTGTTGCGGTGGTTTTAGACATTATGGCTGTTTTCCTTTTCAAAATAAGCTATATTAGCGCCGTTCGTTAACAGCCTGTCTTTTGAGCATTAAAGCTAAGTATATGCTGTTAATATAAAAAAAGGTATCCGACCTTTTAGACTCGTTTGAAATATCTAACCTAATTAGAGAATCTCTATGGACATCGTTTTTATTAATCAGTTAACCGTTGAAACAACTATCGGTGCATATGACTGGGAAAAAACTATTAAACAAACACTTAAGATTGATCTTGAGATGGCTTGGGACAATAAAGCGCCTGCGCGCAGCGATGACTTAACCAAAGCACTCGATTATGCCACTGTGTCACAGCGCATTACGAGCTGGCTTGAGAGTCAAAAAATTGAGTTAATTGAAACAGTTGCTGAGCGAATTGCGACAATGTTGATGGACGAATTTGCTATCGAATGGCTTAAGCTGTCAATTCATAAGCCTGATGCAGTTGCGAACGCGGCAGGTGTCGGTGTGCGTATTGAACGTGGAGTAAAGCGCTAATGGCGCGCATATATATTAGCCTAGGCAGTAATATCAATAAGGCACATAACGTGCGTCAAGGTATTGCTGCGATGGGCGAATTTATTAGCGACTTTGCGGTTTCTGACGTGTTTGAAAGTGAATCTGTCGGGTTTGATGGTAGCAACTTTTATAATTTAGTATGCGGTGGTGAAACATCGTTGTCTGTTGATGAAGTATGCCAAACGTTGCGTCAAATAGAAGTAGATAACGGTCGTGATCGCAGTGCGAAAAAATTTAGTTCACGAACGCTCGATTTAGACTTATTAGTGTATGACGCCTTAGTTGTTGAAAAACCTGCCCAGCTACCTCGTCATGAAATTGATAAAAATGCCTTTGTGCTGTGGCCTCTTGCGCAAATTGCTCCGAGTATTGTTCATCCGGTATTAAACCAATCTTATTTATCGTTGTGGGATAACTACGACAAATCTCAACAATCGCTGTGGGCGGTTGAATTCGACTGGCAAGGAATTATTTAATGTCGATTTTAGAAATCTTTATTCTGGCACTTATTCAAGGTTTTACTGAATTTTTGCCGATCTCAAGCTCTGCACATCTTATTTTACCGTCGCAAATTTTAGGCTGGAAAGATCAAGGATTAGCCTTTGATATTGCTGTGCATTTAGGCACGTTACTAGCGGTTGTTATTTATTTCCGTAAAGAAGTATTCAGCTTATTGGGTGCTTGGGGCGGTTCTTTTGCGGGCACTCATAACAGTGAAAGTCGATTAGCATGGTGGATTCTTATTGGCTCTATGCCTGCCGCTCTGTTCGGGTATTTAGCAAAGGATTTTATTGAGTTATATCTGCGCAGCGCGTGGGTGATTGCTGGCACCACAATCGTATTTGGTTTGTTGTTATGGTGGGTTGATGTCAAAGCGAAGCAAGTTAAAGGTGAGTACGAACTGACGCTGTCTAACGCGTTGTTTATAGGTTTTGCTCAAGCACTAGCATTGATTCCAGGCACATCACGATCAGGTATAACGATGACGGCTGGTTTGATGTTGGGCATGACGCGTGAGAGCGCAGCACGTTATTCTTTCTTATTGTCTATTCCAATTATTATTATGAGCGGCGGCTATACAGCATTAGGCTTTTTAGATGATGGCGTGGTGGTTAATTGGAGTGAATTAGGCTACGGCGCAATATTGTCATTTGTTAGTGCGTACGTATGTATAACGTTCTTCCTTAAAGTCATTAGCAAAATGGGTATGTTGCCATTCGTGATCTACCGCTTGTTGTTAGGTGCTGGTTTAATCGCATTTTTAACACTTTAGCGGCAATGCCGAACTGTATTCAGTTCGGCGTTTTATCATCTAAATTCAAGAAATAGCGCAAACTCTCGCTTTAAATAACGCGGGTTTAATCGCTGGGCCGGTAATTCCTTGTTTAATAATATCTTGCACGTTTACGCTACTGGCTTTATTAAAATAATCGAGCATGGTTTGGTACTGTGGATAATCTGCGGTTTCAAAATGTAGGCGACCGCGTGCATCTGCTTCACAAGCAAGTAAGAACTTCTTAAATCTTTCTGGTTTACGCCATGAGTCTGTTTTATCAAATAATTTAATGATGGTGTCTTTACGCATCTCATCACAGCGATGGATTTTACAATGATGGTCGCTCGTCATTAATGCTAAATCTTTATAGGTATTTGGTACACGCAGTCGTTGGCATAGCGCTTCAATTAACGGTAATCCTTTTTGTCCGTGGCCGTGATGAGAAGGCCATAGTTTTGGGTCGGTAACACCTTTGCCCAAATCGTGAATGAGCGCTGCAAAACGTACTTCAGCATCTGCTGTTAATTTTGCCGCTTGCTCTAGCACCATCATTGTGTGGATGCCGCTGTCAATTTCTGGATGCCATTTAGCTGGATTGGGTACACCATATAAGGCATCAAGTTCAGGGAACAGCACAGCTAACGCATCACATTCACGTAGTACTTCAAAAAATACCTGTGGTGATTGAGTGTTTAACGCGCGTTCCATTTCTTGCCAAACGCGCTCGCTGGTGAGGTGATTAAGTTCGCCATTACTAGCAAGTTCTCGCATTAATTCGATAGTTGTAGGGTGAACTGTAAAGCCAAGGTGTGCGAAACGAGCAGCAAATCGAGCAACGCGTAATACACGTAATGGATCTTCGCTAAACGCAGGTGATACGTGGCGTAATATGCGATTGTTAAGATCTTGCTGACCGTTGTGAGGATCGAATAATTCGCCTGAATCGCTTTGCGCGATGGCATTAATGGTAAGGTCACGACGAATTAAATCATCGTCTAAGGTGACGTCTGGCGCGCTATAAACGGTGAATCCAGTATAGCCACTGCCAGATTTTCGCTCAGTGCGGGCTAATGCGTGTTCTTCTTTGGTTTTTGGATGCAGAAATACGGGGAAGTCTTTGCCAACTTGTTGAAATCCATCATCGAGCATTTCTTGTGGGGTCGCGCCTACAACGACCCAGTCTCGATCTTTTACATCAAGTTGTAATAATTGATCGCGAACTGCACCGCCGACTAAATAAATGTTCAAACTCACTCCGAATATTAAATACCGTATAATCACAACGCATTATATTAAAAATTAGCTATTGCCGAAAGGGAGACTGAACTTTATGCTATGGAGCGGATCTGAGAATGAGTTTCAGTTTGTTGTTTAATCGCTACAGGGATAAAGGAATAAAATTATGTATCAGGCTTTTTATGGCCTTAATGACGCGCCATTTACTATTGCGCCTAATCCCAAATATTTGTTTTTAAGCCAGCAACATCAGCAGGCTGTCACCCATTTACAATACTGTCTCAAAGAAGGTGGTGGTTTTGTGTTGCTTACTGGTGAGGTAGGTACGGGGAAAACAACTCTCGCAAGATCTTTGTTAAGTCAGTTAGATGAATCAACTGATATTGCGTCAATTCTTAACCCGTCACTGAGTGAGGTTGAATTACTTGCGACCTTATGTGATGAGTTAAAAATTAGCTATGCTCCAGAGCCAACACTTAAGCAGCTAACCGATTTATTGAGTGAGTTTTTACTCGCCAATCATCAGCAGGGTCGTAATACATTATTAGTCATTGATGAAGCACAGCATTTACGTGGTGAAGTATTAGAACAACTCCGTTTATTAACAAATCTCGAAACAGATCATAAGAAATTACTCCAAGTTGTACTCATTGGTCAGCCAGAATTACAACAACAATTAAAACAGAATCATTTACGACAACTGGCGCAACGAATTACTGCACGTTATCACTTACTTCCGTTAAATAATCTTGATGTTAGTGCTTACATCGCTCATCGATTAGCTATCGCAGGACGTGATAGCGCGTTGTTTAGTAAAGCGGCGTGTAATCGTGTCCATCAATTGAGCGGCGGTATTGCGCGTATTATTAATTTGATTTGTGATAAAGCGCTCCTTCAGGCCTATGGACAACAACTTACCGAAATTGGTCCTAAAACAATTAATGAAATCGCTGGCGATATTTTAGCGATTGATGTGCCCCTTAAAAATAACAGTGCTCCCGCATGGGCCATGCCGTCATTGGTTAGTGTGATTACCTTGATGTTAGGTTATGGCATCACAGCGTGGGCGTTAAATCAGCATCAAGAGCCAGCAGCTCAAACGGTTGCAAAAACAACACCATCGTTAGTTGAGATGAAAGCTGATAACAAGCAATTACGCGAAATTATGCAATCTGCGACTAATCAGTCAACGGCATTTTCTGCATTGATGGGGGCTTGGGGCACTGCTCATGGTGCTGGTAGTAATGGCTGTGTACAGGCTAAAAGCTACGGATTACGTTGTTTTGCGGCGAGTGGTTGGCAAGCATTATTGGAATATAATCATCCGGCGTTGGTGACTCTAAAAGATGATGGAAAATTGTATTTTGGTGTTGTGCTCAACGCTGATGATGAACAGGCCATAAAGATTCAATTTAATCGTTCACAATTAACTGTGACTAAAGCGTGGTTATTAGAGCGATTAACGGGAGAATTCACACTGTTATGGCAACCAAACTTTGAATATGAGCGTGCACTTAGCATTGGCCAGCGCGGTGCCGGTGTGAGTGAATTAGCGCAAATGCTTAATCAGTTGTATGCCGCTGGGAGTTATCCAAGTGATGTGTTTGATGAAGAGCTACGTCAAAAAGTAAAGCGTTTTCAACAAGATAATCAGCTGGCTGTTGATGGTATTGCGGGTGCTAAAACACTTGTAAGGCTGCAAAGTCTTACGGGTAAGAATTCGCTGCAGTTGCGAGGAATTAAGTAATGAATCAATCTTTAAATAGCTGGTGGTTGTTACCGCTTGCAACCCTCGCATGTGGCATTGGTTTAGCGGTAGTTTCACAGCAACCATCAAACGCAACGCAAGAACTAGTACAACGAGCGCCTGTTCAAATTGTTGAACAACAACCTGTCGCAGCGCCAATTACCGTAACGCAAGTTGCTTTACCACCGGCACCTGCGCCGTATCAGCCTAAATTGATCGCGAAATTAGATAACAATCGTGTTGTTGTCGAGAAAGCACAGACAGCAAAAGAACGTACGGCCAAATCTCAATCAGCAACTGAGAATACAGGTGCTGAATTAACGACAGCGCAATCAAAGTTGGCGCAACAATTTAGCCAAGTTATGCAGGATATGGCCAACGAGGAGCAAGAGCCTCCTCAAGGTGCAAAGTTACATGCGCAAGCGTTGACGTTATATCCGCAATGGTATCAAAATTTGGTACCGCCATTAGAATTTAGCTCCCATATCTATGCCAGTGATGCCAATGAACGTTGGGTGCGTGTCAATGAGCAAGTGGTTAAAGAAGGTGAACTCATTGATTCAAATATGCGCTTAGTGCGGGTTGAACCACAAGAAGTGATTATTGAAATGCAACAGCGCCAATTCACATTACCAGCACTTAGTAGCTGGTAAATCATTAAATCTAAGTTTTTAAACTACACTCTATCAACGAGCGCTTAATCGGTAAGCGCTTATTGCAAAGAAGGACCATTGAATATGGACGTTATTGATACGCCAGCATTACCCTCTGAAAATAATGAACCACTCTCGAGCTGAGCCATCAGCGCCTGCAGCTCCTCCGTACCGAAAAGTGCCTGTTGTATTTAGCGGCGACGGCAAAGAGTTTTTTGGTATTTGGATCGTTAATGTTTTATTGACCATAGTGACGCTTGGTATTTATTCGGCATGGGCTAAAGTGCGAACTCAACAGTATTTTTACGGTAATTTAAAAATCGAAGGGCATCCGTTTAGCTATCTTGCTCAGCCGCTACAAATTTTAAAGGGCCGTATTTTAGCGGTAATTTTGTTTGCTGCTTATTCTCTAACATCTCATTTTTATCCTCTATGGGGATTAGCCGTAATTGGTGTGCTGTTATTTTTATTTCCATGGATTTTGAATCAAAGTCTGCGTTTTAACCTACGCATGAGTAGTCATCGAAATGTTAGGTTCTCATTTAAAGGAACCTATGGTGAGGCCTTTGTTTACTTTATTTTATTGCCTATTGCTTCAGTATTTACCCTTTACTTAATGTTGCCATTTGCCTTTAAAAAGATGGATGAATACGTGTACAACAACATTAGCTATGGTGACAAACCACTTAAATCTGAGCTTCGAGGCGGCGAATATTATGAAACATCACTTTGGGTATTGTTAGTTGGTATCGGATTTATGTTTGGCATGTTTGCAATCGCGTTGATTTTTGGAGCTACCAGTGCCTCAGGTGAAGTTGGAAGTAGTGAAGGAATGGCTTCGTTAATGATGATTGCGATGGGTGTTTTTTACGTATTGCTTATTAGCGTTTCTACTGCAATTTATCGTGGGCGAATTCGTAACCACATTTTAAATAACAGCGAATTTGATGGTTTAGTTCAGACGCGTTCAGACGTTAAAATTTGGCCATATACCAAGTTGATTTTAACCAACGTCGTGCTAATGATCGTCACTGTCGGTTTTGCTTATCCGTGGATTAAAGTTCGTACGACGCGATTTCTCGCTCAAGCGACTATGGTGCTTATTGATAATGAAGCGGATGGAGCTGTTGATAAAATGCAAGAATCGCAGTCAGCCTTTGGTGAAGAGGCTGCAGACGTATTTGATATGGACATCGCGCTAACCTAATGCAATCACTTACTGGAAATTACTACTTTCCTAAAAGTAGTGAATCAAAACAGGCAACGGTATCTGTAGTCTCAGATACCGTGAGCGTTCATTATGATGGCGAGTGTGCTTTTGTTATTGCTAAAGAAGCAATGAAATTGAGCTCATCGATACCTGGTGTTGCCACTGAAATTGATTTTGAAGACGGCGGGCGTTTTATTGCGAGTGATGCCAAGCAACGGCTTGCAATTTCAAGCGCTCGTTTAGAAGGCTTTGAAAACAACAAGCCTCTGATCTTTGCATCCGTCTTTTTAGTGCCATTTTGTATGTGGTTTATTTTAGCAGTCGGTATGCCTTACATCGCCAATAAGTCGGTAGCACTAGTTCCACAATCTGTTTCTAATCAGATGGGGGAGCAATCGTTTGACGTAATTCATGAATTGTTTTTATCCCCAAGTGAACTGCCTCAGGCAACTCAGGATAAGGTGATTGCACAGTGGAACGATGCTGTAACGACTTTAGGTTTGCCTAAGAATCAATATAATTTGTTTGTTTATAAAAGCGATTACTTTGGCCCAAATGCATTTGCTTTGCCTAATGGTACGGTCGTCATCACTGATGCACTGATTGAGAAATTAGAAGATAAACCAGATGCAATCTTAGCGGTTTTACTTCATGAAATTGGTCATGTTGAGCGTCAGCATAGTTTACGCCTTGTGGCTCAGTCGGTAAGTAACACCTTGGCAATTGCGGTTATTTTTGGTGATGTTGAATCGTTAGGGGAAGTCATACTAGGTACGGGCTCAGCACTAGTCATGAATGCTTTTTCCCGTGAAATGGAAAGTGAAGCTGATGATTATGCACTTGAAAAACTTGTTACGTTAGGTAAGTCGCCTACGGCTTTTAGTGATGCAATGGAAGTATTTTTATCATTAAAGTCACAACATGAAGAATCTGATTTATTACAATATTTATCGACGCATCCTGAGGTTAAAGACCGCATTAAAAAAGCACAGGAATATGGGCTGTTTACTGAAGAAAAGTAGCATTTAGTTACAAATAGTTTGAGCTTTAACAATGAATGTTGGGAACTAATTTTTCTCGATTGGTTCCTAACCAAAGCGTGGAAAAATTAAGGGAAAACAATGAATAAATTGAAAAAGTTAATTAAAGAAAATCGTGGTTTTATACTATTTATTCTTTTGATGAGTATTTTTAGAAGTGCGGTTGCCGATTATAACAGTGTGCCGACAGGCTCTATGTTGCCAACTATTATCCCTGGAGATCAAATTGGTATCGACAAAATGGCTTACGACATCAATGTGCCATTTATTCATCGTTCAATCGTCCGTTTAGCCGAACCAAAACGCGGCGAAATCGTCGTTTTTGAATCAGCTGCTGCTGATATGCGTATGGTGAAGCGTGTTATAGGTGAACCTGGTGATGTAATCGCAATGGTAGATAACCAGCTTGTCATTAATGGTGATGTTGTTAACTATGAAACACAACAAGCAACAATCTTTGAGCATTTACCTAATCAATCCCATGATATTCAAGTGGTGGGATATAGTGATATTACGTCATTTGGCCCTGTTACTGTACCACAAGGACACTACTTAGTACTTGGTGATAATCGCAATAATAGCTCCGATTCAAGAGTTTATGGTTTTATACCTCGCGATGAAATTATCGGTCGTGCTACACGCGTTGTTTTATCGTTTAATTACGATAACTACTACAAACCTCGCGGCGATCGTTTGTGGAAACCACTCATTTAATTAGCTTATTTGATCCAATTAGGCAGAGTTATGTAAATCTTTGTATAAGTACTTGCCACTAATATCAAGATAGCTATAATGCATCCCTTAATGATAATTATTACTATTTAGAAGGTTGTTATGAAATCGATGATCGCAATGGCTGTTGGCGTGATGTTAGTAGCTGGTTCATTCGTGGCATACGCTGCAGACGAAGTTAATATTTACTCTTACCGTCAATCATTCTTAATTGACCCTGTAGTAGAAAAGTTTGAAAAAGACACTGGCATCAATGTAAACGTTGTTTTCGCCAAGAAAGGCTTAGCTGAACGTTTAAAGCGTGAGGGTAAGTTAACCAAAGCTGATTTAGTGTTAACGACTGACATTAGTCGTTTAATGGAATTAAAAGATAAAGGCTTAGTGGCTGCCGTTGATAGCGGTGTTATCGAAAGCAATGTTCCTGCTCATTTACGTGATCCTGAAGATCAATGGTTTGCATTAACAACTCGTGTACGTAATGTTTACGCGTCTAAAGAGCGCTTTGGCAATAAAGCGATTAGCTATGAAGATTTAGCAAACCCTGAATTTAAAGGAAAAATTTGTACTCGCAGTGGTAAGCACCCTTACACAGTTGCATTGGTATCATCGATGATTGCTCATCATGGTGAAGCTGACACTAAAGAGTGGCTAACGAAAGTTAAAGAAAACTTGGCTCGTAAGCCTCAAGGTAATGATCGTGGTCAAATTAAAGCGATTGCTGCTGGTCAATGTGATGTATCGCTAGGTAACAGTTACTACTTTGGTAAAATGGTGTCAGATCCAAAGCAAAAGCCTACCGCTGACAATGTTCACATTTTATTCCCTAATCAAGACAAGCGCGGTGCTCACATTAATGTTAGTGGCATGGCACTAACTAAATACGCGCCAAATAAGGCGGCTGCTATTAAGCTAATGGAGTATTTAACTGGCGATTTAGCACAAGGTATCTACGCGCAAGTTAATATGGAATATCCAGTAAAAGTTGGCGTTAAGAAATCAGAATTAGTTGCTTCATGGGGTGATTTTAAAGCAGACAATTTGGCAATGAGTGATGTTGCTAAATACCGCCCGACAGCACTGAAGTTATTAGACCAAGTTAAATTCGATTTATAAGCGTTAGCGGCTGCTCTTAGAATGTTATAAGATAGGCGCAGCCAAATTCAAAGTGATGATTATCCTTTGATAAATTGAATGTTATAAGAGAGTTATGTTGATAGTACTCAATAAGAAATGGCCAGCGTTTAGCTGGCTTTTATCGTTTTTACTCTTTCTTCCTTTGTTAGCCATTATTTGGCAATCTTTCGGTGATGACAACAACGTCTTTGCTGAGTTATGGCAAAGTGTGTTACCTGATTACATGCTTAATACGCTGCTGGTCGTGGTTAGTGTTGGCGTTCTCTCGATGTTTATTGGTGTACCTATTGCGTGGTTGGTAGCGATGTGCCAATTCCCAATGCGTAAATTATTTGTGTGGGCAATGCTGTTGCCGCTGGCCATGCCATCTTATGTAGTCGCCTTTGTCTATACCGATTTACTCGAATACGCAGGCCCAATTCAATCGGGACTACGGGAGTTATTTGGCTGGAAAACAGCGCAGGACTATAGTTTCTTTGATGTGCGAACGTGGTTTGGTGCATCTGTGATGTTGGCATTAGTACTTTATCCCTATGTTTATTTGTTAGCGCGAACAGCATTTCTAGAACAATCTCAGTCATTGACTCAGTCAGCCCGTTTGTTGGGTGCGGATGCATGGCAAAGCTTTTGGCGCGTATCTTTGCCGTTAGCACGCCCAGCGATTGCTGTTGCCGTTGCATTGGTGGCGATGGAGTCATTAGCTGATTTTGCCGTTGTTAATTATTTTGCGGTACCGACGTTAACGACTGCGGTTTATGACACCTGGTTAGGTTACGGCAGTCTTGCGGCTGCTGCGCGTTTATCGGCATTAATGCTAGCGGTGCTCTTTGTGTTGATTGCTTTAGAGCGAGTAGGGCGCGCAAAGCAGCGTCATTATCAACGGGCGGATTCTCGGGACCCTGTTATTCGTCATCAATTAACGGGCGCTAAAAAGTGGCTGGCTAGCGCATTGTGTTTAGTTGTATTTATGGCTGGATTTGGCGTGCCATTTATTTCACTGATTAATATGGCCATCGATTACTTTGATGTGTCGTGGAATCAAGAATTTTTGGATTACAGTATCAATAGTCTGTTGTTAGCAATGACTGTGTCATTAGTGTGTTTGTTTATCGCTATTGTTCTTGGGTATTTCAAACGCTTATCTAGCAGTAAATACGCTGATATCGCACCTAAACTGGCAAGCACAGGATATGCGTTACCTGGCACTGTACTGGCTATTGGGGTCATTATTCCATTAACGTTATTTGATCATAGCCTCAATGAGTTTTTAGACTCACTTGGTATGGCAGGACCGGGGTTATTGTTGTCAGGAACAGTGTTTGCAATTGCCGCAGGTTATACGGTTCGTTTTTGTGCCATTGCAATTGGCACTGTTGAGTCGAGTTTTAATAAAATTTCACCATCGATTGATATGGTGACGCTAACCTTAGGTCGTTCGCCACTTGGCATGTTGTTTAAAGTGCATTTACCCTTGATTAAAAAAGGTTGCTTTGCGGCGTTGTTATTAGTGTTTATCGAATCAATGAAAGAGTTACCAGCCGCGTTATTGTTACGGCCGTTTAATTACGAAACCTTGGCAACCTATGTGTATCAATTTGTCTCAGATGAGCAATTAGAGCATGGCGCATTAGCGGCCATTGTTATTGTCTTGGTTGGGCTTATTCCATTAATTTTCTTAAATCGTTCGTTGGAGCAACAGCAGTAATATGACACAGCTCACTATTAGTAATTTATCGAGTCAGTATGATGATAAAGCCGTTATTACTGGATTGTCGTTAACCCTTGAACAAGACGATATTGTTGCGCTATTGGGGCCAAGTGGTTGCGGAAAAACAACACTGTTGCGTGCTATTGCAGGTTTACAACCGATTACTACAGGTGAAATTAAATTAGGTGACGTGGTGATGACCACACCGACGCAATCTTTGCCTAGCGAAAAGCGCAATATTGGCATGATATTTCAGGACTATGCGTTGTTTCCCCATTTGAATGTGGCGGACAATATTGCCTTTGGATTGCAAAAAATTGCGCAGTCGCAACAAGGTGACATAGTTCAAGAGATGCTACGTTTAGTTAAACTGCAGGGATATGGTGATCGCTTTCCTCATGAATTGTCCGGTGGTCAACAACAGCGTGTTGCTATTGCTCGCGCGCTTGCTTATAAACCGCAATTAATGCTGCTTGATGAACCGTTCTCTAATATTGATAGCCAATCGCGTGGCGAAATTATGCAAGAGATGCGTCAAATCCTTAAAGCACAAGGGGTGCCTGCGGTATTTGTGACTCATAGTAAGGATGAAGCCTTTGCTTTTGCCGATAAAATTGCCATCTTTAGTGAAGGAAAAATTGAGCAAATTGATCAAGGTAGTGTACTCTATGCTGAACCTAGTTCTCCCTATGTTGCTAATTTTATGGGAAAAACTAACTACCTAACGATTGATAGTGTATCTGATAAAGGCTTGGAAACGGCGCTTGGGACTATTCCGGTGGATGCTGACCCATTAATCGATTCACACAATGTTGTCATGCTACGTCCTGAACAACTTGTGATTGATGAGCACTCTTCATGCAAGTTTACAGTCGTGCAATCGGTATTTGCCGGTAGTCATTGGATTTATAACGTTAGCGGGGTCGCTGATCAAGAGGTGATTGTTGAGGTTCATTCTCACGCTATGCTTGAATTAGAACAGGTGATAGGTTTAACAGTGCTACCTCACAAGTCGGTGACGTTTAATATTAACAAGTAATTGGAGTAATGATGGCAAGAGAACAATCAGGAATTTGTGCCGAAGGAAATTTACATAGTCAATATTTGTTATTTAGTTGCAGTGAAGGCATGGAACCCGCAATTCGCAGTCAGCTAGCTGAAATTAGTCATTATCTAGAAGAAAAAGCAGATGAATATAGCGACGTAGCTTTTTCAGGGTTTATTGGTATTGGTGCGAATTATTGGGAGAATTTATACCCCAAAGCGAAGCCTAAATTACTGCGACCTTTTCCGTCTTTGAGCCAAGATGACCGTCACGCGCCTGCCTTTCCGTTAGATCTATTCATTCAAATCCGCTGTGATCGCAGCGATATTAATCATTTAGTAAGTCACGAAATTTGTTTAATGCTAGAAGATCTTGCCAGCTTGGTTGAAGAAGTTCGCGGCTTTAGGTATTTAGATAGCCGAGATTTAACAGGGTTTGTTGATGGCACTGAGAATCCCAAAGGACTACACCGACAAGAAGTTGCGTTAGTGTCTATTGAAGATAATGAGTTTCGCGGCGGAAGCTATATTCACATTCAGCGATATGTCCATGATTTGACTCAGTGGGATAAGTTAAAAGTTAAATCCCAAGAAGATATTATTGGACGCACTAAGCAAGATAATCATGAGTATTCATCGTTTAACAAGCCTAAAACATCACATATCAGGCGAACTGCTCTAAAAGATGATGCAGGAAATTCGGTTGAGATTTTAAGGCAGTCAATGCCTTATGGCGATATGAAAGAGCAAGGGCTGTTCTTTATCTCATGCTGTAAAACGCCGCTCAACTTTGAGCTAATGCTGCGTAGTATGATTGTCGGTGATAATAAAGGTCACCATGATCATTTACTCAAGTATACACAGGCAGTTACTGGCGCAGCATTCTTTGCACCTGCAATGAGTTACTTTGCAGCAAATAGTTAACGATGAATTGAGTTTTAGCATAAAAAAGAGAAGCCAAGGCTTCTCTTTTTGCTGGTGGGTACAAAACTTATAAGCTTACGTTAAAAATCTCTTTAATCGTGGCTAAGGTTTTTTGAATTTCGCTAACCTGCGCTGGCGCGATGAAGATAGTGTCATCACCAGCTATCGTACCTAAAATCCCTTCCGCCTTACCTATTGAATCAAGTAAACGGGCGATTAGTTGCGCTGCGCCTGGACTGGTACGAATAACAATCATTGAGTCGTTGTGGTCAAGATCGATAACGAGGTTTTTAAGTGGGCTACTAGTATTTGGTACCCCCATTTCAGCGGGCAAGCAATACACCATTTCTTGTTTGGCATTGCGGGTGCGAACTGCACCAAATTTGCTCAGCATGCGTGATACTTTCGATTGGTTAATATTTTCGAAACCAAGATCTTGCAATGCTTGAACAATATCACCCTGAGATCCAAAACATTCTTCCTTAAGTAAGGCCTTGAATGCTTTGACGAGTTGGTCTTGTTTCTGAGAAGGTCTCATTTTGTTCCATTATTGTTGTTATTCTTAGAAATGATATGCATATTCGATGCATAAAAAATTAGTTATATTCAATAACTATTTACATTATTGCATAAACCAATGACCATTAACCATAAATTTTTTTCGATGTAAGTATTTATTTCCGATTTTCTTGATTTTCGTGTAAATAGCCACCGTCAAAGGCTAGAGATGGCTTTGGCTTGTGAAAAAACTAGGTTATACTTCGTGCGAATTTTAAGGTTGCGCTGCTTTAGTCGCATGGTTTTTATCATTCACTTTATCTAAAGTATGACGCTAAATTTTAATCAGTGATTTAAGTAAGAATTGAAAATAATCTCTAAGGGAGAAAGTTATGAAAGTTGCAGTATTAGGCGCTGCTGGCGGTATCGGCCAAGCACTAGGTTTATTATTAAAAACTCAATTACCTGCGGGCAGCGAGCTATCTTTATATGATATCGCTCCAGTAACTCCAGGTGTTGCTGCTGATCTTAGCCACATCCCAACTGATGTTAAAGTAACTGGTTTCGCTGGTGAAGATTCAACACCTGCACTTGAAGGTGCTGACGTTGTTCTTATCTCTGCTGGTGTTGCTCGTAAGCCTGGTATGGATCGTTCAGATCTTTTCAACATCAATGCTGGTATCGTTAAAAACTTAATCGGCGCTTGTGCTGATACATGTCCAAAAGCATTAATCGGTGTTATCACTAACCCAGTAAACACAACTGTTGCTATCGCTGCTGAAGTATTAAAAGCGAAAGGTGTTTATGATCCAGCTCGTTTATTCGGTGTTACTACACTTGATGTTATCCGTGCTAATACGTTCGTTGGTGAAGCGAAAGGTGTTAATCCTGCGGACGTAAACGTTCCAGTTATCGGTGGTCACTCTGGCGTTACTATCTTGCCATTACTATCTCAATCTGGTCACGATTTCTCGGAAGAAGAAATTGCTGCATTAACAACTCGTATCCAAAATGCTGGTACTGAAGTTGTTGAAGCTAAAGCGGGTGGCGGTAGTGCGACATTATCAATGGGTCAAGCAGCTGCACGCTTTGGTCTATCTCTTGTTGCTGCACTTAACGGCGAAGAAAACGTTGTTGAATGTACTTACGTTGAAGGGCCAGGTGAAAAAGCGCGCTTCTTCGCACAGCCAGTATTACTTGGCAAAAACGGCGTAGAAAAAGTATTAAGCTACGGCGAAGTTTCAGCATTTGAAGCTAACGCTTTAGAAAGCGCTTTAGAGACACTTAAAGGTGATATCACTTTAGGTGAAGAGTTCGTTAACGCTTAATCGTTAGTTACTCTTTCTTTTAAAAGGCTGCTTCCTTGCGGAAGCAGCCTTTTTTTATGGTTCATAAACTTGATTTAAACCATCGTCAGCGCTTATCATGAAACCCTCAGTTATTTTTTGGTACAATCGCAGGAAGCTTCCATGAAATTTTCTAAAGCTTTTACCTTAATAGAGCTAATTATGGTGATTTTAATTATCAGCATATTGGCCATTACTATTGTGCCTAAATTTTTTGGTGCATCTGATATCGCTCATTTTGCAGTGCGGGATCAGTTGATTTCTCAATTGCGCTTATCTCAGCTCAAAGCAATGAATCAGTTAGATATTTGTAATCAGGTAAAAATTACTGATGAATATGCGGTAATTGAGAATAACACTGGAGCTTCGTGTGGCACTGAAGCTGATAGTGATTCCCGAGTTATTCTTGAAGATGTATCTATAAAGTTGGCTAGCGGCTCTACACCTAACCCCTTGGTCATTAAGTTTGACCCCAATGGGATAAGCAACTGTGTTTGTACTCTCAATATTATTGGCACTGAAACGGTACAAGTTAAAATAGAAAGTCAGGGGTATATTCATGCACTTTAAAACCGCGCAAAAAGGTTTTACCCTCATCGAGCTGGTTATTGGTATTGTTGTATTTTCTATTGCGATGACCATGGTTTTTTCGGTAATTATTCCTCGCTCACAAGACAGTGTAGATCCTATTTATCAGGTACGTGCTGCGAAATTAGCCAGCGCCTTACTTGATGAGATTGGCGGTAAGGCGTTTGATGAAAATTCGAATACCACGCTTGGTTTACGCCGTTGTGATGAAAATTCAAACCCTTGTAGCACGACACTAGGAGCAGACGGTGCTGAAACCCGAGACCGCTTTAATGATGTTGATGACTATCACGGTATTGAAATTGATGGCTTATTGCTAAATCACGCCACGCAGAGCTATCAAGACTTATATAAAAATTATGAGTTGGCCGTTAGTGTTATTTATGACGGCGATTATAACGGTGTGGCTGACTCATCAAGAAAGGCCAAGCTAATAACGATTACAGTGACTATGCCAAATCAAGAAAGTGTGTCCTTTGCCACGTATCGGAGTAATTACTGATGAAACGTAGTCATGGCGGTTTCACATTGATCGAATTGATATTGGTAATATTGGTCTTAGCCATTGTTAGTACGAGTATTACCTCGTTTGTTCAACATGGTATTGGTATTTATCAAGACACGGCGGGACGTGACAAGCAAATAAGCGATAGCCGCTTTGTGATTGAGCGGATCACAAGTGAAATAAGAGAAGCTTTGCCCAATAGCGTGCGGGTCACGGCCGATGGGCAGTGTGTTGAATTTATCCCTATTTTAGACAGCTCTAGTTACGTTGATATACCTGTGTTGCCTGATGGCGCTAGCAATACGGTGACAGTGGTAGTAAGCGATCGAAATGTGACCGATAACGCGGCAAAAATAGTGGTGTATCCTTCGACGACGGCCGATGTTTATGCGGCTAGTAATGCGCTCTCTGGTGTGGTGTTTGATGTTGCTTCTTACGGCACTGTTACTGCCAACGTAAGGGATATTACGTTGGATAACACGGTGTTATTTAATGATGATTCACCTACCGCGCGTTATTTTATTATTAAAGACAGTGTGGCTTATTGTCAGGGGGGCGATAACACCATTAAACGCTATCAAGGCCATGCGTTAACACCCATTCAAGCATCGCCACCTAGTGGCGTTGGAGTAATGGGAATATTAATGGCAGAGCGTCAAACTAACTCGGCACCCTTTACCTTATTATCTGCCACGTTGATGCGTAATGCTATGGTACAAATGGATTTTAGCTTTCAATACAGTGACGAAAGCTTACGCTTAATTAATGAGGTGCATATTACCAATGTTCCCTAACGTTAAAGACGATACATCGATTAAAAACCAACAAGGCAGCATGTTAGTCATTGCGCTGTTTGTGATTATTGTGTTGGCATTTTTAGCCTATGCGATGATCCAAATTACCGACAACAGTAGCCGTGGTAATGTGTATGAAGTGTATGGCGATCGGGCGCTTAATGCCGCGAACAGCGGCGCAGAACGTGCATTAAATGAAATATTAATGCCATCAGTGGCAGGTACTGAATCCTGTGCTTTAGTGTCTTCTGGCTATTTGTTGGGCGCCGGAGATGTTTTTAATGGCTGTAATATTATTATTTCGTGTAACGAGTTTTTAGTTACTGAAACGGGCTACACACATTTTCGTATTGAAAGTACAGCTAGTTGCAGCGCTGGAGATTTTTATACCCAGCGTAGCGTTGTCGTTGAAGCGAGAATTAATTAAATAATATGTTAACCATTGTTACCTACGATAGCTTTAAAAGGGCGCTAACATGAACATTAATACAGTAAGATTTTTGCTTTTGTTTATTTCATCGATGGCTATTGGTAGTTTGTGTCATGCTGATAGCCTATCATTGACTCGGATTATTACCGCTTATAACGCGGATGTGTGTGCTGTCGATGGGCATATTTTGAAGGCGCTAGATAGTCATGGCCAATTGATTACTAACTTTTCTGGAACAGTAAGCTTGACCAGTAGTGATAGTGAAGGAAGCTGGTCTGTTCGGCAAGGTGACGGGGTGTTAACCATGCCTGTTAACAATAATGGCGAAGCAACTTATAAATTCTCGCGTAGTGATAATGGTCAAGTTACTTTAGATTTCGTTCATAATACAACAGGTCATGTTACGCTAAAGGCTAGTGCTGGAGGTTTTTCTACAAGAAGTAGTAACGTAACATTTCAAGTGAATAACGCTACACCTTGGAAGCTTGAAGCTGGAGATATTAAATTAACTTCAAGTAATAGCCGTACTAAATTTCAATCGGTTCGCTTTAAGCAGAGCTATCCTTATCCTCCTATTGTATTGGTTATTCCCACAGCCCAAGATGAGAAGCCTGTTGATGTTAAAGTGAAAAATGTGACACGAACTGGCTTTGAAATTAGTACGGTTTCTTACAGACCCAATCAGACTATTAAGGCAATGGATCTTAAGTATGTCGCCGTGGAGCCGGGTATTCATGAATTTGCTGATGGTACAAAAGTTGAAGCTTGTGTGGTGCCAGTATCTACATATCATCGGGCAATGGATTCTTATACTTCGATGACGGCGATCGACTTTAAACAATCCTTTTTACTGGATCCAGTGGTTGTTAATAAATTACAATCGCTCAATAATACTAACGACAGAGACAATCATCGTTTTGTTAATCCATGGTTAACCGAATCCGCTCATGCTTTGAAGGAAAAAAACAGTATTAAACTGACTTTAGAGCGTGCTGGAGTATATGGAGAATCTAAAATAATGCCACTGCACTATAATGGTGACCCTATTATTACGCCCGAAATTTTTGGTTATGTAGCCATTGAACGGGGCGTGATTAATTTTTCAGACAACAGTAATAATAGTGTTGATTTTCAACGCTTGTTTACTGGAAATGTTGCTGGAGGTGGGAGAGGTAATGGCGGGTGGAGAACCGACTGGCGAACGAAGTTGAATTTGGCGCCATATAGCGAACCACCGACATGGGTGGGGAAAAAAGTGACGAGTATTGGTCCTGATGGCGGCTGGTTAGTTAGGCATAAGCTCTTCTCGAAGGGTATTCATCTGTCAGTGGATGAGGATGAATTTCACGATACAGAACGCAAGCATTGGAGAGAAAATATAGCGTTGTTTGTTTTTGACACTACATTTGATGCAACGATATTTCCACCCGTTGACCATTATCGTTTCGAAATACCAACAACAGGCTTAACCTGTGCTGCCAGTGATATTGTGTTAAAAGCCTGTAGCGATGCTGCGTGTTTAACACCGTCATCTTTAAGCTCATCATTGAGCTTATCTCCCGCAGGGTTGTGGAGTCAGGGAGCTGTGATTAGTGATAATATTACTTTTACGGGGTCTACACCAACACCGGGAGTTAATAGTCTCAAATTATCACAGCCAAATGCAGTAGCAACGACCATTTCGGCTAGTAATTTTAACCCTGCGCCATCGTCCTCCACACCAGTGCAGTGTTTTACTGGTGGCACAGCGGTGAGTTGTTCTGTGTTGTTTAAAGATACAGGTTTTTTATTTAGCAATATACCCCATCAAATATCCAATAAATCTTCTTTAATTGGGTTTAATGGGCAGCAACTAACGATTCAAGCCGTTGAAAAAAATACTACAACAGGGGCTTGCCAAGCTATTTTTCCAAGTGGTAATGACGTTAACCTTGAGCTTAAACTAAACTGCGCTAGTGGAAGTTGTAGTAACATCGCTATAACCACTGACAGCAGTGCAACATCAGCACAAGTGGGTTCTAGTTATAGTAATGTGCCGTTTAATTTTGCTTTTAATAACGTAATAAATAACAACGTTGCAAATTATGAACTCAATTACGCTAATGCAGGAGAGTTATCATTATCAGCTCAAAAAGTGGTGACACTAAATTCAGGAATGACAACAACGCTGGAAGGTACTTCTAATAATTTTGTTGTTAAGCCTTTTGGGTTTAAAGTGACAATTAATGATACTAAAGCCCTTGCGTCAAATGCTAATGGTACGGTATTTAAAAAAGCCGGAAAGAATTTTGACGTGGACGTTGAAGCAATAGGGTGGCAGTCAAATCAAGATGATAATGTAGATGGCATGATAGATGAGGATATTACAGACTTTAGCCAAAATCCGCCTGTCAAAGGTATGCCATTTGAAAATGTGAAATTATCACATGAGTTGGTATTACCAAATAGTGCTGGTGTTTCTGCTGGCAGTTTAGCACCGTCAATCCCTACAGCAATGATTACCGAAGATATGAACGTATCTAAGGCGCAATTAACAGCCAGTTGGAGTGAGGTGGGCATTATTGATTTAACAGTTTCCTTGAATGATGGTGTGTTTATTAATAATAGTGTCGGTGATGTAAAAGGATATTTGCATAATGTTGGCCGTTTTACGCCCCATCATTTTGAGGTCTCAGACATTGATGCTGGAGAGTTTGTTGGCACCACGCAATGCCTTAATCAAACCTTTATTGGTGAATTAACGGCGGGTGGTGAGGGGGCATTAAATTATGGAACCACTGCGCCATCCATGACCATTACCGCGAAAAATTCTGATGGTGTGACCACCGTAAATTATCGCGATCTATTTAAAAAATTCGATGTAACAAACATCGCTTTCGATAATTTACCCACTCAAGATAGCGTGAATGGCTTGGCGTTAACAGCTGTGCTTAATACGGGCACTGTAACAGGAGACAATGGTGTGTTTACTTATACCGCGTCAGCAGATGATCATTTTGTGTATACCAGAAATGCCGCTTCGAAAATTGCGCCGTTTTCAGCGAATGTGAGTTATACGGCATCAACACTAGCCGACGGGGATAAAGTAGGCTTAGAGCTAGGGTTTGCGTTACCTACTTTAAGCGCGACATCTGCTATAGTGCCGCAACATTTAATGCGCTACGGACGTGTGCAGCTAAATAACGCATTTGGACCAGAAAATGATGTGTTAGCGATGCCAATAGAACATCAATTTTTTGATGGGTCTAATTTTGTTGTAAATCCAAACATAGGGGCTGGGTGCGTGGTGCCTGTGTTGGTAAATACTAAGTTTACACTTCAACCTGCATCATTAGGAGATCTCGATCAGGCTGCAATGCCTAATGCGTCTGCTTGGGCTGCCGGCGATTCTAATTTATTAATTCCCCCGCCAAATACAGCTCAAGGATCAGTAGAATTTACATTAGATGTTCCAAGTTGGTTGAAGTTTGATTGGGATAATAACGTCGTAACGCCAGATACTGATCCAAAAGCAAAAGCAACCTTTGGTCGCTATCGCGGTAATGATCGAATTATCAATTGGCGAGAGCGTCGATAACATTTCTTGAAGCCCAAAAGTACCGTCATTATTATTCGATAATGACGGTTTTTTGTATTTGTTGCCGATATGTCATTAAATTTGTCAAATCAGCGGTTTGAATGCTTGTTTCAAGCTTAAGTCAATGGCATAGTTGCAGGGTTTTATTTCTCTTATTTTTAAGTTGGGCGCATTCGATGTTTAAAAAGCTACGTGGGTTGTTTTCAAATGATCTTTCTATAGATCTTGGTACTGCCAATACTCTTATTTACGTACGTGACCAAGGGATTGTTTTAGACGAGCCGTCAGTGGTTGCCATTCAAGATGATCGTGGCTCAGGTACTCGCCGTGTTGCTGCTGTTGGTGCTGATGCAAAACGCATGTTAGGCCGTACTCCAGGTAACATTAAAGCTATTCGTCCAATGAAAGACGGCGTTATTGCTGATTTCCATGTGACAGAGAAAATGCTGCAATATTTTATTAAGCAAGTTCACAATAACAACGTGCTACGCCCTAGCCCACGTGTTTTAGTATGTGTTCCTTGTGGTTCAACACAAGTTGAACGTCGTGCAATCAAAGAGTCAGCTGAAGGTGCAGGCGCGCGTGATGTTCATTTAATTGATGAGCCAATGGCAGCAGCTATTGGCGCTGGCTTGCCAGTATCTGAAGCGATGGGTTCAATGGTTATCGATATTGGTGGCGGTACTACTGAAGTGGCTATCATTTCATTGAACGGTGTTGTTTATTCAAGTTCTGTGCGCATTGGTGGCGACAAGTTTGATGACGCTATCATCAACTATGTACGTCGCAACTTTGGTAGTTTGATTGGTGAAGCGACAGCAGAGCGTATTAAACACGAAATTGGTAGCGCGTATCCAGGTGATGAATTACGTGAAATCGAAGTGCGTGGCCGTAACTTGGCAGAAGGTGTTCCACGTAGCTTTAGCTTAAACAGCAATGAAATTCTTGAAGCGTTGCAAGAGCCTCTTTCAGGTATTGTTAGTGCCGTAATGACAGCACTTGAACAATCTCCACCAGAGCTAGCGTCTGATATTTCGGAGCGCGGTATGGTATTAACCGGTGGTGGTGCCTTATTACGCGACTTAGATCGTTTAATTATGGAAGAAACTGGCATCCCTGTTGTTGTTGCTGATGATCCGTTAACTTGTGTCGCTCGTGGTGGCGGTAAAGCTCTTGAAATGATTGATATGCATGGCGGTGATATTTTTACCTATGAGTAAAAACATCACTACTGAGCAAGTCGAGCAGGACTATGATTCATGAAAACTATTTTCACTCGTCGTTTTCCTGCTAGCGTTAAAATTATAGCCATTGTTGTATTGTCACTTTTGTTGGTATTAAGCAGTGATTCTCTTGCGCCAGCCCGTCAGTATTTATCTACTTTTTTTAGTCCACTTCAAGTTATCGCTAGTGCGCCCCTAGAAGCCCTTGATAATGTTTCTGAAACCGTTAAATCTCGTGAAACATTGATGGCTGAAAATCAAAAGCTTCGCCAGTTAGAGTTATCGATTAGCGATCGTTTATTGAAACTTGAGCATCTTGAACAAGAAAATTCACGATTACGTGCGATGCTGGGCTCTCCTGTTGTAACAACTCAACGTAAATTAATTGCGCGAATTCAATCGGTTGATACAGACCCATTCAGATTGCAGGTTGTGTTAAATAAAGGCATTAAAGACGATGTATTTATTGGCCAGCCAGTTGTCGATGAGCACGGTGTAGTAGGGCAAGTGGTCGAAGTTAATGAGTTTTCTAGTCGCGTATTGCTTATTGCAGACAATAGCCACGCTATTCCACTTCGAAATCAGCGTAACGATGTTCGATTGATTGGCTTGGGGCGTGGCGACGTACACCAGATGGAATTACAGTATGTAACCAAAAATACTGATGTAAAAATTGGCGATATGTTGGTTACGTCTGGGCTTGGTGATCGTTTTCCAGAAGGATATCCTGTAGCGTCGGTGACCGGTATTGAAAATCGTGGCAACGAAATTTATTCAACTATTCGTATTCGTCCCATCGCTCAGCTTGATCGCATTCGCTATGTATTATTGTTATGGCCTGAATTAGCAAGTGCTAGCGAAAGAAAGCTTGACACGCCGAGCCAATAATATGCGCCGTGGCTCATTTTTCACCATTCTTATTATTTGGCTTTCAATTATTTGTGCTGCTTTTTTGCAGATATTGCCACTGCAACCAACAGTCGATGAGTATTTCAGACCGCAATGGATGCTATTGACTGCAATGTATTGGGCACTGGCACTGCCAAATCGTTTTGGTATCGGCAGCGCTTGGATTGCAGGATTAATATTAGATGTATTGTGGGGCACAACGCTAGGCTTTAATGGGGTTATGTTTGGGTTATGTGCTGCTTTTATGGTGGAGAATAATCATAAGTTGCGCACTTATTCGGTATGGCATCAGTCGCTTATCTTGTTAGGGTTAGTACTTGTCTATCAAATGTTGTTTGGTACGTTATCGTCGTGGTTGAACGATGCACTAGTGACCAATAGTTACTATGCATCGAGCTTTATTACATTGTTAGCATGGCCGTGGATTTTCTTTACGTTGCGTAAAGTTCGCCGTCGCTTATTCCTTTCTTAGTCACTTATTCTGCGAAATTATTATGTCTGAAAGTATCTATCTTGCTTCACAGTCGCCACGTCGACGTGAATTACTTGACCAAATTGGTATTCAATTTGAGTTGTTGAGCGCCGATATTGATGAGACACCTCTCGACAACGAGGCTGCTGGCGACTATGTTAAGCGTTTGGCTATTGAAAAAGCCACCGCGGGACAATTAACCGCAATGGCGAACAAGCCAGTGCTAGGTGCTGATACTATCGTTGTTTTGGATAACCAGTTACTCGGAAAACCACGCAATAAAGAGCACGCTATTAGTATGTTATTGGCGTTAGCGGGGCGTCAGCATCAAGTAATGACAGCGGTCGCTTTGGTGCAAAGAGACGTGATTGTTAGTGACGTTGTCACAACAACGGTAACCTTTCGCTCAATTAGTGAGCAAGAGGCACTGAACTATTGGGATAGCGAAGAGCCTAAAGACAAGGCTGGTGGTTATGGCATTCAAGGTTTGGGGGCACAATTTGTCGAAAAAATTGACGGATGTTACTTTGCTGTTGTCGGTTTGCCATTGATGAAGACACAACAGTTGTTATCTAAGTTATCATTATTGGTTAAATAAGCCCTTTTAGTACAACGGATTAAGCGAGTGCATATGCAACAAGAACAAGAACAGAAAAGTATTGCTGCTGAGCTGTTAATTAATGTGACACCCAGTGAAACACGCGTGGCATTAGTTGAAGATGGTACGTTGCAAGAAGTACACATTGAGCGCTTAGCGAAAAAAGGAATTGTCGGCAATATTTATAAAGGAAAAATCAGCCGTGTTTTACCGGGAATGCAAGCGGCTTTTGTTGATATTGGATTAGACAAAGCGGCATTTTTACATGCTTCTGATATTGTTGTACGCCGAGAAGGTGATGACGACAAAAATACCAAGGTACCAGATATTACAGAGTTGGCTAAACAAGGCCAATTCATGACAGTTCAGGTCATAAAGGATCCTATTAGCACTAAAGGTGCGCGTTTAACGACAGATATTACACTACCGTCCCGTTACTTGGTGTTTATGCCGGGAGCTAAGCATGTTGGCGTATCACAGCGTATTGAGAATGAAGCCGATCGCAATCGATTGAAATCCGTTGTTGGAAAATATACTCATGAACATGGCAGCTATATTATTCGCACCGCTGCTGAAGGTATGGGTGTTCATGAATTAGAACAAGACGCGGCATTTTTGAAGCGCCTCTGGGCTAAAATTATCGACCGCCGTCAACGGGCGAAATCGAGTGCATTACTTTATGAAGATCTAAGCTTATCGTTACGATTGTTGCGTGATTTTGTTGGTACTGATTTAGAGCGCATTCGTGTTGATTCTAAATTAACCTTTGAAATGCTTGGTGAATTCACCAGTGAGTTTGTTCCAGAGCTTAATGACAAGCTTGAATATTATTCCGGCGAACGTCCTATTTTTGAATGCTACCAAGTCGAAAATGAAATTAAACGGGCATTAGAACGTAAAGTAGAGCTTAAATCTGGCGGTTATTTAATTATCGATCAAACCGAAGCAATGACGACCGTTGATATTAATACGGGAGCTTTTGTCGGTCATCGCAATTTAGAAGATACTATCTTTTCAACAAACCTTGAAGCGACGAAAGCTATTGCGCGTCAATTGCGACTCCGTAATCTTGGTGGCATCATTATTATCGACTTTATCGATATGGAACAAGATGAGCACCGCAGACGTGTTTTAAGTGCACTAGAAAGTGCCTTAGCAAAAGATCGCGTGCGCACTAACGTTAGTAAATTTTCATCCCTTGGTTTGGTTGAAATGACTCGTAAACGTACTCGAGAAAGTTTAGAGCATGTGTTGTGTAAAGAATGTCCAAGCTGTAAAGGTCGCGGTTCTCTTAAAACAACAGAAAGCATTTGTTATGAAATTTTCCGTGAAGTAATACGTGTTGACCGTGCTCATGCTGCAGATCGCTTTGTGGTTTATGCATCTGAGCCTGTTTGCGATGCATTACTCAATCAAGAAACCCATTACTTAGCCGATCTTGAGCTATTTCTTGGTAAAGAAGTCAAAATTGAGATTGAACCTCGCTACGCACATGAACGTTATGATGTGGTAATGATGTAATGAAATGGTTGCCTACCTTATGCAAAAACTGCATTGCCAAATTATGGATGGTAGGCATCGTTGTACTCATCTTAATTGCGTTGACCGTTAGTGCAATTCGCGGGGCGTTACCTTATTTAAATGAATATCAAACCCAGTTAACACAAGAGTTACATGAGCGTTATGATATTCATTTGGCCATGAAATCTGTTAAGGGATATTGGCACAATGGCGGCCCTTTACTGATTGTTGAAGATCTGAGCTTTGAAAATAGCGATAACTTAGGGTTCAGTGTTAGTGCAAGCAAAGCTAAATTACATATTGATTTGGTTGAGTCTGCACTGGCGTTGTCTCCCCGTTTTAAACTCATTGAGATAGATAAGCCTCATATTTATCTCGATGATCTCACTAAACTTAACAGTAAAAAACAACCACCACCAACTGACCAAGAAGTTAGCCCCTTATTACACCTAACTAAGTCTGCTATCGTGAAGCAGGCATCTGTCAGTTTCGCTCCGCGGTATGGTGAGCTACCAGATGTTAATATTGCAAGAGTTGCATGGCATGACGCTATTGAGCAACGTCAGTTACAAGTATTGTTAACTGCTGATGAAAAACCACAACAGCCTCTAAAGTTAATTATCGACTTATATGGCGAAACCAAGAAAACCTTACGTGGTCAGGCATACATAAAAGCGCAAAATTGGCGCTGGCTAGAAAACCTAAAACCAATGCTTCCTCAGCTTTCCAATTCGGCGAGTGGCCAAGCAAGTTTCGAACTTTGGGCTGATTTCTCCGCAGGGCATCTTGATTCGATGATCCTCCAAATGGGAGAAAACCACCTGACTTGGCAAGGGGCAAATGAAGAACAGCGTTTGTCATTCGCCCCTGAATTAGTGCAGTGGCTGCCATATCAACAAGGGTGGATTTTTGAGGCCAAGGCGATTGCTCCTTCACTAAATACTAATCAGCTATCAGCTATTGATTTATCAGTGAGTCAAACAAGCGACAAATTATCCCTTAATATTGATGCATTGAATATTGGTGAACTAGCGCCTTTAGCTGGATTGGTATCGGCAGTCGATAAGGATTCATTACGATTAATTGATGCGTTAAAGCTTCGTGGTGAGCTACGCAAACTATCTCTTAAACTCAGTGGTGAAGATGTTCAATATAGCGCAGATTTAACGGGCTTATCGTTAGTTAATGTTGGTGGCATTCCCAGTTTAAAACCGTTATCAGCATTGATTAAAGGCGATAGTCACTCCGGTGTTATGACGCTTAACGCTCAGCAACAGGTCTTGGATTTTGGTCAGTATTTCAAAGCACCTATCGCACTAGATGAATTAAACCTTGAATTAGCATGGCGAACAGACGCTGATGGCTTTGCACTCTTTAGTCCAATGACGCAGTGGAAAAATAAGGATTTAAACGGCGCCATTGCGTGGCAGCTGCAATTTAATGATAACCAAGCGCCGACGCTTTCGCTGTTAGGAGACGCACAGCTCAAAAATGCAAAACACGCGCAATATTATTTACCTCATGTCGTACTGAGTGATGGGTTAGTTGATTATTTGTCTGGTGCTATCAAAGCAGGACATAGTGATAATGTGCAATTGCTGTGGCAAGGAAATGTAGAGCATTTCCCATATGTAGAGCATCAAGGTACCTTTGAAATTAGCGCAATGGTTGATGGTGCTAGCGTTGATTTTGATTCTGAATGGGACCCTGTCACAAACGCTAAAGTACATTTATTGTTTAAAAACGAAGCCATGCTTATCACGGGGTACGAGGGCGATTTAAACAACCTATCTTTTGAGGCGTTGACCGTTGCTATACCTGACTTAATGGCTGAAACAGCCACGTTAGAAATTAGAGCTGAGGTTAATCAACCACAACATAAAATCAATACCTTTGTTGCTGATTCTCCCATCAATGACAGCCTAGGTCCCGTTTTACGTCAATTAGATGCGCAAGGCACTATTAAAACAAACCTTGCTATTGATTTGCCGCTTGATGGTTCGCTACCAAATGTCTCGGGTGTTGTGACACTAGATAATAATGATCTATCCATCACTGCAATTGATATGGATTTAGGTCAGTTGAGTGGTGAGATTGCCTTTAACGGTGGTGATATTTCAGCGAAGGGATTACGAGGCATGTTATACGAACAGCCTGTAACTTTAGCGCTAGAAAGCAAACCATTTGGTGATTCTTATGGAATTGAAGTTGATTTAAAAGCCAAATGGCACACCAATAAAATGCCTGCAATCTGGCAGCAATATTTGAATACCTATATCGACGGTAGCTTAGATTGGGAAGGAAAATTAACGTTAAAGATCAGTGAAGATGATGTTTATTATCAGTCTTTTGTAAAATCACCGATGACGGGTTTAGAGCTTAAGTTACCAAAACCTTTAGATAAATATGTCGATCAGCAAGAAGATTTATTGGTAACCAGTAGCGGAAATGTCAAAGGCGGATTATTTAATTTGGCATTGGGGTCACGTGCCGAAGTCTTTGCTCGAATAGATTCAAGTGATTCAACCATTAAAGTACCAGCGATTACCTTACTTGTTGGTCGTAAGTTTCAAGCGCAAGATGAAATTGCTGATAACGGCATGACAATTAATATCGATTTGGACTCTTTAGCATTCGATGAGTGGCAAAGCTTTATCGACAATATTGAGCGTGGGCAGAGTAAAGATCAGTTCTTCCCACCGCTTAAACGCATCAATGCTCGCGTTAAAAAGCTTTCTGTACTTGGACATGATTTTGAGACGGTTTCTTTAGGCGGTGTAAAGCTTGAAGATCATTGGCAAGTTAATGTTGAAAGTGAGCAAGCGCAAGGTCAGCTTAAATTATTCGACCAGTGGTTCGACAAAGGGATTGTGGCTAACTTCGAGCTGTTAACGTTGAATAAGCCGAGTGAGAATGAAAGTAATAACACTGCAACACGAGAATCGCTTCGTGAATTACCACCCGTTAGTTTTCTTTGTCAGCAATGCCTTATTTCTGGATTTGATTTAGGCAATATTAGTTTTAAATCTAAGCCTCATTTACAAGGTATTGCCATTAATGATGTTAAGATCCATGCTAATGAATCCGATGTTAAAGCTAATGCTATTTGGGGTTTTGATAGCGATGGTGAATATTTTTCGGTAATTGGTGATTTGAAGAGTGACAATATCGAATCAACATTAGCAATATTTGATTACAGCACCAGTATTAAAGAAAGCACGGTGGATATTACTGTTGATTTGATGTGGCGTTCAGGGCTCGGCGATTTAGCGCTGCCGACATTAAACGGTGATATTAAGTGGAAACTAGGCGAAGGCCACATTGCTGAAGTAAGTGATCAAGGGGCGCGGATCTTTTCGCTGTTTAGTCTCGATTCGCTGCGTCGAAAACTGGTATTAGATTTTAGAGATGTATTCCAAAAAGGCATTTTCTTTAATGATTTTAGCGGTAACTTTAATATTTCAGAAGGCGTCGCAGTTACTCGTGATGCGCACATGGATGGTGTTGCTGGTGGCGTTGATGTCGTTGGCTCTGTTAATTTGACTAGCCATGAGCTAGATTATTATATTAGTTTCTCTCCCGCGCTATTCTCTAACTTACCAGTGATTGCTGGCGTAATAGCGAGTGAGCCACAGATGTTTGTGTTAACGTTTGCGTTGACCAAGGTACTTGAGCCGATTGTTGATGTTATTTCGCAGGTTAACTTTAAGCTTTCAGGGACGGTTGATGAACCTGATTTTGTTGAAATAGACAGAAAACAGAAAAAGTATAAAGTGCCTCCACATATTCTAGAAAAAGCCGACCCAACGACGGCGCCAGAGCAACCTACTCAAGGAGCTAAGATTGCCGATGAGCAACCCAAAACTGATCTCAGTACAACTAGTCTCTAGTCCTAATATTGACGAAAACCTTAAAGCAGTTGAAAAGCAATTAACTGAAATTCGTCGGCAATTTCCTAGCGATGAATTATTGGTTGTATTACCTGAATGCTGTTTGATGTTTGCCACTAAAGATCACGAAGTGCGTGAATTTTCTGAGCAAACTAAACAGGGGCCAATGCAAGATGCCTTAAGTGAACTAAGCCAGCGATTTAATCTTTATTTAGTCGCAGGTACTATCGCAGTAAAAGCCGACGATGGTCGTCATTTTGCAGCGAGCATATTGTTTAATCCTCAAGGCGAACAACTGGGTCAATACAATAAAGTTCACCTATTTGATGTCGATGTCGCTGATGGCTATGGCAGCTATCGCGAATCTGAAAACACCCACCCTGGCCAACACATCAGCGTAATAAAGACACCAATCGGTAACATTGGGATGGCGGTGTGTTATGATTTGCGCTTTGGCGCGTTATTCCAGACGATGCGTGAAATGGGCGCCGATATTTTCGTATTGCCTAGTGCGTTTACTAAGGTGACAGGTCAAGCGCATTGGGAGTTATTATCTCGTGCAAGAGCCGTCGAAAATCAATGTTATATGATTGCGTCTAATCAAGGCGGCGAACATAAAAATGGTCGTGTCACTTGGGGACAATCAATGGTTGTTGATCCTTGGGGTGTTGTTGAGTCTGAAATTGCTAGCGGCGAAGGTTTTGCCGTTGGCGAATTTGATCGTGACAAACTGCAAGCACTGCGTGCAAAAATGCCGATGGCAAGCCAGCAGCGTTTTCAATCTACATTATTAAAAAATTAATCTGGCGTATTGCCAATACAATGAGAAATCTATGAGCTTTAAAACAGTCAGCGAGTCGTTATTAACCCCAGCTGGGTTAACAGTTGATAACCTACATCATCACCTTAACAATCTTGCAAAACATCGCGTAGATTTCGCTGATTTGTATTTTCAAGCATCGCATCATGAGTCTTGGGTGTTAGAAGACGGCATCATCAAAGAAGGTAGCTTCAACATCGAACGTGGTGTTGGTGTTCGTGCGATCAGCGGCGAAAAAACAGGTTTCGCCTACGCTGACGAAATTAACGATCAATCAATCAACCAAAGTGTAGTTGCAGCACGTGGTATTGCCCAAGCGGGCGAGAATCTGACTGTCAATGCATGGAAAAAATCACCGAAAGTTGAAACTTATCAATCGCTTAATCCATTAATGTTAATGAGTGAAACCGAAAAGCTTGATATTTTACGTGCCTTAGATACTCATGCTCGCGCACAAGATCCTCGCGTGACGCAAGTGGTTGCCAGTATCTCAGGTGTTTATGAAGAAGTATTAGTTGCCGCCACTGACGGCACATTAGCCACTGATATTCGTCCGTTAGTGCGTTTAAACTGTAGCGTCATTGTGGATGATAACGGAAAACGTGAGCGTGGCTCAGCAGGTGGTGGCGGTCGCAGCGATTACCGTTATTTCCTACAAAAGCACAATGGCGAAGTTATCTATGAGAGCTATGCCAAAGAAGCAGTACGCCAAGCATTAGTTAATTTAAGTGCTATCGACGCGCCAGCAGGCTTAATGCCTGTGGTCTTAGGTAATGGCTGGCCAGCAGTATTATTACATGAAGCCGTTGGTCATGGTTTAGAAGGTGACTTCAATCGTAAAGGCTCTTCAGCATTTAGCGGAAAAATCGGTGAAAAAGTTGCATCAGAGTTATGTACCATTATTGACGATGGCACCATTAGCGACCGTCGTGGCTCATTAAATATCGATGATGAAGGTACACCTGCTAAACGCAATGTCCTTATTGAAGATGGTATTTTGAAAGGCTATATGTTCGATAAACATAACGCTCACTTAATGGATACACAAAGCACAGGTAATGGTCGTCGTGAATCATATGCGTCACTACCTATGCCACGTATGACTAACACCTTTATGTTATCTGGCGAGAGCACTCCGCAAGACATCATTGCGAGTGTAGAAGAGGGTATTTACGCACCTAATTTTGGCGGCGGCCAAGTGGACATCACTTCTGGCAAGTTTGTATTCTCAGCCTCTGAAGCTTATCTCATTAAAAATGGCGAAATTTGTGACGCGATCAAAGGTGCTACCTTGATTGGCAGTGGCTCTGAAGCAATGCAGCAAATTTCAATGGTAGGTAATGACATGTCATTAGATACTGGCGTAGGCGTTTGTGGCAAAGATGGCCAAAGCGTCCCGGTAGGTGTTGGTCAACCAACCCTTAAGCTTGATGAGTTAACGGTTGGCGGCACGCAGTAACATTTTAATTGAATGATCTAAGTAGAAATAAAAATTGACGTTTTAATAGGGTCTGTTGAAATAATTGTAAAATTATCAGCGCGGCCTATTCCCGTCTTTTATCGCCTTAAATTGAAAATGAGCTTGAGTGGGTTAATTGAAGATTCTCTAAGGCTTCCGAGTCAAATCTTGCAAAATTTTTAATGTTTTGGATATTGTTTAGCATAGTTAATATAAATTTCTAATTTCTAATTTCTAATTTCTAATTTCTAATTTCTAATTTCTAATTTTTCATTTTTTGGCCATAGATATTAGTGATCTGATCCAGCCAGAATGGACACTTTGTTAAGCGACATTTATCTCTTTACCACCACACATGGACGTTAGATATTGTGCTCGTTTATTTGAGCGCTTCGGATTGGCTTATGCTCCAGTAATTGAAAACGAAGAAGTGCTAGGCCTCGTCGGTTATCGTGAACTTGTATTAGGCGACTAGCACTTTCTTCATATTGTAAGCTAGGTCTGCGCCTTTTGTTCGGCGTGGGCTTGTTTTACAATTTGTGATGCTGAGTTGAGAAATAGCACTGCTAAAAACGCCGCTACGCCTAAATCAATGTACGCCGAACTTGTAAACCACACCCCTGAGGCTGCGATAACAATAACGACATTACCAATAGCATCATTGCGGCTGCATAGCCACACTGAACGCACATTGGCGTCGCCGTCTTTATATTTTCGCAATAACCAAACACTGAATAAATTGGCGAAGAGCGCAGCAATTGCGACGGCTCCCATGGTTAAGGCGTTGGGTTCGTTAAGTACAAATAATCGATAAATGGTGCCGCCAAACACTAACAACGCCATGAAAACTAAGCTATAACCTTTGAAAAGCGCTGCATTACTGCGTACAGATATCGATTTTCCGATAACCCAAAGGCTTAATCCATACGTCAAACTATCTCCTAAAAAGTCTAGTGCGTCGGCTTGTAAAGCTTGAGACTGCCCACCAATACCTGCAAACATTTCCACCAAAAACATTCCTGCATTGATAGCGATTACCCACCATAAAATGCGGCGATAGTCGTTACTTAACCCTTCAAAATTACTGTTGTGATCACAGCAGCCAGACATAGAAACCTCATAGATTAATTGTGCTAATAGGTGTATCTTAAAACCTCTAGTAACTAGAGGTTCAAGGGCTTTATGAAAAAAATTGAGAATGTATTTAGTATTGGGCAGCTTGCTAAGTTGACGAATATAAAGATCCCGACTATTCGCTATTATGAAGAAATTGAAATTATGCCACTAGCGTATCGCAGCTTAGGCAATCAGCGCCGTTACAATGAAAAGCACCTACAGCGTTTACAATTTATCGGTCATTCGAGAGCGCTTGGTTTTAGTTTAGAAGAAATTAAGCAGTTAATTCATTTACAAGAATGCAGTAATCATTCGTCGCATGAAGCCCACGATATTGCACAGAAACACTTGATAGATGTACAACAAAAAATAAGCCAGCTACAGGGGCTGGCTCAAGAATTATCGAATATTGTGGCGAGTTGTCATTGTGATCATGAATATCAGTGCCGAGTGTTAGAAGCACTTAACTAAAATGAAAATGAAACCGTGATCCCGCTATATACATCATCTAGTGCTTTCCAGTCTTCGCTGTCTATTTGGCGGTAACGAACTTGCCCGTTTACCTGTACTTGACCTAATTTTATTCCACCACCGATTCCAACATAAGCATCTAAAGAATCGCTTGCGAAACGATGGTCGTGATCATAGTAGTCGTCGTGGTCATGATAATGATCGTGATAATCATCCCCATCGAAAAAATCATGGTCGTGGTAGCGATCTTCATCGAGATGACCACGACCAAATAATTCACCTAAATCGACACCTGCTTCAGCATAAATTGAAATATCAGAAAAATAGCCTATGCGTCCGCCTAATTCCCACGCAAGGTAATCTTCAACATTAAGTTTAGTCGTGACAATGTCTGCACGCCCTAAAGACATTAAGATTGCACCACCAAATCCTGAATTTTGTTGCTTGAAATTGAATGCAACACCAGCGCTAGAAATCTTGCTATCGCCATTAAGTTCGTGAGTGACAAATACTGACGGGCCATTGCCAGAATCTTGAGCAAATACAGTGCTAGTAAGCAATAAAGTACCAGTACAAACGATAGAAAGGAGTTTCTTCATGATTACATTCCTTGAGAGCGAGAAAATACTATAGATTGGTGAAACTGAACGGCAGTTGAAGATTGCGACAAGATCATGAAAAATTTAAAGAAACAGGTTACCATTGTTATTAACACCTCTGAATAGAAGTTTTATATGTCATTTCTAACCAACATTGACGTTGCCATTTATAAACATAAAGCGCTATACAATGCCTGCGAACCAGCCCAGCAATTGGTGTTAAAAGTACTCGCAGTAATAAATCTTCGATTAGGCCAAGCCAAACTGAGGCAGATTCTTCAAGAGTTGAGCCATAGTGATGTGTTTAATCGGATGAAATTACACAATGCATATACCAATGAGGTGCGCGATGCGTGGGTTGTGCAAGACTTAGTATCGGTGACCCAAGATGGCATTTTACTCACGCCCTATTTAGCAGACGAACTCACTCGCCAATCACTTAATGAGGGTTCATTTGAAGCCATCACTGAGATTGTTGAGCGTGTACATCCAATGATGTCGGCCTATTCATGGGGACGACCAAGTGTTAGTAATACTCAGCGCATGATTCGTGATAGTTTCTATCGCAATCAGTTTGAGCTGTGTAGTGAGCTATTTGAATTCAATAAAGATCCACAACAAGTGGATTCGCCAATTAATAATACGTTGATCAAGTTATGTTTTTATCCATTTAGACAACAAGAATTTCTCGCGATGCCGCCTCAAATGCAATATGTTGCTTTTGCGAGTTTATTACGTAAATTACGTGAAAATAACAAAGATCGCAGCGAAGTCATCGAATTATTAGCGACATTGAAAGACAAGTTGATAACACAAAATGATAATTTTAGATTGTTGTTGGCGGAGCAATATCTCTATCAATGTAATCTAGAGCAAGTAAAAGCGTTATTGGGCCAAGAGGGGACAAGCTACGGATTGCAACTCAATGCTATTCTGGCTGTTCTTGCTGGGGATACTCCAAACGCAATTGAATTATTTCAACAAGCACTGACCGCTAAAAATAAACTATCTCGGAGAAAACTCCAATATATCGGCGACCTTCACGGGCTATTTTATGCGTTCGCGCTATTAGAGCAAGGTAGCGATCAAGCGCCTGAACTGCTCAGTGTTTTTGCAAAGGAATGGGACAATCAATTAGAAGATCGGCGTCATGAAAGCGCTTATCAGCAAAGCTACGCTTGTTTGCATCGTTTTAACATGGTGTTATCAGGCCGCGCTAAGCAACTTGAGTTAAATGAACCATACTCTCATATTGATAATTACGCTTATCATATTTACGTCACCGTGTGTTGTTTGAGCTTAACCTGGGCAAATCAACGTCCCAGCGCCATATTTTTACGTCATTTAACTGAAAGCTGTCAGGTGTTCAGCGAAAATGGTGAAATATTATGGGCCAAACTTGCGGCTGATTTACTAGTAAGATTTCAACAGGCATTGCCTATTGAGCCATTGAGCGTTGTTTCATCTCACGATTTAAGTCAACTAATCCGTCGTAAAGAAAGTTGGGATTTAGCGTTAGAGCAGCTTATTGCTCTCGATAAACCTACCATTGAAATTAAGCATAAAGACCAAAAGCAACGTCTAATTTGGTTGTTGCAGCAAAGCCGCTATGGCAATGAGTTAGTTGCAAAAGAGCAAAAGCTTGGTAAGTCTGGTTGGAGTAAAGGACGTACCATTACTTTAAAGCGTTTAGCTCAGGAAATAGAAACCTTTGAGTACTTAACGCCACAAGATCACCGAATATGTCAGCAAATTAAAGGCATATTTTCGGGCGGTTATTATGGAAAACAACATTATGCGCTTACGGGCTATCAAGCGCTCAAAGCGGCTGTTGGTGCAACCAATGTCTATACCGAAGATGACTTAGCGGCGCCAGTGACCATTGGCGAACGTGAACCTGAGCTACTCATTACTAAAAATACTGATGGTTACTTATTGTCGATGAGTAATTTACCGAGTGATCTGGAAGATAGTGAACACAGTTATGCGTTAACGGAAATATCGAATAAATCCTATGAGTTAGTCACTTATCAGCATAAACATCGTCAAATAGCGGAGATCGTTGGGGAAAGTGGATTAATGGTTCCTGCTGCGGCAAAAGATAAAGTAATGCAAAGCATCAGTGTCATTGCACCAATGCTGAATATTCAATCTGATCTTGAAGGGATCAACACTAGTGTTGCTCAAATTGATGCTGACTCCACTTTGTTCATTAATATTGAACAGGCAGGTGAAGGGCTTAATTATCAAGTGCATGTTTTGCCGTTAGGTGCTGATGGCCCTGCCATTGAGCCTGGACAAGGCAACCCGACACTGTCATTAGATATTGGTGGAAAGCGCCAAAGTACGACCCGCAATCTTGATGCGGAGCGTCGTCAATTATTCGGGCTTTTCCAACAGGTCCCGCTATTTGAGCAAATGATCGAGTCACGTTTGTTGTGCGATCGATTAGATGAAGCGTTAGAAACGTTGCAAGCGTTAGAAAAGATTGTCAAAAATCCAGAGCACCACAATGGTCTGAGCTTGGTTTTGCAATGGCCTAAAGGGAAGAAGTTAACATTAACCGATCCGCAAGAAATGGCTCATTTGAAGCTTGCGATAACCAAGCAAAAAGAATGGTTCAATCTAGACGGTAAGTTGACCGTTAATGACGAGCAGGTGATTGAACTAAAACAACTAATGGCTTTGTTAGCACAAAGTGGTTCCCGCTTTATTAAACTCGATGAGCAGCAAGTGTTAGTGCTGACCAAGGAGTTAGCCCAACGATTGCAAGAAATCGAAAATATGACCCTTGATGGCAAATTTCACGCGATTGCTAGCCCGTTGATTGACGAGGTAACTCAAGGCATGCGCATGAAAACCCTGCATGCTTGGGAGCGCCAGCGAACCTTGCTAAAAGAAGCCGAACAACTTGAACCTCAGTTACCAACGACGCTGCAAGCTCAACTACGTGATTATCAAGTTGATGGTTTTGAGTGGGCGATGCGCTTAGCTCACTGGGGAGCAGGTGCTTGTTTAGCAGATGACATGGGATTAGGGAAAACGCTGCAGGCGATGGCGGTTATTGTGGCTCGTGCGCCGCAAGGGCCAAGTTTAGTCTTAGCACCAACGTCAGTGTGTTTCAATTGGCAGCAAGAAGTCGCCAAGTTTGCGCCGACGCTTAAGGTGCATATTTTTGGACACGATAGCAATATTGAAAAGCGACAACAGGTATTGGATAACCTCACTGCTTTTGATCTTGTGATTTGTAGCTATGGTTTACTGCAACGAGAAGGCGAAAAATTAGCAAGTGTGCAATGGCAAACGATAGTCGCTGATGAAGCGCAAGCCCTTAAAAACCCAATGGCTAAGCGAACACAAGCAGCGTTAGCGCTAAACGGCGCTTTTAAAATGGTGACAACAGGTACGCCGATTGAAAACAATCTTACCGAACTGTGGAGCATTTTCCGATTCATCAATCCTGGATTACTGGGCAGTCAAAAGCAATTTCACAAACGATTTGCACAGCTTATAGAAAGCAATAAAGACAGTGAAGCAGCTGCTAAACGCCGGGCTAGTTTCGGGTTGCGACAAATTATTGCTCCCTTTATGTTGCGTCGCTTAAAACAACAAGTGCTACAGGAGTTGCCTGCACGCACTGAAATCAATGTTCCCATCGAGCTTTCTGAGCAAGAAGTGACATTCTATGAAGCGCTAAGACGCCAAGCGATAGAAAACTTAACGCAAGAAGACGTTCGAACCGGGACAGCAACATATAAAAATGTTGGCAGAAATTATGAAGCTACGCCGTGCGTGCTGTCATCCTAGTTTAGTGATGCCGCAAGCCACTATCGAAAGCTCAAAATTAAAGGCGTTTGATAAATTAGTGGTTGAGTTAAAGGAAAACAATCATAAATGCTTGGTATTTAGTCAGTTCGTTGGACATTTGCAATTGCTGAAAGCGCGTTTAATCGCTAATGGTATTAGCTTTCAATATCTTGACGGTGCGACACCCAATAAAGCGCGACAACAAGCGGTTAATGATTTTCAAGCAGGGCACGGCGATGTGTTTTTAATTAGTTTAAAAGCGGGTGGCTCAGGACTTAATTTAACGGCGGCAGATTACGTAGTTCATATGGATCCATGGTGGAACCCTGCGGTAGAAGATCAAGCCAGCGATCGCGCGCATCGCATGGGGCAAACAAGACCTGTCACGATATACCGATTTATTGCTAAAAATACTATTGAAGATAAGATTCTTGAACTGCACCAACACAAACGTGATTTAGCTAATAGTTTGTTAGAAGGAAGTGATGATTTAGCGCGTGTTTCAACGGAAGATATGATGGCATTACTTCAAGAGTCATGGACGTCGTGAGCTAGTGTCACACTTGATACAAACTGATACATTTACAAAAATACTGATACGCAAATTCTTAGGCATTGTCGTTAGGATGAAAGTTCACAATAATACCAATTGCATTAAGTAAGTGATCTTGTTGTGCGTAGAGAAAATCAGCTAAAACAAGGCGCTCGATTGACTAATAGCTGGCTATTAGGATTGAGAGCAACGCCATTTTAGTTAATTTTAACAAGTACAAGTGGGCAAATATTTAATGCAATTGGTATAAGAATCAAGGAAAAACAATGAAACGACTACTGCTCTCTACAATGGTTGCTTTAGCGATGGCTGTGCCGACGGCTACTGCATTGGCTAATGACAACGATACTGAAAAAAAACAAAAGCCTACTGTCGAACATGAAAAAGAACACAAGCACACTCATAACCATGATGAACACGATCATAATTTTGATGTAAACATCAGCTTTGGTAATGACGATGAAGAAGATGATGGTGACAATAATTTGCGTGATGGCTTTTATTTAGGGCTAAGTGCAATTAGTAGTTTTGGTGACGACTTCCGCTTTTTGAATCACGATAATGGTGATGCTGAATTTGAAACTGATATCAGCGTTCGTGCGCAACTCGGTGGCTTCTTTATCGAATCACCGGGACTGAGTTCACGTAGAATTCATGGGCTTTATGCACCTTCAGCATGGGGTTTTAACTTCTTTAATGATGATATTTGGACGATGGATTTATTTTATGAAACGTCGGTACGCCACATTGAAGGATTGGAAGGGATTGAAAACCTACATCGTAGTAAACGTGGCGGTATTCGGGCAACGGGTTACTTTGAAGATAGCCAATTGCAAGTGATGTTTTCACCTTATAGTCCAGATAATGGCGACGAAGACGGTGTTGAAGCCTCTATTTCTTACAATATGGAATGGCAAGTTCGCAACGTGAGCTTATACACTGCGGTGGGGGCACATTATCGCTCTAAGGATGTCATTGACAGCTATTCCCATAAATTAACCGGTGACGAAGACTTTTCTGGTATGAGTTATTCAGCAGAAGTTGGCTTAGAATATCCATTGAGTACTGACTGGGTATTTGGCAGTTTCGTACGTTTTAATATACTGTCTGAGCGCACAAAGGCGGCTCGTAATGACAGCGTAGAAGATGGCACTCGTGCTGGCATCTTATTAACGTACGTATTTTAGGGGGTAGTATGAAAGCTTTATTTACACTGCTCTTTACCAGTTATTTGTTTGCTAATTCAGTTTCTGCAGCACCTGCAACACCTGAACCAACAATGAGTGTTCAGCCAGCGCACTGTGTTGCCATGAAACAAGGTAATCCGTGCTATATCACCGTAGAAATATCGTGGAACATGCACGACACTGGCCACTACTGCTTACATTCAACCATGCAGAAGCAGCCAATTCAGTGTTGGCAAAATCAACACGGTGGCCAAACAGAAATTGACATTAAAACCAGCAAAAATGTTGCTTTTAGTATTCGTCAATTTAATAACGAAACACCGTTGGCAAAGGGCTTTTTAAAGCTAGCTTGGGTTTACAAGAAAAAAGGTAAGCCACGTACATCGTGGCGCCTTTTTTAAGGAATCGAAAAATAACAATGGACGCACCACACATATTACTTGTTGAAGATGATATCGCTTTAGCCGAGTGGGTCGAAGACTATTTAATTGCACGTGAGTTTAAAGTCACTACCTGCCATCGTGGCGACGACGCCCTGGAGTTAATTAGATCGTTGCAACCAGATTTAGTCTTATTGGATGGCATGTTACCCGGCATAGACGGACTTGATGTGTGTAAAACTGTACGTCCTGATTTTACTAATCCTATAATCATGATCACGGCGCGTGATGAAGAAATTGACGAAGTGTTAGGTTTGGAAATGGGGGCTGATGACTACATGACCAAACCTATTCGCGCCCGTGCTTTATTGGCACGTATTCGGTTGGCATTGCGCCGTAGTGTGCCGAATCAATCGGATAACGTGATTGAAGCACCACGTCATGAAGTAATCTTAAGTGGCTTAACGGTAAATAGTGAAAGTCGCAGTGTGATGCTAAATGATGAGCCGGTGAAGCTATCATCTAATGAGTTTGATGTGCTGTGGTTACTGGCCAAACAGGCTGGCGAAGTGGTGTCACGTGAATCATTAGTGACGGATCTTCGAGGATTTGATTACGATGGTTTTGATCGTTCAATAGATTTGCGCATTTCGCGGCTGCGTAAAAAACTTGGTGATGATTCTGCTAACCCTTTTCGCATTAAAACGATTTGGGGCAAAGGTTATTTGCTGGCTAAGGATAGCTGGTAATTATGCGCCGTCTAATATTCTCACTCATTGCTGTTGTACTCATTGCCACTATCGGTTTGGGGTGGATGTTCGATAATGTTGTCGCAGAGTACCTTCAAGCGCCTGCGTCAACTCGTACCTCAAACGACGCCGTGAGTGAATTAGAGTCACTGGGTAGTCATATGGCGCAAACATTAGACAAACTACCTCAACCTAACGACTTTGTTGCGCAATGGCCAACGGCTGATTCACACCAAATGAAGTTGATTGCTGTCGATAAGTTTCCGCTGCCGCAACCACTTATGACAGATCTAATTGCTGGCCAATCGGTGATGTTAGAAACCGATGTCGGATTATCACTTTATTTTTTACTCAATAACCACCAACAATTGTTAGTGATAGACGCACCGCCGCTAATGACTAAACCCATTGATTCATCATTGCGATTGATTATAACCAGTGTGTTTTATCTGTTGATGATGATGTTAATGCTAGCGTGGCTTTATCCGCTTTTACGTCGCTTATTAAAACTGCGGTTAGTCGCCAAAGCTTTTGGTGAAGGAGATTTGACGCAACGGGTTAATGTAAGTTCAGTCACCTATATCCGTGATTTAGAGACTGAATTTAATCATATGGCACAGCGTATAGAGAGCTTAGTGAGTGATGTAAAACTGCTGAGCAATGCTGTATCTCACGACTTACGCACGCCGCTGGCGAGAATTCGTTTTGGGTTAGATACGCTTGCTGAAGAAGACGATCCTAAGTTGCGACAACGTTTTGAACAGCGTATCAGTGACAATGTTGATGAAATGGTTGAGCTGGTGGAAACGCTACTTAATTACGCACGCCTCGACCAAGCCATGATTAATCTTGAAAAGCGTAGTGTGTCGCTGACATCAATTGTTGCTAGCTGTATTAAGACTAAATCCGTCGATGACATGCACATTGAATTTGATGATTATGATGACATTCAAGTGTTCGGCGATCCCGCTTATTTGATGATCTTGGTGAATAACTTACTGCAAAATGCACTTAACTACGGTGAAAAACAGGTAATTATTAGCATCTCACAAATCGACGAAAGTGTTTTGTTATCGGTGAGTGACGATGGCGCTGGTATTCCAGAAGATGATCGCCAACAAATCATCAAGCCTTTTATTCGTGGTAATGACAGTGAACAGTCTGTGAAAGGTTATGGTATGGGACTGGCTATCGTGACTAGAGTTTTGCAATGGCATCAAGGTTCGTTAGCTATTGAGCAAAGTGAAAACCTTGGCGGCGCTAAATTTAGCGTACTGTTTTCTAAAAATAGCGGTTCCTAAAAATAAAGGCTTCAAACAATAAAAATTTTTTAACATTGGCAACCCTAGATACGTACATCTACTTGATGGACACCATAGGCTTTACCTTTATCGGTTAATGCGACACTTGATTGGGTTAGCTGTGCTTGAAGTTCATCATCTTTATCGTAGAAATTAAACGGCGTTGCTGTGCTATTTAGACTAATGGCTTCAATATTAGTATCGCTTAAAGCGCGCCAGCTCTCTTTACCATTGCTGTCTATTTGCCAAAGTTTTAGTGCGGAGAACTCGTCGTCTTCACGATCGATAAAGCCATTACCATTACTGTCTAGGGCGCTTAGGTCAGTAAAACCGCTACCCGACTGCGGGCCAAAGAGTTCACTGCCGTCATCGGCTTTACCATTATTGTTTTTATCATGCACCAAATAGCCTACATCACCGTCGAACATCGGTAAACTATCGATTACGCCATCAGAATTAATGTCAATATCGCTACTTTGCTCATTGAGCTGTCCAAGAGCCCGTGGACCAAATTGGACTAACAATGGATCTTTAAGTGTGATTGCAGGAATTTGAGACTGTGTCATCGACACACGCTTTTCAGATAATGATAATTCGAATGATGAATTAAATACCTGATCATTGATTTTATATAAGCCTGACGTTGAGTAATTAAGAGTTTGTGAATTGGTAATGGTATCCATAATCACAAGGTCTGAGTCTTGCGCAAATGATTGGCCAAACGCTTGAATGGACACAAACCCTTGGGTCTCAATGTCAGTGACGGAAATCGGTCTTTGACTTGTGATGTTGGCAAGTGAAGAATTTGAACCTGCTAACGATAGTTGATTGATAGCTTCGGCAAGCGCTTTGTTATCATCTTGGACTTCGATATCGAATATTGCCTCAAGTAGTATTTTATTTTGTTGTAGTTGGGGCGAAAGGGGGCGTTGATAAGTATCTGCTTCATCAACTGGCTGACTTGTGGATGTGGCCTTTGAAGTAAAGTCTACGATATCTAAAGCGATTTGCTGAGCGCCACTGCGTGATTGGTTTTCTGAATGCCTTGGATCATCAGCTTTAATTTCAATAACTTGTTGCCCACGAGTTTGTTGGGCTAAATAGTTGGTTTTTGATTGTTGACTAAGTTGTTCAATAGGCATGATCGATTCCTTGATATCTTGCGATAGATACTTATCGACCTTGCCTCTGATTTGTTGAGTAATAATTAAACAAACGATGTAACTAAATGTACATGCGCTAATTAATTACTTATCACTATCTAATTGAGCTAACGTAGCGATAATTTCCTTGGCGACGACTGCTGAAGACGCATAGTTTTGGCCAGTAATAACGCGTCCATCTTTCACCATAAAGGGCTTGCCTTGAGCACCTACTTTAAAATCTGCGCCATGTTGCTTTAAACGATGTGTCATATCGAATGGAAAATTCTTATAGTATTTTGCCTTGGTATTCTCAAATGCCGTTGGATAACCGCTGATCTTTTTACCTGATACCAAATATTTACCATCTTGTGTTTTTAAGTCTGCAATACCTGCTCTCCCATGACACACAGAAGAGACTATACCGTTGTACTTTTCGTAAATCTCCATGGTTATTTTAGCTATTTTAGCGTTGTCATGCACGCCATATACCCATGCTACTTGAAAATGCGAGTTTCAGAGCTCGGGTAGGACGCTAGTACAAGGCATGATTCTTAATTAATGGTTATTCCCTGATTATGAATCATAACGCCGTAATAGCTTTCTACCCGAACTCCCGCAGGGCAAGGCGATAAGCGACCAAATCCGTCGTTATAAAATATGGGTGGGGAATGACCACACCACCTATTTTATGCCTTGTCTTTGGCACGCTTCTCGACTTGCTGAATTCACGCATTTCCAGGTGGCATGGGTATACATTGCATTGCTGCCACCAACATAATGCACCGCACGATAGTTTTTAGGGGTAATTTCAGACGGAGACTTTGTGAATTCTAGCGCATTCATAAACTGCTCGTCATAAACATATTTCTTATGCATAGGCTTTGAGGTATCAATATAGGCTAGCGAGATAGCACCGCCGTCAGGACTCATGAAATCGACGGTATAGCCTGCTTTTTTAAATTCTTCATAAGCGTTTACTAACTCAGAGAAATTCGTTCCTGCTCGTATCTTGGAGTCGCCATGAAAATTGTGGCTAGAAACAATAAACAAAATGCGTTTACCGTGTTGATTAGATGCTTTACTCGACGCCGTTTTACTTATGATTTTCCATTGACCATTCAGTTTTTTGAGTAATACCATTAATTGCATTAAGTAAGTGATCTTGTTGTGCGTAGAGAAAATCAGCTAAAACAAGGCGCTCGATTGACTAATAGCTGGCTATTAGGATTGAGAGCAACGCCATTTTAGTTAATTTTAACAAGTACAAGTGGGCAAATATTTAATGCAATTGGTATTATTCCTGAAGGTGATACAACTAAATTAACGATGGAATTTTCAGGAACCTCAGAATCATGGTTTGTGAACTTAATGTCAAAAGTAATGTGTTTTTTCATGACCAAATCGATGATTAAGATGTTAGAGGCTGATTTATCTGATATTAAAGCGCATGTTGAAACGAACAATCATTAGTTGATTAAGCAGTGGGAATAGCTACTTAAATTGGCCACTGCCTAATACTCGTATTATCTAGATAACAGACACTTTGCCTTTCATGATTGCCCAATGGCCAGGGAAAGAGCAAAAGAATACATAATCGCCGCCTTTAGTAAGTTTGCTTGTATCAATTTCAATGATGTCTGATTGTCCGCCACCAATAATTTTTGTCGAAGCAATGACTCGTTTATCGTTATTAGGTAAATAATTGTTACTTAAACCTGCGGCCATACCTGTGTTAGCAATGTCTGTCATATCTGCAGATTTAGCCATCACCCAGTTGTGACCCATTGCATTGGCTGGCAGTTTACCAGTGTGCTTTAAGGTCAGTGTCACTTTTTTACAGCTCGAATCAATGGTGAGATTCGGTTGATTAAATTGCATTGCATCGTTGGCCTCAATGTCGATGGTACAGTTTGCTGCTAACGCAGTATTTGATAGCACAAGCATAGTTAAGCTTACTAGATATTTAGTCATAGTTGGTTTTCTCTTGTTGAAAATAATTCTCATTATTATGTTGTATTGTTGATATATCGTCCATTATTTTTTTAAAAGCACATAATTATTTGCACTATCGCAACTTTTATTTCGCGAAATCGAAATATCTATTGCTCATTAAAAACTAAAGTTGTTAATGCAAATGAGATCGATTATCATTTGTGGTAATGGTAATTTCATATCTTCAAGGAATAAACAATGAATTTTTTAATAGGTTTTAGAAATTTTCTTTTACGCGTGCTGTATCGCGTGACAAGACCGCTAATATTTTTAATGGAACCAGAAAGTGCCCATTACTCACTTAAGCGAATTGGTGTATTTTTAGGCAGCAACCCTTTGACCAAAGGGTTGACATCTTTATTATTTGACTATGGTAATAAATGTTTGAGTATTGAAGTCGACGGAATAAAATATCGAAACCCTATTGGCCTATCTGCCGGATTTGATAAAGACGGTGAGTTGACCAGTATTTACCCATCACTGGGTTTTGGCTTGGCTGAGTTAGGATCTTTTACTGGAGAAGTATGCCCAGGTAACCCAGGTAAACGCTTATTTAGAATGGTTAAATCTCGTTCAATCGTCGTATGGTATGGCCTAAATAACTTTGGTGCTGAAAAAATTTCTAAGCGTTTAACTAATGTTGATTTTGGTCGCTTACGGATCGGCATTAATGCTGCCAAGTCAAATGTTACGCCAGAATTTGAACTACAGGAATCTATTCGTGATTACCTGAAAACAATGACATTATTTAAAGATATTGGTGACTATTACACTATTAATATTAGTTGTCCGAATACACAAGACGGTGAACCCTTTGTTGATCCTGATAATCTTGATGCATTACTTATCGCTGTTAATGAAAAGATTCGCCCTATTTCAGACAAGCCTATTTACCTTAAGTTGGCAGCTGATATGTCTTTAGCAGAAATTGATACAATTATAGATGGCGTGTTGAAACACAAATTAGAAGGGGTTGTGTTAACTAATTTGGCAAAACCAGAAGGAAACAATGAGCATATCGCCGCGGAGTACCCAACGAACTTGGGGCAATTACCTAAAGGCAAAGGTGCGATGAGTGGTTTACCATTACAACGTATTTCAACGAATGTAATACGTCATGTTTATCGTAAAACTAGCGGTAAAATAACTATTATCGGTGTCGGTGGTATTTTTACTGCAAAAGATGCTTACGAAAAAATCACGTCCGGTGCTAGTTTGTTACACATGATCACCACGATGATTTTTGATGGTCCGCAAAATATCAGCGAAATCAACCGCGGATTAGTGAAGTTATTAAAAGAAGACGGCTTTATCTCGATTGAGCAAGCAGTTGGTTCACGCAATCCATTGCCAATTATTGCTCAACAAGACAATGTGCAAGCTGGTAAAGACGATAAGGCTGCGTAAGATGTTTGAGCAGATTGCCGCCAGTTTACCCCCAGAAATTTATCAAGAATTTCGTCGTGCTCTCGATTGTGGTAAGTGGCGCAATGGCAATGCCGTTACAGATAAACAGCGATTAACTTGCCAGCGAGCCTTGTTCTTTCACGAACTTAATTGTACAAATTACTATCATTAAACCTTAGTGGGTAAATCTTTGCCCACTTATTCATTAGCCCTAGCTCACTGTAATGGCTGATGATGTTGCAGACTTGTGATGAATACGTATGCAAATGCCTAGGCATCAATAGACACTCGCTATATTATCAATGGCTATTATAAGTATTAATAATTTGGGGTGTGTATGTCGCAGCAAAAGCCTAATCTTAGCTTTTGGCAGATCTGGAATATGTGTTTTGGATTCTTGGGCATCCAATTCGGTTTTGCACTGCAAAACGCCAATGTTAGTCGTATTTTCCAAACGCTTGGTGCAGAAATTGACGACCTACCTATCTTATGGGTTGCCGCGCCATTAACCGGGTTAATCGTTCAGCCGATCATTGGCTATCTGAGTGATAATACGTGGAACAAATTAGGCCGTCGTCGTCCTTATTTCCTTTATGGCGCAATAATTACTTCACTTGCCATTATCGTGATGCCAAATGCGCCAGTATTGTGGATTGCTGCGGGTACGTTGTGGATTATGGACGCGTCGATTAACATCACAATGGAGCCGTTTCGCGCGTTCGTTCGAGACATGTTGCCAGAGAATCAGCGGCCAACGGGCTATGCCTTTCAAAGTTTCTTTATCGGTATTGGTGCCATTGTCGCTTCGGCATTACCGTGGATGCTAACTAACTGGTTTGACGTTGCGAACGTTGCACCAGAAGGGCAGATTTCAGATTCCGTCACTTATTCATTCTATGCGGGCGCTGTGGTGTTGTTAGCTGCTGTAGGCTGGACCGTCTATCGCACTAAAGAATATTCACCGGAGCAACTAGCGGCATTTGAAGCAGCTGAAGATGCATCGAAAGCGGCGCATGTCGAAAAGCATCGCACCGCAAATCAGTATTTCAGTGGCTTTGCTATTTGTACATTAATTGGTGGTGCATTTCTCACATTTATCTACAGCAATCAATTGGATGAGGAGCTATATCTAGTTGCCGCAGGTTTGATTGCTTTTGGTCTTATTGAATTGTTCACGGCACTAATGGTTAAGCGCCAAGCAATTAGCAATGGCTTTTACCAAGTAGTGAATGATTTATTTCACATGCCAAAAACGATGAAACAATTGGCGGTGACACAATTTTTCTCATGGTTTGCACTGTTCGCCATGTGGATTTATACCACCTCTGCGGTAACCGCTTTTCACTTTGGCAGCACAGATACTACGAGTCAGTTATACCAATTTGATTAAGTTTGTGATCTTGTTTTGCGAAGGAAAAACAAATGAAGGCAAGGCGCTTGATTGAGCAATAGCTGGCTATTGGGATTGAAAGCAACGCAACATTCATTTTATTTTAACCAGCAAAAGTGGGCAATAACTTTGTCAACTTGGTATTATATAACGATGGTGCCGATTGGGTTGGTGTGCTATTTGCGTCATACAATGGTTTTGCAGCTATTGCTGCGATTTTGATTCCCGTGATGGTGAGTAAGATGGGACTGCGAGTCAGTCATTTGGTGAATATGTTCTTGGGTGCAGCGGGTTTAATTTCGTTCCTTTTCATTGAAAATCCAGATTACTTGCTGCTCTCGATGGTTGGTGTCGGTTTCGCGTGGGCGTCAATTTTGTCATTGCCATACGCATTATTATCTAATTCATTACCTGCCCATAAAATGGGTGTCTACATGGGTATTTTCAATTTCTTTATTGTTATTCCGCAGTTATTAGCGGCGAGTATTCTCGGCGTATTGGTGCGCTACTTATTCGAAGGCCAAACAGTTTATGCCTTAGCGCTTGGCGGCGCTTCGATGATTATTGCAGGCATTTCAACGCTGTTTGTTAGCGATCGGTATTCTTCAACGACACAATCACAACAACAATAGGAGTCTGTCGTGAAACCATTATTTAAACCAAGTCTTATCGCCGTTACCTTAGCAAGTACGCTAGGGCTTGCTGGCTGTGGCGAGAAATCTTCAGCGCCAGGTGCGCCGGGCGCTCCCTCAACGTGGGCTTATGCTGGTAAAACGGGTATTGGTAGTTCTTATGAAGCCTATAAAGATTTAGCTTACAGCGATGAAGCTGCGACAGGTAAGGTATCTAAAGTATGGTTCTCGTTAGCGCAAGGCATCATTACTGAGACGATGTTTGGTCTGATCCACGAAGCGCAAATTAAAGATATGCAATTTGTAGTGACGGGTAAAGGCTTTGTCGATACTGAGCAACATGACACCGTATCTACCATTGATTATCTCTATAAAGACGACGCTGGCCGCCCGCTCTCTTTGGCGTACAAAATCGTTAATAAGGATAAAGAAGGTAAATACAGTATCGAAAAGCACGTATTTACTGATCCTAGTGAAAACACGCTATTTGTTAAAACCTATTTCACCGCTTATGAAGATGGTATAACTACCAACTTAATCGTTAACCCGCATGTCAATAACAACGGCAGCAACGATATGGCGGTTGCTACTAAAGACAGCTTGTCGGCAGAAGATAACGGCAGCTACCTAACGGTATTAAGCGGCTCTGATTTTGCAAAAACCTCAGTGGGTTTTATTGGTGAGTCTGACGGTTTAACTGATCTTAAAGATGGCACGATGGACTGGCAGTACCAAACCACGGGTGAAGTCGCTGGTAATGTTGGTTTGACCGCGCAGTTTGCGCCAGTTGCGCTCAATGGCAAAGAAAGCGTAACTGTTGAATACGATATCGCCGTTGGTTTCGGTCATTCTAAAGCAGACAGTGAAAGTGCTGCTAAAGCGTCACTTAAGCACGGTTACAAAGATGTGCTAGCCCATTACAACGGCGAAGGTGAGCACCTAGGTTGGGAAGATTACTTAGCGAGTCTGTCTGGTTTACCATCAATGACTGAGATGACTACTGACAACGGTAAATTGCTTTACACCAGTGCCTTAGTCTTAAAGGCGCAGGAAGATAAAACCCACGCTGGTGCGCTTATCGCATCACTATCAAATCCGTGGGGTGACGCGATTTCAGCAGAGAAAGGTCATACAGGCTATAAAGCGGTATGGCCACGCGATTTCTATCAGTGTGCAATGGCATTACTTGCACTTGGCGACGAAGAAACACCGTTAGTGTCGTTTAACTACCTTGAAAAAGTACAGGTTTCTGACAAATTTAAAGAGAACAAAGGCGAAGGCGGTTGGTTCTTACAGAAAACTCATGTTGATGGCACCATCGAGTGGGTTGGTGTACAGCTAGACCAAACAGCGATGCCAATCATGCTAGGTTGGAAGCTTTGGAATAACAAAGTGTTATCAGATGAGCAGCTCGTAAGTTGGTATCACAAAATGCTTAAGCCAGCGGCTGATTTCCTAGTAAAAGGCGGCACAGTTGATATCGATTGGAACAATACAAAGATTACGCCACCGATGACGCAACAAGAGCGTTGGGAAGAACAATCAGGCCATTCACCATCGACCACTGCCGCTATTATCACGGGTCTTGCTGCTGCAGCTGATATTGCGAAATTAGCAGGCGATGATGCAGGCGCTAAGTTATATGAAGAAACAGCAACGAAATACGCGGGTGATATCGAAAAGCTGATGTTTACCACTAAAGGGGCATTTACCGAAGGTGACGACAATGGTCAGTATTTTGTTCGTTTAAACAAAGACAAAGCGATTAACGATGATGAAAAGCTCGGTGACAACAATGGTAAGCCAGGTCTAGACAAGAAAAGCATCGTCGATGGCGGTTTCTTAGAACTTGTTCGTTATGGTGTACGTAGTGCAGACGATGCTGCTGTTTTAGATACACTGGTTGAATACGATAGCCAGAATATTGAAGATAACCTACGTGTTAAATACAACTTCACCTTTGATGGCGTAGAAGGTACTTTCCCGGGCTGGCGTCGCTACGGTAACGATGGTTACGGTGAAGACATCATCAAAGGCCGTGGTTATCACGCGACAGGGCAAAATATTGAAGCCCAGCGCGGACGTGTTTGGCCATTCTTCACGGGCGAACGTGGTCACTATGAACTAGCTGCTGCGAAACTCAAAGAACAGCAAGTAAGCTCACCAACCATGGATAAGTTGCGTAATAAATACGTTCGTACGATGGAGCTATTTGCTAACGAAGGCATGATGCTACCAGAGCAAGTTTGGGATGGCGTTGGCAGTAATGAAAAATACGGCTACAAACTAGGTCAAGGTACTAATTCAGCAACTCCACTCGCATGGACGCATGCTGAATATGTGAAGTTACTGCGTTCATACAGTGACCAACAAGTGTGGGATAACTACAGCGAATTAACGGATAAATTTACGCGTAAATAACTCAAACTTCTGATTATCAAATGCCGCTTTTTAGCGGTATTTTTTATGGCTGATAGTAAATCTTGTTTCAATATGTTCTATTAGATTAAATTTTATGAGGAGCTAGTCAACAACATGGAAACTTACGTTGTTTTATTTCGGGGAATTAATGTTGGCGGCAACAATAAAGTTGCCATGAAACCACTGGTGGCAGCGCTAGAAAATGCTGGGTTTATAAACGTTAATTATTATATTCAGTCCGGTAATGTTGTCTTAGATAGTGATAGTTCACCACTGCGTTTAATTGCTGAGGTTGTCAAAGAGTTATGTGGGATATCGCCTGCTATCATGGTGATTAAAGCCAGTGAATTTAGTGATATTACCGCGAGCAATCCTTATAAAAATAAAGAAGGCAAACTCGTTCACTTCTTCATTTGCAATGACATACCTGAGCTAAACCTTGATAAAGTCGCTAAATATCAACTGTTATGTGAGCAATACACATTAAAAGATCGTACTTTATACTTGTTTGCTCCAGACGGTATTGGTCGCTCTAAGTTTGCGACAAATATGGAGTCGTGTCTTGGCGTTTCAGCGACCGCTAGAAACCTAAATACCATCAATAAAATTGTTGCGATGCTTGATTAAACGATAGTAATTGTTACTAGACTTTTCTATTGGCGCTTGTTGATTGCTAATAGTCACACAACTCGATAGTCTGAAATTCAATCGATTCTCACAAAAGGATAATTCGATGAATGTTAGATTATCATTATTGTTGTGCTTCCCTCTGTTTATGATGACTTTTGTTTCGTTTGCCACAGAAAGAGAGACTATCTCACCACCACGAAAACTAACGGCTGAGCAAGCAAGAGTTGCTGCTAAGAATTATCAACGATATTGCGCATTGTGCCACGGCAAAGAGCGAGAAGGGCATGCGAACGATCACGCGCCATCGTTACGTAGCAAGAGTTTGATGGAATCGGGTGTGCCACATGCTATTGTACGGCCGATGTCTTATGGGCGTGAAGGCACTGCGATGGGAGGTTATTTAGATGAAGTTGGCGGTCCGATGACGCTTGCAGAAACCTGGGATCTTACTTATTGGTTATGGGAACAAGCTGGCTATGATCGGTTACAGTTTTCCACTAAACCAGTGCTCGGTGATAGCGTTGCTGGGGGTAAGTTGTATCAGCAACATTGCACAAGTTGTCATGGCGTGAATGGCGAAGGCGTTAGCGCGCCAGCATTAGGTAATCAATCTGCGTTAGCACATAATACTGACGAGTTTATTCGTCACGCCATTGAAAATGGCCGTCAAGATACGCCAATGTTGCCGTTTAAAGATAAATTGTCACCAGCACAAATCAATAACCTAACCGCATTTTTACGTAGTAAAGCCAGCGGTTGGACAATGAATAAACCCGTTTTACGCGCTATGCCAAAACCTGAACAGTACATTGTGAATCCGCAAGGTGACGATCCTAATTTTTCATTACAAGATGGTATGTACGTATCATCCAACGACCTAAATGACGCGCTTAACGGTAAGAAACGCATGGTGTTATTGGATACGCGTGTGCCATCCGTATGGCAAACCGCTCACATTGAAGGGGCTATTCCATTTCCTTATTATGCTGATTTAGATGAAACCGTTGCAGGTATTCCAAAGGATGTGCAAATTGTTGCCTATTGTTCGTGTCCGCGAGCTGCCGCCGATCATACGATTAAAAAACTACGACGCAAAGGTTACACACGCACAGCAGTCTTATGGGAAGGCGTTTTTGGCTGGATGAACTTGGGTTATCCGGTGGTGAGGCGCGATGTGAAAAACAGCATTCACTAGTGAATAAGCACTAGTGAATGATAGTGGTTCTATCAATGATTATTCACTACCACGCAGTGAATGTATTGCGGGGTGGTTTATGAATTGACGCAATGGCCAGTAGCATGCAAATAGGGCTATTAGACTAATGAGTACAATAGTCACTACGAAAACAGGTACAAGTTGAAGTGAAAAGTAGCCAGCTAATTCTTCATTGAATCCGATATAAATACCTAGCAATATCATCATACTAACAATTATTCCAATCGCTATAGAGCTAGAGTTTTCTCCTACGATTAATTTGATGAGATCACGACCCTTTGCACCAATGGCCATGCGTGTACCTATTTCAAACCCACGCATTTGCGTGCTGTAGCTTAAGATACCGTATAAGCCGATTGCAGAAAGCACTATCGTTAACACCGCTAGCACGGCGCTAGTCACTGCTGTCGTGTATTGAGTGAATAGCATTTCATTGAGGCGCTCGTCCATTTTTACCAAATCAAATACGGTATATTGGGTGGTAACTTCTTTGAGAACGGCGACAGCCTGTTCGCGAGTAAGCTCTTGGCCATCAGCAATACGCAGTGTCATAACAGTACTCGCTTGTGAACCAGGGCGGTAAGCTTGCATTGGCTGCTCTGCTTGGCCTGGATACAAAGTACCTTTCACGATGCCAATAATAGTCGCAGCCTGATCACCACCAAAGCTTATTTGTTGGCCAATTGCGCTGCCTTCTGGTGCTAACGCTTGTGCAAACTCGGTATTTACAATCATTACAGCGTTGTCGTCTTTGACGTCTGCAGCGGTAAAGTTATCGCCTTCGAGTAAGGTTTGGCCGATCATATTAAAGTAGTGTTGATCGATAAACTTGGTATTGACGACAAAGCGCTCGTTGGTGGCCACTGAGATTTGGGCGTTTAGATTAAAACTATTAAGCGGCGCGCTTGACTGATTGATGGCAACAATTTGCGGTAGCTCTAGAAGTTTTTGGCGAACCTCGTTCATTACTGGAATTCGTTCCGCTTCAGGTGGTGTCGTCGTTGCAGATATAGATAGAGACAAGGTGCTTAGGTTCGCGGTGTTATAGCCCAATGGTTGATCAATGGACTTTTTAGCATCTTGAAACAAACTAATGTTAATAAACACTAGCGTTGTCACTATAGTTACTTGACTAATGATCAGTAACTTACGAATGCCTTGTGAGACTTGAATACCTGTGCCTTTACCGCTTGACTGTAGAGTAGAGTTCAGCGCTTTGTAATTGATCATGCGCGTACTAAGGCGAGCGAAAAATAGTGCTAGTGATAAGGCGATAATCACGGCACAGCTCAACGTAAACCAGTTGATAGACAGCTCGCCAACTCGCGGTAATTGCTGTGCTAGCAATTGTTGCATCATGTAAAAACCACCACTTGAAATGACTAATGCAACACCCACTGAAAATAGCATCAATAAGTTAGTTTCAGCAAAAATGGTACTAAATAAATGCTTTTTGTTAGCGCCAACGGCGGCGCGAATAGCTAATTGACGCTGTTGCTCTGCCGTACGAGAGATGAATAGATTGGCTATGTTCGCACAAGCAATCAACACTAAGCCGATGACACCAGCCAGTAATAAATAAACAGTACGCTGACTATCGCCAAGAATTTCAGTTTTAAAGCTTTTGGTATCCATGGCGATACTCCAACCTTTAAAGAACTCGACTGAAGTGACTTCTTCTTGCCATTTGTCGTTGACGAGAGTGGTTAGTGTCTGATTGATTTGGCTGACAGTCATTGGCGACGTGAGTTTACCAATGTACATTTGTGAGATGTTAATATTACCCCAAGATGTTCTTAAACGCGGGCCTGATTGATTGTAGTCCCATGGCAAGAAGACGTGAGTAGTAACCCCTGTTTCGTAAAGCTCAGGCTCGATGAATTCTTGTGCTAATACACCGACAATCGAAAAGCTATTGCCGCTAAAGTCCATTTTTTTACCCAAGATATTTTCGTCGCCAGCAAACTGTTGTTGCCACGTTTGATAGCTAATAATACCTACAGGGTTGTTCTTATCTTTAGCTTCCGTCTCTTCAAAAGATCTACCCAACGCCATTGGCGCATCGACAAGTTTGAAATATTCTGGCGTGACAAACAGCACTTCAAGCGTTGGCTGGTTTAGTGAGTTAATCAGTACGTCTTCTGAGGCATATAGCAAGGCTGCTTCACTAAATACAGTCTGATTATCGTACATATGAATCAAGCCAGGGTAAGTGAAAGCATTGCCAACACGTTCGCCTTTGTTATTGCTAAAAACGCTGTTTACTTGAAACAATTGCTCTTGATCTGGATAAGGCAAAGGTTTCGCTATGAGTACATAAGCTAGCGTTAATACACATAGCAATGCACCGAGTGTAGTACCCATAGTGGCAACAATGGCTGCGATGAAACCGGGCTTCTTTTTCAAACCTGCCCAGGCTTGTTTTTGTTGATAAGAAAATTGACTCATACCGCCTCCTGTTCAACTGATTCAAGGTTAGGCGTGGTTAAGATAGCACCATCTAGCAGTTTTAGTTGGGTGGTTGCCATATCGGCGTAGCGTGGGTCATGCGTTACCATGCAAATAGTGGTACCAGCTTGATTGAGCTGCTCTAACACGTCCATGACTTGATCGCCACTTTTTGAGTCAAGGTTACCCGTTGGTTCATCAACTAACAGAATTGCTGGTTTGGCGACTAGTGCGCGGGCAATAGCAATTCGCTGTTGTTGACCACCAGAGAGCTGATTTGGTCTGTGGCTAATACGATGACTCATATCAACGAGCTCTAAACATTCTTGAACTCGTTCCTTGATTTGTTCATCGCTCATCTTGGCGATGCCGTAACGTAAAGGCAAGGCGACGTTGTCAAACACTGATAACTCGTCAATCAAGTTAAAAGATTGAAAAATAAATCCAATTTTACTACTGCGGATCTCTGCCGCCATATCGAGTGATAAGTCTGTTACATTGACGTCTTCAATAAAATATTCGCCGCCACTAGGCATATCTAGTAACCCTAAAATTGAGAGCAGGGTTGATTTTCCACAGCCTGATGGACCAGAAATAGACACGTAGTCACCTTCGTAAATTTCTAAATCAATGCTTTTTAATGCGTGAGTCTCTAGTTCATCGGTTTCAAAAACTTTAGCGATGTTGGTCATCTTGATTTTAATATTGTTCATGGTTAATTCCTTATAAAATAGCTTAGGCGTGTGACTAAGATTTAATACCTAGTACAGAGGCTGTTTTGGTTATGTTTGATAGATCTGAGACAATAAATTGTTGCTCTTTTTGTGCCCCAGAGATGATTTCAATGTAACGACCGGCTTGGCGGCCTAATTTAAGTTCGACGAGCTGAGCCTGTTGTGATTGCGGATCAACTCGGTAAAGAGAAATTTTACTATTAGCCTTAATGCTTGGCGGACGTTGAATGTAATGCACATTATGCAGGGTATCAGCGGTGATGAGCCCATCGACTTTGAGCATTGGTCGTGCGCTAGCTGGTAACTGTGTTGGTAATTCAATTTCTACTTCGACAGTATTGTCGGCAACGATAGGGTCAATGCGTGATACTTTACCGATGATTTTATCGCGGCGGGTATCAATGATTGCCGATTGGCCAATTTCGATTTGTTGTGCTTGGCTTTGTGGCACACGAATTAATGCTATTAAATCGCTTACACTACCAATGAGTGCGACTTCTTGACCTGCCGATAAACTCTGACCCAATTCAACAGATAAGCGTTGTAACACGCCGTCAAAGCCTGCTCGTACTGTCAATTTATCGAGGCGTGCTTGCGCTATATCTAATAGGCCTTGTTGTTGATGCACGCGATCTTGCCCAATGCTGATGGCTTCTTGATGAACTAAATCAAGTTGTGCGAGACGCTGTTTAAGAATATTGATCCGCTTTTTGAGTTGTTGTTCATTGAGTAAGGTCTGCTGAAATGTGAGCGTTGAAACAATGCCTTGTTTTTCCAGCTTTTCTTCAGCAACGCGTTTGAGTGATGCGGTTTCGTAATTGGCATTAATTTGTGCAAGCGCGGCAGCTTCATTGAGCTTTTCACGTTGCTGATTGAGTTTTAACTGGCGCAGGTTGGCGTTTTCCTGGCTTAACGCCCGTTTGGCACTATCGAGTTGTTGTTGCAATTCAGGATTGTCGAGCAGCACTATAACGCTGTCTGCTTTTACATTAGCACCAGGTTTAAGCACAATTTCCTTAACAGTGGCGCGAGAAAAAGCGGTGATCAATTGCTGTTTATCTGATTTTAAGCTGCCATATCCCTCGATAATGACATTCAAATCTCCTTGCTTAACATGATCAATTAAAATCTCGCCACGTTTTACACTGACAGAACTCGCACTTTGATTGGCCCAAAACACTAATACCGCAACGACTAATATGCCAATAGCTAGCAGCGTTTTGTTCGACCAATTAATTTTGGCTTGTTTCTTAGTTTTGACAACGTCCATGATACCCTCAGGATTATTCGATAATAACAACCTAATAGCGAGTAACGTGCCAAGTTTGTTTTTTCTTTTAATTCATGAGTTTATGTTTGTAGTAAGGTGTTGGGCTGGGGAGCCAGTCCGATATCGGACCGACTGTTTTCAATAACGAACTGAGCTTTAAGCGTTATTGTTCTTTTTCTTTGGTGCGCTGGTTGGAAGTTTGATGGTGACAGTTACACCAGTTTCTTCGTTGTTTTCAAGCGCAATAGTCCCTTGATGTTGCTCGATAATATTACGACAGAAGTTAAGGCCAATACCTTGGCCCTGACTTTTTGTTGAAAACAGTGGTACGAACAAATTGTCGAGATTGGCGAAACCGTGGCCATTATCAGTAATAGTTATTTCGTTGTGCTGTCCTATTTGGCGAATTAGCAATAGAATATTGCTTGCATTTGCCTCGATAGAATTCTTTATTAAGTTAATCAAAACTTGTTCTATAAATGTTTGATCTGCCCATATCCACTGGCATTGCGAGCTCATTTCAAGTTGATGGGTATTAAATAAACCACCAAGGCGTTCTTGTAACTGCGTAGTGTCGATTTGCTTGGGTTCTAAACTGAATTGTTGCGACAATGATGAATATCGACTAACAAAGTCTTGAAGGTGATGGCAACGTTCGTGAATCAATGCCAACGCCTTTTGATCGCGCTCACTGCTACTACGTGTAGCAAGACTCTCGGCCAGCGATGAGACTGGTGTAAGTGAGTTTCTTATTTCGTGGCTCATGACTCGAATAATTTGGTGCCATGCGTTTTGCTGACTCTCTCGTTTAACTGATTCTACGTTGGTAAATACGAGTAACTGGTGGGTTTGACCATCGTCGATAAATTCACTTTGGCTGATTTGCCATTGCTGACTATTTTTATCTAACTGCCACTTATTGTCACGTTTGGTGAGGTTTAATAACTTAGGTGACGCATTGCGAAACATCTGCCATGGTTGTGCGTACAAAGCTGAAAAAGCACCATTTGCATAGCTCAGTTTATTTTTTTGATTAAAGACTAAAATTGGAATGTTGAGCTGATCAATTAATTGATAGACCAAAAAGGCATGTTGATCATAGCGAGACTTTTGCTCCGCAAGGTGCTCACTCAGTTGTTTTAATTGCAGGTGGAACTCAGCTGCGTATCCTTGGGTAAAATCGCATTTAGCGTATTGATTGTAGTCTTCGACTCGCATCGCCTCAATATGCAACAAGCCACGACTATAGGTAGACATTATCCGTCGGTATATTTGACTAAGAACAATGCCACAGGCTAATCCAATTAACCCGAGTAGTATCGCTATATTCCACGGCGTGATAGCTAACTGATAGAAGATGATTGTACTTAAGCACAATATCAGCGCCGTCAGGAAAACACAGCGAATTGTTAGATAACGCTCTAGTGACTGGCTAACGCTGAACTTGATCATATTTTTCGAGACGACGATATAGTGACGATTTTGTAAGGCCAAGCAATTGTGCTGCCTGAGGAACATTTTTTTCTGTGCGCGCTAATGCCTGCTCAATCAAGCTGACTTCTGCTTGCTCGAGAGTCATAAATGTCATTGTCGTATTGTTTGTGCGTACTGCTGAAATTGGAAGATCGGAATCTTGCAATATCGGCTGTTCATCAGTGATTGGTGAAAGCAATATTGCGCGCTCCATTACATGACTTAATTCTCGAATGTTGCCGGGCCAATGATAACCAAGTAATGCTTGTTTAGCGCACTGACTTAGCGCTGGGAGCGTACGTTTATATTTATTAGCGAATTGTGCCATAAAATGCTCAGCTAATGGCACAATGTCGTCGAGTCGTTCATGTAAAGAGGGAACACGAAACTCTAGCGTGTTTAAGCGATAAAATAGGTCTTCTCTGAATTGCTCTTCTGCTATCAACCTGGTGAAATCACCATTTGACGCGCTGATTAATCGACAATTAGTTTGCTGAGTTTTACTGCTTCCTAAGGGTTCGAATTCACCTGACTCAACAACGCGTAGTAGTTTTGCTTGTTGTGATAATGGAATGTTGGCAATTTCATCCAGAAATAGTGTTCCTTGTTGTGCTAATTCAAAGCGACCAATACGACTGGACTTTGCATCGGTAAATGCGCCCTTGGTGTGCCCAAACATCTCACTTTCAAATAACGATTCAGAGATAGCACCCATGTTAACGCTTATAAAAGGCTGTGTTGCACGCTGAGATTGTTGATGAATATGTTTGGCAAGCTGGCTTTTTCCTGTGCCATTGTCGCCAGTAAGCAAAATGGCAACGTCCGTGGCAGCTACATTATCGATTTGTGCCATTAGGTTAACCATACAGCTTGAGCGCCATTGGTAGGCGTGCTGTGGCTCTGACTCGAGGCGTTGATGTAACCGTTGATTTTGTTGTTTTAATCCTGCCATGGCCAGCTGCTGTGAAATAACTTGCAACAGACGCTGATTTTTCCAAGGCTTTTCTATAAAATCACTGGCACCAATTTGCATCGATTTAACCGCAAGTTCAACGTTAGACCATGCTGTCATCGCAACAGCAGGGACATTGGGATGATTTTTTGAAAGCCATCGCAATAGTTCTAAGCCCTCATCACCTGATGTAGTGTCGAGTGAATAGTTCATATCCAGTAGAATTAGCGAAACGTCATTGTCGTTTATGGTTTGCTGGGCTTGGTAGGGTGATTCGGCTTCCAGAACCTGATAGTTGTTGTCTTCCAATACAAAGGCTGCGCTGAGCCTAATATCAGGTCTATCATCGACAATAAGAATGGTTGCAATTGTCACTATATTTCCAAAAAATGGTGCAGTATTGATTGCATAGTAAGGGCAAATCGACGTGACTACAAGATGACTCACCTCTAGTTTTGTAAGCTTTATCCAAATTTGTACATTTGTATAATCGTGGATAGCAGCAAAGGGTCAAAGAGAAGATATTGATAAATTTTCAAAACTGTTATTCGAATTAATGGTACTTTAGTTATTGAGTTACACGAGATTGTTGGTGATGTACAACATTATTGGTTGTTTAGAATCCCCTAGTTTTGGCTTTATTCGTTCTAGCGCGAAAGCACTAGGCTAAAAAGCGATATCACTGCACTTTTTGAAGCTAATATGACCATAATCAATCGCATATGAAATCTCTCTCACATAGTAACCGTAAGAGAGGATAAGCGGCGCTAATGTTACGGAATTATTTGGCCTGTTCTCGTATTCATTAAAAACGAACAATAGCTTTGTTTAATTTTTATTTTCGTCCGATAAATTCTTAATGCACTTTTCTAATCCTCTTGCAGAATAGCTAATTATGAAACCAATTGTGCAATATATATATATAGTCGCAACTCTAAACTCTGATAGATTCTGCTTTAATTCTGGATGTTCAATAGTCCAACCCTGAAATAAAAAATAATCCAATGAAATGAAAAGCAATATAAAAATAGTCAAATATTTCCAGTGCTTTATTTCATTTTTTTTAATTAACTGCAATGTTTTTTTGTTATTCATGTATATTTCCTTAACTACTCAATTTCTCTATCTCGTTTTCTCAATAATGCTCTGATTTCAGGTTTAATATTCTTCTTTTCAAAAGATGAACTGCGTAAATCAGTCAAATGAAGGCTATATGGAATTAAAGATTCAAATTGTTCAATATTGCCATTAAGCGCAGACATTAATAGGTGTTCTTTTTTAATAAAGAGGTTACTTTTATCTAATTGAGATTTAATGTGAATAAATGGCGCATTTTGGATTATTAAGTTAATAATAATAATATCATTAAATACTTCCTCTGAAACATTTGTAAAAATTTCATAATGTAGTTGCACATAAGTTTCCCAATTACCTTTTTCTGCTGCAATTTGTAATTCATACATTAATACTTTAGTTTCGTCTGACAGTTGTAAGTCTGATGAAGTGGAATTGGCTGACAATTTTTTATTAGGTTCTATAAGGTTTAAAGGTGCACAAGCCTTGATTTCTTCTAATATTTCCATTCTTTTTTTTAATATAGAGGATAATTTTTTCGAATTAAATTGCTTTTCATGTGCGATCTTTAACAAACTATTATATGCAAAATGTGATTTATTAATTAAGTTTAAAATATACTCTGAAAATTCGTGATAAGTTTCTATGTTCAGTGAAGCAATTAAGTAATGAATTTTATTGAACTTTTTTGGGTAAATACCTTCTTTCGCTAGAATTCTAAAAATTTTGATTATATCGTCTGTTTTTTCGGGGAACCTTTCTGCCGCAATTGCTAAAAAGTCCATTTCAGTTAAAGATTCAATGTTGGATGCAGGGTTATATCTTAAATTGTAGTTATACCAATACATGAACAAATTTGCATTCAAATCTTTAATCGTTAATGTCGGTAAATTGTATTCTTTATCACTTATATATATTGGTTTATTTAGAGAACCACTGTAATAGTTAACTAAGAGATCTAGCATCTCTTTTGACCAATTTTCCTTCGTTGCCAAAATTAGATCATCAAACCTTGGATATAGTCCGCTTGCCAATAATTGTGAAAGTTGATCTACGTCTAGATTTTTGTTGAAAGAATAAATTAAGAAAAGAAGCGTATTATTAAGTACCTTTGTTTCAGGAGGAATAACTTCAATTCGCAATATATCAGAAATCAAGGTTAAGTTATTAGTTGTGCTTGCAGTAATTAACTTGTTTTCAAGTTCTTTAGGTAATATAAAAGGCTTCTGAGGTAATGAGATACGATTATTTTTTATTATTGGGTAATATAGCCCCAATTTAAATATTATTAAACTTAGATTATTTGATTGTCTTATCTTTTTTGTATTAGTTAATTTGAATATAGGCTCTTTTACAAGCACTTTTAAATCGATATCTAATAAGTTTATTGAGTTAATGTGTTCTTTGTTAAGTTCACATTGTTGCTTGATTATAGAGTCGACTTTATTGTTGGGAACTTTTTTTGATGCTTGTTCGCTAGATTGAGGTGTATCAACGATGACTTTTACTTGGCTATTTGATGTTTTATTTAATAAAAGTCTAATTAAAACAGCACAAAGAATTATAGCTAATATTGTTAAAGGTATATATTTTGATCGCATGTTAATTAACTTAAGTAGAATAAAGGCACCAAATATTCAGGTGCCTTTATGGATGTTACAAATAACTATTTTTTAAAATAGACTCTGGCAATGTTAGGCAAGACTTGACTAACTCTTCGTTTTGTCTATACGCATCCCTAGTTTGTTTGGCACTTGCTGTTACTGCCGTTACGGTAAAGGCTCGTCTATAAGGTCCTTCTGGAACAACTCTCGATAATCCTGTGTAAACAAGGGCCATTTCACCAATATTTACTCCTGTTCTTTTTTAAAATTAAATCTGCTTTTATTAAACATAATCCTCGGCTATTTTTAAACGTTTTTTCGTTTGCTATTACCACCGTAGTATTAGTTTCCCTACCTTCAAATAAGTGAGCAAGATATTCACTGTGTGACTCTTCTCTATTTACAACTGGGCTAGTTATATTTTCCAGCCAATTTAGTATATTCTGATGATTAATTTGTGCGTCTTTCTGGCAGTCTGAGTCACATTCTGTCGACACTCTATCGTTATAGTTTCCTCCATTATGCGCAACTGAATTTGCGTCGAATGATAAAAAGAAACCTATTAAAATGAGAGAGTAGAGTGAGTTTTTCATATTTTTGTCCTTGTAATATCAAATTGTTTAGCATCCAGAAGTATATATAAAGTGGCAGATTCAACTCCGAAGTGCATAACCGCTAAGCAGCTATCTCTGCCATATGTTCAGCCATTAATTGCGCTGGTGTTTTATAGTTAAGCTTTTTTCTTGGCCTGTCGTTGAGTTTGACGATGACAGCTTTCACTTCTGACTGTTCTATCTTTTTGAAGTCAGTTGATTTTGGCCAATATTGTCGTAACAATCCATTAGTATTTTCATTTAATCCTCGTTGCCAAGAGCAATAAGGGTCGGCGAAGTAAACATCACACCCTAAACTTGCTGTCACTTTCTCATGGTAAGCAAACTCTTTACCGTTATCAGCCGTGAGCGTTGCCACTGCTTTTCGATAGGGCTTTAACAACGCTATTGTTGCGGCAGTGACTGTGTCTGCGGATTTATCGTTAACACGGCTAGACACAGTAAAACTCGTTTTACGCTCTACAATAGTCACTAGCGCACCACTGTGTCCTTTTCCGATGACAAGGTCAATTTCCCAATCGCCAATCCTACTTTTATCATCAACAACTTGTGGTCGTTTATCAATGTTTACTCTATTTTTTATAAACCCTCGACCCGCTTGCTTATCATGACGACGATGTTGATATTTCTTGCCCTTTCTACGCAATGCTTTGAATAATGTGCCACCACGCTGTTTATCTCGCCAGATATATTGATAAATTGTTTCATGGCTAATGTTAACTACCTCATTGAGTTCAAGCCAACCAGCTATTTGCTCAGGACTCCATTTTTCACTGAGTTTTAATTCGATCACGTCAATGATTTGGGCGGTCATCTTAGTCGCTTTGGGTGCTGCCGCTTTACGTTGCTGGGCAAACTGTTGAGCTTGCTTAATACGATAGCCCCGTAATCCTGTGTTACGAGCGAATTCTCTACTAATCGTGGATTGGCTAACATTAAGTTGTTTCGCCATTTGATTCTGACTCATTCCACTTTTATTTAACGCGTAAATCTGGCATCGTACTTCATAAGTCAGTTGTTTATATGTTTTCATTGTTGCATCTCTTGCTGGAGAAAAAGCAATTAGCCTATATTCAGCTGGCTACTTTTTCTACCTAATTCAAGTTATGCACTTATGATTTGAATCTAAGAGTTATTTAAATGTAAATATTTTGTTTGATTTTATAAATCAAGATTTTATATGAACAACTAGCCCACAAGTTTCACGAATAACTAGTTGAGGAGGGATAATAGAACATGTGATAGATTTTTTTTGTATAAGCCCAACGAGGTTTTTAACCAAGAGCTGTCCGGCAATCGTTGTATCTTGGCGCACCGTTGTCAGTGGCGGGTTTGTAAATTGCGCTACTGATATATCATCGTAACCAACAACCGCAATATCATCGCCGACTTTTAAGCCTTTGTCGCTAATTGCTCGCATAGCGCCAATGGCCATTAGATCACATGCCGTAAAAATTGATCTGATCCAGCCAGAATGGACACTTTGTTAAGCGACATTTAATTCTTCATACTTCTCAGGGCTTAAGTAGCCAAGAGAATTATGCCTTCTCTTCTTGTTATAACCGTCTTTCCGCACCTAAAATAATTGGTATTAATAGCGCAACAGCCTGTTTTCGCAGGTGGATTGGTGTGGATGAGCTTTTACAGTTTTTTTCAAGTCGCCATTGTTCGAAAGCAGTAACGGTTTGGGCTAATTTATCAGGCATCATTGTTACCTAAGTAGATTGGTGACAGTGATTAAATCAGATTAAAAATAGTAAGTTGAGCTATGCTGCCGCAAGCTCACAAAAGAATTAACCGTACGTCGAGGTAAAAAATAGCAGCAATAGCTTTGGCTAATAAAACGGTAAGAACTGCTTTTACATTGCTAAAGCATAATAAAGAGTATCAGTCACAATTACTCGTGGCTTAGATTTGTCAAAAAGAGCGATTAAAATAGGTAAGACCGACCTTCAAGAGACTGTTAGGGGCTGAAGTTTATAAACCTGTTAAACAGAAAATTCATGAAGGTGCGAAAACATCAGAGGCCAGAGGTAGCACCTCAATTTGAGCCCGTATATAAGCTAGCCAATTAAGTGCAATAACGGTTTGTTATTGCACTTACGCTCTGTTGGTTTAGCTTTAAAAAGTAATAGTGACACCAACGCTTGGCAAAGGCATATCAGGAAACTGATAGTCTTTTTCATAACTGGAATAGTCAGGTGTGTATTCAAACTCTTGGATGGTGCGCGAACCATAAACATTGAGCACTTCAAAGTAAAAGTTGGTGTCTTTACCAAGCCATGTCGTGTTGTAATCTAATCGAAGGTCCAGTCGATGATAATTTTTCACAGAAGAGGCATTAAATGCTTCATATTGCGGTATGTAAAATAAAGGCTTATTAGTATTGTCATCATAATAAGGCTGAGCAGATACCACGTCTGTGTATCGTCGTCCGCTTTGAAAACGCCATTTAGCGCCCAAGCTCCATCGTTCATTAAAGGTATAATCAACCACCATGTTAGCCACCCATGGCAAATCAAACTCACTGTTGAATGTTTGGTTCGTTAACGGATTTTTGCGATCCGTTTTACTATAAGCGATGCTAAACCAACCTAACCAGTTATCGTTAAACGACTTATTAATTAATAATTCAGCCCCGTAGGCTTTACCTGTTGCCACATCTAGATATTGTGGAACATTTGCGCCTATCGTTTGATCAGGCAGGCGTTTTTGCGCATTAGGGTTGGCAACGACTAAACCATCAAACGTTTTATAATAGGTTTCAAAACGCGCTTGCCAAAATGAGCCAAAAGAGTGGGTGTAATTTAATGTGTAATGCTCCGAGCGGCTTGCTTTCATTGATGCATTACCTGATATCGGTGACAACAGTCGATAATCATCGATCCAAGTATGATGCTTGCCATAGGCAACACGGACTGATTGCTCATCTGACAGTTGCCAATTGAGTGACGTTCTTGGTTCGATATAGTTCTCGTCATTTAAATCTGATCCAATGGCGGAAAAGCCTAATTCGTAAGAAAATGAGTCGCTGAGTTGCCCAACCGTATTGATGTACGCCGTGTATTGTTGAATATCGAGTTCATGTTGAGTGGAAAACGTATCACTAAAATAACTTGCAGGACACATTTCAAACTCAGTGTTACATGGAAGTAATCGCCCACTACTACGTGAGTCAACTTCTGTATTAGACAATTCAAATCCAAACTGCGCATCAAAATTTTCACCAGAAAAAACATTATCACTTTTTAATATCCATTCGGTAATATCGGCGTTCCACGAATACACATCGCCTTCCCGTGACTGCTGGTTAGTTTGCAAATGGTTTAAGTTGATTCGCCACTCAACATCGTCAAAAGCGCGCTGCCAATCAATAGCTTGGCTATGATAATATTCTTGGAATGCTTCTCCAGAGGCAAGATCGGGATTTTTTGCAATGTCTCTGCCGTCTTCGTCAAATGCAATTTCAATATAATCCTTTGCGCCACTAGCACTGAGTGTCAATTTGTCGGTGTCGTTGATAAACCAATTATATTTTGCTTGATAATCTCGATTTCTAGGCGGCACAGAGAACGAAAAGTCTTCATCTTCTATAAAGTTATCGATATAGGTATGCACTAAACTTTCTCTAAAAGAGACATAAAAAGCCGCATCATCTCCTACCGCTCTTTCTAGCAAAAAGCCACTGCGATAAATACCTAAATCCACCACATTCTGCGGCGCATCGCCGTTAGCGTCACGTAATGTTGTCATTATAACTCCGCCATTTGCATTGTTGTATTGCGCAGACCATGCCCCGGTTTTCAATTCGAAACTTTCAATTAGCAGCGGATTGTAAACACTTAATCCATCGTTATGAAAGATATATCCCATGTCGAGGCCATCGGTTAAATACAGATTATCGTTTCTTGAACTGCCACGAATAGCGGGCTCTGAAATTGGACCACCGCTATTAGGCGTTGCCAAAATAACCCCCGGTAAGGCCTCTAATCCTTTAATGGGATCATTGCCTGTGCCGGGCAAGGTAACCAATTGTTGAGAGCTTATTTTAATGCTGTTGCTTTTAGGAGCCACCACGGTAATGGTTTCCAGTTTACTATCTACACTAGGTGTTTCTTGTGCAGCTAGGTTCATGGCACTCATCATGGCTAAACAACCACAAGAAAGAGAAAAATTTAGTTTCATTGTGTTACTCATTTTTTCGTTAAATTGAGCAAAACAATACGTGAAAAATTTGAAATTAGGCTTTACAATCCATTGGTTTTGAACAAATAGGCAGTTTATTGTATGAATGGGCAAGTTTTACTAGGCGCTATTAGGCCTACCCGATATTTTATATTTTTAGCATTCACCTTTGGGCTGCTTTTTGCACTAATGGACAACAGCGAAAACTTCGATAATCTGTTTTTTACCATGGTTGTATGGCAAATTCAGACACAAATAACAATGGCCTTTTTTGTTCTATCTCATCACCTTTTGATTGGAAAGTTGGGCCAAATTACCTCTTGGAAAAAGCTCGTTGTTTCTGCGCTTATTACCTCCTGTTTTTTCACGCCTGTTTCTTTAATGCTTGATGTCCTCATTTTAGCTGACGACACATTCACCCTAAACGCACTATTGCGAGAATGGATGAATATGGCACCACCAGCAGTCCTTTGTTGGGTGGTCATTAATCTGCCTTGGACATTAGGCGTGATAAAAAGTGATATTCCTTCATCGCAAACCCCGACTCAACCTTTAGCCTCCTTTCCAAAAATAGAAAACGAAATAAACGATGAGTCAGTCATCGCGACTACCCCACACTTTTTTAATTTATGTGGACTAACCAGTATTGATGATTTGCTGTATTTAAAAGCAGAGTTGCACTATTTAAATGTTGTTACAACACAACGCGAAACCCTCATTCTTTATAACCTAAAAGATGCCATTAGCGAGCTAGCAGAATTGAATGAGGATTACACGGATTGGCGAACACATCGCTCTTTTTGGGTCAATAAATCTCAGATGATGCGTTTTACCAAAGTGGGACGAGAAGGAAAGTTAGCCTTTAATTATGACCACGCGCCAGACGCCTTAGTCAGCCGGCAACATACTGCTAAGGTAAAAGCGTGGTAAAAAATTAAGTGAATTGGCTTTGATTTTCAGACTGAGAAGCCTAACCTCTAGCTGCTTTGGCAATCCAAACCTGTATATCAGGGAGCGTGCACTCGAGTTAATACGCACAATGGCATCTTGCAGGCCCAGCGTTCTAATCACTTTATGCAGCGTCGATTTTTCAATGGAATAAGCCAGTCGAATAGAAATCACGGTCAAACAGCGTGAGTGAATTATTTTATGCCTTCTCAAGATCTGTTCAGCTAATTTCACTAACTTTATAGTTGTAAAAAGCACAGCCAGCAATTAAATGGCTACTTAATTCCATTAAGTAAACTATTTAAGCTAGATACAACGAAATCAGCAAGCATGGCGAGAAAAAATAAAATGGCAGGATTAGACGATGATTATCGCTCAACCCTGCTGGAGTCGGGGGAGTAAAATGCGCTAGCCCTGTACCAATCAGCTTTTGGATTAGTTTTATCTTGGCGTGACTCTTCAAACCATGCGTGTTGATCAGACGTATGACTAAGAACCTGATCAATAATGATTTTAATATCAGATTGTTTAGCACGGGCAATTAAAGGGGTAAAATCATCGAGTGAACCAAAAAGTGGGTCCACATCGCGATAATCACTGATGTCATAACCAAAGTCTTTCATAGGTGATTTGAAAAATGGCGATACCCAAACTCCATCAACGCCCAATGACTCGATATAATCGAAGCGATCAATAATTCCTTTTAAATCTCCAACGCCATCGTTATTCGAATCCATGAAACTACGTGGGTACACCTGATAAGTAACGGCGCCTTGCCACCAAGGGGTATGCTGCATATCAACCTCAATTATTTCGATGCACTTAAATATGTGCATGCTATTTATTGGCTAAATTCTTATTGAGAGCGTGCCAATTTAAGTTGCAAGCAGAATACGTTAGGTTCACTAAAAGGTTCAATACTACTGCATACGTATGCATAACACGGGATAATTCACACTTTTTTACATCAAAAATATAATACCATTAATTGCATTAAATATTTGCCCACTTGTACTTGTTAAAATTAACTAAAATGGCGTTGCTCTCAATCCTAATAGCCAGCTATTAGTCAATCGAGCGCCTTGTTTTAGCTGATTTTCTCTACGCACAACAAGATCACTTACTTAATGCAATTGGTATAATTATTTAAATTCAGTGGTTTATGTTGGATTTTGCCCTGTGCAGTGTTTGTTTTTTAGCTTTTTATGTTAACAAAATGTAGCGGATAGGCTTTGAATACGTATGCATAAGGTTGTTTGTTAATCAAGTAGGGGAGTAGTATCGCTTCAAACTACAAAAGCAAATACAACTTTTATTAAGACAAGCTAAGTCACATTAATGTTTGTCCTATATAAGTAGAATAAAAATCAAAAAAGTGGAGTCTAAGTATGTCGAAGTTTAAGCCAAGTTTGGTAACGCTTGCATTAATATCAGCAGGATTAGTGGGAACTGTTCACGCCGCCGATGCTGAGAAAAAAGATGCGAAGCAACAAGCCGCCGAAGCAACCAAAAAAGCAATTGAAAAAATTGAAGTAACTGGCTTTCGCCGCAGTGTTATTCAATCATTAAATACTAAACGTTATTCTTCTAGTGTTGTTGAAGCACTATCAGCTGAAGATATCGGTAAACTTCCAGACTCTTCTATCGCAGAATCTATCGCACGCCTACCGGGCCTTTCTGCACAACGTCTTGACGGTCGTGCTAGCCGTGTAACTATTCGTGGTTTCGGTGAAAATGAATCAAGCACAACATTTAACGGTCGTGAGCAAGTCTCTATTGGTGATAACCGCGGCGTTGAATTTGATTTATACCCATCTGAAATTATGAGCGGTGTAACTGTTTATAAAACACCTGATTCATCACTAGAAGGTGAAGGTATTGCTGGTGTTATTGATCTGCAAACGATCAAGCCATTATCTGTTGATGAGCGCGTTATTCAATTTAACGGTCAAATGGAGCAAACTGGTTTAGATAAACTAAATCCAGACGGCGATAAAACAGGTTTTCGTGGCACTTTCTCATACGTAGACAAGTTTGCTGATGATACCATTGGTGTAGCATTTGCTCATTCAATGATGAGCTCTCCAAACCAAGAAAACCGTTGGAACGCTTGGGGTTACCCAGAGTTTGAAGTTGGCGGTAAACAGTTCTCTATTCTAGGTGGTGCTAAGCCATTTGTTCGTTCATCGACATTAGATCGTGATTCAACCATGTTAGTGATTGAAGCTTCGCCAAATGACGACCTTCACATGACATTTGATGCACTTTACGTTGATTTCTTAGATACAAAAATACTACGTGGTATCGAGGTGCCATTTGCATGGGGCCAAGGTTCTATTGACGCTGCGACTGCAACAGTCGATGAAGCGAGTGGTTTTGTAACAAGCGCTGTGACTAAAGGTCAACGTGTCGTTGTTCGTAACGATGTTGAAGAACGTGAAGCGGATTTATTATCGCTTGGTTTTAATACAAATTGGACGTTAAATGAGACATGGGCAATTGATGCTGACGTAAGTTATTCAAGAGTAAAACGTAAAATTTGGAGTGTTGAAACATACGCTGGTACAGGTCGTGGTGATAATGCTGGAGTTGCAGACAATATTGGTTATAGCTTCGACGGTGGAAACACAGGAGCCAAATTTACCCACGAATTAGATTATAGCGATTACGATCTTATTCAATTGGGGGGGCCACTTTCTTGGGGAGGAAGCGAGGCGCTGAATAATAAGTACGGCATTAAAGATACCCCGCAAGCGAATACAGCTCAAGATGGTTTCATTAACGCACCTGAAATTGATGATGAATTAACATCTTTGAAATTAGCAGCAACGCAACAAATTGATTCAGAAATTGTATCAGATATCACTTATGGTATTTCACATCGCAGCCGTGAAAAGAACAAAAATTCTGAAGGCTACTACATGACGCTTAATGCGTTCCCTGGCACATTAGTGGTTCCAGAGCAGTATCGTGAAGGTAGCGTATCGTTAGATTTCATAGGTATGGGCGACATGATTGCTTATGATACTCGCGGTCTAATCGACGATGGGTACTATTCTTTGACTGCGCAAAGCTTGACTGAAGTGTCTCATGTTACTAAATCTTGGAACGTAGAAGAGAAAATTACGTCGGCGTTTGTTAAAGCAGATATCAATGCTGAGATTAATGACATGCCGTTAACCGGCAACGTTGGTGTTCGTTATGTTCGTACTAAACAGTCGTCAAATGGTGCAGCTGGAAATAAAGTCAATGGAGAGATTGTAACTTCATCGACATATGCAGAACATTCTTACAGTCATGTATTACCAAGCTTGAACTTATCGTTAAAGCTGGATGATGACCAAAACCTACGTTTTGGTGCGGCGAAAACTATTTCCCGCGCTCGAATGAATGATATGAATGCATCTTCTGAAGCGAACTACAACACAACAAACCAACCTGATCAAAATGGAAACTTTTGGTCAATAAGTGGCGGTAATACTCAGCTAGATCCTAAAGAAGCCGTTGGTTACGACTTAACATATGAAAACTATTTTAGCCCTGAAGGTTATTTCTCAGTTGCCTACTTCTACAAAGATTTAAGTAGCTGGATCTTTAACGATACCTTTGAACAGGATATGACTGGTGTTGCTGACCCTACAACTGGAATCGTGCCTCCTGCTGACCGTTCTACTGCAACTGGTTCAGGTAAAATAAACGGTGGTGGCGGTTCACTGAATGGTTACGAGTTTTCTGTTACATTCCCGTTTAACATGCTTAGCGACAGCTTAGATGGCTTAGGTATCATTGCTAGCCACACAAGTGTGTCATCTGATATTAAAGATCACAATGACAACGACTACGAATTACCAGGATTTTCAGAGCGCATTCAATCGTTTACGCTTTACTACGAAAAATCTGGTTTCGAATCTCGTGTAAGTATGCGTAAGCGTAGTGACTTTAAAGGCGATGTTTACGGTATTGGTTTTGACACTAGCCAAGTTGATATCCGCGGTGAAACCATCGTTGATGCGCAAATCGGTTATAACTTCGGTGATGCCGGTGTTGAGAGCCTAGAGGGTTTATCAATTTTCCTACAAGGTCAAAACTTAACTGATGAACCATTTACTTCATTAAGTGGCGATAACGCACTGCAAGTACGTGATTACCAGCAATACGGTCGTACATTCTTACTAGGCTTTAGCTACAAGTTATAATCTAGAATAGAAAAGCGTATATGAAGCCCTTGTGATGAAAATTACAGGGGCTTTTATGTTTATGGGTGTTTAAGTTTATTGTTGAGCACCATATGATACCAATTGCATTAAGTAAGTGATCTTGTTGTGCGTAGAGAAAATCAGCTAAAACAAGGCGCTCGATTGACTTTTAAAGACGGTAATATCAACAGCGACACCGTGTATATGAATGGTGTTATTTACGGTAATACATTAATTGATATTAAAGAGCTATTTAAACGTCACCCTCAAGTTAAACACATTGTCATGGTCAATGTTCCTGGTTCGATGGATGATGAAATTAATTTGCTAGCGTTTCGTGAAATTAGAGCACACGGTGTTGCGACTCATATTCCTGCTGACGGCATGGTTGCTTCAGGCGGCACGGATATGTTTTTGGCGGGTGTCAGCCGTTCTATAGAGGCTGGTGCTAAATTAGGTGTTCACTCTTGGAGTGATGGAGAAAAAGAAGCGTTGGAATACCCTAAAACACACCAAGAACACGATAAATATATTGAGTATTATAGAGAAATCGGAATCCCTACGTCATTTTATTGGTATACCTTAAATGCGGCACCCGCAAGTGAGATTCATTGGATGACTTCTAAAGAAATAGCGACCTTTGAAATTTTAAAATAATATTGAAAATTGATTAAACACAAATAATTACCATTTATATTTGGGCGTGACTTTAAAGATGCCTCATAACATGTTACAAACTCGTTCTGGAAATAAATAGATGAACGGAGAGTTTCATGCGCACATTATTAGCCACTGTTTTATTGGCCCTTGTATTCGTATCGACAGTTAATGCAAAGGCGTTAACCTTCGGTGAAGCCGTAGATGCAAAAGATACAATGAAGATTTCAGCGTTGTTAGCATCACCGCAAAACTACGTTGATAAGAAGGTTACAGTTGCAGGAACCATTGTTGGTGTATGCCAAAAGCGTGGTTGTTGGATGAACTTAGCGTCTGACGCGCGTTTTGAAAAATTACGTATTAAAGTACGTGACGGCGATATGGTATTTCCAATGAGTGCGAAAGGGCGCCAAGCACTAGCGACCGGTTACTTAAAAGAAATTAAGTTGAATTTAGAACAAACTCAACGTTACAAAGCATCATTGGCTAAACGCGCTGGAAAAACTTTTGATTTAGCGTCAGTAACCTCAGGTATGTCACTGTATCAAGTATCGCCAACTGGGGTGAAAATTCTTGACTAGAAAGCAGGGAATTAACTGGTTTCGTCTCAATCGAGAATTACATCGTGATATCGGATATTTTTGCATCGGCCTAACATTGGTCTTTGCAATTTCCGGTATCGCGTTAAATCATTTACGCCATTGGAATCCTAACTATATTGTTGATCGTCAAGCGAAAATGTTGACGTTAGACAATGCGATGTCAGACGATGTGCTAAATGCTACTTTGCTATCGAATTTTGATATCGACGAAGGGATCCGTGCTACTTATTGGGAGTCGCCACAGATCTATAAGGTGTTCTTTGAAGAGGGCGGCACGTTAACCTACAGTTTTACTCAGCAACAAGGTGTTTTTGAACATGTTAGGCCTCGTCACGTGTTTAAACAGTTTAATCGCCTGCATTTGAACGAAGCCCAAAACGGCTGGATTGCATTCTCTGATCTTTATGCCGGATTACTTATTTTTCTTTCATTGTCTGCATTATTCATGGTGAAAGGGAAATACAGTCCGTGGCGCTTTCGGCGTGGCTGGCTAGTTATTGCGGGCGGTGTTGTACCAGTCGTGTATATATTTTTTCTATAGTGCATTTTTTCTGAAAGCAGATGGTGTCATCTGAACATGCTTTTTAAATACAGCGTAGAATGTCGAAGTTGAATTAAAGCCACATTCATCAGCGATATCATCAACTTTTTTAGTATTTGTTTGTAGCATTTCTTTCGCAAGTTCAATGCGGTATTCGTTAATGAAATGAGTGAATGTCACTTTCATATTATCGTTGAGCAGCTGTGATAAATAGGGACTCGACACCCCATTCTCTTTGCTACCTTTGTGATAGTTAGCCCTGCTCTTGGAATAATTGATGCTGAGTAATCAATGTTTCTAATTGCAAAATATGAATATTCGCTTGTTCATCTTCTATTTCTTTATCACTGTATTTTTCTGCTGTTTTAGCATGTTCTCTTCGGCGTAAAACAAAAAACATTAGATACCAATTGCATTAAATATTTGCCCACTTGTACTTGTTAAAATTAACTAAAATGGCGTTGCTCTCAATCCTAATAGCCAGCTATTAGTCAATCGAGCGCCTTGTTTTAGCTGATTTTCTCTACGCACAACAAGATCACTTACTTAATGCAATTGGTATAAAAAAGAAGAAAACTGATTTGATGATCCGCACGCTAATCATGAGTAATAATAACGAGAGGAAGATATTTTTAGCGGTACGTGGTTTGTTAAACATCAAATAGCCAGATATTAATAACCCATTGAAGGCACCCAATGCGCTAAATAAAAATAGGAGTGATGATGAAATATTCATAGTGCGGCTCGTTTTCCTGCGTCCTGTTTTACGAGATATTGCTTTGGTGTGCAGTTAAACCATCTTTTAAAGGCGCGATTCAATGAGCTTTGTTCATTAAACCCCAATTGCTGCGATAAATCTCCCAGTGGCATCTTTCCTATGAGCGCGATGACGCGGCGTTGGCGTTCGCTATCTAATAACTCACCGAATTGTTGTTGTTCTGCTTTGAGCTGTCGTTGCAGTGTTCGTGGTGATAAATGAAGCGCTGCGGCAAAACGAATGAGCGTGCAGTTATTCAAATCTATTTTGGTACTAAGCAGGTCAGCGACTCTATTTTTTGCGAGGTCATTGTCATTGAGCTTGCTCAATTGTTCTTGAGAAAGCGCCATAAGTGCTTGGTGAATTTGTGGATTGTCGTTGCGAAATTCGAGATTAAGAAACTCAAACGGAAAATCGATTTTATTGACTTTGGCACCGCCATAAACAGGGCAATTGAATAGTTTACTCAGCTTGACTAGCAATTCTTTTGGGTAGCAATGAACAAAGCTGACGCTTGTCGGGGGTAATGTATAACCGATGAGTTGCGTGGTAGTGGTACACCAAGCTGCCATGTTTCTTAACACGACTTGCTCACTACACTGATTATGAGGTGTCCAAGCAATACTCGCTTGCTCTAAATTATGGCTAAATACACAATTTCCAATGTTGGCAACGATGCGATCAAATTTTAATAAATCGTTAATAGCATTGCCTAGGTTTTCACACGATTCTATTAGGAAGCCTAAAACACCATAGTCAGCACTGTGGATATCCGTTCCTAAGTAGCAGCCAAATAGCGGATTGTCGCAAGCCACTTTACCGTAATCCAGTAAATCAGAGTAGTGCGACAATGAAACACGTTGCGAGTCGTCGTAGCTATCAAACTCAGTAAAATTAATCGCATTGAGCGCATCCTCGCGATTAACACCTTGCTGTTCAAGAAAGGTTAAAACGCCGCTGAAATAGCTTATTGAAGTAGAGTTTTTCATCGTTAGTTTTAGTTTTGTTGATGAGTTGTCGTCTAAAGACAAAAATCTTGTCACAAGACGGCAAGTTTGCCAAGCATAAATTCAATAATCTTTATGGTTATTATTCTTTCAATATTGGTTGATTTATGCTCACTATTTCATTAACAAAATCTATTAATGCCAGTGCCGATGATGTGCATAGTGCGTTGTTAGACCATGAGCAATTGGGGCGATTTTTTAATGGCTCGTTTAGTGTTAAACAACCTGCAACCTGTAGCACTGGTGTGGGGCTAATTCGCGAAATCACCATGCGCGGTGAGAAGTTTTGTGAAGAGGTTATTGCTGTTACACAGCGTTGTATACATTATCGAATCATTGGCAATAAGCCAGTAAGAAATCATTATGGCAGCATTCATATTATCGATAGTAATGATGGTTGCAAAATCAATTATCTCATCACTTGTCAGGCTCTATGGTGGCAACCGAGCTTTATCGTTAAAAAAATAATTAATCAAGACATGAGCCAAGGGCTTACAAAACTAGCGGAGCACCTTAATGGACGTAGCATTAATTCTTCTAGCGATTAGCCCAATTTTTTGGCTGTTTATTGGCTATGAATTCTTTAAATATCGCGAAAACTATAAATTAAAAGATTCGGCAGCAAATACCGTATTGGCGCTATTACATCAGGGTACTGATGCTATTGCATTAGCTATATTAATGCCGTGGTTTTATGTGCTTTATGAGTATCGTTTGTGGGATGTTGAAGTCTCTTTTGCCACCATGTTTGTCGCCTTTGTGTTACAAGATTTTTTATATTATTGGTTTCATCGAGCTTCTCATAACATTCATTGGATGTGGGCGGCGCATGTCGCTCATCACAGCTCGACGCATATGAATTATTCAACGGCGTTTAGGCAGTCTTTGATGTATCCAATCGCCGGCATGTGGGTGTTTTGGACGCCGATGATCGTGATTGGTTACGATCCAAAGGTTGTATTTGCGGTAGTTGCCTTAAACTTAGCCTTCCAGTTTTTTGTTCATACCAAGATTGTTGGCAAGCTTGGCTTAATAGAAAAGCTCTTTAACACGCCGTCTCATCATCGTGTGCATCATGCTATCAATGGGAAATATATCGATCGCAATTATGCTGGTGTGTTAATTATCTGGGATAAATTGTTTGGGACATATGTTGAAGAGGATGAACAAGTACCTTGTGAATTTGGCATTGTCGGTCAGCTAAATAGTGATAATCCGATTAAGATTAGCTTTCATCAGTGGATTCATTTGTTTAAACAAACAAAACGCGCCACATCGTGGCGCGCTAGGTATAAGGCATTGTTTGGCTATCCAACAAGTTCAGAACAAAAGCACTAAACCATTTGATTGAATAAGAGTCCCTTACGTTCTTCTTCTGTTTTTTGAATACTTAATGAGGCTTGCAGCAAAATATCATTCTTTTGTTGCTCGCCAGTGGCTTGTGCAAAATCAGTATCACGAATACGAGAACGGGCAGCACTGCTATTGGTGCTTGTAACTTCATAGGTACTGATTTGGCTTTCTAAGCCATTTGATTGCGCGCCTAAGCTAGATGCTTGCTCACCAACACTTGCTAATGCCGTTTCAATTGCGGCGAGAGAACCAGCTGTGTCACCAGCGTCAAGACCTGAAATAAAACTATCATTACCCAGTGCTTGACCAGCTACCGCGTTAATTTCACCTGATATTTGATCTAACTCTCCTTGAATCGCAGAGTTGTCAGACAATGGACTGCCTGATTGAACAGCTAATTCGTTAGCACGTTGCAGACTGTTTGTAATCGATGATAACTGCGCTGAAGCTACATCATTAAGATTAATTTGATCGCGTGAGTTAACAGCTTGTTGATTTAAACCATTGATTTGTGATGTTAGACGATTGGAAATCTGCAAACCAGCAGCATCATCTGCCGCTTGATTAATTTTTAGTCCCGAAGCGAGTTTTTCCGTCTGCTCTTCACGCTTTTTTTGCGCTTGTTCGATAAAACTAAGTGACGAAGTTTGATTAATTGAAAAGTTCATCAAACGCTCCTTAATAATAGGGTGACATTCAATTCTAATAGTTGTTTATCTATCGGTACATAAGAAAAAAGTGCTGTAAAATGTGAAATTATTTAAGCCGTTGATTCCTAAAGTTATACAATAAACAACTGACAACTTAATCCAGCAGGGCTTAGTTAGATAGCACTCTTGTTGCCGATACGAAATGTACCATTAGACATAAACTGCACGACTTGATCGCGTTTTTTACCAATCAACAGCGGACCGTCGTCCATAAATAAGAAGTTTTTCCAAGTGCGCTGAAAGACATCCCACGTCGTTTCAATAACTTGTTTACGGTCATTACAGTAATAGACAACGGTGTTGCTGGGCCAACTTAGGTGTTCGAGAATGAGCTCGGGCAACGCTTCGTGGTCGCTATCCCACTGAACTTCCCATTTGCCTTGTTCACACCAAGTATTAGGATTGAACGGCCAGTCTCCTTTCTTAAAAAAATCAGGATGATCCACTTGCTTGCTGACAAAAGTATTCCAAAATGTAGTTGCACGTTGTGCTTCCATTGGTTTTATTTTTTTTAGATCGTCTTCAGCAATAGGGACATTTTCGTGCTGAAAAGCCCACGCTTTCGGGTGTTGAGAAATAGGAAAATAGGCCATTGAAATAGTATCTTGTAAAACAGTGGCGTCATTATACCAGTTGCATGAATTAAGTAATCTTTTTTGTAACACGGTGAACGTATGCCATTTTGATGCCGCTAATTTCATCGCTTAATTGTGCATTTTGATTAATTGAGTATGCTATGACAATACCCAGATGATTATGGAATCGATTATGAAAAATTTCATGAATTTCCACACGCTAGTCGGATTGTTGCAAGGCCTCGTGATTGCCGTTTTTGCGTTTCTTGAAGACAATGATAAGGCATATTCTCATTTTAAGACCGTGGTAATTGAAGATGTCTTGTTATATACCGTCACGTTTAGCCTCAGTATTACGTTACTTTTCATTCAGTTAACACCAAAACTACACTTGCTAAAATTTTCAACCCAGTTGCAATCGTGGGTAATGCTTGTTGGCTTTAATGCGCTAATGTGGGTGTTGGGATATCAATTTTTATCAGGGTTAGATGACGATTTTTATGGCATCTGGTTTCTTATTTACGCCTTAGGTGCTTATTTTATTTTACCCTTTATTCAGCTGTCATCTGAAGGGGCTACAACGTTTAATAGCTGGTTCTGTGGAAGTTATCATCAGCTATTTTCAAATGCGTGGTGCAACGGCATTTTAGTCGCCTTTGGGTGGTTATGTGCTGGCGTAGTTTGGCTGGTACTCGCTCTTTGGTGGGAGTTATTTGAGGTCATTAATATTAGCTTCTTTAAAACCTTGTTTACGAGTAAATGGTTTGCCTGGCCAGTACTTGGGATGGTATTTGGAACTGGTATTTATACGGCGCAGAATCAATTGAGCATTATCGATAACCTGAAACGATTGCTGCTTAAAATGTGCGGACTATTGTTACCTCTGGTTGCATTATTAACCCTGAGTTTTGTGGCAAGCGTAGCGGTAACAGGCATTGAACGAGTATGGGATACAGGTGTCGCGACGCCGCTGATTTTGACCTTGGTATTTCTTAATATCTTATTGATTAATGGCGCAAGTCTGCCAGAAAAGTCAGCTGCACAATCATTAGCCTTGCCTCAAAAACTTATATTGCGCATTGCCATTTATATCAACATTGCCGCCCTCACCGCACTAACCGCCATTGCTGCTTATTCAACATTCTTACGTATCGACCAATACGGCTGGACCGTGCCACGAAGTTATTTGGCATTATTGGTGTTGACCATGTCGATATATTCACTGGCTTACATCGGGTTAATTGTGGTTGCAAGCACTAATTTTAATTGGTTGCGGCGCGTCAATGTCACTATTACTTGGAGTGTATTGGTGTTGATAGTGTTGACCCATAACCCGTTGTTTAACCCCGTTAATTTAACGATTAATAGTCAGCTCAATCGGTTGGCAAGCCAACAGGTGACACCGCAAGATTTTGAATATGAGTTGCTGCACTTTGAATTAGGGGAGCGAGGAAAAACGGCACTGGAAGAATTTATTCGCACTGAGCAGCATCCAGCAATGAATGACATCACCCGTTTTATCGAGGCGATAAAATTATCGGAAAGCCGCTATGACTGGCGACATAAAAAGGCGAACATGCTGGCAAAACCTATTCACTTTAACTGGTTAACAGAGCAACACATTGATGACGTTGTATTAACGGACTTAATAAAAACGGGCGATTTTAGGCAGCAAGTTTGCCAAGAAAAAGCATGTTACGTCATCGCCATTAATTTGGATAATGATGATGTTTTGGAAGCTATTATCTTGATGGGCGCAGGACCGATGGTGAGCGTGATTGATCGTAACGAGCGCACCAATTATCAGTGGGCAATGGTTGGCAGTTTATCGAACGCCGCTCATTCATATCATGACTACGATAAATTAGTTAAAGAGCTTGAGGAAAATGGTATTAATGCGGTGCCAAGGGTCTATAAGTCTATAAAAATTGGCGATCGTATATACGATATTAAAGCGAATTATACCAATTACATTAAGTAAGTGATCTTGTTGTGCGTAGAGAAAATTAGCTAAAACAAGGCGCTCGATTGACTAATAGCTGGCTATTAGGATTTAGAGCAACGCCATTTTAGTTAATTTTAACAAGTACAAGTGGGCAAATATTTAATGCAATTGGTATTATAGCCTTCGCGATGCGCAATAAAGCCCAGTAGTTTCTGCTATTGGGCTGTTGTTGGCAACGGACTAATGAAGTTTCATGCGCGGTCTAACAACACGCATTATTTTTTCAGCACACCATAAGCCGAATGTTTTTAGCGTGCCGTGAATGGCACGTTGATGCATTCGATATAAGGAAATATACATGATGCGTGCAATCTTACCCTCCACAAACATTGAACGTTTAGTCAGGTTGCCCATTAAGCTGCCCACGGTGCTATAACGGCTTAAATTAACGAGCGAACCATAATCGACATAGCGATAATTAGCTAAGGGTTTATTGTTGAGTTTATTGATGAGATTAGACTCAACGCAGCTGGCCATCTGATGCGCAGACTGCGCCCGTGGAGGGACAAACTTTCCGTCTGGTAACTCACATGCACAGCAATCGCCAATGACAAAAATAGCGTCGTTGGTTGAGCTTAATAATGTCGGCTTTACAACAATTTGATTAGCGCGGTTAAGTTCAAAACAAGCAAGCGCTCGAATAAAGTCTGGCGCTTTTACGCCAGCGGCCCATAACATTAAATCGGCGTTGATTAGTGTTTCTTCACTAGTAATAAAGCCCTCAGAGCCTGCCTTAGCAATACGGGTGTTTTCCATCACATTAACACCGAGTTTTTCAAGTTCATCTTTAGCGCTTTGACTAATACGTGGCGGTAGGGCTGGCAAAATTGTCGGGCCAGCTTCAATTAAATGGATGTTGAGTTTGGCGCTTGTCATGTTGCTCAAACCATATATTTTTAGAAGATCAGCAACATGATAAAGCTCTGCCGATAGTTCAACGCCAGTCGCGCCTGCGCCAACAATGGCGATATCTAGTTGGGCATCTTGTGTGTTTTGATGAACTTGCGTAAATGCATTGAGCAGGGCACCGTGAAAACGGTCAGCTTGCTTGTGTGAATCTAGAAAGAAACAATGCTCTTTGACACCCGGGGTATTAAAATCGTTGCTCACACTACCAATGGCAATGACAAGCTGATCATAAGTTACGTCTCGTGCAGGTAATATTTGCTGCTGTTGTTCAAACTGCGGAGCAAGGGTAATGGTTTTTGTTTCAGAGTTGAGGCCGCAAAAAGTGCCTAATTGGAATCGATAGCCGTGCTTAGCCGCATGTGCACTGTAAACTACGCCATCTAAATTTGAGTCAAGAGAACCCGTCGCCACTTCATGTAACAGTGGTTTCCAGATATGACTACGATTTTTATCTATCAGTAAAATATTTGCTCGGTTTTTTTTCCCTAGTTTGTGTCCCAATTGCGTGGCCAGTTCAAGTCCGCCAGCGCCGCCGCCAATAATAACGATATTAGGAAGTGTTGATGTTGCCATGGTGTTATCCTCAGAAAAATTAGAGGACTAAATTCATGTTGTTACACAAATTTACTCCTATAAATTCTTTTCACCATGGAAATGAATAGCTGCATTCAATCTAATTGAATTGTAAATTAATGTCGACTTTTATTTAATTTAATGCGACGTTTTCATGGCATCAATTGTTATATAGATAAAACGACACGACTTTGGAGAGTTTGAAATTTGACTCAATGGAATGAATTAATGCTGCAGCGCCTGAAAAAAAGGCGATATTAAAGCCCAAGAATTACTTTATAGGGAGTTTTCTAAGACTGTCTATACTGCAATTTTGAAGATCTGTGGTAACAGAGATTTGGCAAATGATTTATTACATGATTCATTTCTAGATGCCTTTTCTCAGATTGATAAATTTAGAACTCAAATATCTATTAAAGCTTGGCTTAAACGTATTGCAATTAACAACACCGTTAACTTTCTAAAGCGGAGTCAGTTAGCCTCAAAATATATAATTGATTTTCGTAGCGACGATGACGAGTACGTAGAAAAAGATTCAACCCAATTGTTGGATCCGCTTTTTTCTGAGACTTCAGCAGAACACCGGGCTGTAATATGGTTGTTTGTCGTTGAACAATATAAACATCACGAGATAGGTGAAATGTTAGGCCAGTCTGAAAGCTACTCGAAATCAGTTGTTAGCGGTTCATTGAAACGTCTACAAGAACAAATGAAGGAAAATGATTGATGACCAATGATAAAGATGATCAAGCATTGTTAGATTTACTTGTAAATGACGTTAAAAATATAGAACAAGAATCACCGCCTGACGCTGTGTAGTACAAAATAGCTGACTCTCTTACTCGTCGTTCAAAAATGAAATTCACTCGATACTTTGCTGTCGCCTCTGTAGTTCTAGTATTGATTACTGGTGGAAAAATAACTGTAGATATCTCTCAACAGCAAAGAATAGAGCGTCTAATACCAATTGCATTAAATATTTGCCCACTTGTACTTGTTAAAATTAACTAAAATGGCGTTGCTCTCAATCCTAATAGCCAGCTATTAGTCAATCGAGCGCCTTGTTTTAGCTTATTTTCTCTACGCACAACAAGATCACTTACTTAATGCAATTGGTATAATTGTCGAAAACAAAGACTTAGAAGAGCAACTCCGTGGCCAAATATTGTATTAGTTAAGAAGCTTCAAGGGCGTACACGGGAATTTGATAAATCCGATGACTGGAGTCGACATCGCTGGTCAGATCATATAATCGCGGAGGATTATCTATACCCCAATGTGCAGCCTAATGAATAACTCATTAAGCGCCCAAGGGCGCTTAATTCATACATCAATTAATTAAGAAGCGGTTGCATCTTTTCAAGTTTGCCATCAATTGGCGTGGTGATTTTAACACCGAGAATGTGTGCCAATAGCGGCATGACGTTGACATTCTCGACTGTACTCATTTGATAGCTTTTCTTAAAAGCAGGGCCTTGTGCGTAGAATATTGCATCCATATCTGTGGTATTAAACTGGCTCCAGCCGTGATCGCCATGGCTGGTGCGACCGTCAAAGCCAATGGCCCAATCTTTGTCAGCAAAGCAGGTGATGTCACCCATACGTTGTGATTTAGAGGCATTAAACTTGGCTGGCACTTCTTGATATAAATGGCACTGGTAATGCTTTGCTTGTTGACGAATATTCGCTAATGCTTGCTCGGTTGTTATTGTACTTTCTTCATTGTGATACAAATGCACTATGGTATTGGCGGCAGCAACGTTAAACTCATCCTTAACCCACGCTGGAATATATTCATAGTTTTCTGCTGGGTAGTCATCCATGCCGTGATCGGAAACAATCACAATGTTAACGTCAACATCAAGGGTTCGTACTTTTTCAACCAGCTGTTTTATTGCGGCGTCGACCGTTTTTATGGTGGCGATTAATTCTGGTGAATCTTGGCCAAATTCATGGCCTGCACTATCGATATCGTGGAAATAGGTTGTGATGAGTTGTGGTCGTTGCTCTTCTGGGAGTTGTAACCATTCTAAAACCCCATCGATGCGTTGTTGGTGAGGTTGTGAGTGCTCATACTTTTTATAAAAACTTGGACGAACGCCTGCTATTTCAGCTTCCGAACTCGGCCAGAAATAACTCGCGGCGCGTACATTTTGCTCTTCGGCAATTACCCACAATGGTTTACGCAAATAAAAGTCTGAATTAGTAACGGCTTCAAAATCTTTAATGTAATAGGTTTTATCGAGATCTGGTGCATAAAACTTGTTAGCGACAATGCCATGATGTTGTGGATATGAACCAGTAACTAAACTGATATGATTCGGAAATGTCTTAGTCGGAAAAGAAGGGCGCATCGACGCTAAACTTGCGCCCTCTTTAGCAAATGTTGAGATAAACTCCGGTTTGTATTTTTCGACATAATCCCAACGAAAACCATCAAGTGAGATAAGTAATACATAAGGCTTTTGAGCTGTTTCTGTCGCTTGTTTTTCTGAATCTGTTGCACATGCATTGAGTAGCAAAAAAGTGCATGCTAAAAGTAGTTTTTTCACAATCATTCCTAACACAAGTAAATTGTTAGGAATGATGCGCTACAACTTAATACGTTGCAATGAAAATCGTTTACCCCAAAAGTAAATTCCCAACCCAAGGGTAATTAATAAAGCGCCCATAACCAGCTGATGACTGATCCGCTCATTGTTAAAAATTGCGCCTAACGCGATGGCAAAGCTGGGCGTTATTAACGTTGATAATGCAACAGTGCTGGTGGCTAATCGTTGCAATACAAAGAAATAAGCAATCAATCCTATTAATGAACCAAAGATACCAAGGTAAGCAATGGATGCTAACGAACGAACACTCCACTGATGGGCATTTAACTGCCCATCAGTAATCAGCCAAGCGATGAAAAATAATGGCAGTGAAAAATACAACGTGCCGAGTGTTGTCGCCAATGGATGAATACTAATGTTGACACTTTTAACCAATACACCGCTGAGGCTAAAAAAGAACATCGCAACTAACAGCAATAAGATACCTATATAGCTATCACCGCTTAATGAGATTTTGTCCCAGCAGACAATGGCTAAACCTGCTAAACAAACCATCATCGCCAGTTTTTTACTGTTATCAAAGGCTGGCTCATCAAGTATTCTGCGTGCTAGTAACCCTGTAAAAATTGGTGACAAACCAAATACCAACGACATAAAGCCAGAAGTCACATAAGTTGATGCCATATAGCCGCAAGTCATTCCGCCAAACAAGCCGAGCGTTGAATAACCATAGAGTCTAAATGCGGTGTTTGAAACAGGCAGTTTTATGCGAAAAATGACTAAAATTGCAGTGCCTAATACTGCGGCTATTATCATTCGTAACATAACTGCCATAGTCGGCGACACGCTTTCGCTACTCCACACAATGCCCAGCGGTGTTGTCGACCAAATAGCAATGACAATGAGATAGCAAATAGGTACTTTCATAATGGGTGGCTTCCTTTTGTTATCGAAGCCTAACTGTCTGGAGCATTGATGTGGAAACAAAAATTAAGCCGCAGTAGGTAGGCTGCGGCTTGAATAAAATATTATGGAAACTAATCAAGTCGCTTATACATACACATCACCACACTGACTGATAGCCAGCATGAATTGATTAGCGATGTAAAAGCGATAGATGGTTTCATTGTTTTGGTAATAATTTCATAGATTAATGAATCCATAGTGCAGGGTGATTAAAATAAAGTCAATTAGGGGGTATTGAATTTTTTTATAAATTTTATCCCCAATTATTTTACGGATTTTTCAGCACACATTAATAGGTATACTAATGGCACTAATTTGTAATTTATCGAGAATCACGTGCCATTACTTCAATCGAAATTCACCTTTGATAACCGTTTTGTGAATAACTTGCCAGCCGATCAAGAAGCAGAAAAGTTTACGCGTCAGGTATATAACGCGGCCTACTCTTTTGTCATGCCCACCAAGGTCGCAGCGCCTAAGATTATTGCTATTGATGAAGCACTTGCTAATGAACTCGGATTTGAAGATAACGATCTCAGCGACCCGCTATTTAGCGACGTAGTTGCAGGGAATGCGATTTTAGACGGCATGGCCCCTTATGCAATGAATTATGGTGGGCATCAGTTTGGGAACTGGGCTGGACAACTTGGTGATGGTCGTGCCATCAACTTGGGCGAGTTGGTAACGCCAGAAGGCGAGCATCGTATTTTACAACTCAAAGGAGCGGGTATTACGCCATATTCTCGCAGCGGTGATGGTTTAGCGGTATTACGTAGCTCAGTACGTGAGTTTTTATGTAGCCAAGCGATGGAGCATCTAGGTATAGCAACCACCAAAGCCTTATCGCTGAGTTTGACGGGTGAAGACGTCATGCGTGACATAATGTATAACGGTAATGCAGCGTTAGAGCCAGGTGCTGTGGTGTGCCGAGTATCGTCATCATTTACCCGCTTTGGTCACTTTCAACTTCCCGCTTTTAGGCAAGATACTGAACTGTTAAAGGCATTAGCCGATCACACCATCGCTGCTGATTTTCCCCATCTACTTGAGAAACGAGAATCGTCGCAAGATGAAGCCATCGAAAAGGAAACCTATTTACGTTGGTTTGAAGAAGTATGTCAACGTACCTGCAAAATGGTCATTGGCTGGCAGCGAGTTGGTTTCGTGCATGGGGTAATGAATACCGATAATATGTCGATTGTCGGTGAAACTATCGATTATGGCCCTTATGGCTGGATAGATGATTTTGATGTTAACTTCACCCCCAATACGACCGATAGACAACATAAACGCTATCGTTTTGGCACCCAAGGTGAGATTGCGCAGTGGAATTTATTCCAACTCGCTAACGCGATTTACCCGTTGGTGGAAGAGGCACAGCCCCTTGAAGCACTGTTAAATCAGTTTGCTGATGATTATCAGCTTGGTTGGCGCGAGATGATGGCACAAAAACTGGGATTAGAAAGCTATCAAGAGGCTGAAGATTTAACGCTGTTTGAATCTCTTGAAGCGATACTTAGCTTGGTTGAAACTGATATGAGTATATTCTATCGCAAGCTTGCTCAGTTAGATTTATCACATGACTTAAGTGATTCATCTACATGGCTCCCGACACTGCACAGCGCCTATTATGAGCAAGATGAGTTGAGTGACACTTATTTATCACAAATGTCCGCTTGGCTTGTTAAATGGAAAAATCGAGTTTCTAAAGAAAATCGCACTGATGAGTTAAGAGTCAGCCAAATGAATCGCGTTAATCCTAAATATGTTCTGCGAAACTACCTATCGCAACAGGCCATCGATGCTGCCCAGCAAGGCGACTATAGTGAAATTCATCGCCTGCAGAAATTGTTACGTCATCCTTACGATGAACAACCAGAATTTGAAGATTATGCAAAGAAACGTCCTGATTGGGCGAGGAATAAAGTAGGTTGTTCGATGTTGTCGTGTAGTTCGTAAGTTGGCTCTCAATTTTAGTCTAAAGTTTGTCTGTGGCTGATTAGATTTGCTATACTGCGCGCCGCAATTCGAAGGTCCTGTCGCTGTTTGATTTTTTGGTGTGCTTTGACGGGTAGCATGAAACGTTTGATGATTCTATTGCACACCAGTTACTTTTCTTTGCTTCGCCAAATAAAAGTAACCAAAAGAAAGGCGACCCGAAGATTAGCTGCTTATCTTCAAAAATATTTCTGTCTTTACGGGCCGATTTTTATGCGCATCCATGCGCAAAAATCTAAAAAATCATCCATGATTTTTTCCCTAACATAAATATTCTTGAAGGCATCTAATAACGGGACTAAAGGCAATTAGCCTTAACCGTTAGTTGTAATAATTATGTTGTTCGTGAATGAATTACGAATGTCTACAGCACTGGATTTACGATCCAGCTCGTTCAATGGGAAATAAAATATGTCAAAAATACATGTATGCGCCATGTACAAATTTGTGCGCTTAGAAAACTTTGAAGCTATTCGTGAGCCTTTATTAGCGATAATGGAAGCGAATGATGTTCGCGGTACGCTGTTATTAGCGTTAGAAGGCATTAACGGGACTATCGCAGGCCCTGAAGCTGGAATAGAAGCGGTGGTTAACTTCCTGCATAGCGATGAGCGTTTAAATCCTATTTCAAATAAAGTGTCTTATAACGATGAAAATCCATTTCAACGTACCAAGGTTAAACTCAAAAAAGAGATTGTAACCATGGGTGTTGAGGGTATCGATCCGAATCACGTGGTTGGTACTTACGTTAAGCCACAAGATTGGAATGCGTTGATTTCTGATCCTGAGGTTGTATTAGTTGATACGCGTAATGACTACGAAGTTGAAATTGGTACTTTTAAAGGCGCACTTGATCCTAATACTGAAACTTTCCGCGAATTTCCGCAGTATGTAAAAGAGAATCTAGATAATACGAAGCACAAGAAAGTTGCTATGTTTTGTACTGGTGGTATTCGCTGTGAAAAATCAACTGCTTATATGAAAGAACAAGGCTTTGAAGAAGTTTACCACCTTGAAGGCGGTATCCTACAATATCTTGAAGATGTGCCAAAAGAAGAGTCAATGTGGGAAGGCGAGTGTTTCGTCTTTGATGGCCGTGTTGCCGTAAATCACGATTTAGAACAAGGTCAATATGATCAATGTTTTGCTTGTCGTTTCCCGTTAACGGAAGAAGAAATGAAAAGCGAACATTACGTCAAAGGCGTAAGCTGTCATCGCTGTCATGACCAAGTGACTGATGAGCAACGTGCTCGTTTTGCAGAACGTGAGCGCCAAATTCAATTAGCAGAACAGCGCGGTGAAAATCATATCGGTGGCGATGTGAAAAACATTATCAATGATCGCCGTGAGCAAAAAGTTGCCATTAAAAAAGCGGCACAAGAGAAAAATAATGCTTAATAGAGATATTTAGTGTTGATTGCCATTTAAAGCCCTCATTTGAAGTGAGGGCTTTTTAGTTTTAGTTAATGCCACAATCCTAAAATTATGGCGTAGATAACAAATTGACTACAGTGATAACCTGCGTCTATCAGCAATAAGCGAAAACTTTTATTACTAAATTGGTAGTTGATGCCAAAACTGGCTGCGACAAAACCAACGCCAACTAATAGCCCGAATTTGATTGATTGCCCTCGAATTCGATGGTTGAATTTTCAATAAATGCAGTTTTAGTGGGACGATCTTGCGTCGCTGCCGTTTTATTGATTGTGATACCAATTGCATTAAGTAAGTGATCTTGTTGTGCGTAGAGAAAATCAGCTAAAACAAGGCGCTCGATTGACTAATAGCTGGCTATTAGGATTGAGAGCAACGCCATTTTAGTTAATTTTAACAAGTACAAGTGGGCAAATATTTAATGCAATTGGTATTACTCTAAAGCTTAGATATTGAATTGGTTGACTGATGCGATAAGTTCAAATAATTCGCTGTTTTAAATGAGAGTTAATTGTCTTCTATTCAGCCTATTTTTAGTACTGATTTTCTCGGACAACCCTAAGAATGCATGGTAAAGTAATACGTCGTTCTTATTAATTACTATGTCACTGATATGCCTAATTTTATCCTCTCAATCGATCAGGGAACAACGAGTTCTCGCGCGGTGCTATTTGACGACCAAGGTAAGGTTGTTGCTAAATCGCAAACTGAATTTGAGCAACACTTCCCTCAAGATGGCTGGGTAGAGCATAAGCCTAACGATATTCTAACGACTGTGGTGCACTGTGCAAAAGATGTCATGGCAAAGTCGCAAGTTGACGCTTGTGATGTTAGGTGTGTTGGAATTACTAACCAGCGTGAAACAACGGTGGTGTGGGATAAAAATACTGGCGAAGCTATCTATAACGCTATTGTTTGGCAAGATCGAAGGACTGGCGAAAAATGCCGAGAATTAGTTGAGCAAGGCTATGAAGCGACTGTATCCGCTAAGACTGGTTTGCTACTTGATCCCTATTTTAGTGCGAGTAAGTTACAATGGGTTTTAGATCACGTAGAAGGAGCACGTAAACGCGCTGAACGTGGCGAGTTAGCGTTTGGCACCATTGACACCTTTTTGCTCTGGCATCTTACCCAAGGACACCAACACGCAACTGATGCCACTAATGCTTCTCGTACGCTACTCTTTAATATTCATGACCAATGTTGGGATGACGAACTACTGGCGTTATTCAACATTCCAAAAGCTATTCTACCCGAAGTTAAGGACAGTGCAGATGATTTCGGCGTAACAGATCCAACTATTTTAGGTCAGGCGATTCCTATAACAGCGATGATTGGCGATCAACAAGCGGCGTTATTTGGACAAACTTGTTTTGAAAAAGGGATGGCGAAAAGCACTTACGGTACAGGTTGTTTTTTAATGCTCAATACGGGTGATAAAGCGATTCAATCGACGAATCGTTTACTATCAACCGTAGCCTATCGTTTAAATGGCAAAACAACTTACGCACTGGAAGGTAGTATATTTATGGCGGGGGCAACCGTGCAATGGTTGCGAGATGGTCTAGAATTTATAAAAGATGCCAGTGAAACCCAAGCCATTGCAGAAAAAACGCCTATCGATCATGGGGTATTTTTAGTGCCTGCATTCACAGGTCTTGGGGCGCCCTTTTGGGATCCTAATGCACGCGGTGCAATTGTTGGCTTAACGCGAGACTCAGGCATCAAAGAGATTGTGAGCGCGGGCTTACAGTCGGTTTGTTACCAAACTAAAGATTTGCAAAAAGCGATGGAGTCGGATGGTGTCAGACCTACGTCGCTGCAAATTGATGGTGGGATGAGTCAGAATGATTGGACAATGCAGTTCCTCGCTGACATTTTAGGGGCTAATATTAGTCGCTGTAGCATTATGGAAACAACCGCGTTAGGTTGCGCGTATTTAGCAGGCCTTCAAGCTGGCATCTTTGATTCATTGTCTCAAATATCTAAGTTGTGGCATCAAGATAAGCTATTTACACCAACCATGTTAGCGACGCAACGAAATGGCTTGTATCAACAGTGGTTAACCGCTGTTGAACGAGTCAAAACGCAGTAATCAGCAACGAATAGTATGAATAAAGGGAATTATTGTGGAACGGTTTGCTAAATTAATTTTTATAGCGGTGTTAGGGGGATTTTTTTCGTCGTTAGCATCTGCTAACACTGAAAATGAGACGCGATTTAATACATTGCTACAATCTAGCGATAAAGCACACGCTATTGAGCAAGCTCTGGAGATAATTGAGAACGTCACCCTAACGCCTATTGAACACGTGCATGGACATAGTACGTTAGCAAAGCTTCATAATTCGAACTCTCAGCCTAAAAGAGCATTAAACAATGCGCATCGAGCATTAGCATTGTCACAGCAATATGGATTGCGTGAGCAAGAGGCACGCGCCAGTAAATTTGTAGGGATCCTCTACTTTTTCAAAAATGATGTATTAAATGCGATGCAGCACTATCAACTTTCACTCGACTATTTTCGAGAAACTAATCAAAAGATTGAACAAGCACATGTTCTAAATAATATGGCTTTGGCAACGACTGCTGTTCATGATTTTGAGTCAGCGGTGAAGCAATTTGAAGAGGCGGCTGAAATATATAGTAATGTGGGAAGTGCATTAGATAGTATTGATGTTCAACAAAATATTGCTATTCTTTACAATCGTTTACAACAGTACGAAACCGCTATATCGATTTTTTCGAGTGTCATAAAAAAACTAAAAACGATGGATCGACCTGAAAGACTAGCACGCGGATATTTAGAGTATGGGCGCTCTTTTCAAGGCGCTGGTCAATTCGAGACTGCTCTTGAATTCATTAATAGAGCCTATGTCGCTTTGAAAGCGCAAGATAATGAATTTCAAGTCGCTTTTGCTGCGAATAGTCTTGCAAATGTTTATTTGGATTTGCATAAGATCGAAAAGAGCGAGCGTCATGCAAAAGAATCGATAGCGCTCGGAGAGAAAACTGACAATACTGACGCTGTTTCTGGCGCCTATTATGCGCTTGCTAAAGTAAATTATTATCGCGCTAATCATGACTCCGCTGTTAAATTTATTGAAAAATCCCAACAACTCGCCATTGAAAGCACAAATCCTGAAAGACAAATGCATAACAGTGCGCTCTATGCACTCATTTTAGCGTCGAAAGGGGAGACGCATAATGCCGTTAATACATTACGAAATTCACTGGCTAAATATAATGAAAATGGGCGAGAGCAAGCCACTGCAAAAATGACAATATATCGTGCTAAATCGAACGCAGACCGTTTAATGGCTCAGGTTAACGATTTAATGCAAAAAGAAAAACTTCAAACCTTTGAGTTTGAGCAGGCGCAACAACGTTATCAATTATGGTTATCTGGCAGTATCTTACTCATTGTTATCAGTTTCTTCTTTTATCGAAGCCGATCACAGGCGAAACTCAAGCGTAATTTATCTCAAAAAGTAAAACTAAGAACGGAAGAGCTAGAGCTATTAATGGAAGAAGTCCAGCAAGCTAACGCCACAAAGAACCAATTTTTAGCTAATATGAGCCACGAACTTCGCACTCCTTTAACTGCCGTAATAGGACAGGCTGAAGCGATTATCGCTGGTGATGTTGAGCCGGAATTTGTTCATAAAGAAGTTGAAATCATATACAGCAATAGCACCCATTTATTGACCCTACTCAATGATCTGCTTGATCTGAGTCGAATTGAAGCAAACAAACTCGAACTAGAACTAAAGCAGCACGATATTCACAAGGTCATTGATAAAGTCAGTAGCTTTTTTCAAGAACAAGCACAAAAGAAAGGATTGGACTTTGTCGTTGATAATCAATTATCAAGTCCCTTCGTAATGATGATAGATGAGTTACGCCTCAAGCAAATTCTTATTAACTTATGCTCAAATGCCATTAAATTTACTTACCGTGGCAGGGTAACCATGATCATTAGTGCTGATACCCATTGTGTGTCATTTAAAGTAATAGATACTGGTATTGGCTTAAATGAAGAACAGCTTGCGCAAATTTTTAATCGTTTTACGCAAGGAGATAGTTCTATTAGCCGCCGTTTTGGTGGCTCTGGACTTGGTTTGTGTTTATCGCAGCAATTGGCAATTATGATGAATGGCAATATCGATGTCGCGAGTGAGATAAACATTGGTAGTGAGTTTATATTTAGCTTACCAATCTCTGAGCAGCCTTGTTATATGCAGCAAGAATTACCTGCAGTGACTCAACGACTTGACCCTAATCTGACATTAAATGGTCTCGTATTATTGGCAGATGATCATGATGATAATAGACGACTGACCGAGCGGTTATTACGAGTTCTCGGCCTTAATGTCGTCACCGCTGCCAATGGTTATCAAGCGATAAAAAAATACAATTTACGCAAGCCAGACTTGGTGCTACTTGATATTCAGATGCCTGAAATGGACGGTATTGAAGCCTTTAAAGCGTTACGTCAACAAGGTGCTAAGGTACCTATTGTAGCCTTGACGGCAAACGCAATGAATCACGAAATAGAACACTACATCCGCCTTGGTTTTGATGACTACGTCAGTAAACCTATTGTTCGTAACTATTTTGTACAAGTATTAGCGCGTAACCTACGTCAAACAGTTGTGCCTGAGCAGACACAGCAATTGGCTCAAGTCGATACATCTGATATTTCAAAAGATTTTAAAGCGTCCTTTAAAGCTGAGCGAAAAAACTTTGAGTTATTATTATCAACCTTCGATTACAGTGAGTTAGCAAAAGCAGCCCATCGCTTTTCAGGCGCCGCCGCCGTGTTCCAATTTTCTCAATTGGCAACCTTGGGCGCTGATATTGAAAAAGCGATTAAACAACAACAGCATTTGAAAGCAAAAACATTAACGGAACAACTTATCGTGTTATTAAGTGAGGCGCTGTTGTAGCTAATTGTTGTCTATACTCAATAGTGAGATTAACTTATTGAAGGTATTGGTAATCAATACTAAATCATTTGTAAGTAAGCTTAATACCAAGTTGACAAAGTTATTGCCCACTTTTGCTGGTTAAAATAAAATGAATGTTGCGTTGCTTTCAATCCCAATAGCCAGCTATTGCTCAATCAAGCGCCTTGCCTTCATTTGTTTTTCCTTCGCAAAACAAGATCACAAACTTAATCAAATTGGTATAACCGGATAACGAAACAACGTTCCTCGATGACTCCAGCGCAAAGAGAGATAGTTCATCAGTCAATTCAAGCGCTAGAGGCTGAAATCAGTACCGATGAAATTATTCAGCCTCTTTTTGACCTATCCCCACAATGCCCTCATTGCGAATCCACTCAATTGAAAAAGTGGGGGAAATCAGGTGCGATACAGAGATACCGCTGTAAAGGTTGTCATAAAACCTTTAACAACAAGACTAAGACACCATTCGCTCGATTACATAAATCTCATCTGTGGGAAGATTATGCGCGTTGTATGCAATTAAAATTAACCCTAAGAGAAGCTGCCGAGGTTTGTGGTATTAACCTTAAAACGGCTTTCTTATGGCGACATCGTTTTCTGGTTGCTCAAGCGGGTAAAAATGACGATAAGCTATCGGGAATTATTGAAGTTGATGAGTTTTTTCTAGCTTACTCAGAAAAAGGTTCGAACACTTTAGCGGAGCAACGTCAGCCCAGAAAACGAGGGGGCGGCATCGATAAACGAACCAAGGATGGTCAAGTTGCCGTTCTTTTATCGATAGATCGCAGCAACCATATGATTACCCCTATGTTAGCGGCTGATACAACGGCAGAAATAGCAGCGAATTTAGCTGAAAATATCACTGAACACTCGGTATTATACCAATTACATTAAGTAAGTGATCTTGTTGTGCGTAGAGAAAATCAGCTAAAACAAGGCGCTCGATTGACTAATAGCTGGCTATTAGGATTGAGAGCAACGCCATTTTAGTTAATTTTAACAAGTACAAGTGGGCAAATATTTAATGCAATTGGTATTATGCAGCGATGGTTCGTGGTCCTATGTGGCAATTGCCAAACAAAAACATGGTGACCATAAGCGGTTAATCAACGGTGAAATCAGAGTAATAGATGAGGTGTACCATATCCAAACGGTGAATGGCGCGATAGCTAACTTTAAAGGCTGGATTAACGGAAAAATGAAAGGTGTGGCAGCGACGTATTTATCTAATTATCTTGCGTGGTTCAGGGAAAGCAACGCCAAGCTAGATAAACAGCAAATATTAGTCGCGGCTTACGGGTGACAACAGTATTTTGGAGCAGCGTCTTAAGTGAAGAGCATATTGAATAATTTACCATTGGTAAACGGCGATTGGGTAGCCACTCAATTAGCTAACGACAAGATTAAGTTAGTTGATGCCAGTATGAAAAAAATTGTTGGTAAAGAACCAATAGTCTATGAATTACCAATTTTACTGCCTCAAAGCTTACCGCTGAATATCGAAACAGCTTTGAGTGATAGTGCGTCTTTATTATCTAATACTATGCCATCTGTTAAGCAGTTTAGCGATTATATGATGGAACTAGGTATCACTAATGACGATGTTGTCGTTATCTATGATAATCAAGGGATGTACTCTGCGCCACGTGCATGGTGGTTGTTCAAAGTAATGGGGCATAAAAATGTTTACGTACTTGATGGTGGGTTACCAAAATGGCAACTAGAGAAACAACCTGTTGTCGCTAGCTATCAAGCGTTAGGCGAAAAAAGTCATTATATTACTCAATTACAACATGAGTGGATGGCTAATCAATCGTTAGTTGTAGCGAATCTTAAAAATGGTGAGTACACGTTAATTGATGCCCGAGGGGCAGTTCGTTTTCATGGGCAGTCGCTTGAACCGCGGCCTAATGTACGGCCTGGTCATATTCCTAACTCATTAAATTTACCATTTGCTAAGGTGCTTAATGGCGACCGTTTTAAGTCGGTGCAGGCATTAAAAAAGGAATTCGCTGAGCTTGGTATTGAAGATGTTGATCATCCCATGATCTTTAGTTGCGGCTCTGGGATTACGGCATGCATATTATTGCTAGCAGCACATATTGCTGGATTTAATAATTTGCGATTATATGATGGTTCGTGGGCACAGTGGGGCAGTGATGAGTCACTACCCGTATCACTTTAACTATAAGCTAACGTTGCTGTACCTAGGAAGGCAAATATTCCGACAACATCAGTAATAGTGGTTAACACAACGCCACCCGCTAATGCCGGATCAATCTTTAAGCGTTTGAGTGTTAACGGAATTAAGACACCGGATAAACCAGCGGCCGTCATATTAGCTAACATTGCAAAAGCGATAACCAACCCAAGTTTTACATCCTGTTGCCATAAGCCAACAACGACAGACAAGATTAAAGCCCACAGTAAGCCGTTGAGCATACCTATCGCTAACTCTTTGCCAATCAACCAACGTTTATTGCGATCGCCGACATGTCCAAGTGCCATACCACGGATAATCAGGGTTAGGGTTTGATTTCCTGCGATGCCGCCCATGCTGGGTACTAAGGTATTAAGAATGGCTAGAATCGCCATTTGAGCAAGAATAGGTTCGAATAAATTGCTTACTGCAACAGCCGCTAACGCTGTTAATAAATTGATGCCGAGCCACAATGAACGCTTACGAGTACTCTTAATGACTGGCGCAAAGGTATCTTCTTCATCATCTAAACCCGCCATACTCATCATGGAATGTTCAGCTTCTTCACGAATAATATCAACAACGTCATCGATGGTAATACGACCTAGTAGCTTGCCGCTAGTATCGATAACAGGGGCAGATAACCAGTCATGGCGCTCAAATTGTTGAGCAACTTCTGTTTCGTCCATTGCCGCTGGAATAGCTTCTATGGTGCGATCCATGATCTGAGATACAGTCATGATTGGATTGGTTGTAATAAGCGTAGATAGGGTGACACCGCCAAGTAATTTGTCGTCTTTATTTACGACATATAGCATGTCTGTCGCTTCAGGAAGTTCACCTTTGAGCCGGAGATAGCGCATAACAACATCAAGATTAACATCGGGGCGTAAGGTGACAGTATCCGTGTTCATGATACTACCAGCAGAGTCTTCCTCATACGCCATCGCAGCTTCAACACGGCTACGATCTTGCGCATCCATTGCCGCTAATACTTGGCGATAAATACTATCTGGTAAGGTACGTAGAACGTCAGTTAAATCATCGGTATCCATCCCCTCTGTTGCTGCCGCAACTTGATGGGCCTGCATTTGCTTAACAATGCTTTTTTGAACGTCTTCGGATAACTCTTCGAGGATATCGCCTTGATCGTCATGATCAACTAGCTGCCAAAGCACTTGACGGCTTCTGTAGGGACTAGATTCTAACAGCAGCGCAACATCACACGCTGGCATATCCATCAATATTTGCCGAACGTGCACGAACATGCCGCTATTTAGCGCATTTTGGAGCTCGTCGAACTTTTTGTTCGAGAAATCTTGTTCGATGACTGTTTCTGGCATAACGACAGTACTTTTATTGAAGGTTGGTTAATTGAAACTATTACAAAATTAATTGATTTGTATAGTATTTAATACTAACCGATGTTTGAATCATTTTCAGCTATTAATTGCGCCTTTGCGAACCATTTCACGATGATGGATCTGAATATTATGACGTTGCTCTGAAAAGTTCTTCGCTAATTTTTGGGCTAAATAAACACTGCGATGCTGACCACCAGTACAACCAATGGCAATAGTTACATAACTACGGTTATTTCGCTCTAGCTCTGGCAACCAAGTGCCAATGAAGTCAGTGATTTGCGATTCAAGTTTATTAACCATGGCATTACTTGATAAATATTCTTGCACCGGCAAGTCAAGACCAGTTAATGGACGTAGTTCCGGCACCCAGTGTGGGTTAGGAAGGAAACGAACGTCAAATACATAATCAACATCACGTGGTAGGCCGTATTTAAAACCGAAAGACTCAAATACCAAAACAAGTTCGCTGCTGCGTGTGCCTAAAAGACGTTTTTTGATTAAATCACTTAATTGATAAATAGTGAGTTCACCCGTTTCAATTTTTAAATCAGCGGCGGCCGCAAGAGGCTGCAACATCACTTTCTCTGCTTTTACAGCTTCCATCAAGGTCAAGCATTGTTGTGTCAGTGGATGAAGACGGCGAGATTCGCTATAGCGTTTAATCAATTTAGTGCTTGATGCATCTAGAAACAGAATTTCAAGTTCACAGTGCTTTCTTAACGATTCTAATAATTCGTCTAGCTCTTCTTCTGTAGGGGGGATGTTTCGAACATCCAAGCTGACTGCAACTGGCTGTTCTGAATCTTCAGTATTTTGAATAAAAGGAAATAGTAAATTAATCGGAAGGTTGTCGACACAGTAGTATCCAATGTCTTCCAAGACTCGTAACGCTACGCTTTTCCCTGCGCCGGATGTACCACTAATAATTGTTAATTTCACAATAGTTCCTAAATATCGAAATAGAATAAATACCCATATCATCAAGCCTAATTATAAATCAGTTGAGATAGTGTTTAATACCAATTGCATTAAGTAAGTGATCTTGTTGTGCGTAGAGAAAATCAGCTAAAACAAGGCGCTCGATTGACTAATAGCTGGCTATTAGGATTGAGAGCAACGCCATTTTAGTTAATTTTAACAAGTACAAGTGGGCAAATATTTAATGCAATTGGTATAATATAACTCTTTCATTTTAATGGTTAATTTTTGTTTTGCAATTAAATATTAGTCGTAAACTGACATGATTTAGCAGCCGGATTTAGAATTAATATTCTTAAAATCATTGAAATTAGATAAATAGTATGAATATTGCCTCGATTAGTTGTTAAATGTGGTGAAAATTACTCAATGAAAAAATTGACTTTATCAAGCTGTCCATTATTAGATAATGCTATCAATTGATAACTTCCCCGATGATCTATCGTTAACTCTAATTTATTATTGATTAACTCTCCGTTTAAGAGCCAAGTTATATTCTGCGACGGTTGGTTAGTCGTCAGCAATAAGCGCAATGGGTTGTTATTGGTTTTAATAAAGTGACTCTCAGGTTTAATAGATGAAATTTGCAGTGGAGAATGTATTGTCGACTTTTCAGTGCAATTAGTATTGAGTTTTGGGAGCCGATGTTGATTTTGTTTTGGTTTATCTAGCCATCGATTAAGTGCATCAGGCCATAAATCGATTGTTGAAACAACCGCATTTTCACTAGCACAAAGTAAATTGCTGCGCGTTCCATTGGGTTCAAGATAGAAGTGTAAACGTAATCGACTACCAAAATTAGGACGTATACTCGTCAAGGTTGCGGGGGCATGCCCATCAATAAGCCACGCTTCTTTTTGTTCTAGGCAGTTATCCTGTGCAGTGTCAGAGATAACTCTTCCACTAGGCCAGCATATGGAGTGACGAGATACATTAGCGGGACGCTGTGGAATAAAGTTATTATCAAAATGGTGGCTTACCTGCAAAAATAGCGGCAGTGCATGCTTACTACCAGTGTTATTAGGTAGTGCGACTGCATCGGCTCTGCCGATCCATACACCAATGATATAGCGCCCCGAAAAACCAATAACCCACGCATCTCTATTGTCGTAACTTGTGCCCGTTTTCCAGCCAATCAATTTATTTTGATGTTCACTTAATTGGTCACTAATACGGCCAGGTTGTTGCTGTTGGCGCAGTATATTTTGAACTAGCCATGCGCTTGCTGGCGATAATAGAAATTGCTGCTTTATCTCGACCGATTTTTGATAGCGAGGGGTGAGGGCTTGTCCTTGATTGATAAGCGCTGAATAGGCAGTTACTAAGGATTCGAGTTTGATACCGACGCCGCCAAGTACCAAGGCTTGATTAGGGCTAGCATGTTGAGGCCAACGTAATGATAGACCAGCATTGTTTAACCGTGCGGTGAGGGCTTCACTCGTACCATAATTGAGTACCTGTACCACCGGAATGTTTAGGCTTCGTAGCAGTGCGTCACTTGTTGATACCGGTCCTGAATAACCGCCACTAAAATTATGCGGGCGGTAATCACCTTTAATTATTGGCGTATCATGCAACAACGATTGGTCGTGTATCAAACCTTGTTCGATGGCATCTCCATACACAAAGGGCTTTAGCGTTGAGCCCGGCGAGCGTACCGCCTTTATCATATCAACATGTCCCAAACGTTCATTATCGTTGAAGTTACCTGAACCAAGATAGGCTTTCACTTCGCCATTGAGTCCATCCATAACTAATACGGCTGCAGATGATTTGGGGGGTAAGCGATGTAAATAGTCTTTTACTTGATGCTCTAATTGTTCCTGAATATCGCCATCAATAAAGGTTGAAATATCAGGTAAGTCTGATTTTTGTGATTGTGATGATTTTAGGCGCCGGCTTAGTAAGGGGGCAATGTTGGGATGAGAAAAGTAATCGGCATAGATAGGATCTTTCTTCAGTGTCGCGACTATCGCGTTTGGCCACTGCTGAAAATTAGCCATACGGTCGAGCAATTTATTACGCGCGTTTAATGCACGTTCTGGATAACGATCTGGTCGATATCTGCTGGGTGATTGTGGCAAGACAGCAAGTAACGCTGCTTCGTTTTGTGTCAAATCGCTTGCTGGTTTATCAAAATAAGCATAACTTGCTGCCTGTATACCTTCTATGGGGCCGCCAAAGGGAGCAATGTTTAAGTACATTTCCAAGATCTGAGTTTTGCTAAAGTGCCATTCAAGCTGCAATGCGCGAAGCATTTGAGTAACTTTGCCTGCTATAGTTCGCTTATTGGGGTGAAGTAATCGCGCCACTTGCATGGTAATCGTTGAACCACCAGATACAGCCTTACCATGGTAAATGGCTTGACCGACAGCGCGTATCATTGCAAAGGGATTAACGCCTGGGTGTTGATAGAAATGGCGATCTTCATACGTAAATAAGGCTTGTAAATAATATGGACTAACGTTATCAACACTTACGCGATATCGCCAAATGCCATCTTGATTAGCGAAGGCTCGTAGTGGACGACCTTTGTTGTCGCTCACTACGGTAACGCCGTCATTAAGTTTACTTAAATTGAGCGGCGCTAATGTATCCGCAATAAATAGCGACATAACCAATAAAAGTATGCCAATAAATAACGAGTGCTTCCACGTTAAACGGCGCATTATTTTACCGTAATATCAGAGCCGCTTTGACCAATCGCGTTAATATCGTCACGGTACATTGCTTGAGCCATTACTGGTGGATGTTTAAATACGCCAGGGGTGACAACTTGCACCTGATAAAATAGCTGCGTTTCATTGTATTTATTGACGGAAATAGACGCGATATAACGATCATCAAGGTATCCTTGATAGTCAATTTTGTAAGCATCGATATGATCGATAATAGGGCGGCCGTCGATTTTTAGATCGCGTAAATTAATACTGCTATCAAAATTACTATTTTCAATCTCGAGTCCCGCTGGCAACAAATCAATCACCATGACATCTTTTACATTGTCACCCTGGCTCTGTGCTCTTATTCGAACGATAAATTGCTGACCACTTTGCAGGTTCTTCAGCACAACAGGGCGACCATTCATGTCGTAATAGTCACGCCTAATATGCATGCCATTGGATACTGACTCTGGAGCGACTAATGGATATCCTTGAGATACTTGGTCAACAAACAACAATTGAGATGATGTATTAGTGAGCGTTGACTGGGTAATGGCCAAACCGTCAATACGATAAAAGGCATTGTCGCTATCTGGGCCAGTGAACTGACTATCACCGACAGTTAGCTGATAATTAAACTCATCGCCAAATTTCTGTTCTAATTGGGAGTCTGCAAGCACTAGTGCTAACCGTTCTTGCGTACTAAACCAATCTCTGGATTGCTTGTCTTTCCATAGCTTAAAGGCAAGTTTTTGTGCCCAAACATCATCTAATTCGTGTTTAAGCAATAGATTAATGATCATCGCGTTATCACGTATCTTAGACGCGTAAGTGCCATTGTAAACTTGGGTGAATTTTTTATTTTTAGCGGTGTTTAATAGTGTTAAAGCTCGTTTTTTATCGCCCATCAATTCGAAAGCGACTGCCAATTGCACTAATGCTAATGGCGATTTACTATCGCGGCTTTTTTTCATCAATTGACGCATGTGACTTTGGTTAGTGCGTGATAACGATGCAAGCACCATGGCGGAATATGAGCGCGTTGCAAATCGATAGTCTGCCATGTCGCCATAACCACTAAAGTTACCGCGTCTGAGATAATGAGCTAATCGAGATAACAATTTTTCAAGAGACTGCTCAGGCACATAAATCCCCGCCTGTTGCGCTGCCAAAAGAACCTGTGCGCCATACGCACTTAGCCAAGGGGCCTCGTTGCCATTACTACCCCATAAGCTTAATCCACCGTTGTAGGTTTGCATGCTTAAGATACGCGATACCCCCTTATTGATGAGCTCACTACGGTCAACATTTACCAATTCTTTCGCAAGTTGTTGCTGGGTTTTTGGTGGCAAAGCCAGCCAAGGATATAGGCGGCTACTTGTTTGCTCTAAACATCCCAATGGGAATTCATATAGCTTGCTTACTTGATCTCGCAACTCAAATTGTGGTCGAGTTGCAATGCTAACGCTCGATTGAAGATCTTTATGCCAATTATCAGTATCAGGGTTGAATGTCACTGAGGACTTCACAGCAAGTGTACTACTGTTTGTCGTTCGCTGAGCTGGATAAGGATGACGCACAGACAGTTGCCATTGGCGCTGTGTTTGGTAATGCTCTCCTACAATCGACAATGAAATTGGTGCCCCATGATGGGCATTTATTGGCGCTGCATTTAAAGCAATAGATTGATTTTCTTTTGGCGCTAAAACAATAGAACGTTCAACATCAATGCCTAAGTCAGGCGCATTAATTTCTACTACAAGTTGCTGCTTGATATCTGACGTATTAGTCAAATCAACGGTGAGAGTAGCGCTATCGCCAATCGCTAAAAATCGCGGCATATTGATCTGAGAAACAATATCATCTGCAATAGTTATTGGTTTTTCGACGCTAGCGAATTCATCGTTACTATACGCAATGGCAAATAAACGCAGACGACCATTAAAATAGGGTACTGGAACATCAAATGTCGCGACGCCATTGACGACTTCTTGTGGCTTAGATAGGTAGGACACAATTTGTACATGGGCATTAGCTTGCTGTCCACCACGATCCATTTCTGCACCGCCACCCCATAATATATTGGCTTTTTGATGGTTGTTTGGCGCAATAATCGCATTTAAATTATCGGAAATAGCGATATCGTATCGACGTTTATCAAAGAAAAAGTCAAAGGGATCCGGCGTCTTAAACTGATGTAGATTGAGTACGCCCACATCGACTGCCGCCAGCACAACATGGGTCTGTTGTGAGGTATTGGCAATGTTAACAGTCACTTTTTCAGTGGTATTGGGTTTAATTTTTTCAGGGGCGTCTATGGTGAGTTCTAATTGTCGCTCATCACGATTTAGTGGTATATGAGTGACGCCCAACGCGCGTTTTATTGCAGTATCTTGGGTCATCGGAGTGATTAAATACGCCGTTAGGTAGACATCATGGCGCTGCCAATCCTTAATAGGAATCTCAACTTGGTTGTGTCCTTTATTGAGAATAACGTGTTGTTGCCACAGTAGATTATCACTCTCAATACGCAACCAAGCTTGACCTTGATAGGGCGCATCGATATTAACTTTTGCGATATCTCCTTCTTTATAAGAAGCTTTATCAAGCGCCAGTGCGATATGGTCTGGTCGAACACTACCATTATTGTTATCTGACCAACGCCAGTACCAATCTTCACCAGCATCAAAGAATAAACGAGACACGCGCTTATCTTGTGTCGATAGAACAACTAATTCATATTCGCCCCATTCGACAGGTGCTGTGATGGTCGTCGCTCCCGTATCGTTCAACGTAATGTTATCTTGCCATACAGGATAAATACTACTGCGCTGGTGACGTTGCCAGCCTTCTTGGTTGCTGTGTTCCCAGTAGTATTCTTTGTGATGTCGGATCAGGCTGACAAATACATCGTCTTTAGCGAGTGTTCCCGCCAAATCACTACGTAAAATATCAACGCTAATTTGGGTTTCACTATCGCTGGTAAGATCTTCAAAGTGAGGCTTGATACCAATCATTTGCTGATGAGGCCACCATAAGCGTTGAAATGATTTAGTGACTTTACGGCCGCTTTTCTCATACAAATACGCATAGCCATTGAGGAGCATTGCTTGGTTTGTGTTGTGCCATCGATCTTTTAGTACTAATGCGCCTTTGCCTTGTTGATCTAGGGTAATGGCATCAAGATCGAAACTATCGGTAATTCCTTGAGTTTTATGCTCTCCAAAATAGTAATTAGGCAAACTAGCGACAGCTTGGTTGGTTGACTTAAATTGCAATAAACCATCGACTTTATGGCCTGCAGCTGGGGCGCCGTATAAAAATAATCCTGTCAGTGGTTGTGTTGTATTACCAGCAGTAGTTAATGGTTCAAGCGCGCCGTTAAATTTAACTTCCAGACGCTGTGGCATAAAATCTTCAACGCTAAATTGGTGGTTAAAATGTTGATTAGCGAGTTTAAATTTAAGTTGATAATGACCTGTTAGCGCGTCCGGCGCGATGTTGAAATCAAACTGATATAGCCCATTCTTAGGCGATAACATCACTGTTTTTAGTGCATTACCATTAGGATCCTGTAATACCGCTTGTACCGGCAACGGCTTGACACCATGACCATCTTGATCTTTGAGAAGTCCATAATAGGTAATTGCTTCGCCACGACGATAAAGATCGCGAGCGCCAAATACAAATAACTCTAATGGTGAATTTTGACGACCATTAATGGCAAAATCAGCTAAGTTAAGCGGTTGTGAACGACGTAAATTAGCCACACTAAAATCATTATTTTTAATGAATGTTAGCAATGAAATATTTTTGTTCTTTGCTACTTTAGCTTGCCCCAATGCACTCGTTAATTGCGGCGTGGCAATTGGCTTATTTTTGTAATCGTAGGCTTGAATACTCACGCCTTGGACAGGCATTGCGTCACTTTGCTGCGCGACAGTGATTAGGTAATAGTCATTGTATTCACGAATTTCATGCGTTAATTCACTGATGGTAAAACGAGCCACTTGATAAGATTCATAATCATTTGGGGTTCGCAACACCGCAAAATATACGCCTGGTTCACGCAAAGCGTCAATATGACCTGTGGCCAAAACATGCTTTATACGTTGATTCGTTTCAGCCTTGGTGTCATATTTTTGCGTACTAACTAATTCTCCATCACGTGCAAGGCGCTCAACCGACCATGCGTAAATTTTGCTGGTGGCATTGTAAGATAAAATATCGTCATAGTGCTCTTGCTTAATACGGTAATAATTCACCTCAACCCAGGGTTGATTAACCACCATGATTGGTAAGCCGTCACTAAAATGTGGATTTAAGACTGAGCCTTGTTGCAAAAAAGAAGCGGATGGTGAGAGGTTTGGGCTTGAGAACTTTTTATCGTGAGTCTGAGTAAGTGTTATGTTGTCTGAGCTTGCTAATGAGGCTGCTATACGAATACGATAACTCGTGTCGGGAGCAATATGTGAATAGTAGGCATTAACGCCTTCTTCATCGAGTTGCCAAGCTTTGGACATATAGCCTTGATTGTTACTAAGGCTTAAATATTGATTAATATCCTTGGTTCTATCCACTGGTTTACTAAACATCACCCAAGCGGCAGGTAAGCCATTAAACTCCCTATAACCACTATTAACAACCGTGAATTCTTTAATTTTACTATAATCTTTCGCCATTTTTTCAGGTGATTTGACCGTGCTGGTATTGGCGTTGTTGGATTGCGGTGAATTATTGTCATTACAACCACTTAACAATAAAAGGGCAAGTAGTGCGAGGATCCGTGTCATGGTCAGTCCGTGGGTGTTAGATTAGGTGATGAAAAATTATAGATGCTTTTTTATGAATTATTGGTGAACGGTCTGGTCGGTACCAATTTAACTAAATTGGTACAACCTTTTGATAAGCTGCGCCACTTGGTGGAGCACCAAATAGCGCCATTGCAGCCTGCATATCATCACTTGGGAAATTGGCTAACGATTGTTGATGTGCCTCAACACTTTCCCATTTTTCAATCACTACAAATTTGTTGTCGCTGTCTTGTTGTCTCAGCACCTCGCACATTAGGTTGCCATCGCAACTGGTAATGTAAGGTACAAGTGAGCATAGAAATGTTTGAAGTTGGTCTTCTTTTGTGTCTGCAGCGCTAAAATGATTGATTCTTGTGATTGCCATTGGCGTTTCTCTACGATTAGTAATGTGGTGGTGGAGGCTCTGGAAGTTGAGCGCCCATCGGAGTTTGACCCATTTCACCTATTTTAGTGGCGAGATATTCTAATTGGGTGCGTTGACGATCGATAAGCTCATTTAACAGCGCAATTTCATCACTTAAGCTTTCAATGGTGTCTTCTTGAAAGGCAACTTTCATTTCTAGATCGTCGATCCGTTGCTCGGTGTTACTCATTGTATTTCCTAGGGGGTTAACGGCTACTGCCTATTGTCCAAAATTCGGCATAGCCAGAACTACTTTCGGTGACTAGTTTACCTGATTTTGTTTGTGCAATGGCATAAATAACTGAGCTAACAGGGCGAGAATCTTTTCGTGGGGTAACCTTCCACTGTTCTAGTTTTTTTCCTGAGCTTGCTTGCCAGCGGTTGAGTAGACGACCTGGACTGCCAGTAAATAGTTGTTTTGAGTCATTAGAGAATTTCACCGCGCTAAAAATACGAGAGCGAGATTGATATTGTAAGCGGCTAACTTCTTTACCTGATTTTAAATCCCAAATGGAAGACTGGCGCTGACTACCTGCACTAAACGCATATTTTCCTGTGCTATCAAGGGCAACCTTAGTGATACGTGTAGGATGGACAAAGCGGTGAATAACTTGAGCCGTTTTTGTATCCCAAAATAACGCCGTGTAATCACTGCTACCAGAAAGTGCATAACGGCCATTGGATGAAATGGCGACGCTGTTTATTTTTTCACTATGACCCAAAAATTCAATGCGGCGGCCACTAAAAATATTCACATGAACGACAACGCCGTTGACCTTGCCAATGAGTAAGTCACCGTTATTGGCAATAGCGATATCACGAATTGTTGATTCACGAAGCTTGGAGTAGGTGAGTGATTTACCCGTTTCTATATCCCACACGACAAACGCGTCTTTCTCGGCAGAGACTGCATATTTATTGTTGTCGGAAATAGCGGTAAATAAAACGAGGTTTTCACTACCTTGTGCCCATCGGTATTTTTGGGAGTTAGCGTTTAAGTCCCATAAAATCAGGTCATTAAAGCTCGAAGAAACTAATGCCAAGCTACCATCTTGAGATATCGCAGCGGCTAATGCACCATCCGTAGCATGCTCCCACATTTTGTCGGGTTTGTCAGAATCACTACAGGCGGTTAGCACGGCAACGACGCAGATTAAAAATATCCGTTTCAACATGAACTTTTTCCTACTTTCTTTATCTATAAGACACATTTGTGAGTGTTACCTTCGATGATATGGCTCAAATGCAGGCTAATCAACAACTATCTTGTTAAAAAACTTGAATAACTGGCTTAGAATGTGGCATAAACACCATCACTAAAAATTATTAATAATAATGGCCGTTTGTAAAATGAAGTGGCTGATAATCCCATTAAAGGAAGTTTCATGAAAAAGATTTTGAAAGTATCTGCAGTAGCAGCTGCATTATTAACGGTTGCTGCTTGTAATCAAGAGAAGAAAGTTGAGCCTGTTGCAAAGGCAGCTCCAGCAGCTATTGAACTAAAAAATGATGACGAAAAAGGCGCATATGCTATTGGTGTGTCATTTGCTAAATACGTTAACAAAAGCTTAGAGCAAGCTTCTGAAATGGGTGTTGAAGCTGATAAAGATCTTATCATCAAAGGTTTTACAGATACGATCAAAGGCAACGCAGCATTGAATGAAGAAGAAGTTCAAGCAGCGTTAATGGCTTACGATAAAAAGATGAAAGAAGTTCAAGCGACTAAAGTTGCTGAAACTGAAAAAGTATTCTTTGACGAAAATGCAAAGAAAGAAGGCGTTAAAGCAACTGAATCTGGTTTACAGTATGAAGTTGTAAAAGCAGGCGAAGGTGAAAAACCGACCGCTGCTGATACCGTAACTGTTCATTATACTGGTACGCTAACTGACGGCACTAAATTTGATAGTTCTCATGATCGCGGTGAGCCAATTTCTTTCCCGCTAGGCGGTGTAATTCCTGGTTGGACTGAAGGCTTACAATTAATGAGCCCTGGTGCAGTTTATAAGTTCTCTATTCCATCTGCATTAGCTTATGGCGCTCGTGCAACAGGCGGCATTCCTGCAAACTCAATTTTGTTGTTCGAAGTTGAACTGATTTCTGTCGAAAAAATGGCACCACCGGCAGCAACTGATGCTCCAGCCGCTGAAGGCCAAGCACACGCAGCAGAAGACGGTCACGTACACTAGAATATTAATGTTCTAACAAAAAAGCCGATGAGCATGCTCATCGGCTTTTTTATGTTCACGACTAAATGGATTTAGGAGGTAGGGCGAAGCAGGAGCTAGAGCCGAGGATGAACGGTATCGGGTGATTAGTAGGTGGAGTGGGTCCATACATTATCCATGTAGGCAAAGACCTAATGCTCCTGCGTTGGTTTTAGCCACAACATTTTTTAAATTTTTTGCCACTGTTACATGAACAAGGATCATTTCGGCCTGGTGTTTTTTCAAAGGTCGTAGTTGAAGCCGTGTTAATTATTGCGGTTAATTGATTGATGTCTTCAATGGCATCACTAGATACTGAAATATCAGCCACTAGTTCATGTTGTTCAACCAGTTGGCTCACTTCGTCTTTTCGCTCGTCACTGGTCACTGTTAAACTCAATGGGTTTTCCGATGTGCCAAGACGTACATCACGTTTAGTATTGTAGCCAGATTTTACATGGTTCACTCGTGTATGAATGCGGCCTTTGTAATATAAATCGTGCATGTAAAAATCCTTCAATTCTTATATATAGGTTGTTATTAGTGTGAAGCACTAAAATTTCGGCGCTATTATCGCACGTTTCTCCTGTGATGGAACTATCAGCAATTAATCTTACTTCTAACTACTTCACAAACATGATTGTGAAGTAGTTAATATGAAAATTACAGTCAAATTATTGGTAAATAAACTTGTGCATAATGATTTATACCCATGCCCCCTAGCGCATTTCTAATACATATTTAGTTAATAATAATGGTTAATTAACAGTTATTAGGAGTTAAATGGAAATAATCAATTGCCAAATAGAGGATGTATTTCTGGTAAAAGTTACACTATGATGAATTCTATCAGTGGTTTAGGAGCGGAATGTGAAAAATACAACGCAACATTATGGTTATTTATCGATTGGGCTACATTGGCTCATTGCGTTAATCGTATTTGGACTCTTTGGTTTAGGGGACTGGATGGTCGGTTTAGGCTATTACGATCCTTGGTATAAAACAGGCCCGGACTTACATAAAAGTATTGGCATCGTATTGTTTATCCTGATGATTGTGCGTGTGGCATCTCGATGGCTGCAGATTCAGCCAGAATCATTGGGATCTCATACTAATGTTGAACGAAAAGCGGGACACGCTGTCCATATCTTGCTCTATATATTATTGTTTTTCATCATGATAAGCGGATACTTGATATCAACGGCAGATGGTCGTGGTATCGAAGTATTTGGTTTATTTACCATTCCTAGTTTAGGTGAGTTATTTACAAACCAAGAAGACTTGGCTGGTTTGGCGCATGAATATGCTGCCTATATTGTTGTTGGCGCCGCGTTGTTACATGGACTTGCCGCCATTAAACATCACGTTATCGATAAAGATAACACCCTTAAAAGAATGCTTGGTCACAGGCAGAAATAGAGAAGAGAGATTACATATGAAGAAGTTACTTTTAGCCTCTGCATTGGCTGGCGCACTTTTAAGCCCAATCACAAACGCAGCAGACTATGTGGTTGATTATAAAGGTGCTCACGCATCAATTAACTTTAAAATTCAACATCTTGGTTACAGTTGGTTAACGGGGCGTTTTGATAAGTTTGACGGTAAATTTAACTATGATGCAAACAATGTAGCGGCATCAAAGATTGTGATGAACATTGATGCAACAAGTATTAACTCAAATCACGGTGAGCGTGATAAGCATTTACGTAATCCTGATGTGCTTGATACATCAAAATTCACCACCGCTAAATTTGTTAGCTCGTCTGTGAAGGATTTAGGTAACGGAAAATTAGCAATCATGGGTGATCTTACATTACGTGGTGTCACGAAGCAGATTACCATTGATGCAGAAAAAATTGGTGAAGGTAAAGATCCTTGGGGTGGATACCGAGTTGGATTTAGCGGTAAAGTACGTTTGAAAATGGCTGACTTTGGTATTCCAATTAATTTAGGACCAGCATCAACGCACGTTGATTTAGATCTGCATATCGAAGGTATTCGTCAGTAACGGTACTTACAAAAAAGCCAAGCGACCGCTTGGCTTTTTCATTTAAATAGTTATAACCAGTCTGTTAATTTTATACCAACACCAATTTGTTGTGTTCGTTCGTTGTAATAAATTAAACTCTCTCCATAGCCATTAAAGTATTCAACATAGCCCTGTAAATGACTACTGATTGGGAAAGACCAGCCTAAAGTAATAGCGCCCTTATTATCACTTTTAAAATTGTTTCTCAGCATAATACTTAAATTATGATGGTCGTTGATTTGCCATAATGCACCAATCTCACCTTTGCCCATAAAGTCTTCAATATCAGGATTATCATCGCCAAGGCCGTCGGGTGTTTCTTTTTCGTCTTCGGGTATGCGCCACCATGCTTTCACGCCGTAGATAACAGGGCCATGGCTCATTACTAATCCGCCGATAATGCGATTCCAACTTCGTGAAAATTCGCCCCCCTTGCCATTCGATTGATGATTGAATGATAAATAGGTCATATCAATCGGCATACCGAATAATTGCCAAGGCTTCTCATAAGTAAAGATGACTTCAGGCTCATAATTGGTTTCACGAAAGGGTGCTGATAGTTTTGAGTTATAAGTTTGCCACCAGCTTGTTGCTGTAAAGGCAAATTGCATATCAATGTTATCAAAAACAAAATCTTGATAAGCTACATATTTAATTGAAATTTGAAATTTGGCCTCGACAGGATCAAACTCTTCTCCGTCCAATATCCCATCATAAATATCAGTATCTACGTTGGAATAAGTAAAAGGCAATAAGTAGTTTGGCTTATGAGGAAGTATCGCAAAAGGATTTTCAATGACTTGTTGCTCGTATGAATTTCGAACGTCAAACGCCGTCATTTTTTGTTGTTCACAATGGCGTCGTAAATCAACAACAGTATCTGAGTTATTTGCAGATTTTAAGTGATTGCTCATGCAAGTAAGTACTGCATTTGTTGGTTGGTCATCAACGCCTTTGCCTGACTGAGCTAACGCTAGGTGACTAATATGCGTTGTTATAATAAGAAATAATAACGTTAATAGTTTCATGATTTACTCGAATATCGATATCGACAGAAATTATATCAGTTCTATCCCCATAGTCATTGGATATGCTGGAATTTATAGCAAGGATAAAAACTAAGCTGCAAGGCGCGTGAATGAGTAATAGCTTGCTATTGCGATTAATACTGCTAACTCCCTGCTTGTTCCTGTTTGGCTTTTTGTAGCTTTTGTTCATTAAGGGAAATTAACTGTGCATTTAGCTCCATGAGAAGCGCCGTTAATACTTTAATTTGTTCGTCCACTATTTCTGAATCTTGACTTTGCAGTGCGGTTATTTTTTCTTGAGTTTCTTTGATTTGCTCCTGAACGCGTTTAATTTGCTGGTCGATTATATCGCCCTTGTCTTCTTGCTCTTTGGCAGCCTCAGCCTGCTGTGCTGAATTGGCTGGTTGTTTAAGGGCGTATCCAAAGTCTTTGGTATTGTCAGCTTTCGATAATGCTTTGCCTTCGTCAGACAGCGTTACATGGGTTGTAGATGGCGCAATATCGTTAGCAATATTCCAATACCCTTTATCTGATGCGGTGGGTGCTACATGCGTTTGCTGATTGATGCTAATGCTAGGAGGATTTATTTTCATGACATATCGTCCGATGATTAATGTTCTTACGTTTTTATCGGCAACGAGTGTGGAAACTGTATAAAAAAGGCTGCTAACTTTGCAATTAGCAGCCGATTACTATCAAACTTAAATTCAGTAGCTCAAAAGGGGTTAGTTATGAATTGCATTGCCAATAAGTAATGCAATATAGGCATTGTGATCTTTGGTCATTGCATCTTGGCCAAAACCAAAACCTGAAGCATTGTCGTAAATTGCATTTAACTGACCTAATGCCGCTGCTTTCGCTAAGTTATCGTAACGTGAAGGTTTAGACACACCCACAATTGCAATAAGGCGCTTAACATAGTCAGTCTGAACATTCTGGCTGACAGTTGTTAACTTGCCGCTATCAAAAATAGCCGCTGTTAAATCATTCATGACTTCGGTTAACGAATAGTCGTTGCCGTATAACGATGTATCAGAGATGCGTTTTAATACATTTGGATGCATTAAGTGCGCTAGTACATTGCGCTGCATACCGATAATCATATCGTGAGCACGCGGATCTTCGTTGCGGCCACCGTGGTTAAAACCACGACGCTGTAGCTGCATGTAGTTATATAGCGGCGCCAAAGACTCAAGCACGTCACTGTTAAATACCTGCTTAGCAAGCGTGTTCATCGCAGCCTTTTGTGTGGCCTTTGGTACTGGTGTGTAAGGTGTGTGTTTGTTGTCTTTGCTGTGGAAATCACGCTCGACATAGACACCACCGATTTGACGAGACACGATGCCAGCTTGGGTGCGGTATTGACCAAATAGTGAATTAGCAGAAATCAGAAGCGGCTGGTAAGACGCGCCTTCTTTAAGCGTTTTGTTCTTCAAGTTGCCAAACATGCCGTCGATTAGTTCCATACGCTGACTCGCATATGCCACGGGATCTGAAGACATGTCACCAATCATTACGCGTGGATCAATATGGCTACCTGGGCGGCGCATATCATCAGCGTCGTTACCAAAAGCATGACCGTGTTCATTTGAACGATTTAAAATAGCGGCTAAACGCTTAGCTTCTGCTGCTTCATCGTCTAACGCTGTAGTGTAACCAAACTCAATTGCCCAATCGTCATAAGGACCTGGCTTAGTTTGGAAAAAGTTACCTTGACTCATGCCCTTAGGCGCAACGTTTACTGCAGTGTAATCCATTACAGAACCCGCTAGGATGCCTTGGGTTTTATTAACGTCGTGAATATCTTTTTCATTCCACAAGATAGACGCTTTCATGTTGTGGTTTAAGCCGAGGGTATGGCCAACTTCGTGAAGGATTAACCAACGTAAACCTTCGTCAAGCAGCTGTTTGCCTTCAACTGAATTAGTATCGGTGATGGTGTTCGCCATGATCATACTTTGTTGTAATAAGTGACCTGAGCTGCAGTGGAGGCCTTCTTTTTCAACGTCGTGACCAGCGACACTTAAACTAGCAGCGCCTTGGCTGTATAAGCTGTCGTAGATCCAGCGATTTTTCATGAATACATATTCAAGCATGATGTCTGCGCCGAGCATTTCACCCGTTAATGGGTTCGCAAGTGATGGGCCGTAACCGCCAAACGGAGGATTTGGCGATGAAGTCCAACGAAGCACATTGTAGTTGATGTCGCCTGCGCTCCATTTGGCGTCGTCAGGTTGAACCTTAACCACGATGGCGTTTTTAAAACCTGCTTTTTCAAAAGAGCTATTCCAGCTTAATGTGGCTTCTTTGATGGTGTCGCGCCATTCTAATGGCGTGGTGTTTTCAATCCACCAAACGATAGGCTCTACAGGTTCAGATAACGCTGCACTTGGATCTTTTTTAACGAGGTTCCAGCGTTTGATTACATCTTTATAAGGCGCCCATTTACTTGACGTCATTTCATCATACTGATGCGTAAAGTAACCAATTCGCGCGTCATCGTAACGAGGTTTAAAATCACTTTCAGGCAATTTAACAAATGAGTGTTGTACTTTCACTGACGTTGAGCGTGGATCTGATACTGCGCGAGAACCGCCAACACGGGGGTTGGGGTTACTAAATACGTAATCAATCACAAGATCAACATTGTCTTCAAAAGCACGCTTTTCTAGAAAACGTGATTTTTTACTATCAAGTTTACCGACGCTAAAACGCTTAGCTGCAGCCTTTCCTGTGCGAGACCATGGTGAGACGCGGTGTAGCGATTCACCTAAAAATAACTTGTTCACATTAACTAAAATCTTACCATCTTCTTCTTTTTTGATTGGCAAGCTCGCTAATACTGCTTCACTAATATTGGCACCTTTAGCGCGACTAATTGGATTGCTTTCGTCAAACAAGAAGCGTGGTGTTTTAGTGATGATATCAATGCGGTCAAAGTAGCGACGAAACTCGATAATTTTATTGCCGCGGTAGCCGCCACGAAAATGCCCTGCGTCTAATAGGCCTTCCACAGTATGCGCAAAGTGCATAATAGGAGAATCGAGTTGGTCTTCAGTTAATACCATTAGCATTTCACCAGACTTTTTATCTTGGTAAAAATTTAATAATCCTTTGGTTTCTTCTTTTTCTTCAAGTATTGACGCTAGTGTAGCGTCTTTCTTGTCTGATTTTGATTTTTTGGCATCAGCTGCAAATGCAGGCTGACTTGCGCCAACGGCTAGCAATAGCGCTAGCGAAAGAGTTTTTAGTTTCACCATTATGTCCTTAATTATTATTTCATTCGTTGTGCAATATCTTGCATTGAGAGCCATTCTACGCAAAGAACTACCTAAGCTACAGTGTTAAACTTAACAAGTTGTTAACGAATAACTTGGCGTTAAATTAACATCGTTAATTGGTTGAATTGTAGAGATTTTAAAGTGGCCTGAAGGTTGCTTAGTTAGTGTATTTCAATTAATTAAGTTAAGGACGACGCACATGAATTTTGGTCTGTTAAACCCTTATGGCGCCTATCATACGCAGCAAACTCAGGCTGCTAAATCTACCTCTTCGGTAGAATCTCAGCCGAGCGGCAACGATTTATTGCCGCCTGCGCAAGTCGATACGGTTACCTTGTCCCCTCAGGCAATAGCTGGAGAGTCAGTTAAGAAGGCTGATGAAAACACCTATGAACATCTTGCGGTAATGCAGAATATTAAGCTCAGAGAAGCAGTTGCTGTTGAACAAGCCGATTCAACAACTCGCAATGATCCCCTTGCTCATATTGATACGTCTAACTTTTTAGCAGACGCAATGGCATCGATTGTTGAAGGGCGACTAGGTGTAGATAAAGAAAAAGTGAAAGAGATTGAGGCAATGATTGAAGAAGTTGCTAAAGATGAATCGCTATCGGCGCAAGAGAAAGAAAAACGCATTGGTGAGCTACAGGAATTATTAGAAAAAGAATATGAGAAAGCGGCTGAGAAGCAGGCCAATCAGAAAATCTAGCGAGGATGCATTCTATTTTTTCGAAAGGGAACGTGGACGTGAAGGCATAGGCGTATGCCTTCACGATTATTGGGTGAGCTTAGGCAAGTTGAACTTTTTTGAGCATGGTGAACAGTTCATCTTTTAAATGCAATCTTCTAATTTTTAGACTCTCTAAATGCTCGTCTGATGAAACTTCTGCAGAATCTTCAATGCGTCGTACACTGCGATCTACGGTGTGGTACTCATCAAACAATTTGCTAAAGTGGCGATCATTCATTTTAAGGTTGTGAATTTGATCGTGATACTCTGGAAATTCATTATGTAAATGGTGATTTTCAACTGACATTTTGTAGTCCTTATATGTGTTTTCTATAACTTCAAATTACGCCTCTTGTTGTTAAATGACTTGATCTAAATCAGATTTTATTTCAAATAAAAAATTATATTTATAAGCTGTAATTTTCATTATCAATAATGGTGATGAGTCGGGGGCTCAGCCCTAGGCTAAGATGACTACAGAAGCCATTAATGGATTACTTAAATGTTAGATTTACTGCCGGAAATTTGTGACAGATACGACAACAGAATTAGTGTGTTGCAGCCGATGTTTCAGTCTTTTGGTGCTAAGACGGCATTCTGGGGAGAGGTTATTACGCTCAAAGCGTTTGAAGATAACTCCAAGGTGCGAGAATTGGCTGCTCAAGACGGCACAGGTAAGGTGCTGGTGGTTGACAGCGGTGGTTCTAAGAATAGAGCGATGCTTGGTGATATGTTGGCAGAAAAAGCCGCAAGTAATGGCTGGCAGGGTATTATTATCAATGGGTGCGTACGTGATGTTAATGCATTATCTACTATTGAATTGGGTATACATGCGATAGCTGCTCATCCGCTGAAAACTGATAAGCGTGGGTTGGGTGATATTAATGTCCCATTACATATTGGCGGTGTCGAGATTGTTGCTGGTGATTTTATTTATGCTGACAATAATGGTGTGGTCGTTAGTAAAACGCCGCTAGATTTAGCGGCGTTAGAATAAATGAAGCAGCATTTTTTTAAAGGAAAGCTTATGCTTGCTTAAGCTCTTTAATATATTTAAAGAGTTCTTTAGCCGCCTTTGCAGGCTTCTCGTCTTTGAGTTCCTTACTTGCTTGACGTACAAGTTGACGCAGTTTTTGGCGATCTGCGTCAGGGTATTGCTCTAAAAAGTCATTGATTGCAACATCGCCCATGTTAATTAAACGGTCACGTTGTTTCTCTAATTTCTTTGATTCTAGGTCAGAACGTTTATCACGTTTATCAAACTGTGTAAGCGACAGTCTAATTTCGTCTACATCACTATTACGCAATACTTTAGCGACGAATTGCATTTGGCGGCGGAAACCTTCTTTGGTGTGGCGAATGCGATTGGCTAGTTCAACGGCATGACGCAAATCTTCACTCATCGGAATCATTTTTCGCTGGCTATCGGCAAGTGCCATGATTGTGCGACCAAGCGCGTGGTAATCATCGGCTTGGCGTTTTAGCTCGCTGCGGCTTACCCAGCCGTCTTGTTCTTGGCTTAAATCAATGGGCGCTTTTTTCGCTTTGCTCATGAGGTTTCTCTGGTAATCGGTTATCTTGCGCGCATTGTAGCATTATTTTTTAATCGATGACGCTGCGTTAACGTGAAGCGTGCTAAGATATCGCAAAATTATTTAAAGGAACAACGTTGTGGCAGCAGACTACGATATTTTTGATGAACTTGCGCGAGTAAAAGAATCCGTTGCAAAAGCGTTAGATTCAGCGAAAAAGCACGGCGCGACTAGTGCTGAAGTGTCAATGAGTAAGCAAACGGGTTTAAGTGTCTCAACGCGTTCACGTGAAGTTGAAACTATCGAGTTTAATCATGATGGTGCGCTGGGAATTAGTGTTTATTGTGGCCATCGTAAGGGCAGTAGTTCGACCTCAGATTTAAGTGAATCTGCGATTGAAAGCGCTGTGACCGCTGCGATTAGTATTGCAAAGCATACTTCAGAAGATCCTTTCAATGGCCTCGCTGATAGTGAGTTAATGGCCACTGAGATTCCTGATTTAGATTTATACCATCCAGGTTCGCTAGAGCCACAATATGCGATTGATTTAGCATTAGAGACTGAAGCTGCTGCCTTAGATTATAGCGATGCAATTACTTATTGTGATGGCGCTTCTTATAATTCTCATCAAGGATTACGCGTTTATGGCAATAGTCATGGTTTAATCGCTGGTTATCCGAGTTCTCGTCATAGTCTGTCTTGTGTCACCATTGCAGAACACGAAGGTGAAATGGAGCGTGATTATGAGTATAGCGTGTCACGTTATCCTGATCGTATTGACGCACCGAAATATATAGGCGAGCAAGCGTCTAAGAACACATTGGCTCGTTTAGGCGCTAAAAAGCTCGATACCATGACTGTTCCTGTTGTTATTTCATCGCAGCTATCAGCTGGATTCATTGGCCATTTAGTTTCGGCAATCGGTGGTGGGAGTCTTTACCGCAAAGCGAGTTTCTTACTGGATAAAAAAGGTGAGCAAATCTTCCCAGACTGGTTATCTATTGAAGAGAAACCTCATCTTAAAGGATATCTAGCATCTACCCCTTTTGATCACGAAGGTTTGGCGACTAAAGATTTAACTGTCATTGACCAAGGTACCTTGGCGTCTTATTTAATTACGAGTTATGCAGGCCGCAAATTAAATATGGCACCTACAGGTCATGCTGGTGGTACCCATACATGGTTTGTAAATCACACGGTTGAATCACAAGCAGCCTTGCTCAAACAGATGGGAACTGGTTTGCTGGTCACTGATCTGATGGGGTCGTCAGTGAATATTATTACAGGTGATTACTCACGCGGTGCGGCAGGCTACTGGGTTGAAAACGGCGTTATTCAATATCCTGTTCATGAAATTACCATCGCTGGAAATTTGCAGGATCTGTATAAAAACATTGTTGCCATTAGTGACGATGCCGATCTACGTAAGAGCACCTTGTGTGGTTCTATTTTACTTGAAGAAATGAAAGTAGCAGGTAATTAGTTTTTTATTATTCAACAAAAAGCGTGCTATTTGGTGCGCTTTTTTTTGATCTACAATCATGATATCGATTTATTTTTTACGACTTTAGTGTTATACCAATTGCATTAAATATTTGCCCACTTGTACTTGTTAAAATTAACTAAAATGGCGTTGCTCTCAATCCTAATAGCCAGCTATTAGTCAATCGAGCGCCTTGTTTTAGCTGATTTTCTCTACGCACAACAAGATCACTTACTTAATGCAATTGGTATTATAGAAAACAACAGCTTGGGAATATATCACCGCTTGGTAGTACTAAAGTGCAGCAAAATGTCAAATTTAAACCAATAATTAAGGTTACTGGCTCATAACCTTGGCTTAGATATGTTCACTAATGAACACCTTGATTCTGCGTTGTTCCATTCGATTCCTAGATTTGAAGTTTCTATTTTATTAGGTAATCATTGTAAGCTGGCACAGGGCTATCTTTACAGTAAGCCGTTAACCGCTAGTGATGCGACTGCATTTTTAGGAAATAAGGCCTCAATGTTTATTTGATTTTGAAGCCGTTCAACTCTAACAATGCTGTTAATTAAAAAAGGCTTTCATACTGTCGGCAAAACGCAGTAATCGATCGCGAACTGTCCGCTTTACTTTTATATTTAAACTACTGAGTATGAATTTGCCTTCAATACTGATTGTTGGCGCGCTAGCATCAAACTCTACGTGGGTATTTTTGGCAATGCTGCTGGCTATACAGTTAACATTAGTATGAATGTTTACGTCTTCTGGCACATTTATGTTTACGCTACCAAGTACAGATAAAATAGTGATTTTAACGTGTGACGATGTGAACCTCGCTTGTGTGAAATCGAGCACATCACTGCCCAATACATTGGTGAGGACAATATGCTGTGGTACATTCCATTGTCCGTCTCGCTTACTTGAACTTAGCACGTTGATGAGTTTATCGAGCTCTTTAGCATCACCGTGGTGTTGATGAGTACCCAACGCATTATTTTTCTTTTGTTGATAACTTTCATCAATGCTTAAAGGCAAATCTCTGGCTAATTCACTGATGATTTCTTGATCATTACTTTCCATCGCGATATCTAAACGGCTCTCAAATGCTTCAAGTGAAAGCTCTCCGTGACTGTAATTCATAATAAGTTGATCAATAACTTCTTCGCGCACTGCATCTAGTGGGCGATCTTTAGCGGCAACTGTCATCTTTTTATTCCTTGTTGAATTGGATTAATATTTTATACGTCGGATATAGAGCAAGTGTAATGCCAAAAATAATATTATTATAAATCAACAGTTAATAAAGGTAGGTCTTTTTAAAAACTGTTATATTGCTCAATAGTACGAATTTGTTGTCTTTCTGACCACTTGTTTGTGCGCTAATCCCTTAACTATTTAAGGGTTGAATAATAGGCGATTGTTGTTAATATACCAATCAGAAATTAGATATTACTTTTAGTTATATGAGTTCCTTCAGCAAGTAGAGAATCACTTAATGTCATTACAACAATCACTTAGCCAAATTTATTTAGATGCCAATGCGACAACCCCTGTGTTACCACAGGCTGCAGATGCCGCACTTGCCGCCATGAAAACTGGTTTTGGTAACCCAAGTAGTAGTCACGTTACCGGATTACGTGCAAAACAAATCATGACACAAACTCGTGAGCGAGCGCAGCGGATTTTAGGCTCGGGTGAAGGTGAGGTTATCTTTACAAGTGGTGCAACTGAAGGCATTCAAACAGGTATTATATCTGCGCTATCGGCAGCTAAGCAGAACATGGATCCGAATAAAAAGTATTGTTTACTTTATGGTGCCACTGAGCATAAGGCAGTGCCAGAGTCGTTAAAACATTGGAATGCCATTTTAGGTATTCATGCTGAGATTGTCGCTATTCCTGTTGATAATCAAGGAACGTTAGATACTAAGTTCATCGCGCAACATCTTAGCAATGCGTTAATGATTTGTACGATGGCGGTAAATAATGAAACCGGTGTCTATCAAGATCTTACGGCATTAGAGCAGGTTATTAGAGCGAATAACCCACATGTTTATTGGATGGTTGATTGTGTTCAAGCATTAGGCAAAACTGGATTAAACTTAGCTGATACTACGATTGATTATGCCCCGTTTAGTGGTCATAAATTATATGCGCCTAAGGGAATTGGTTTCGTTTATATTCGAAAAAATGCGCCATTTACACCTTTTATTGCTGGTGGCGGTCAAGAGGGCGGTTTACGTTCAGGCACTGAAAACTTACCGGGCATGGCGGCGCTTAATGAAATATTTGCCATCATGCTTGATGAATCTGATTTTAAATTCACACCAATAGCTCTATTGCATGAATTTCGATTACAAATGCGTCAATCGTTAGAGAAAGCGTTCGGCAAAGTAATATTCAATCACGAATTTGAGAATAGCGTACCTACAACATTAAACTTTGCCATCGAAGGTTTTAGCTCGAAAGAGATTATGGACTTGTTTGATGCTGCTGGTATTCGCGTTAGTTCTGGCTCTGCCTGTAGTTCGAAAGTAACACGTAGCTTTGTATTAGATGCGATGGGCATTCCAGCTTGGCAAAGTGAAGCAGCTATTCGAATGTCGTTTGGTCCCGCAATGACGCAAGAGGAAGTCAATCGCGCCTGTCAACGTATCGAGCAATCTGCAATGGCATTAGGCCATAGTTGTTTAATGTCGCAACATCATATTGATGATAAAGCGCCGCTGGCTGGTTTAATTCAATTTAAAGTGGGTGGGAGCTGCACTTGGTTGTATGTTGATGCCGACGATAAGTCTGCCATTGTTATCGATCCTTTAGCGCAAGTTAGTGAGCGCATTAATACCTTGATTGAGTGTCAGCAGCTCAATCTTGTTGGTGTGATTGATACTCATGGTCATGCTGATCACGAATCAAGCAGAAATGTGATTGCTGATAAGTATCTTGCCGCTCAATCGAGCGATCATCTTGGCTGGCCTGACAACGCTGAAACGTTTGAATTGGGTGATGATAAATTTGCATACATCCCAGTAGGAAAAAAATGGCTAGTGCAAATTAAAACGCCGGGACACACCAGTGACAGTATCAGTATGGCCTTATGTGAACCTGTTACTTCACAACTCGACGTGCAATATCTATTTTGTGGCGATACGATTCTGATGGGAAGTTTAGGTCGCACTAATTTCGATTGTTCAAATACTGCCGATATGTTTTCGAGCTTACGTTTAATCGATAATGTTGTTTCGCGTGACGCGCTATTATGTCCAAGTCATGATTATAATAATGAATTTACGAGTTCTATTGATGCAGAAATAGCGCGTAATAATCTCTTACAGCAAACCCTAACAGGCGTAATCAATAAATCGCAGTTTGTTACTCAAAAAGATCTTTTAGATCAGCACATTGTGGATGAGAGCGGTAGTGAAATAATCTGTGGTGCCTTTGTTGGAGAATGTCAGCAACAACGCATGAATGAATATGACAGTGATACATTAGCCAATGCGCTTAATGGAACTGATAAATCAATTAAACTTATTGATATTAGAGAGCCTCATGAATATGCGCTGCAACACGATCAATCTTTTGATGAAAACGTTCCATTGACACGATTTGTGCAATTTATTAATGAAAACAAGCATGATAAAAACGCCGAAATTGTTCTACTTTGTCGTAGCGGTAGTCGTTCTCATGTTGCGGGGCAAGCACTGATCCGTTTAGGTTTCGAAAATGTCGGACATTTAAAAGGCGGCTATGCGCTGTGCTAGGAAATAATTAAAATAGTAGTTGAAGTTGTTTTTGATAATCATTATCATTTGAGGTGTTTTTACACACCGGAACCCTCAAATGAAAAATGTTTTAATCGCACTGTCGCTAAGTTGTTTAACCGCGAGTGCGGCTGCAAGTAGCAGTGACTTATTAGACAACTATGGCAAATTAGCTCAACTAACGACGCAACAAATCAATACGGCGTCGTACCAAGAAGTAGGCGTAGCATCAAGTAAGTTAGTCGATATTGCTAAGCAATTTTTACCAGCATTTAGTCTAAAGAATCCAGTGTGTAAAGAGTATGTTGATGCTGTGATGAAAGCGGCTGATACCATGCAGAAAATATCACTTGAAGAGATTGAAGCTGATTACCATCACGATGGTAAGTTGCCAAAAGTGGCTGATGGTAGTTGTTATCACGCAAAAGACTTATTAGTGCACCCGGCAACTGTAGTTGTTATGGCAAATAAGTTAAAAGATACCAAAGCTAATCGCGAGAGTATGGCGGCAGAGTTATATGAAGTGATTGCGCATTTAGGCGCTGTTAAACAAGCGGTTAAATAGTTGTTATTAAAAAGAAGAGACCGAGATTGTAGTCGCTACAATCTCGGTCTTTTTTATTGGTGATGCTAGTCGCTTTGCAGCGCGTCTATGGGGTCAAGCTTAGACGCTTTTATCGCAGGATAAACGCCAAATGTAAGCCCAACAAGGGCACAGATGCTAAATGATACCAATTGCATTAAATATTTGCCCACTTGTACTTGTTAAAATTAACTAAAATGGCGTTGCTCTCAATCCTAATGGCCAGCTATTAGTCAATCGAGCGCCTTGTTTTAGCTGATTTTCTCTACGCACAACAAGATCACTTACTTAATGCAATTGGTATGATAAAACAATAGCGCTAATCGACCATGACACAGCCCATTCTGAGTAAATAGAGATCAGCTCTGACAGCATGATGCCAAACACCACCCCCAAGATGCCGCCAAGAATTGAAATCGTAAAACTCTCAGCGATAAACTGTGTTTGAATATCTTTTTGAGTCGCACCAACTGCGCGCAGTAAGCCAATTTCTTTGGTGCGTTCTAATACCGTCGCTAACATGATATTCATGATGCCAATACCGCCAACAAGCAGTGAAATACCGGCAACACACGACATGACTATGTTGAATATCTGTTGCGTTTGTTTTTGCTGAGCAAGCAAAGCGGCTGGTACAATAAGTTTATAGTCGTCAACGTCATTGTGGCGGCGTTGCATGAGATGACTAACCGCTTGCGCTGCCGCAACAGGGTCGACATCTTCGCTCACTTTCAATTTAAGACTGGTGACTTCACTGACTAGCTCCTTGCTAGGAAACTTATGTAATGCCGTTTTTAGCGGAATAATACCAATTTGATTAAGTTTGTGATCTTGTTTTGCGAAGGAAAAACAAATGAAGGCAAGGCGCTTGATTGAGCAATAGCTGGCTATTGGGATTGAAAGCAACGCAACATTCATTTTATTTTAACCAGCAAAAGTGGGCAATAACTATGTCAACTTGGTATAAATACCTGGTTTTGATCGCCACCAAGTTTAATGCCTTGAAACTGTTCCTTTTTAAGAAATGGTGCCTTTAATACGCCAACCACTTAAAACCATAGATGATTGATTTTGATATGTTTGCCTAACGCATCACCTAACGGAAATAACTGTTTAGCGGTTGTTGAGCCTAACAACGCAACTTGCGAAAAGCCTAAATCATCTTCTTTAGTTAACAGGCGACCACTTGCTAATTGAAATTTTGATAATTCGAAAAAGCTTGGACTAACGCCAGTCGCTTCACCATTACTTTTGCCTTTGGCACTAAAAATACTGTAAGTATCTAATGTTTTTTGAGCACTAAACTGCGTAATGAATGGCAAAGAAGCAACGCTGATTTCACCATCTCGGATCGATAAACCTGTGAGTGTTTACGCTGTTCTTTAAGTTCTTTTTCTTCAAAGTCTTTGCTTTCAACAATAAGATTATGAAGGCCCATTGTATTAATCATTTTTAGTGCTTCTCGCTCGGCGCCTTCACCGATATTAAGCATAGCGATTACCGCACCTACGCCGAAAATCATACCCAGTAATGTTAATAATGTACGGAGTTTGTGATGAGCTAGTTCCGTTAAAGTATCTAGAAATAACGATAAATATTTCATTAGCTATGTTCCTTGTTCGTCAATGAAATTTTTTGGCCAGATGACAGGGCGTCAGTTATTTCTACATGGCTAAGGCTACTCTGGCCTAAGGTGACAGGGGTTTCGATAAAATCGCCATTCTCATAAATATAGACAATGGTTTGTTGGTCTTTAGTGAAAACACTTTACAGCGGTACTAGCACTTTATCCTCAATGGAAGCAACGGTGATTTTTGCGTCTAGCTTACGTCCGGGCATAAACAGATCTGGCTGTTGTTGATCAAGAATGACAATGACCTCAAAATATTTTTGCGGATTGCCGCGCTTAACTGACTTAGGAAAGGGCGCTACATCTTAAATTAATTGTTTACAAAATGTAAGATAATAATAGTTACTATTTAGTAACGACTTTCTTCAAAATTAAATATTTAATGGCGATAGGGTAGCCAGTAACTATAGGTCACTTTATCTTTTCTTACATTTATTTCCCATTTTTATACCTATTATTTCTAGGGCATTATTTGTAAGTTCGCTATAATTACCGACAATTTATGGCTGTTTTGGTAATTTTCATGTCTAACTCTCTTTCTCACTGGGTAAATCTTTTACGTTGGCCCGTGCGCTTATTAGTAAAGAGTAAATTAGTGCCGCGCGACCCTTGCACTGAACTTGGTATTGATCCGCAAAAACCCGTTGTTTATATTTTGAAAACAGAATCAATTACTGATTTGATTGCGCTTGAACGGATTGCTAAAAAACTAGGTCTTCCCAACCCAAATACGCCGATATCAATTGGCGGAAAAGCACTTCCTCGTTATTTCTCTGTTCACGGCCGCATGCCGTTTGTCGGTAAAGCTGCGCCGCAAGACGAAAAGTCTATTGCTGGATTCAGTGAACTAGTGCACTTGTTACGTGATGAAAAACAACATGATATTCAATTGGTGCCAGTCGCGTTATTTTGGGGTCGTAAACCGGGTAAGGAAGATAGCTCAGTAAAGGCGGCTGTGTTAGAAGATGATCAGGCTTCATGGTTGCGTAAATTCATGATGGTACTATTTTTAGGGCGTGACAACTTTGTACGATTTAGTCAGCCTATTTCAATGGCTCAGATGTTAGATGGGCGCAGTAGCGATGAGCGAATAGCCCATAAGCTTTCTCGATTGGCTCGATTTCACTTCTATCGGTTAGCACAAACGATGCTGGGTCCTAAGCTCGTCTACCGAAATTCACTGGATAAACGCATTATAAAATCGCCGGCACTTGGGCCTGCCATGGAAGAATACGGAGCACAGAAAAAGTTAACCACTGAGCAAATACATGACGAAGTATCGAAAATGGTCGATGAAATTGCCGCTAATTACTCCGAACGTTTACTTAGAATTGGCGATCGAGTTTTGTCCTGGCTTTGGAATAAGCTGTACAAAGGCATTAATATTGCTAACGCAGAGCGCGTTAGACAACTCTCTCAAGACGGCGAAGAAATCATTTACGTGCCTTGTCATCGTAGTCATATGGATTACTTGTTACTGAGTTATGTTATTTATCGTCAAGGAATGGCGCCGCCACACATTGCGGCAGGAATTAACTTAAGTTTTTGGCCTGCTGGCCCTATTTTTCGCCGTGGCGGCGCTTTCTTTATGCGCCGAACGTTTAAAGGCAACAAGCTTTACGCAGCTGTCTTTAGAGAATATTTGCATCAACTATTCAATAACGGTTATTCAGTTAAATATTTTACCGAGGGCGGGCGTTCTCGAACTGGTCGTCTACTTAATCCAAAAACGGGTATGGTGGCGATGACAGTCCAAGGCCTACTGCGTGGTTTAGACAGACCAATCACCATGGTTCCGGTCTATTTAGGTTACGATCACGTGATGGAGGTAAGTACTTATCACGGTGAGTTAAAAGGTAAGTCAAAAGAAAAAGAATCAATGGGGCAAGTTTTTAAAACGCTGCGCAAACTCAAGAACTTTGGCCGAGCTTACGTTAATTTTGGTGAGCCTATTTCTCTTAATAAACACCTTGATGAAACAGTACCTGACTGGCGCGAGTCAATTAATCCGATTGAATTACAAAAACCATCTTGGTTAACGCCAACAGTCAATGATATTGCTAATAAAGTGATGACTAACATTAACAACTGTGCAGCGGTGACCTCAATTACGTTAACAGCATTGGCCGTTTTAGGCGTCGAACGTCGTGCCATTGCAAAGAATAATTTGATTGCACAGTTAGATCTTTATCTAAATTTATTGCGCAAAGTACCGTACACCCAAGATGTCACTGTACCAAATGAAAGTGGCGCTGAATTACTTGAACAAGCCATTGAATTAGATAAATTTACGGTAACCAATGATGAGCTTGGCGATGTTATTAGTTTGAATACATCGGGTGCGGTAACCATGACGTACTATCGCAATAACATCCTGCATCTATTCGCTTTACCGTCGTTAATTGCAGCGAGTTTAGTTTATAAAAACATGACGACTAAGCAAGAAGTTAGCAGCCTAGTCTCTGGACTGTACCCACTGATTAAAAACGAACTATTCCTTGGTTTCGAACAAGAACAACTTACTCAATATATTGAGAATGTTTTAGAACAAATGGCAGCTTCGAATTTAATTACTATCGATGACAATAGGGTTGCGATTGTAGCGGCAAACAAAACACAATTGATTATTATGGCGCAGCATATTCAGGAGACGTTGCAACGTTACGCAATCGTGTTGAAAATCATGCAGAAGAAACCGAATATTGAGCGCTCAGCATTGAGCCATGATAGTCATGTACTGGCACAGCGATTGTCTAATATCCATGGAATTAATGCGCCAGAGTTCTTTGATAAGAACGTATTGTCGACCTTTATCAGCGGCTTAAAAGAGCTAGATTACTTTACTGGTGAACAAGACGAGCACAATAATGAAGAAGTTATGCAGCTAGTAGAGACGGTAACTAGCTTGTTGAGACCGACAGTATTGGCAACGATTAAAGCAAGTTTAAATTAGCCTAAAACACAGGTGAAGTTTATCGACTTTTGCGGTGTGAGATATATCTTACAAGCTCGTGCGTTAATTTGGTTATTACTATAAAAAATAACTGCACTAAATGAAATAAGTGATTGATTTATAGTTAGTAACTATTCTTGCATTAAGAATTAATTTAGTATAAATAAAAATTATTTTTTAAAGCATATCGCCACTAACCACTGATTCACATATTATTAATCCCAGCTAGGAAGCACAGAGCACAAGGAAAGGCTCACCTTGTCAGGGAAAGGAAGTTTGACAGACGCTAGGATGGTGTCACAAAGGTTCGCTACGGAATAGCTCGCCAGGAAGGCGAAGATACTAAAGGATGTAGGATCAAGACTCAAAGGATTGACCCTCAAGGAAAGAGGGAAAGCCACAACTTCGGTTGTGCCTTTTTTATGTTCAGGATGAACGGTATCTCGCGGTGCCATGGATGGCAAGGAGCGAGGGTGTTCACGACTAAATGGATTTAGGAGTTAGAGCGAAGCAGGAGCCAGAGCCGAGGATGAACGGTATCTCGCGGTGCCATGGCAGAAAATTGTTCCTGACTTTTTCTAAGTACCTACCTCCATGTAGGCAATGGCAATGAGCGAGCGTATCACGCCTAAATGGTTAACAATTACCCTAACAACCAATAATCGGCAAATATCGCCGTGAATAACACCCAACCAACGTGATTATTGGCTAGAAATGATTTAAAGCAACTCTCCCTATCACGCTTAGATGTATCTATAAACTGCTTAGTGAATAATGCACCAGCGATGGCAATACCCGCATAGTAAATCCAAGACAATTGTTCTAGTAGCCCTACTTGAATCAAGCATATCACCGTTGCTATTTGTAATAGCGCAATAGCCAAGCGATCGAAGCGGCCGAACAATATCGCCGTTGATTTAACACCAATATTGACATCATCATCACGATCCACCATCGCGTAATAAGTATCATAAGCTACTGTCCAGCAAAGGTTTGCTGTAAATAACCACCACATTTGTGGCGGAAGTTCGTTGCTTTGTGCTGCAAATGCCATGGGTATCGACCAACCAAAGGCTGCCCCTAAAACGACTTGTGGTAAATGTGTATAGCGCTTCATGAAAGGATAGGTTGTAGCAAGTGCAACAGCCACAAAAGACAGACCAATGGTTAGGCTGTTCATGGTGAGCACTAACGCAAAAGAAATCACTAATAGCGCGAAAAACAAACCTAGCGCTTCTTTACTTGATACTACCCCTGTCGCAAGAGGTCTCTGATCGGTGCGCTTAACTTTGCCATCAACTTTGCGATCGGCAAAGTCATTGATGACACAACCCGCTGAGCGCATCATTAGAACTCCTAAAGTAAACACAATAAAAACATCAAGTTTAGGAAACCCGTTAGCACTGAGCCATAGCGCCCAGTACGTTGGCCATAGCAATAAGAGTGTTCCAATTGGCTTATCCAGTCGCGTTAATTGAATTAAACCATGCAGTTTTGCAGAAGATATCATAATAAACTCTTAGAGTAGGCAAGGCTGCCAGGTAAAAAACATTCAACAACACACAGTGGATAGTCCTGAAGATAAAACATTGACCGTCTCGCCCAAATATTTGACTGAGCAGGCAATAACAATTGCTGGCTCATCATAGAAATTGGCGAGAACTCATTGAACTGACAAACTTCTATAGTGCTGCGGCGCATACTTGGATCGCTAAATAACACTTCCCCAAGTGAAGTGTTACCCAGCGTCGCCAAGCGTTTATTAGCGTGTTCCAAGGTCGCTTTAGGAATTAACGTTCGAGCGTAAACTTGGGCTTGTTCATCGCAAATAAGTAGCACTTCACGACATTCAATATCATCACTCTCAAATAAGTCTTTCTCTTGTTGTGACAAAGTTGAATGTGATTGTTGCAATACTTTTACTTCAAATGACTCGCTTTGTTGCGTTAGTCGTTTCGTCAAGGAAGCGCTATCAAGCAACCAATCACTTAAAGGCTCTCGCCATTGCGGCACTGAATCACAGTGTCCATCAAACCAATGGGCAGTGAGACCTTGTTTAAATGGCATAGTAATTGAATGATAATTAGGCACTATCTTGGGACAAGATGTTGACGGAGATTGCGAATTTGAAGTCACATTAAGTAGCTATCGAAAAATAATGGCTTTATTATGCGCTAGCTCGCAGGAAAAATCATGCTAAAGCAGCGAATTAATTGCTAAAACTAGCACTTGGCTTTACCATTAACGGCAATGAGTATTTTAGAAAAGTTTTGGGGAGTGGATCGTGTTAAAAAAAGTCCTATTAAGCGTATTGTTAACCCTAGCAATGGCAAATAGCCAGTTAGTCTATGCTGAAGATGGCGCACCTATGGACAGTTATGCCTATTATGGTTTTGAACCTGATATCACAACTAACTATCTGAGCGAAGGTAACCAACTCGGTTTTATTCGAATTACCCTTGAACTTATGGTTAAAAGTCCTGAACACGTGTCTATCATTGAACATCATGCGCCGTTATTACGTGCTAAAGTGGTAGAAATTCTAGGTGAGCAAACTGAAGAAAAAATTAAGTCTCCAGCAGGCAAAAAAGAGATTCGAGGAGTCTGTTTAGACGCTATTAATGCCTTGCTTAAAGAAGAAACAGGGCAGGAACTTGCAGTGAGCTTGTTATTTACTAAATATATTTATAACTAGTAATCATATAAAGCAACGTTCTTATAAGCCCCTTTTTTAAGGCAACACTGATCAGTTAAGAAATCGATCAGTTGACAGAAACAACGATCATACGACAATAGCCTCATCTTTTGGATGGGGCTATTTTTTATGTTATCTATGTGGTTGGATGATGTCCACACTCTTGCAGAGCCAGAGAGCGTAAACATTTTTCAAAAAAGTTTACCGCTTGAGTGGATTGAATCCGTACTAAAAACAACGAACAAAGCGAGTATCAGACGCAGGAAATTACCCGCAGAGCTTGTTGTTTGGTTAATTGTTGGTATGGGCTTGTATCGGGATCGTTCAATTAATGATGTCGTGAATAAACTAGATTTATCATTAACAGATGAGTTAGGTGAAACAGTTGCACCAAGTGCCGTTCCGCAAGCGCGTTTAAGGCTCGGAAAAGAACCATTAGAAGCATTGTTTAATTTAACGGCCGCGCATTGGGTAAAACAAGAAGATACAGAAGACACTTGGCACGGGCTGCAACTCTTTGCTGTAGATGGTACTTGCTTTCGCACCCCCGACTCACCAGAGCTTGCTGAACACTTTGGCTATATAAAACATCGCAAAGACCGCCATACTGAATATCCAATGCTTCGCTTATGCGCGTTAATGTCATTACGCAGTCGATTAATTCATGATGTCGCCTTTGGTCCTTGCGTTAAAGGAGAAATCACACACACCAAAACCCTCAGTATTCCTAATCAAAGCCTTACGCTATTTGACCGCTGCTATTTGTCAGCAGAGTTGATGATTAATTGGCAAAGAGCGCATATAGATAGCCATTGGTTAACCCCGATAAAGTCTAATACACGATTTCAAATTATTGAAGAATACAGTAGTGGAGATTGTCTCATTGAAATGAATGTTTCCGCGCATGCGAGGAAACAAGATCCCAGTTTGCCAGAGACTTGGCAAGCTAGAATGGTGACTTACAAGGAGCCCAAAGGTCAAATTAAAGGATTTATCACCTCATTGCTTGATAGTGAATTATATCCAAAGGACGACTTACTTCATGTCTATTGGGAGCGATGGGAAATCGAGAATGGTTATGGTGAAATAAAATGTCAACAGCTTGAAAACTCAATGATGTTACGTAGCCAAACGGTAACAGGGGTTTATCAAGAGCTTTGGGGGATATTGATTGCGTATAATCTTGTGCGAGTTGAGATAAGTCAAATAGCGAAAGAAGCTAAAGTACCACCTCTGCGTATCAGTTTCATCATGGCATTGCGTTATATCCAAGATGAGTTACTGTGGTGTGCGATAGCTAAGCCAGGAACAATCCCCAGTAAACTCAAAGCGATGCGAGCTAAAGTGAAAAAGTTTGTGCTACCTAAAAAAAGAAAACGGCCCAAACCAAGGACCGTTAGAATCTCTAAAACTAGTTATACCATTCAGAAAAAACATGCTTAACTGAATGGTGTTGCCTTTTTTAAGGGGCTTTATTTTTTAACGCAAAAATATCCAAACGCGAGTCCACTTAGTAGCCCTGCTAAATGTGCAGTATTAGCAATATTCATTGGTAATAAATCAAAAAAGCCCGCCGCCATCCAGAACAATGATAATCCGAAAAAAGCAGGCGCAATTGTGATGCCTTCGCTAGGTTTAAACTTACTATAAATCCACACATATCCAAACACGGCATACACAACACCCGACATACCGCCGAAAAGAGCGCCTGTTACCAAGTATTGTGCTGTATTAGAAATAATGGCTGCGATAAAAAACAACGTCATAATTCGCTGAGTTGACTGCTTAATTTCAATGAGCCCACCAAAATGCCACCACATCGTTAAATTCATTGCGATATGCATCATTGAAAAATGTATTAATGCAGGCGTTATTATTCGCCAAGGCTGTGCCACATCAAACGGTTGGTTGAGGGGGGAAAAAAATAAGAACTGAGACAGGTCGCCTTGTCCTTGGCCACCAAATATAAAAACTATCCAACACAACGTAAAAATAATGGTTACAAAAAGGCTGCTTTTACTCATTATAATCGCTAAAAATTCTTGATTTGGATTGCGGGCCAAATCATTATTCGCTTCAATCTGTTGGTTGGGGGTTTGCCATGAAGCAGCGATATATTTTCCTTGGTTAGGTGAGCGAACAAACTCTTCGAATTCTTTTTTAATTAACAGTCTTTTCTCACCGTTAATCAACCAAATTTCGCAGCCATCCTCGACCTCTTTTAATTGGCAGTTGGCATCAAGACCATTGGCATAGTCTATAAATGCCTGAGCCATTCGAAGGTTATTAACTTGTCCTATTAAATACATTATTACCCTTGTGGCCAACTACCGTCTTCGTTACGGTTTATCCATGGCTGAGAAAGCCAATAATAGCTCGATTTCGTGCGGCTTTGCGCTGTGCAGTTATAGCGTGATCTCCCCGCAGGCAAGTCAACATTAGAAGCAACGCTAAACGATGATTTATCTATCCAAGTGATATCTACTTTCTCACCCAATATATAGCAGGCTAATGTCGGTTTATAGATATCTGATAAATCTAAAGTCACCACCAATTCAGGTCGTTTAGGGTTGCCTTGAGTATGTTGATCTAACTGTGGATTGTCATTGGTCAGTTTCTTGATTGGCATGGCCATCGTTTGTAACTTAACTTTGAGTGTCTTTAAGTTCGCGTAACGACCGGATGCAGGAAAACGCGGCAATGCTTGCCTGTTAGACTGCTTTGATAACGCACCGGAATGTTGGCCAAAGGCGATGAAGTCTAATGATTTAACCAACGTTAATAATTCTGTATTGTATTCGCCGTAGGGGTAGGCGAGGTATTTAAGTTGTGGCCCTAGCTGTTCATCAATGATGCGTTGCGCTGTCGTAATATCTTCACTGATCCGTGCCTTCCATGCTTCGATGTCTTCGTTATCTAATTGACGATTAAGATGATCATGGTTGAGGCTGTGGTTAAGGATTAAAACGCCTTGCTCTGACAATGATTTCAATTGTGGCCAAGACACCATATTGCTTCTGCCTTGGTTTATTTCCTGCGGTGCAACGAAAATTGCATAGGGAAATTCATTGGTTTTTAAAATGGGATCGGCATTAGTTAATACATTGAGATAACCATCATCAAAGGTGATAGCAACCGTTTTTGCGTCGAATTTCTTACCTTTTTTTAAACCGTCAACAATCTCGTTAAGCGGTAACACTTTATAGTTTTGTTGCTTTAAATAATTCATATGCAGTGTAAACTGCTCAACAGAGATTGAAGTAGAAGCAGGCGTGTCATCACTGACATGATGATATTGCAAAATACTTACGGCTTTGGCATAAAAAGCGCTAAAAAAACTTAATAACACAACAATCAAAAACTGCTTAAAACGCATATCAACTTCCTAAGGTTAATTCTAATGAGCATTGTCGCCTCCATTGACACACAGCGCAAGTTATTGCTTTTAGCATTGCCAATGATCTTATCAAATATCACCACACCGCTGTTAGGCATGGTGGATACCGCTGTTATTGGACATCTTGAGCATCCCTATTATTTGGGCGGCATTGCCGTTGGTAGTATGATTATCAGTATTATTTTTTGGCTCTCGGGTTTTCTGCGCATGTCAACAACTGGCGTCATAGCACAAGCTGTTGGCGCAAAAGATGTTGATAAAATATGGCAGTACTTTTTTCATTCGAGCATGTTGGCATTAGGTATTGCTGGTCTGTTGCTTGTTGTCAAAACGCCGCTAATTAACGGTATCTTAGGCGCGATGGAGGCAAGCGATGAAGTGGCTCAATATGCCAAGGTGTATTTTGATATTCGAATCTTCTCAGCGCCAGCCGCATTATTGAACCTCGTTGTTCTGGGTTATTTTGTTGCGCGCCAGCAGGTCAAATGGGTGGTCTATCAGTTGTTTGTTATCAACATGATAAACATTGCTCTTGATATCTTGTTAGTCGTGTATCTAGATTGGGGCGTCGCAGGCGCTGCGACTGCGTCGGTTATCGCCGATTATTGCGGCTTATCGATGCTAATCGTTGTTCTTTTACCGCAAATTAAGCAAGTTAACTGGCGAGTGCTTATCCGCCCTAAATCGGTGTTTTTTACGAAATTATTGAGCCTTAATAAAGACATCTTTATTCGCTCTTTAGCGCTACAAGCTTGTTTAGGTTTCGTCACTATTACAGGGGCTGCGCTTGGCGATGTAACTGTTGCTGCTAATGCTATTTTACTCAATCTATTTTTGTTTGCGTCCTACGGCTTAGATGGCTTTGCCTATGCCGCTGAATCTTTAGTCGGTGAAGCCAAAGGCCAGAAAAATGGCCAACGCCTGCATCAAGTCGTGATGATTAGCGGGCTGTGGAGCGCTATTGTTGGCGGCTTATTCGCGTTGGTGCTGTTTTTTTTAGGTGATGCATGGATTGCCCTGCTCACAGATTTAACACCGGTACGAGAATACGCACGTGAGTATTTGCCATGGCTTATCGCTATTTGTGCAATTGGTTGGCTGACATTCTTGATGGATGGTGTCTATGTCGGATTAACGCGTAGTAAACAAATGCGTGATTCTATGTTGTTGTCTTGTGCGGTTTTCTTCGGGGTGTGGTTTAGCGTTGAGCAATGGCAAAATCATGGTTTATGGCTAGCGTTCTTTTGCTTTATCACTACGCGCTCTCTGAGCTTAGCCATTGATTACACGGTGCTTTATCGTCGTGGCGAGCTGATAACTAAATTTGACGGGTAAGTATTTGCCAAAACATTTTCCAATCGCCCATTAAACTCCACAACGGATAAGTAAAAGTCGCTGGTCTGTTTTTTTCAAAAATGAAATGGCCAACCCATGCAAAACCATAACCGATAATAGGCAGGCTTAGCAGCCACATAAATTGCTGGTTATATAATGTGTAAGCTAATACAAGGAGTATTAAAGCGCTGCCAACAAAGTGAAGTTGACGGCATACTGGATGCTGATGTTGGGAAAGGTAAAAGGGATAAAACTCATTAAAGCTTTGATAACGTTGTTCCATGTTTTATCCCCTTCAATTGGCAATGGCCTATTTTAAGTAAGGCAGTGCATCACCGTGCATGTTTTCAATCGCCATGCCTTGCGTTAAAAATGCATCGCGCACCACGCCAACCATGTCAAAGCGGCCTGCGGCGTAAATCTCATAAGGGCTTAAGTCGCTGATGTCATTCATCACAGCTTTATGAACTTGACCAGTGCCGCCAAGCCAGTTTTCTGGTGTATTTTCTACTACTGGCACAAACGTTAATGTATCGTGAGCTTGAGCTAGCGCTTGCATTTCGTTGAATAAATACATGTGCTCAACCGCTTGGCAGCCCCAGTAGACGGTGACATCACGCTGATCGTTTGTTGCCATTAATTCGCGAACAATTGAACGAACGTAGCTAAAACCGGTTCCGCCAGCAACTAACAGGATAGGGCGCTGATGACTGTTATCAAGCTGCGCTTCACCGTGTGGTGCAAGAATCGTAATTTCACCGGTTTCTTTCATGCGGTCAATGACTTGCATCGGGTAGCTTTGTAACTCAGACGCGCCAATGTGCAACTCAATTAATTCACCGTCGCTTGGAGAACTGGCAATTGAAAATGGGCGTTTGTCATCATCAGACATTTTGACCATTAAATATTGACCCGCTTCGTAGGTGAATGGCTGGGCAGGACGTAATACGACGTGGAATACGCTTTCGTTAAACGCTTCGAGCTTAACAACCTGACAGTTGATTTCTGACATTAAAGTTACCTTGGGAATAAATTAGTGCATAAGATGTTCTAAGAATAACGTAGTTGGGCGATTTTTAGAACTCGTCCAACTAAGTAATCGGCGGTTTTATCTACTTTTCTTTAGGAAATATTGCTAAATCATCCCAAAGTTCATCAACGCGATCTTTAACCGCTTGAGTCATCACGATTGGCTCACCCCATTCGCGATCAGTCTCACCTTGCCATTTGTTGGTGGCATCGAGTCCCATCTTAGAACCAAGCCCTGCGACTGGCGATGCAAAATCCAAATAATCGATAGGCGTGTGTTCAATCATCGTTGTATCACGTGCTGGATCCATACGGGTGGTAATGGCCCAAATAACATCATCCCAACTACGAGCATTAATGTCATCGTCACATACAATCACAAACTTGGTGTACATGAATTGACGTAAGAAAGACCACACACCCATCATCACGCGTTTTGCATGACCAGGATATTGTTTCTTAATGGTCACTACCGCCATGCGGTATGAACACCCTTCTGGCGGCAAGTAAAAATCAACAATTTCAGGAAACTGTTTCTTTAAAATAGGTACAAATACTTCGTTGAGGGCAACACCTAAAATTGCTGGCTCATCAGGTGGACGCCCCGTGTAAGTGCTGTGATAAATAGGAGCTTTACGATGCGTAATATGGGTTACCGTAAATACAGGAAACTCTTCCACTTCATTGTAATAACCAGTGTGATCGCCATAAGGCCCTTCGGGTGCCATTTCACCGGGCTCTAAGTAACCTTCAAGCACGTATTCAGCACTTGCAGGCACTTCCAAATCATTGCTTAAACACTTAACAACTTCACTACGACTACCACGTAATAAACCGGCGAATGCATACTCAGACAATGTATCTGGCACAGGCGTTACCGCGCCAATGATCGTTGCGGGATCGGCGCCTAAGGCAACAGATACTGGATAACGTTCACCAGGGTTCGTTTCTTGAAACTCTTGATAATCCAATGCACCACCACGATGAGATAACCAACGCATGATGAGCTTATTTTTAGCGAGTAATTGTTGGCGATAAATACCTAAATTCTGACGCTCTTTATGTGGACCACGGGTGATGGTTAATCCCCAAGTGACTAAAGGCGCCACATCACCAGGCCAACAATGTTGGATAGGGAGTTTAGTTAGATCAACATCGTCACCTTCCATCACAAAGTCTTGGCAAGGTGCTTTCTTAAGACGTTTTATCGGCATGTTAAGCACTTGCTTATACATCGGCAATTGATCCCAAGCGTCTTTCAACCCTTTCGGCGGCTCAGGCTCTTTGAGCTTTGCCATTAACTCACCAACGTCACGCAGCGCTTCAGTTGAGGTTTTCCCCATGGCTAACGCGACACGTTCTGGTGTGCCAAATAAATTAGCTAACACTGGTGTCGTGTGACCTTTCACATTCTCAAATAACAATGCAGGGCCTTTGGCACGTAGTGTGCGATCGCCAATTTCGGTCATTTCTAAATAAGGATCAATTTCTGCTGTAATGCGTTTTAATTGTCCTAGTTTTTCTAGCTGCGCTATGAAGTCACGCAGATCGTTGTATTTCATTTTTTCTCCCACAATAACGTGACGTTCATCTTATTTAAATTTCTTCACGTATATTGTTGTTTTATAGGTTGTCGCAATATATTAAGCGAGGATCATTCCCGTTATTTAGCGCCTTAGATAATCAACTGACTAATGAAAAAATCAGGGATGATTTTTATTCATACAGTCCCTGTATTCACCTCTTCGAGGCCAGCTTCGCTGTTAAAATTTGTTCCAGACAAATTTTGTAGTATTTTCCGCAGGGATGCGGATTAAATACGGTATTGATTAGGCAGTTTATTTTCTAAGATAAGCGGTAAATCACGGGTCGCCTTTCTTTTGGTTACTTTTCTTAGTAAATCTCGTCCTAAGATTTATCGCTGCGCGACCAGCTAAAGCTGTCCTAGAATATTCCTGATATTCTAGTGGCGAAGCACAAATTTGTCAGGAACAAATTTGAATAGCCTCTGAGCTAGTCCAGAGCGTGAAATACATGGATGTATTTCATTAAGAAAAGTAACTGATGTGTTATTGCCTGACCTAAAGTTAGCGCTATCATTAAAAACACATCATACAATACTGAGAATCTTAACTAATAGTTCACTAAATCCAACGTTTTCTTAAATTGCTCTGGCCCTTGAAAGCCGACAACTCGGTTGCTGTTCAGTGGGGTGCCATCTTTATCAAACAAAATAATGGTTGGTAAACCCAATATAGTCATCTTATCTTGAATGTCGATATCTAGCGCGTCATTGGCGGTAACGTCCGTTTGAATTAACACCATGTTGTCTAACGTTGCCTTGATGACAGGATCAGAGAAGGTTTTACTCTCAAAATCTTTACACGCAATACACCAGTCGGCGTAAAAATCTAGCATTACAGGTTTGCCCGCAGCTTTAGCAATAGCCAGTTGTGCTTGTAACTCGTCATAACCTTTGACTTGGATAAAGTCGGTGCTGTGTGCTTGTGTGTTAATTGCTGAGCTTGGGCCCGATATAGGCATTAGCCAAGGTTTGACACCCCATAGTAAGCTACCAAATAGCACTAACAGAGCAATGACTAACCGAATGCTTTTACCGACGCTGGCGTTAGTGAACTGATTGTGATGCAGTAGATAAGTTGCGAAGCTAATGCCTAATGCGCTCCACGCCATATTAGCCCACAACTCGTCGATAAAACGGCCGAGTAATACGACAACAACCGACAACAACATGAAACCAAATGCGCCTTTCACAACGTCCATCCATGCACCAGCTTTTGGTAAGAGTTTACCGCCGGACGCGCCCATGACTAACAATGGTATACCCATACCTAAAGACAAGGCGTACAGTGTCACGCCGCCTAATAATAAATCGCCAGATTGCGCGACATAAATCAATACGCCAGATAGCGGTGCTGTCGTGCACGGTGAAGCAACCAGACCGGAGATAACCCCCATCATAAAGACACTAAAGAATTTACCGCCTTGTTGTTTATTTGACGCATCGTTAAGCTTTTCTGTCCAGCTACTTGGGAGTTGTAAATTAACAAAACCAAACATTGAAGCGGCTAGGAAGGTAAATAAAACAGCGAGTGAGCCTAATACTACTGGGTGCTGAAATAACGCTTGAAATTGTAGACCAAGTGACGCAACAACCAAGCCTAAAACAGAATAGGTAAGTGCCATGCCTTGCACGTAAACAAACGACAGCATGAACGCTTGTTTAGTCGAAATTTGCTTGCCAGCACCGACAATGATGCCAGACAAAATTGGGTACATTGGGAACACACAAGGTGTAAACGCTAAGCCAATACCTAAACCGAAAAATGCGAATAGAGACCAAAACAGAGTTTTGTCGCTAATCCAGCTGGCAAACATGTCTTGCTCGCTAACTGGCGCTAACAGTTCGTTTGACGCAGGTGCTTCGAGTGTTTGGGTTGAGATAAAGCTTGGGTCAAAAAACAGCGAAATTTTACTCGGTGGATAACATAGTCCAGCATCGGCACAGCCTTGATACGCCAGTGTTATTTCATGATCTTTAGACTTATCTGCAACGGAAAAAGAAAACTCCACTTCGTCGCGATAAACTTCTTGCTCGCCAAAATATTCATCGTAATGCGCTTCACCTTTCGGCAACTGAATATCGCTAATGGCGCTCGTAGGGCTCGTTAATTCGAACTTTTCTTTATAGAGATAATAACCATCAGTGATCCGCCAGCGAATGATGACTCGATCTTGCTGCTGAGAGAAGCTGAAAATGAAGGCTTGTTCTTGCGGTAAAAACTTCGGGCCTTGTGAAAATAAATCGCTAAATCCGGTTGCTGCTTGGCCAATTTGAGCCGTAAAGGTTAACAATAGCAATGTGCTAGCAAGTAATAAACGCTTAATCATGAAGTTGATGTTTCCTCTATACCTAAAGTAGGTAAAAAATAACGACGTAATAGTAACTTATCCTGAGCTCTGATGCTCGTGAATTATTGACCTTGGATTTGCAGCAATAATTCCATTGAATTGACATAAAATGACCCCATATCCAAACTATGCGGCAAAAAAATGTAGCAAACCATTAAGCCATTAATTGAGGTGTAACGTGTTATTCATTCTATTTTTTATTTTTATCGTGGTACCAGTTATTGAAATCACTGTACTTATTGAAGTTGGTGAGCAATTGGGCGCATTTACTACCGTTGCTTTGGTTATATTAACAGCGGCCGTTGGTGCGTCTTTAGTGCGTAGTCAAGGGCTGAAAACATTGATGAATGCTCAGAAAAAAATGCAACAAGGCGAGCAACCGGGACAGGAAGTTATTGAAGGCGTGATGTTAGCCATTGCGGGTGTCATGTTGGTAACTCCAGGATTTGTAACCGATTTATTAGGCCTTATTTTATTACTGCCATTTAGTCGTCAATTCTTTGCTAACAAATTATTAGCGCGAATTATCATTAAAAATATGGCGTCACAGCAGCCATTTAATCAAGGGTTTTCATCACATCAATCGCAGTCTGAAGATATCATCGACGGTGAATTTGTGAACAAAGATCACGATTTTCAATTAAACAATAAAAATAATCCACAAGATCCTAAGGACCAATAATTTTTGTGTTAACATCGACTGATTAGTTTTTTATAACTAGTTAGGGTCTGTTGATCTTTTGAGTTCATTTTTGCAGCAATTTGTTTGGGGTTTCTACAAGGCAGAGCCTATGTGGTGTAGCTGGCTACACGAATAGGCGATAACGCCGTAGAAATAACAAACAAATGCTGTCCGTAGGATTCACCTAAAAGTATTTTGTGCGGCGTTATTCGTCATTCACTGGGGTAAACCCAGCATCAATCCTCATGCCTCGCCCACAAGGATGTGGGTGCTTTTGTTCAGTCTGGAACAATGAACATGTGCCCAAAACCCTTTTAGATTGAACAAAATTTGAACCACAAAGATCAACAGACCCTATTATATTTATATAATACTTTATTATTTGGGTGTTTAAATATACCCGTAATGTATTGAAGCAGTTGGTGATATGAATAATTTATCTATAAAACAAAAAATTGTATTCCTCTTGGTGCTAGTGGTAACTGTTACCTCAATTTTTATTGGCATATTCAGCCAAAGCACAGCAAAATCGATTATTGAGCAACGTGTTCTTAATAATGAATTGCCGAACATCATTAAACAAATAAACCTCACTATTGATCGTCAAATATCAATAATGTTGACGGTTTCCAAGCAAGTCGCTAACGATGAGTTTCTATTAGATTGGAACACTGGCGATAAATCTACTGCTGGTGAAGAAAAGCTTCTTAATAAACTTGGACGTATTCAGCGCGAATATCAACTGAGTAATGTTTCTTTTGCTAATCGTCAAACAGCAGATTATTGGAATCAAGACGGCTTTCTACGTCAGTTACAAGACGATAATGTCGACGGCTGGTTCTATCGCTATGTAGAAAGTGGCCAAGAAAGCATGGTCAGTATTTATGCCTATCCAGACAGTGATCGTGTCGATTTATTTGTTAATCACCAACAACCTAGCGGCACAGGATTAAGTGGCGTTTCTCGCTCGTTTGCCGATGTTGTAAATCTGCTAAATGGTTTTAAATTAGAGAAGACGGGTTTTGTTTATCTGGTTGATGAAAAAGGCGGTGTTCAATTACATCGCGATCGTAGCCTTTTGGGTAAAGCATCATTGGCCTCTCTTTATAACGGCACGACAGCCAATGAGCTATTAAATCAAACAGATTTTAATCTAACTCACACGACTATCGACGGTGAAGACTTCATTGTTGTAAGTAGCTTTATCCCAAGTATGAAATGGTATGTCGTTGCGCAGGTACCTGCTCAAGAAATGTTTGCTTCGTTAAACAAAGCAACGTTCAGTATCTTTATGTGGGTGTTGGTGGCCATGTTATTGGCGACGGTTTTTGCCTACTTTATTGCCAATAGCCTGAGCAAGCCTATTTTAAGTATGGCTAAATTGTTCTCTGATCTTGGTCAGGGTGATGCTGATATTTCATATCGCATGCCAGAACAAGGACAGAAAGAGCTAGTTGCTGTTGCGCGTGGCTACAATGCATTCGCAAATAATCTGCAAACAGCCTTCGTTGATATTGCTCGAAATAGCCGTCAACTAAAAGACTATGTGGTGTCGCTTCAGCATCAAGCACAAGAAACATCACTCAATGCCGCCGATAATGGGTTGCAAGTAGAGGAAGTGTCTCAAGCCATCACTCAAATTGACAATATGTTAGTCGATGTTGCTGGTAGTGCATCACAAGCACTAGAAACATCAAAAGTGATTGCTGAAAATGATGAGGAAATGAGTGTCTTAGTATCTAAAACACATGATGAACTTTCTGATCTCTCTTCAAAAATTGGTGACGTGGCAACTGTAATTACCAATTTAACCGGTCGTACAGAAACCATTGCCAATGCATTAGGTGTGATAAAGAGTATTTCAGATCAAACCAATCTTCTCGCATTAAATGCGGCTATTGAAGCTGCTCGAGCTGGCGAGCATGGTCGCGGGTTCTCAGTAGTAGCTGATGAAGTTAGAAACCTCGCTTCTAAAACCACAGAATCCACTGATGAAATTCAAAATATCATGGACGACTTGCAGCGTAATTCTAAATTAGCTGTTACTGAAATTGAGGCTATTATTGGTCAATCATCAACGGCGAGTGATTCGTTTAGTAATGCACAAGAAGTGTTACTTACCAATAAAAATCATGTTGAAAGTGTGTATGCAACGAATAAAAGCGTTGCTGGTGCAACCGAAGCTCAATCAGCAAGTGTGGCGCAAATTTCTAGCAGCATGCAAACCATGCAGCAAGGTACACATCAGCAAAATCAGAGTATTGAGCAAATTGCTACCGATGCGACTAATATTAATAACTTAGCCGAGAATCTTGATATACTCGTCGCCCAATTTGAAAAGCAGTAATTTAAATACATCAAGGATGGATAATGCCTAATTTGAAAGTAAAAACACCGAATCCACTTAAACACGCATCAAAGCTGGCGATTGTGGTGCCTGCAATTTTAGCCATTTGGATGGTGTTCTATACCATTGATGAAGGCCACGTTGGCATCGTTAAACGATTTGGTGAAGCGACAGAGCAGGTTAACCCTGGTTTGCACTTTAAATTACCATTTGCTGATACCGTTGAAGAGTTGGAAATTCGTACGCGTAAAAATGCTGAGAAGCTCAAAGCATCCACGTTTGAACAAATGCCTGTCGGCGCTGAAGTATCGGTAAACTGGACAGTCATTCGCCCTGAAGCTTTTCAACTTTATAAAAACTATGGTGGTTTAGAGCAGTTCGAGAATCGCATTCTTGATCCACGTTTACGCAGTGCTGCCAAAGATGCTTTAGCGCGATATAAAGCGGAACAAATTGTTCAAAACCGTGGGCAAGTAATTCAAAAAATAGAAGAAACGTTGCTAGCAACCATGGAAGAATTTCCTGTAAAGCTTGATAGTGTACAAATCGAAAACTTAGTATTGCCACCAAAATACTTGCAAAGCATTGAAACAAAGCAAACTGAAAAGAACTTAGCACAAGCAGAAAAGCATCGTTTAGAGCGTCAAAAGCTTGAAGCACAACGTGATGTAAATACCGCTGAAGCGGCGCGTGACGCCGACAAAGCCCGTGCAGATGGTTCCGCTTACGCCATTTTAACTAACGCTAAATCAGAGGCTGAAGCGATACGTCTTAAAGGTTTAGCTGAAGCTGAAGCTATTCAGAAAAAAGCAGAAGCAATTAAAGCAAACAAAGTATTGGTTGATTATATGCGCGCTCAACAATGGGATGGTAAGATGCCAACCACTATGATGGGCAGTGACCAAAGCGTACTTTGGAATATGAAACAAAAATAGGTTTTTTCCTCTCTCAAAACCAATTTTTAAGGCGCTCTATTGAGCGTCTTTTTTATGCCTCGCATTTTTCCTCTTGGAGCCAATATAGAGAGTTGCCTACTAACGCTATTGAGCCTGAAATGATGGCGCTTACTGGCAGTGATAGGCCAGCCGTGACAAATTGAGTGACAATTGCTGCTTTACAGTCGTGTGCTCCATTGCAATTGCGAGCGCCAAACTCGGCTACTTGCTCAACACTTAACGTGATACGTTTCTGAGTGATATTACATTCACTGTTATAGCTTGATTCGAAGTTTGGTTTGACGATACATCCTGTTAGTCCAACACATAATAGTGTGCTTAAGAGCAATAGAGGTTTAGCCATTTTTTATATCCTTATAAACGCTTAATTTACTGTAATTTTAAGCTAGCTAATGTGAAGTTTTAATGATTAACCTCTCCTGAACACGATGAATGATCTCCTGATATCAATCAATTTAAAACATGAAACAGCTTGATTTATAGTCAACATTCAGAAGATACTACGTAAGTACCAATATGGAACCTTAAGTAGTCAAGTTTGGTTAGAGAGGACTAAAGCCTCGATACTAGCTGAAGAAAGGATGTCTGATGTCTCTAACGATCAAAAATTTTCAGTATAAATTCACCATTCGATTGGCCGTGTTAAGTGTGTTTATCTTAACCAATGTGCTGATTGTGGGTATCGCTTTGGGGCTGCAATATTACTTTAGTAAAAAGATGGCCACGGAGTCGGCTTTTAATTATTACGACACAACGGCTTCTCAAACAGCAGATTATCTTCAACGTATAGACACTCAAGCAACTCAATCTACTCGCTCGTTGGCGCAGATCCCAAGTCTTGTTCAAAACAATGAACTTGGTGATGTTACGCAGCAAATTTTTGCCCAAGTATTACAAAGTTCATCGAGTTTTTATTCTGCCATTATTGGCTTTGAGAACGGCGATCTTTATCAAGTCATCAATCTAGCATTAAGTAATGATGTACGCCGTAACCTTAATGCGGCGCCTAGTGATCGCTGGTTGGTTGTGAATGTTAACGAACAACACGGACAACGTCTTCGAACAACGGCCTATTATGATGCAGCATTTCAGCTACGGGTTAGCCATGTAGAAATGAGTGAGTATGATGTGCGAACAAGGCCATGGTATTCAAATGCTCTTAACGGTGATGTGCATAAAACATCGCCCTATTTATTTAAAAGTTTACAGTCACCGGGTCAAACATATTCCACGGTTATTCCTAACTCTAATAATGTTGTCGCCATCGATATTGCACTTTCTTCGCTATCTACCTATCTAAAGAAACAAAAACTTAGCGATGAAGGGGAGATTTTCCTTTATCAAGAAACGGGCGAAATCATTGCCAGTAATCAAAAGAGCGAGCTTCAAGCGTCATTGTCTCAAGTGGCCCCTGTTGAGTTAAACGATGCTCAACGAGCCTATTTAACCGCGCATGGTCCAGTGAAGGTTTCAAACTCAACGGATTGGTCTCCAATCGACTTCTCCATTGCGGGCAAGCCGCAAGGGTATGCAATCGATGTGCTTAATATTGTGGCGGCCACCACAGGAATAGACTTTGAGTTTGTTAATGGTCACACATGGCCAGAATTAATAAGCATGTACGGCAGTGGTAAACTAGATGCATTGCCTGCGGTTTATGATAATGAAGAAAACAAAGCGCTTGGACATTTATCAAATACCATTACGGATATGCCATTTTCTGTCGTAACTGCGCCGAACGTCGCCGAAATATCGTCAATTAATCAGCTATTTGGAAAAACTGTAGCCATCACTCATGGTTGGTCATTTAGCAATATTTTACGTAAAAACTACCCACAAATTACGCTCAAAGAAGTACCGCTGCTAAAAGATGTTATTGAAGAAGTGCGACAAGGCAGGGCGTTTGCGGGTATTGATAGTCAATTGATTTTGCAACACACAGCGCAGCAGTTTTTCATTGAAGGCATTACGTTTCACCCTGCGCTAGATTTTGGAGAAATGACTGTGCCGAGCACGCTTCATGTTGTGGCAAAAGATCCGCAGTTGGTTGAGATTATTAATTTAGGTCTTGGCCAGATTACGCCGCAACTTAAGCTGAATCTGGATAAGAAATGGGGTGTGAGTGAACAGAAAAAAGCAGGTGCGAGTTCCAATGGTTTTGTACCTTACTATCAATTAATTACCTTAGCGCGGGAGTCTGAATACCATCATAAAATGAACATGATTGATATCGACGGTAAATCTTACTTTATTTACATTAAGCCGATGACCGGCAGCAACGATACATTCTCGGTGATTATACCAGTGAATGAGGTGCTTGGTGAAAGCCTGCTTGAAATAAAATGGTCAATCATTATTACCGCACTTTGTTTATTGTTGATGTTATTGCTTGCCGGCGCTTTTGTGTCGCCTATCGTGGCGCCGATTCGCCAGCTTTCACGTCAAAACGAAAAAATAAAGCAACGACAATTTAGTGAAGTTGAATATACGCCAAGCAGCATCATTGAGTTAGAGCAGCTGTCGTTGTCGATGATTGATATGGCAAGTTCAATCGAGCAACATGAAAAGGACCAGCAAAACTTACTAGACTCCTTTATTAAGATTATCTCGCAGGCCATTGATGATAAGTCACACTATACGGGCGGTCATTGTGAGCGCGTGCCGGAGCTTGGCCTACAACTGGCTCAAGCAGCTAGCGAATCAAAAGACGGCGTGTTTGCTGATTTCGAATTCAAAAATGACGATGAGATCCGCGAATTCACTATTGCCGCTTGGCTTCACGATTGCGGAAAAATAACCACACCCGTGCATATCGTGGACAAAGGCACCAAGTTAGAGGTGATTTATAACCGTATCCACGAAATTCGCATGCGTTTTGAAGTGTTGTGGCGTGATACCGAAATTGAATATCTTAAACAAGTCGCTAAAACACCAGAGCGCCAAGAGCAATTGAAACAAGCACTCAACAATAATCGAAAACAACTACGTGAAGATTTTGATTTTGTCGCACAAGCCAATGTAGGCGGTGAGTTCATGGATGATGCACACATTAAGCGTCTTAATAGCCTTAAAGAAATAACATGGCAACGCTACTTTGATAATCGTCTTGGCCTATCGCCCGTCGAAGAAAGTAAATTAGACATGAGTGACAAACCTTTACCAGTGACGGAATCGTTGCTAGCAGACAAACGTGAGCATATCGAATACCGCGTTAAACCAGTGGAGTTCCCACCTGAATTTGAAATCAAGATGGAAGTGCCGCAATACGTCAGTAACCAAGGCGAGGTGTATAACCTGTCAATTGGCCGCGGCACCTTAACGGCAGAAGACCGATACATCATCAACGAACACGTAATCAGTACCATTAAGATGCTTGAAGCCTTGCCACTACCGCCGGAGCTATCACGCGTTTCGCGCTATGCTTCGACGCATCACGAAACACTAAAAGGTACAGGATACCCACGAAAACTCAGCGCCGATGATTTATCAATGCCAGAGCGTGTGTTAGTTATCGCCGATATATTCGAAGCGTTAACGGCGGCAGATAGACCGTATAAGAAAGCCAAACCTGTGAGCGTCGCCATCGATATCTTGTACAAGATGGCATTAGATGAACACGTGGATATTGATGTGTTTGAGTTGTTGCTGACTAGCGGTATTTACAAGGAATATGCGAAGAAATTTATGCATGCGGCGCAGGTGGATGAGGTAGATATTAGCAAGTATTTACGGGTTAGTAGCGACTTGAAGTTGAGTGAGAGTGCCGTTTGATTTCGAGGTGTTTTATGATTTGCTTATTAGCTTTATCGCCCTTTTAACTTCTTCTATCGCTACCAGTCACTTTTGTTAATGAAATACATCCTTGTATTTCACCCTTCGGATTGCCTGCGGCAATTCAAATTGATTCCCGATAAATTTGTGCGTCGCCACTAGAATATCCGGAATATTCTAGGACTGCGAAGCAGGTCTCGAAGCGATAAATCTCAGGACGAGATTTACAAAAAAGTAACCAAAAAAAGGCGACCCGAAATTATCGCTGATTTTAAAGAACCAATTGCTCTATCGGAGACATATTTGATCCGCATCTCGGCAACTGCTCCTGCGTTGCTCTATCTCCTGCTTCCATGCAGTCGCCTGCGGCAAATATTTAAAAATTTGTCTGGAACAAATTCTAACAGCGAAGCTGGCCTCGAAGAGGTGAATACAGGGACTGTATGAATAAAAATCATCCCTGATTTTTACTCCGCGCAATCGGTTATTTAAAGCGATAATTAACGGGAATGTACCACGCGCGGTGAGTCGTTCAGCCGCTAATGAGTTAGCGACTTTGAAGACAAGAAAACTAACTACTCTTACCTTCTGTAATCCTCGTTGCCAAAATATAACACGCACCCCCCATTAATATGTTGGCGATGGCGATAGCGGCGAATACGCCGGTGGTACTTAAAAGCTCTTTACCTAGCCATACCATCGGTAACATGATCAAGAACAAGCGAGCAACATTGACTAACAAAGACGCACCGGGGCGGTTGTAGGCGTTTAACGCATTCGCCACCACAATTACCATGCCTAATGCGCCATAAGCGAATGGTACTAGGTAGAGGTATATGACGACGTAATCGATTACGGCTGCATCGTCACTAAACAAACCGGCTAGTGGGCGGGCGAGTAGGGCGATAATAACGTATAGAACAAACTGACTGATGATAGAAAACTTAGCGCTGCCTAACAAGGCGCTTTTGGCACGTTCAGTTTGGCCTGCACCCATGTTTTGCGCCAAAAACGGCATCAATGATGATGCTAGCGCTATTACGCCAATTAGCATCACCGATTCAATACGAATACCTACGCCATAAGCGGCTACTGCTTTGCTGTCGATGCTGGCTAACATGCCCATCACAATGGCGTTAAATAGTGGATTAATCATCTGTGAAACGGCGGCGGCTTGGCCGACGCGCAGCACAGTACGCCATGTTTTTAGTACGCCGCTAACACTTAAGCTTACCCAACCGATAAGCTGGCTTTTATGCAGTAATATGAGGGATGCGACCAACGACATCGCCCATGCAATTAACGTGGCCACCGCCGCACCTTGAATCCCCATTGGTGCGATTGGGCCAAAGCCGAAGATCAACATAGGATCGAGCACGACATTCACCACGCCTGCACCCATCATGATGTAACTTGGATATTTAGCATTTCCTGTGGCGCGCAAGGCGCTGTTGCCCATCATGGGAATGACTAAAAACACAATAGCGAATAGCCATACATTGAGATAATCGTGAATTAGTGGCAACAGTTTGTTTTGTGCACCGAGTAACCTAAACAGTGGATCGCTGCCCCAAAAGCCCAAGGTAGTGATTACTGCGATGGTGACTAGCCCTAACAACAAGGCGCTAATGACAAAGCTCTTAAGGTTGTCGGTTTCGCCTTTGCCAATCAACCTTGCCAGCGCGGCAGATAAACCCGAGCCAAAACCAATAATGATACTTGAGATAATAAAGGTTAGTGGAAAGGTGAAACTAATAGCCGTTAACGCATCTGTCCCTAGCAAACTAATAAAGAAAGTATCGGTGATGTTAAACAACAAAATACTCAAAATGCCCAGCCCCGTTGGAATGCTCATGGACGTTAATACTTGGCGGGTTGGTGATGTGAGTAAATCGTGTTTCAAAATGACATTCAGATGAGTTACAAAGTCCCAATTGTAGCGAGTTATAACAGATTCACTAGTTAAATTTATTAAAAGTTAGAATTACCCCTTGGTAATAGTATTTTTGTCCCCACTTCTAATTTATTAAAGCTACTTTATCGTAAGTAGTACAATGCCCAATTAAATTTAAATTCAAGGAAATTTTCTATGACTATTCGTCCTTTACATGATCGCGTAATCATCAAACGCACTGAAGTAGAATCAAAATCAAGCGGCGGCATCGTATTGATGGGCAGCGCAGCAGAAAAATCAACGCGCGGTGAAGTTGTTGCCGTGGGTACAGGTCGTATTTTAGAAAATGGCAATGTACGTCCATTAGCAGTAAGCGTTGGCGACACAGTAATCTTCAAAGAAGGCTACGGTGCGGAAAAAGAAAAAATTGACGGTGAAGAAGTATTAATCCTGTCTGAGTCAGACATCCTAGCAATCGTTGAAGCATAAGAAGAAAGGAAATTATCATGGCAGCTAAAGAAGTAAAATTTGCAACAGACGCACGTGTAAAAATGTTAAACGGCGTAAACGTATTAGCAGACGCAGTAAAAGTTACCCTAGGCCCTAAAGGCCGTAACGTAATCATCGACAAAAGCTTTGGCGCACCAACCATCACAAAAGACGGTGTATCGGTTGCTAAAGAAATCGAACTAGAAGACAAATTCGAAAACATGGGCGCACAACTTGTGAAAGAAGTAGCTTCACAAGCAAATGATGCAGCCGGTGACGGAACAACAACAGCAACCGTACTTGCACAAGCTATCATCAGCGAAGGCATGAAATCAGTTGCTGCTGGCATGAATCCGATGGATCTTAAGCGCGGTATCGACAAAGCGACTATTGCTGCTGTTGACGCACTTAAAGAACTTTCTCAAGAATGTTCAGACAACAAAGCGATTGAGCAAGTAGGTACAATCTCTGCAAACTCTGACACAAGCGTTGGTGAAATCATTGCAACAGCAATGGCTAAAGTGGGCACTGAAGGCGTTATCACAGTAGAAGAAGGCCAATCACTAGAAGACGAACTAGACGTTGTTGAAGGCATGCAGTTCGACCGTGGTTACCTATCACCATATTTCGTGAACAATCAAGAAAATGGCAGTGTTGAACTAGAAACACCATTCATCTTGTTAGTTGACAAAAAAGTATCAAACATCCGCGAACTAGTACCAGTATTAGAAGGCCTTGCTAAAACGGGCAAGCCACTACTAATCGTTGCTGAAGATCTTGAAGGCGAAGCGCTAGCAACATTAGTTGTTAACAACATGCGCGGTATTGTGAAAGTCGCTGCGGTTAAAGCACCTGGTTTCGGCGACCGTCGTAAAGCCATGCTACAAGACTTAGCAATTCTAACTGGCGGTACTGTGATTTCAGAAGAAATCGGTATGGAGCTAGAGAAAGCAACATTAGAAGACTTAGGTAGCGCAAAACGCGTTATCATCACTAAAGACAGCACAACTGTTATCGACGGTGTTGGTGAAGAAGCGACAATCAATGCTCGCGTTAGCCAAATCAAAGCACAAGTTGAAGAGTCTACTTCTGACTACGACAAAGAAAAACTACAAGAGCGCATGGCTAAACTAGCTGGTGGTGTTGCAGTAATCAAAGTTGGCGCAGCCACTGAAGTTGCAATGAAAGAGAAGAAAGACCGCGTAGACGATGCATTACACGCAACACGCGCCGCTGTTGAAGAAGGTGTTGTTGCTGGTGGTGGTGTTGCACTCGTACGTGCTGCTGCAACTATTGCTGGCCTTAAAGGCGACAACGAAGAGCAAGACCACGGTATCGCATTATTATTGCGTGCTATGGAAGCGCCACTACGTCAAATCGCTTACAACTCAGGTGACGAGTCATCAGTTGTTTGTAACGAAGTTAAAAACGGTTCTGGTAGCTACGGTTACAATGCCGCAAACAGCACTTACGGCGACATGCTAGAAATGGGTATCTTAGATCCAGCTAAAGTAACACGTAGCGCACTACAATTCGCTGCATCAGTTGCTGGCTTAATGATTACTACTGAAGCGATGATTACTGACGCACCAGTAGATGCAGCCGCTGCACCAGCAATGCCTGATATGGGTGGAATGGGTGGAATGGGCGGTATGGGTGGCATGATGTAGTGCGGCGAGAGTCGTGTAGGTCACTAACCTAGCAGGCTACACCGTAAGCAGGTACTTACTTATCTGTTCACCCTTCCTGCAAAATTAGTAGTCGACACCGGTAATCGGTATGCATAAACCGATTGCCGGAATCTTCTGCCTGAAGATGTCGCGCAATTGTGTTTGTATACAATTGGTTAAAGAAAATCGGCGAAAATTTCTTTTCTGCCGTCAAAACGTAAAAGTAACTACAAGCTTTAGTCGATCAGTTATGCGATCGGGAAAAAAATGGGCGACCTTTGTCTGCCCTCAATATGGCCTTGTGCCTTTGTAGTGTACTTTCCAATCTATGAAGTAGTTTGTCTAAAGTTGATAGGCTTAGCGGCTTATTTACTTAATCGTAATTACTTTATGCGATATGCCTTTTTTAAGGTGTCTATTTGGCTACTGGAGTGATCTTCCGGTGCAAGCCATTAGAGTTATTGTCTCGACATATCCATTTATATGTAGTGAGACCAACTTTGCGACAAGTTGTAGTCTAGGGATAGTGCATTACTGGTGACGGTTTTGTGCGAAGCTTCCTGACAATGTACCTCGGCGTCAGCCGTATTCTTCTCACGAGAGGGGATATAACTAGTTAACAATAAATGAGTTGAGGGCTAGGCTAAACAACAGGGTTAACGTATGTGAACTACTGATAAACACCGTCAACCGCAATAAGCGAAATGTTGTTGATACGCTTAAACCAAAAGGTGCGCGGCTGGTTATTTCTTTTACATCTAGAAATACGTCGTCATTTAGCCGTCGGTGGACAGGTAGAACCTAAATTGTTTATGTAACTTTAATGGAACTCGGTAAGCCCAATTATTCGCTTAATTTATTTGTTATTTGAATGATTAAGCAGGGGAGCTGTAAAGCAAACTGTTGAGTAAGTGGGTAAAGGAGGTTAGAGAAAGCGAATGCTAGATTGTAATGATTTAGATAGATGCGAAATGCATTAGCTGGAAACAGTGCTGACTTCTAACTGGTCTTTAATCGTGAAATAGACGTGTAAAGCCGTCGTTTAATTTGCTCCTGACAGGGTAAGAATAACTCTTCCCGTCAGGGGATAGTTACGTCTTGCTTTTGTTAGGTTCATCACTAATAGGAGAAAAGCAAGATGAGTACGGCATTTGTTGTACCTGCGTTCTCCCATCCAGCACATAGTTGGCATACCATTGATTGGTATTCAATTGAGTGTCAGGTGAGAGGGCTACAAGTACGGATCGCGAAGGCGACTAAGCGACAACAGTGGCGTAAGGCTAAAGCTTTACAACGCATGTTGGTGCGCTCGTTTGCGGCTAAGTGTTTAGCAGTAAGACGAGTAACTGAGAATCGAGGCAAAAGGACTGCTGGGATTGATGGGGAGTTATGGAGCACACCTGATAGCAAGTGGTTAGCTATATATCGGTTAAAACGGCACGGGTATAAACCTAAGCCACTGAGGCGGATATATATTCCCAAGAGTAACGGCAAACGCCGACCTCTAGGAATACCGACTATGTTGGATAGGGCAATGCAGGCATTATTTCTGCTAGCTCTTGAACCCGTATCGGAAACAATTGCTGACCGCAATAGCTATGGATTTCGACCAATGCGCTCTACGGCTGATGCGATAGAACAATGTTTTGTCAATTTAAGTCGTAAAAGCTCGGCAGAGTGGGTGCTTGAGGGAGATATTAAAGGGTGCTTCGATAACATTAGTCACGACTGGTTACTTGCTAATGTAATGTTAGATAAACAAGTACTTAAAAAGTGGCTAAAAGCAGGATTCGTTGAATTTGGTAAGTTAAATCCGACAGATGCGGGTACACCACAAGGTGGAATTATTTCACCTGTATTGGCTAATTTAGCGCTTGATGGCTTGGAAGATGTGTTGTTTTCTCATTTTGGGAAGAAGAACACAAAAGCCGCTTACAAGTCTAAGGTCAATTATGTGAGGTACGCTGATGACTTCATTATCACGGGTATATCGAAAGAGATACTAGAAAATGAAGTTAAGCCTATTGTTGAAGCTTTTATGGCTGAACGAGGGCTTACGTTATCACCAGAGAAAACGGTAATAACGCATATTGATGATGGATTTGATTTTCTTGGGCAAAACTTACGTAAATACAATGGCAAGATGTTAATTAAGCCTAGTCGTAAAAGCGTTAAGAGTTTACTTGGGAAAGTTCGAAAAATAATTAAATATAACAAGACTATGAGGGCAGATTTGTTGATTAGTCAGTTAAATCCAATCCTCAGAGGTTGGGCTAACTACCATCGCCACATTGTGGCGAAGGAGATCTTTAATTATGTGGATTATCGAATTTGGAAACTTCTATGGCAGTGGTGCCGACGGCGACATAACAATCGTCACAAACGCTGGATTAAAGCTAAATACTTTAAATCAGTGGGCAAGCGAAACTGGACGTTTTCAGGGATAACAGCTAACGGTTTTGACAAGAGGCTGATATACACCAACGATACTGTGATAAAGCGGCACACTAAATTGAAAGCAGAAGCTAATCCGTATGATTTAGCATTTGAAGAATACTTCGAAAAGCGCCTTGAGCGAACTTGGAGAGATTCAATGTTAGGTAAACAGAAAGTGCTTAGGCTTTGGCTCAGACAGCAGAAGTGCTGTGCGATTTGCCGTCACAAAATAACCAAAGAAACGGGATGGAATATTCATCATATCGTGGAAAGGGTGAAAGGTGGCAGTGATGACATGAGTAATTTAGTGTTGTTGCACCCTAATTGCCATCGGCAATTGCATTATCAGCAAATATTTTGACAATCATAGATTTTTTAGTGCATTATTGAGGTGAGAATTAGTACTTCTCTTGTCACTTAACTAACGTGGCTTAAGGGTTGATATTTAATGATATAGAACGGTGTTCTTTGTTTACACAGGGTCTGTGTAAACATACCATAAATTGACTACCCGACGCTTTGAATCAATCACGTGATAAATTCATCGCACCGCTTTGGCTAAGGCGGTATATAAATGCCAGGTTTATTATCTGGGATCCCAGATCATTTATATAGGCTAACGCCATGAAATTTGATCTGAAAGTCATTCTGAAGTTAGATTTTGCAAATATTATATATGCCCTAACGGGCTTAATTATAGCTTTAGCGAATCTAGGTTATATATGACTCAAAAGCCCTAGCTTTCATAGCTAGGCACCTCTTTAAAGTCGCTGGTCGGTATCTTTATTCTGACTTATAAAGGCTTGAGCCGTATGCGGGGAAACTCGCACGTACGGTTCTTAGGGGAGGGACAACCAGTAATGGTTGTTCCTTACCCGACGTCATGCTGGTCTAAATCGTTGATTACTGCGTTGCCTCATCGCTCGTTTAAGAAAGACTAAACGTCGCGATAAGGCGCCTTGTACTAAACGATTTATTCTGGGCATTATCGTGAGATATTGAAGAAAGCCTGAGTAGAGATACTTGGGCTTAATTTTTGTGGGTGGAAGGTTTTGAAAAATCAGTAATATAAAAGTGCCTGTCCCTTTTTTCTTTGTAGAGCAAGAGCTTAAATACGATGCCTACACCGGCGCACTGTTCTTATTCTCTAATAAAGCCAAAGATAAATTGAAATTAGTCTATTGGGATAAAACGGGCTTTGCCCTGTGGTATAAACGCCTTGAAAAACACAAATTCAAATGGCCAAGTCAACTTGATAGCGAGGATGTTGTGTTAACAGAGCAACAACTCACTTGGCTATTGTCTGGTTACGATGTCCTTGGTCATCAAGAATTACATTATCAGTCCGATCTGGGATAGCGCAATACACAAGTCAACGATCGTTGACACGATCTGATTTTCTATTTGAGCTGAACAGTCACAATGGCGCTATAACATTGCTACACTGACGGCATGAAATTTGATGCCAACTCATTGCCCAACGACCCAGAACAACTCAAGAGCATGCTGCTTGAGTTGCAGTACGTTGTGCAAAAGCAAAATAAAGAGTTAGCGCAGCAAAAGTCTCTCTATCAAGAACTACTTGATGCGTATAACGCCAAGATTGCCAAAGAATACGGCAAAAAGTCAGAGAAAATGCCAGGGGCTGGTGAAGTATTTAACGAAGTAGAAGCTCGATTGGATGACATAGAAACGCTGTCTGACACAGAAAAAGCGCTCCTCATCGCCAATGATGAACCACACACCGAAAAAGCAAAACCCAAGCGCACACCATTACCCGAGGCCTTACCTCGCAAAGAGGTGGTGGTTGATTTACACGACGACGCTAAAGTCTGTAGTCACTGTCAAAGTGCGTTACATAAAATGGGTGAAGCAGAAAGTGAAACGCTCGAATTTGTACCTGCTCATATCAAGGTTATTAAAACCGTTCGTCCCAAATACGCATGCAGAGCGTGTGAAAAAGAGGGCATACAAAGCGATATCCAGATAGCGCCTATGCCGTCAACTCCTATCCCTAAAAGTATTGCTACGCCAAGTTTACTCAGTCAAATCATTACCTGTAAGTATCAGTTTGGCTTACCGTTGTATCGACAAGAAACGTGGTTTGGCGATATCGGCATAACGATTAATCGTAAAACCATGTCGAGTTGGATGGTTCGTTGTAGCGAACTGCTTGAACCGTTGTATGACACACTCAAAATACAGTTACTCCAACAACCTGCGATTCATGCGGATGAAACACCGCTCAAGGTTATCAAAGCTAACAAAGCGACCAGCTATATGTGGTTATATTGTTGCGGTGATGACAAACCTGAAGGTAAGACAAACATCGTCTTATTTGATTATCACAACAGTCGTGCAGGACAATGCGCCATTGATTTTCTCGATGATTACTCAGGTTACATGCACGTTGATGGCTACAAAGGTTATGAAAAAACCAGCGCCACTTTAGTGGCTTGTCTTGCTCATATCCGTCGCAAGTTCATTGAAGCAAAAGGCAACAACAAGACAACCGGTAAAGCCGACGTAGCGCTTAACTTCATTGGTAAACTCTATGGTATAGAGCAATCGATTAAAGAGATGAAGGACGATGAAAAATACAAGGCTCGCCAACAACAAGCCAAACCCATTGTCGAAGAATTTTATCACTGGCTTGTAGAGCACAAAGATAAACTGTCTCCGCAAAGGCCGCTGTCAAAAGCCATTACCTATGCACTGAATCAGTATGAAAAATTCAAACGCTACCTTGATGATGGTAAGTTAAGTATTGATAACAATCGTGCAGAACGAGCCATAAAACCGTTTGTGATTGGACGCAAGGCTTGGTTGTTTTCCCATACCCCAAGAGGTGCGAAAGCCAGCGCCATTCTCTATAGTTTGGTGGAAACCGCTAAGGCTAACGGCCTTGTCGTACATGACTATATATCCCACTGTTTAGAGCAGATTGCTGAAAATCCTGATGCTCTTGAATCACTAATGCCTTGGAATTTTAAATAGCTAGGTGTCGTTGCCTAGACGCTTACAATGCGCGTATCGTGATCTTTTTAAACATCATGTTGATAATAAGCTCATCACTAATATTAGAGATAGCGTTAATCGAGGGATGGCAATTGGCAGTGAACAATTTAAGCGCGAAATAGAATTGTTAACGGGTCGCAGAATGCAACCAAAGAAAAGAGGTCGACCGTTAGGTTGGAAGAAAGATGAAGTGTAGTTTTATTTTAACCTGACCCTAATATAAACCTGACCCTAATATATTTAACCTGACCCTAATACTAATATATATTTTAACCTGACCCTAATATAAACTTTTATATAAACTTTTATTAAATGCCGATTGTCGATATTAATAAAAGGTTAAACTTCATCTTTATCATGAGCTTTGAAATCGGATAAAGGGTCAGATACTTTAACTAAAATGATTGCTAAAGTTAATAATAGTGCATATGTTAATTCACTACCCCAAAATGGTTTTAGGTATGAAAAAAAACTTTTAAATAAAAAGAAAGACAACATAAGGGATAGTGCTACTCCCCAAATAATTGTAGGTTGAAGCACAGCATTACAGTTTGAGCAACTTATGTATGTTTTAAAAATTAAGCTTCTTCTTTTAGAGAGAGGAATGTCATTCCCACATTTGGGACATGTTCGTTTGAAAAATCGCATAAAAAACCCTTATATAAAAGAGTGTGATAAATCACACTCTATTTATAGCTAGAAAAACGTCTTCTTAACCCATCTAACGGCCTTTACACCGACATAGGCTCCAGCAGCCGTAGCAAGTATCGCGACTATACCGCCTTGCACACTTGTGTATTCTCATGAAGATGATCACTCATTCTCACCGAAGCTGATCAGTTGTTCTCATCCATACTGATCACTCTTCGGTGCCATTTTGCGGCTCGGTAACATTGTTAATTGATCACGACGTCTCCGTCAAGTTCATTTCTAATTTTCGCATTGATTCTCCCTGTAACTCAAAACGCTGTGAACGATGAATAAGCCGATCCATAATGGCATCTGCATAGGTGGCTTCACCGATCAGTTCATGCCACTTAGCCACAGGCAGCTGACTCATTATGATCATTGAACCTTGTTCGTGTCGTGCGTCTATTATGTCTAGAAGATCGCTGCGCTGCTGACTCGTCAACATTTCCATTCCCCAATCATCCAAGATCAAGATCGGTGTCTTATTGAGCTGGGCAAGGAACCGAGGATAACTTCCCTCGCCGTGAACTTGCCGTAGCTGCTCTTGCAGCCCTTTGATTCGGTAATAGCGTGCTGGTATGCCCTGTTGGCAAAAGTAATGCCCAATAGCACAGCCTAAAAAGGTTTTGCCGCAGCCTGTCGCGCCGGTAAAAATAAGGTTCTAAATAAATGGGGTCAGAGTTAATTTATTTTTGATAGACCAACTTTGCTGATCACTACCCGATTGTATAAGCCTAAATAGAAATATTCGAGTTTTTAAAGCTCAGCTCTTTTAGGCTCTTAATTATTCTTCATTATAACGCCGAAAATTATCGTTCTCTTCTCGCTTCACATCGATTTCACAAATGTATTGATACCTTGTTGTTAACCCAACATTAAAGGTATTTACGATGACAATCATCAAGAAAAAAATTGCATACGCCGCGTTAATTATCGCTGGCTTTTTTACGTTTGCAGGCAGCGCCTGGTATTTAACATTTGCACCGACTCCTTATCAGGTTACGCAAGAGCAACTCGACGGTTATTTCACTTATCCACCGCAAAATACGCCTAATTGGCAGCAATCGGCGCTAGACAAAACAAACTATGAATTCACTTATCGAAGCTTTGATGGCGAGGTAGTTCACGGTCGAATTCGTTATCCGCAGCCATTGGTTGATATTTCAGAGCCAATTCCTGTGATGATTGGTGCTCATGGAATGGGGCGGAGCCAAATTCGTTGGTTTCAGGATTCCTTTAAGGGGCGTCCAACTGTAGAAAGCGTCGATAAGATTGCTGAACAGGCGTTGCATCATGGCTATGCCGTGATTTCAATTGACGCGCGCAATCACGGTCAACGTAAAGATCCTGATTACACCATTGCTGATGTAATGGGCGATTTACATTATTGGGGGAAGCGTGGACCTTATGAGGCGATGATTCGAGACACGGTGCGTGATCATCGAGTGTTGCTTGATTGGATAGTTAAGCAGCCACAGTTCGACAGCAAACGGATTAACATTGCAGGTTACAGCATGGGCGCTCAGGTAAGTTTATTATTGGCAAGTGTCGATAGCCGAATCTCTGATGTCGCGGCTGTTGTGCCACCGCATGCCGATGACACTACCGCGTTAGTATCACCAAGCAACTTTCTAGCAGGCTTAAGTGATAATAAGGTATGGCTAGTGACTGGTGATGATGATGAATATGCCTCAATAGAAGAAAATGAGTCGTTTTTTAATGGCATCCCTAGTAAGAATAAAAAACATTTGCGCTTTGACAGTGGTCATATCTTACCTGCACACTATGTCGCTCAATTAGTCTCGTGGTTTTAAATGTGCAGCAACGTAAATTAAAGATATTAGTAATTGAAGATAATCATGACATTAGTCTTAATATTGCCGATTATTTTCAACAGCAAGGAGCAGTCTTAGATTTTGCCGACAATGGGGAGTTGGGACTGACACTTGCGATCACTGAACATTATGACTGCATTATTCTCGATTTAATGTTGCCGAAACTAGACGGTATTGCGGTGTGTCAACAAGTGCGAGAGCGTGCAGAGCGTCCTATTCCTATTATTATGATGACAGCACGCGATACACTCGATGATAAACGCTTAGGCTTTGGTGTTGGCGCGGATGATTATTTGACAAAGCCATTTGATTTAGAAGAGCTATGGTTGCGTTGTAATGCGCTGGCCAATCGTTATCAGCAGCCGTTGGAGAAAAAGCTGGTCATAGGGCCATTGACGCTTAATCTGCAAACTAAGCAAGCAGAGCGCGCTGGTAAGTCATTACAATTACAGCCCATTCCTTGGCAAATACTCACCGTGTTAATGCAAGCGCACCCACGCGTGGTTAGTCGCAGTGAGTTGTGTGATGAAATTTGGGGAGACGAATACACTGAATCTGACGCATTGCGTTCTCATTTATATCAATTGCGCAAGACGATAGATAAACCGTTTGGTCATCCCATCATCAAAACCATGCATGGCATTGGTTTTTCACTCGATATTACTTAAAGGCTGTTAGAGAGCTATGAAGATTACTCAACTGCGCGTGCGCATAATCAGTTATTTCGTCGGCGCTGCGCTGCTTATCAGTGCGTTGTATGGCGCGACAGCTTTTATCTTTGCTTATCATGTTGAAGATAACTTCTTCAAAGCGCTCCTTAATGGTGAGGCTCAAACCATTCAGCAGCAAATAAATGATGGACAATCGCCGAGCCCCAAGCTTGAATTTGTCATGTTTCATGAAACAGCTAATGAATTGCCCGCATTTATTCGCGATATATTGGTGTCTCAACCAAAGCGGCGCGAGTTTGCTGCGCAAGATGGCAAGCATTATCATTTGCTGAAACTTGAACAGGGTTATCTCTTGGCGGATGTGAGCAGTTATTTGATTGTGCGAGAAAACAAACAGGTAATGCTGTCTTACTTACTTATTTTGCTCGCCATTGTGACTGTAATTGCAGCCTTGGTTGGATTTGCAGCTTATCGTATTGCTAAGCGTTTACTTAGTCCTCTTGACGAATTGAAGGCGATTGTCGAAAGAGCGCCTGTCGAACAATTACCGCAGGAATTTGCCAAGCGTTTTCAAAAAGATGAAATTGGTAGTTTTGCTAACGCCCTAGAACAAGCAATGATTCGAATTAAAGCATTTGTGCAGCGTGAACAACACTTTACGCGCGATGTGTCCCATGAACTACGGACACCAACAACGATTAGCCGAGGTGCACTAACCTTGTTAAAACAGACATCATTAAACGCCGAGCAGACACCGCTAGTGGCGCGAATTGAGCAAGCCCAAGTGCAAATCGAACAAAGTTTAAGTACGTTGCTTGCCTTAGCACGTGAAGACAATAGTGTAGCCACTCAAACTCGTCTATTACCTGTTGTGGAGCAAAGTATTATTCAGCAGCATCAATTCTTGACCGATAAAGACATTGAATTGATTATTGAAATTAAGCCGCAACAAGACGTTCCCATGGCAAAAGCCCCACTGCTTATATTGCTCAATAATTTAATTGGCAATGCGTTTAAATATACGGTGTCAGGCACTATTAGTATTCGATTTGATAAGCAGAAATTAATTGTTTCAGACAGTGGAAATGGCATCGAAGCAGCCTTACAACCTTTCATTTTCGATGCAGGAATAAAGGGCGAAACTAGCCAAGGACTGGGTATGGGGCTGAGTATTGTTAAACGGCTATGTGAGCAATTTTCCATTGAATATCAAGTTAGTAGTTCAGAACAGGGCACTGAGTTTTCGTTTAACTTTGGGCAATAAAACAATGATACTCCATTAGTGCGACTGACGATTTTGTAACAGTGCATTTTCAAGGAACTCTAAAAAACAATGCAGCTTGGCAGATGTTGTTCGTTTTTATTACATAAGTGAGATCAAAGATAACTTATGGAGCAGATAACTATGCCTACTTTTCAACAGGATAAGCCTGAATAGAAGCATTCGGGCTTTTTGACGTTTAGGCTATTACTGTTGCAACTCTTTTGCGCTCTTTAGTGCGGTTATTTGATCATTAATGGCTTCAGCTTCTGCCGTTATAGAGCCATATGATCTTATATCGCCATTTCGCTGTGCATGCATCGCTTGCTCTAGCTTGGCTTCATAGGCCTTGGTTAATTTCTTGATTGGGTCTCTTTTAAATATTGAGAACATATCAGTCATCTCCTAATTAGTTGTCTTGTATTATACGGGGGGCATTATGATTTGGTTTTAAATATTTTTTAAACTTACCAATCGCAAGGCATGTCTATTCGCTTGGTTTAGTTTATTGAGAGCAGAATGAAATAAAAAGCCTGAATTTTGATATCAGGCCTTGTTGTTTTCAACGATGAAGTTGGTATTAATCATCAATAAAATCAATGGTTAGCAGTAGTCTTTTTTCACCTGTTGGCACGGTGGGAGAACGATGTACCAAACCGTATCCTTCACTGTCATCCCAATTTTCACCTTTGAGTAATGCGACATCGCCGACGGTAAGTTGATTTATTTGGGCGTCATCTTTTATAAGACCTGACTGTTCATCGGATTTACCTTGGCTTTTGGCACCGAGTTTGTTGCGATCAATGTCCTCATGATTGAGCCATTGAGTCGCAATGCCTTGGTAGGTGGTGACAAGTCGACATGGAATACGATCGACATGAAAACGCGGGCACATTGCGCGATCTAACACTGTTAGCCTGATACCAGCACGTTGTTGGTCGAATAGGCAACAGAACATATCAACCAATTGCGCAATATCTTCACTCAGTGGCGCTGTGATGTTTTTTGTATCAAAGTCAGCCTTGAGTATTTCTACTGTGTTTTCCGGGGTAACGGCCAACACAGCTGAGGTTGTTGAGCTAGTGGCCAAAAAATCATTAACAGCGTTGGTTAGTTCATTAGGAAGTGATCGCTGCCAGACGGTAATATTGATATCGTCTTGGTAGATATCGGTAAATACACTGGGATCAGTCTTTACGCTCGGCTGTCTATGATAAACTGGTGTTAATTCAAGTTGTTCTGCTAATTCGCTCATGCGCTTTCCTCCCAAGTTGGAAATGGGTCATTAAGGGTTACCCAATAATCTTTGCCACGTAGTAGTTCGTCTTCTGATAGTAAACAGCTATTTAATGCGTTGATCATTGCTGGTTTATCTAGGTTTTGGCCAATAAAGACTAGTTCTTGGCGCATGTCCCCAAAGGGCTCTACCCATTGTTTTTCGATCTCTTTAAGAGATTCATCATTGGTTGGCCAGTCTTTCTTGGGAATCGCTTTCCAAAACATACCTGCAAAACCGTAACGAGCAATTCCACCAGCTTGGCTCCATTGACCACAAAAGTGAGGGCGTGTTGCTAGCCAGAAGTAGCCTTTGGAACGAATAAGTTTGCCAAACTGTTCTGTGCCATGAAGAAATTGATAGAACTTTTCTGGATTAAAAGGGCGTCTCGCCATGTAGTTAAAACTGGCAATGCCATATTCTTCGGTTTCAGGTATGTGCTCGCCACGCATTTCTTTAAGCCATCCCGGGGCTTGTTCTGCACGCTGAAAATCGAATAGTTTGGTATTTAACACGGCATCAATATCGACATTGCCGTTTGTAATTTTTATTACTTTGGCATGGGTGTTGAGCACTTTGATAATGGCCTTTAAACGCTCTAATTCACTGGCTTGAACTAAATCCGTTTTACTAATGAGAATAACGTCTGCAAATTCAACTTGGTCAATAAGTAAGTCAGCCACGCTGCGCTCATCTTCCTCGCCAAGAGATTCCCCCGTCTCTTGTAAGTATTTCGCTTGGTCGTAATCTTTTAAAAAGTTAACGGCATCAACCACCGTTACCATGGTGTCTAATGTGGCGATGTCAGATAAGGACACGCCGTCCTCGTCGGTAAAAGTGAAGGTTTCAGCGACGGGGAGAGGTTCTGAAATTCCTGTTGACTCAATGACTAAATAATCAAATCGCCCCTCTTTTGCGAGTTTCTCGACTTCTAGCAGAAGATCTTCACGCAGGGTGCAGCAGATACAGCCATTGCTCATCTCAACCAGCTTTTCATCGCTACGATTGAGAGATACCTCATTTTTGATAGTGGCAGAATCAATGTTAATTTCACTCATATCATTAACAATAACGGCGACTTTTTTACCTTCGCGATTATTCAGAATATGGCTCAATACGGTTGTTTTTCCTGCACCTAAAAATCCGGATAGGACGGTAACAGGTAATTTGGGATTATTCACGATGCTATTATCTCATTATTTTAATACTTGTAATGTTATAACGTAACAATTTGGTTTGCTAGTTTACCGCTTTAATGAATCTCAATTATCTACAACACAAATGCGAATTTTGACTAAGTTAGGCATTCTTTAGCGCGGTAAATAACAAGAGCTGCATTGTTTGCTGACGCTTGTTATGTCAAGTTTTCTGTTGTTTTCGATTGGGTTAATTATTTAAAATTAGGTTTTAAACGATTATGGAATTAGATAAAGCGTTATCGAAAGTCACTAAGGTCGTTACCTGATTAAGGTTTTTGTTGAGAAAAAATCTATAACGGTTATTACAAGGGCTGCGGAAATCAAATGTCCGTTATTTGGCAATAACCTTTCAATTAACTCCATTATTTTTGGGGATGGAATATTCCTTAATGTACATTCAGCAAAGAAATACAAATGCGAGTATTTTTTTGTCGAGATATGTAAAATTATTAGATTAGCTTATGATACTTTGTTGTGGTTGAATTAGCCGGACACTTCAATAAAGGATTATAATCCCGTTATTGAAGTGAATATGACTAAACGAACAAATAAACATTATCCAGTAGAGTTTAAGCAAGAAGCTGTGGCGTTAGTGATTGAACAAGGCTACACGATCGTGCAAGCCGCTGCATCACTGGGTATTACAGATAAAATACTTTATAACTGGGTCGCTAAGCATAAGAAACAAGCGCAAGGCGATACGTTATCTAATGATGAACGGGCTGAGTTAATTCAGCTAAGAAAAGAGAATAAACGCTTACAAATGGAGCGTGAGATCCTAAAAAAGGCTTCAGCCTTCTTCGCGAAAGAAATGAAGTAAGATATTCATTTATCAGAGAACTTGATGCTAAATATCCAGTATCAGTTGCCTGTAAAGTGATGAAAGTTAGTTCATCTGCCTATTACGTCTGGTTAAAAAGGCCTGGTGAATTAATTAGCGCTCAAACATTAAGGTTGTATCGACGAGCTAAGGCTTTATTCAAAGCGAGTCGCAATAGCCTAGGTAGTCGAGAGCTTGCTAAAGCGCTACGTAAAGAAGGCTTTGAAATAACCCGTTATCGTACGATTAAACTGATGGCTCGGCTTAAACTTGTTGTCACTCAGCGTATCGCCTACAAGGTGACCACTAAGCGAAAACATAGTGATGCTGTAGCAGATAACTTATTAAATATGAACTTTAATCCAGTAGCACCAAATCAAGTGTGGGCTGGTGATGTGAGTTACTTAAAAACTGGTGAAGGTTGGCTATATTTAGCGATTGTCATGGACTTGTATTCGCGGCGTATCGTTGGCTGGTACATATCAAAACGTATGACTCGTGACTTAGTCGAAAAGGCTTTGATAAAAGCTCATAACTTGCGTAAGCCACCAAAAGGCGTGGTGTTCCATAGCGATCGAGGCTCTCAATATACGAGCGCTGGCTTTAGGAACTTACTGGATCGTCTTGGGTGTCGAGCTAGTATGGGGGATGTTGGAGCGTGCTGGGATAATGCCGTTGTCGAGCGGTTCTTTGGTCGTTTAAAACACGATTGGTTGTTTAAGGTGCCGCAGCCAACCCGTAAACATATGCGAGACGATGTTGCTAGGTACATGAAATATTATAATGTTGAGCGACTGCATTCAGCTAATGCTGATCAGTCGCCCAATGAATTTGAACATTCCTTTAGGAAAGTGTCCGGTTGGACTTGACCAGAACAAGTACAAGTGGGCAAATATTTAATGCAATTGGTATAAGGTTAGAGCACCGGTAGTGGTTAAGCTTAATGGGTATGAATATCGCAGCACAATATCGCCAATGAAAGGCAAGGTTTTTGTGCCCTTTAGAAAAAGTCATCTAGAAGCTTCTGCCGTCAATGTCGATAATGATGTTGAAATAACCTTGGTGTTTGATGACGCGCCTAGAGAAATTGAAATTCCGGCAATTTTAGCTGAGCGGCTTGCTGAAACTGATGCTGGTTTGAGTAACTGGGAAAAGTTGAGTTATTCCCATAAAAAAGAGTTTGCGATAGCCATTAATGACGCCAAGAAAGAAGAAACGCGATTACGTCGATTGGATAAAATAGTTGTTGAACTTGGCTAATCCTATGATTTAATTGCACTGGCGTTAGGTAACTAATCTGACGCTGGTGAGAGCGTTTCTTTGATCTCATCGCTGGTAAATCCTTTTCGAGATAGATACGCATAAGCTTTTGATTTGTCTTTGAAATCTGTTAAGTCATAACGTTTTTTAGCCAGTTGTTCTTTGCAGCTTTGGTAAAAATCGATGTCACCTGCGAGTTCAAGTTGGTAAAGCGTTTCTTCAAATTCACTAATATCAATCGAGCGTTGCTTAAGCTCGTTACGGATCAGTGTTTGCCCTTTTCCTTTGCGATATAGTTTTATGATCTCGATAGATAGCTCGGCTTTGTCAGCTTTGATGGCCATTTTACTTCGCAAAGAGTCCTGTTCTGGATGCTGGGATAGCGCGTAGTCTATTTGAGCGCGGGAGAAGCCACGGGTATTCATTTGAGCGTATAATTTTTCTCGACAGATCCCATCAAAAGACATGAATCGAGACTGTAATCTATTACTGGCCATTTCATTAAAATCTACCTCTTCTTCATCGATAACCTGCTCAAGGGCTGTCTCAATATCATTAGAAGCAATGCCACGCTTTTTTAATTTACGTTGAATTGCGCTTACACCGGTGTCGTTACTAAAGGCAGATTCGCAAAAACGTATTGCAAACTCGAGATCACTTTTTAAGTATTTGTGTTCAATGAGATGAGCAAGAACCGTTTCTATCCACTCAACATTTTCAGTTTTACGGGTGAGCTTGGTGCGAATTTCGCCAATGGTAAAATCTTGTTGGTTGAGGTGCCAGTAAGCGCTATTAAATACGTTGTCGATACTTTTTGCTTGTTTGAGTGGCGGGCGCTGCATAGATTATGTCTTCTTCTTAATATTCGCAGGACTAGTGTAGCAGAACTGAAGAATCCAAATAATTGTATTTTTTGTAGAGTAGAGCATGAATCATGTTGTGTTGATTCATGCCTGTTACTTTATTTAGAGACTTTAGTGCCCACTTGGCCGTACAGCTTAATTTTGACGATGTTGTTTATTGTTTCAAACTCAGCTTCCACACCTGTATCTTCATGGATGAAATGGTGAGTTGCTTTGTCAGTTGCTGTTAGCGGGTAGTTATCTTTGTTAGGAAAGATAATAGAGATTTTATTGGTGTGCTCGTTGTAAATGACATCTATTTTCCAGTTTTTTTTTGAACTCATATTGACCAATAAAAGACTGTAGGGCAGTTTTATCGACAATTATCTGGTTAAAAAATGTCGCGTTAAGATACGGCCATTGATAGTGCTTTGCTACTGAACGAAGAATATCGCCAGTTAATAATGAGCCATTGTTGGAATTAGTTAGTACAACAGCGCCGTTGCCTGTTGTTACATCTAATACCATCGCGCTTCGATAGCCTTGTGTGCCGCCATAATGAGCAATAGCCAGGTTGTCGCCAGTGGCTAATGTGCGAAACCCGTAAAAATGGTTTTCTATTTCTTGATTAAATAATTCATCTATTACACCTTTAGAAAATACCTTGCTGTTGCCGCGATACCCTTTACCGATTTCAGAAAGAAACAGTGCGAGATCATTGGCATTTGTCCATAATCCGGCGGCTGCTTGTTCGGGGTGATTACGCCATCCGCCTTTTACCGTCGTGCCGTCGTCTTTGTGGCCTTGAGCAATTGATTGATGCTTTTGCGGGTTAACAGGCTGAGTGAAATCTGCCGTTTCCATACCGCTGGGAGTAAATAACCATTGCTGCGTAATTTGTTCAAATGGAAGTTTAAAAATATCTTGCATTGCAAGTTCAGCTAACGTGTATCCTGCACCTGAATATCTTAATTGACTCGCTGGTGGTACAAGTACGGCTAACGCGTCGGAGTTTGTTGGTTTAATACCTCTTACTATGTCTAGAACACTGGGCATCGTTTCACCTTGATCATATCCCCAGTAATACCAATTGCATTAAATACTTGCCCACTTGTACTTGTTAAAATTAACTAAAATGGCGTTGCTCTCAATCCTAATAGCCAGCTATTAGTCAATCGAGCGCCTTGTTTTAGCTGATTTTCTCTACGCACAACAAGATCACGTACTTAATGCAATTGGTATAACCACCTGAGTTAAGGCCAGAAGTATGGTTGAGGATATTTCTAAAAGTGACAGGGTTATCTGATGTTTGTTTGCCTTGAGGTAGTTGAAAATCTGTTAGGTAACTTTGAATGTTCTTATCAAGGTCAATAACCCCTTTTTCAGCCATATTTAATACCCCCATCATGGCGATAGGTTTTGAGATTGACGCTGCTTGAAATACGGTATGACAGTTTGTTGCTGCTGAAGTGTCCGCAGTGGTAACACCATGAGCGGGGCTCCCATCGATTTTATTATACTTAATGACAGCAATAGAAACAGCGCTAATGTTCAATGCTTTCATGCGCTGTTCAATCGAAAACGTTGTGTTGTTAGCATTGATAAATTGAACCTGTTTTCGCAAGTTGTTTAAGGTCGAGTGTTGGTTAGTTGATGACGAATCAGACGTTATACATCCTTCTTCATTTAACGACTTTTGTGATAATTGATTTACTGACGATTGAGCCATTGATTGGCCAAAAGGTAGCAAACATAGCGCTAGTATTTTAAGAGTGTGACTCATTGTTTATTGTCCTTGGTATTTTCATAAATATTAGTAAGGTGTATCGAAACACCTTACTGGAGTGCCTTTCAAATACATGCCCAAACGGGGAAAAAAGATGAAGGAGTTGTGATTTATGGAAAATATCGATTAAAACAGAAGGCCAGAATGAAATTACTGCTTCTGAATATTTCATTACTGTTGTTTACCGTCATCTATACTCAAATGCATCTTCAAAAAACTACGGAGAAAAATGCATGAGGTATACCATTAAAATCAGTGTTTTTATTGTATGTATTTTGTTATCGAGTTTAGGTTTGGCGTTAGAAAAACTGCCGCATAAACCCGATATTCAATTAGCGAGTCGTTATCAAACGAATATCGTTGTTAGTGATTATCTTGTGAGTGAAAAACTCGATGGTGTTAGAGCACGTTGGAATGGACACCATTTAATTACACGAGGAGGACATATTATTAACGCGCCAATTTGGTTTACAGACGGGTTCCCTAAACAGGCTCTTGATGGTGAGTTGTGGATTGCTAGAAATCGATTTGATGAAGTGTCTGCAATTGTTCGTCGCAACATGGCAGATGAAATTAAATGGAAATCGGTGACCTTTCAGGTTTTTGATTTGCCTGAATCTTCAAGAGTATTTTCTGAACGCTATGGCCTATTGCAGCGGATTATCAAAGATAGCTCTTCTCCCTTTTTATCCCTAATCGAGCAAAAAAAGCTGCTCAATAAACGCCAGCTGCATCTATGGCTAGATGAGATTGAAGCCAAACAAGGTGAAGGCCTTATGCTGCACCATAAACAAGCGACTTATCAGCACAAGCGCAGTAAGAGGTTATTAAAACTAAAGAAAGTATATGACGCAGAAGCACGTGTTATTGCACACATTGAAGGTCGAGGAAAATATCAAGGAATGCTTGGCGCTATGTTGATGGAAACGAGCAGTGGTATTCAGTTTAAATTGGGCTCAGGGCTGAGTGATGAACTCAGGCAGAACCCACCACCGATTGGCTCTCTGGTTACCTATCAGTATTATGGTCTTACCAAAAAAGGGAAGCCGCGTTTCGCCAGTTTTTTACGAGTACGAGCTCTGCATTAAAAGATTGCTATTATGAATAGCCCGACGATATTAGGGTCTGTTGATCTTTTGAGTTCATTTTTACAGCAATTTGTTTGAGGTTTCTACAAGGCAGAGCCTATGTTGTGTAGCTGGCTCGATAATAGCTCCTGCATTATCCTAATGAGCTACATCCCTGTAGCAATACACGAATAGGCGAAAACGCCGTATAAATAACAAACAAATGCTGTCCGTAGGATTCACCTAAAAGTATTTTGTGCCGCGTTATTCGTCATTCACTGGGGTAAACCCAGCATCAATCCTCATGCCTCGCCCACAGGGATGTGGGTGCTTATGCTCAGTCTGGAACAATGAACATGTGCCCACAATCCTTTTGGATGGAACAAAATTTGAACTGCAAAGATCAACAGACCCTAATCGGGCTAATTATTCTATTGGGTAACGTCGATTTTTTCGATGTCATCCATCAGATTTAATGGCTTTTTACTGTTGTCATCGAGCTGAAAATCAAGTTGGACATGAGCGTCTTTTGTGCCATTCGCACTTGCTTTGTATTTCCATTGTTTTAATGCACGGCGACTTTCTTTATCAAAAATACCTTCAGGTACCGATTTCACAACTGAAATATTCATCACGTTACCCGCAGGCATAATATCAAATTTTAAAACCACGGAACCGGCAATACCGCCTTTTGCAGCCGCAATTGGATAACGTGGTTGAATACGAATTTCTGGTTTCGCTGATTCGGTTGCACCTTTTGGTGTTGGTGGATTCGCAAACGCAATACTTGTCATAAATAGCCCAGCAAATAGACCCGCAATGAGTTGAGCTGGACGATTCACAGTACTGTGATCTTTTAGCATATTGATTCGTTTAAACATAATATTCCTTTGAGTGTAGTTGGTATCGATACATAGACGATGTTGGGCACTTTGAGCGCAATGAACCAAGGCTTTGCTATATTCAAGGCGGTCGTTAGTGCTTTTTTGTTGTAATACATAACTGTCACAAGCAATTTCCTGACTTTTTCGAAAATTGCGGTAACCCAACCAAACCAATGGATTAAACCAACAGCAGCTTAAGATTATCATTGCTAATAGATTCATTAGGTTATCTTTACGGCTGTAATGGCACAGTTCGTGTTGGATAATTAGCTGTTGCTGTTTGCGGTTGTAGAGCCGGTTAAAATCACTCGGTAACACGAGCTTTGGCGTTAGTACGCCAATGAGCATTGGCCCTGAGACTTCTGCGTTGTGAAAAGCGTGTAGTGATTTAGGCAATGAAATAGGCAACTGCTCTTGCTTAATCGCTATTAAATCGAGTTTAAAGCGATTTCGAAATGTTGAATGAATGCTTGCTAACGCGACGATTATTGCACCAAAAGCCCACATTAATTGCCACGTAATAATCTCGCCCATTTGCGCACTTTGTGAATTTAAACTCACAATATAGCGGCTAATTTGGCTGTCGTTGCCAATTGCCAGATACGAAGAGAAAGAATTGACTGCAATGGCAATAGGGATCATTAACCACAGCAAATAGCTCATTGCGCCACCGAGATATTTACTGGTATGTCGTTCGTTGAACATCAGTAAAATAACGACGACACTCAATAACCATTGCTGTGATAAAATCCAACTAGCCATTGTCTTTTTCCCATTGATTTATAAGTTCTTTTAATTCACTAATATCGTCTTTTGTCAGTTCATCACTTTTAACAAAGTGGGATACTAATGGGCTTAAACGGCCACTAAACATGCGCTCGATTAAGCTTTTGCTTTCTTTAAATGTATATTCGTCGCGAGCAAATAGCGGAGAATAAAAATAACTACGCTGAACCTTTTCAAAGTTTATGGCTTCTTTTTTCACCATGCGATTGAGAAGAGTCTTTACGGTTTTTTCGTGCCAAGGCTTAGTTTCATTCAAGCGCTCAATGATCTGTTGAGCACTTGCAGGGTGACCTTGCCAAATGGCTTCGAGCACTTCAAATTCTGTTTTACTAATTTCTGTCATGACATTCTTAATTAAGTTGGATTAAATATTGATTACAATTGTAGTCTTAACTATTACATCTGTAATTTTGTTTTGCAAATGTTTTTCGCTAATGTGCTTCATTTACTCAATAATGAATAGGGAATGAGATGATAGATTTTAACAATAAAGGATTCTTTAAGCTTAAAAGTAACCCTGAATATGCTGAAAAAGTTAGCGAACTTTTGCTGCATGATGAAGACATTGTCGATGCGTATAAATCAATGCGCGATGGTGTGGTGTTTACCAATAAACGTATTATCGCAGTTAACGGGCAGTAAAAAATATTTTACGTCACTGACCGATAAAACATTTTAGTCTATTCAGTAGAAACTACTGGTATCTTTGATTTCAATGTTGAGTTAGAAATCTATTTTTCTGAAATAGGCAGTGTGATATCTACGTTTTTTGGCCAAATTAAGATCTTGGAAATATCGAAGGCCATCGCAGAGTTTTTGTTGTAAAAGCTGCCGTAAGAAAAATTCGTAAATTCTGCAGATTAAAATTCAAAACACATATTGATGTTAAACAGCTTAATAAGGTAAATTAGCTCTCTTACGAAGTGCTATGGATATCCTTTTATTTCATAGTGATAGTCAATATTTTTAGGGGGCTGTTTTATTATGGAAGTTCGCTTTACCAAGCTTACATCTATGCTTATCGCTATTGCGTTGCTCAGCGCTTGTAGTTCGACCCACGATAGAAGTAGTGTAAATCAGCCAACCGAATCAAATCAATCGGAATCAATTGATACACCAGTGCAAGTGTCGCAGCGCGATCCATTCGCTTTTGAGAAACAAGATCTTAACAAAGTGCAATTACTTGAAAATAAAGCTCTAAAGCTCGCTGTTAGCGAAAATAAAATTAAATCTAGTCATGTCGACCAAGCCATGTCCCTCACTAAGGATAAAGTAAAAATTGCGCGATACACCTTTGGATTTAATAACCCTATTTACGTCACCGATTTTAAGAACGCACTGTTATTTGATCACAATAAATCTGTCATTAATCGCAAAGACGTTGGAGCCTTGCGCAGTTTTGCTCATGTCTATGATTCGCAGGCACTTGGTAAATACTTGTATGTAGTGGGACACACAGATTCAGATGGCAGTGAAAATTATAATTATAGTTTGAGTACAAGACGCGCTCAGGCGGTTGTTGATACATTGATTGCCGGCGGTATTTCTTCGAATAAGCTCAAAGTTATTCCTGCCGGTGAGCACATACCTAAGGTCTCTAATAAAACCCGCAGTGGCAAGAAAACCAATCGCCGCGTTGAAGTGATTTCTTCGGACAGTCGCGCATTGATTGAGTCGTATCTGAGACAAATTAAGTGTCCCGCTAACGAGCAATGTAGTCGTAAATTGTTAAACATTTACGATGTGCGCGTGGTTAATAGAGAAGCCGAATTAGATATTGATAAGGTGTCTCATATTGCAACGTTTTCTCCAGAAATAAATCAATTACCTGAACTGCACAAAGCCTTGTTATCAGGCTCTGCAGCGCAAGAAAAGAAACTACTCAATATGAATGATCAACGCAAATTGATGGAGATGGGACATTCTAAACGTGGTTTCAGCATCAAGCGCCAAATTCGACCTGTGCTTCGTCTTATTCAAGACAGACGCAAAGGATTTACCATTCCCAATGGATACATCATTAAATAATAATTAGTAAGGACCCTTATGGAAGACTTAAAACGTTCAATAGAACAACTCATTAATGAGTCGCCTGTTGACGAAGCAACTAAGCATCACGATAAAACTCATATCGCGCATTTAGTTCAAGAAGATGTTGAAGAAGCTAAAACGTCGGGCGTTTTACACACGGACAAAAATTATCGTACCCATCGTATTGAAGAAGCCGCTATCGGCAGTATTAAAGAGCGCATAGGACGCTGGGCAAATAAGCGTAATGATGTGGTTTTACAGACTAAAGGAATGATTGCCAAACAATCAAATTCTGAGCTAGACATTAAAAAACGTCAGCTCATTGAAGAAATGGAAGACGCTAAGGCAAAGGCAACAGATACCTATATCCGTGACAATAACTATTCCGATCTTAAAGCAAATTTTGAAGGCACTAAACGTCGTTACGAAGATATGCGTGCTGAGCTAGGTGGCAAGCCGCCAGTGGCTAGTCGCATGTGGTTATACATTATCGCGATTTTATTTATCGGGTGCATTGAGTGGTTTGTAAACTATTCAACTTTTAATTTTAAATATCCACCGGGAATCGCATTTGGTGCAACAATTATTGTCGCTCTATCGATCGCAACAGCGTCACACTTCCACGGTGGTTTACTCAAACAGCGTCTTGCGTTATTTGCTAATCACCGCACTAAAGCTGAAAAACGACAAGTCATTATCAAGCAATGTGTGTTTTCATTACTATTAGTGTTTGCGCTAGTGCTTGTGACTTATACCCGTTACGATATTTTGATGGCAAATACCCTTGATGCTGGTGGCGTTACTCTACCGGGACAGGAAGAAGAAACTGAATCTATTGCAGGAGTGTTAACTCAGTTTGTATTACTCAATTTATTAGTGTGGATTGTCGGTATGGCAATATCGTATTTCATTCACGATCCACGCCCAGACTATCAAGAAGCGCTTAAAGATTACGAAAAAGCGAAAGGTAAGTTTCACAAAGCTGACACTGGCTTACAAGAAGAAGTAGAGCGAATTGGCAATGAATTTGAAGATAAGCTCAAGCGATTAACTAATTCGTTAAACTCGCATCAGCAAGACATTAAGGAGCTCAATACCGAGTTAGAGCGTTTAGCGGCAAAAGAAACGAGTTTGATTTCCCAAGCAACGCATTCCATCAACAATATGCTAGAAAAGCACCACGCGATGGTGATCACCGAGTTTAACAGTACTGGATTACAAGAGATAACTGTTGGCCCTGACGCGTTAGCGGTTGATGATTACAAAAAACTAAACATTTCAGTAGATGCTGAATTTATTCGCAGAACACTTGCTCTAGAGGTTATTTAATATGTTTAAAAGAATTATCATCGCTGCTGCGTTATTTCCCGCGTTAGCATCTGCCAATACCTTATTGAAAACGACGAATCTAGATAAGTATTGTCAAACTAATCCAGGCGATCGCCAGACTGTTATCTATTTAGATCAAAACATTATCGCGTCGAAGGATCCTAACTGGTACAAAGACATTGTTAACAAAGTTGATTACCGCCCTGGTGAGAAAATTCAGTTTGTTAATATTAACAATGGCGGCTCAACCGTAGAGCTAATTTGGGAAACTTGTCATCCGTCGTTTACTGCAGAGCAATACAAAAAAGCGCGCGCTAATGAAGGTATGGGTTCGATTTTTATGGGAGGCATCGACGATACACTGAAAGAAGACAAGAAGTTCTTTAAAAAGCAATTCATGCGTGCGTTGGCACACCCGCTGCAAAAAACACGTCATGAAATGGCACCATCATATAGCAAGGCTGATTTTCCACGTAAGAAATTGGTTGAAGCCATCTATTATGATGCCAAGCGTCTTGATATCGATGATGTATTTAGTCGCGTTATTGTATTTTCAGACATGATCGAAAATAGTGAACTCTTTAACCTCACTACTTTTGATCCTATGGAAGCGGCTAAGAGTGTAGCAAAGCGTTATCCAATGTTTCTCAATTACGCTAACTTCCAGATCTATGGGATTAATTACACGAATTCAGAAACAAAAATAAACGAAAATATTCGAGATTTTTGGAAGCAGTATTTACTGTTGTCTGGTGCTTACGTTGAGCAATACGGTGCACAACTGGCAGTAGAGGAAGACTCAAAAACGTGGCAATTTTCCAAATACAAAGGTCACGTGACTGTGGGCAACGTGAAGGGCGCGTCAGAGTTTAGATTTGTGATTGGCGATGATAATAAGTTGCGTCACGGCTGGTTAGAAATTGCTGATCTATATCTACCTGTCACAGGTGAGATTCGTTGTTCAGGTAAAAATTGCAGTATTGATGCGGAGATCTTAGCATCGTCAAATAGAGATGCGTTTAGAAAGAAAGACGTGCTGCGTATTAAAGGCACCAATTCAAAATATAAGGGCTACGTTGGTGGTAAAGATGAGTCGGTTATTGATGCTCAAGGTAACACCTATCAGCATTCTATTTCACTGACTCAATTTTAATACGTCACTAAAGTATTAATGGAATAGCTATATCTTTTTGATATGGCTTTTTTTGAGTATTATTAGGATCTGATGATCTTTAGTTAAGGTGTTTGCAATGAATTTTTAGGAATTTATACAAGGCCGCCCCTTCGACGTTTAATGGGCTGGGTTCGAGGGTGATAGCGCTGTAGAAATCACGAAAAAACACTGTCCTTCGGATGCAATTACAATACATTTTCACTGTGTAATTCGTTGCTCATCTATGACTGCGTGGATGCAGGCAATAAAGCGACTCAGGAAACAAAACCGAGTACACTTTCTTTAAATCCCTTGCGTCACCTAAGAATATTCCTAATAGGTACGGAATTGTTTACTTATTTTATCGCTTTTCTGTACTCAATGACAAACTCGCGAAGACCTCGATGAAAGGTTCGTTATGGTAACTTTTCAAAGCACTTATTTGGCTAAGTGTTATTTGGGGTTGTGGCGATCAATGTGTCTTTGTAATTGAATCACAGCGGCCAGCTATTCAGCTGGGAGGTCATGACTGTCAATAGATGCACTGAGGAATTATTTAGTGAATGAAAAACTCGATGGGGTGAGGGCGCGTTTGGTTGGAAAAGCTCGTAAATCTCTGCGAACATATTATTAATGTGCTTCATTGGTTTGCCAATGACTTTCGCAGTGTAGCATTAGGCAGTGAATTGTGGATTAAGCACAATGCGTTTGATGAAGTCTCTGTTATCGCCCATCTTAAAAAAAACCACACGATTAACAATGGAGATGCATCAAATTTCCCCTATTTTATCTACCATTGTCAGCTTGGCTATTCACTCAGCGCTATCAGGAATTATCTATACTATTTCCTGTTTTAATTTCTCCGCATATTAAGTTAATGCCACACAAGAGAATCGTTAGTCGTGATGCACTATTGTTATGGCTATACAATGTTGTGGATTTAGGCGATGAAGGAGTGTTGCTGTACCATCAAAAAGCTTTGTATCAGCACAAGCGCAGGCAACACTTGTTAAAGCTTTAAAAGCGCTATGAGATCGAAGTGCATCACGAAACTCCGCCAGCAATTGGCAGCTTAGTAACTTATCAAGATTTAAGAAAGAAACTAACAAACGGTGTTTCGCTCGCTATTCTCGAATACGGAATCAGACTCTTGTTACTCGCGTAAGTGCTTTCTTACTTTTCTGGCATACCAAGCAGATGGAATAATCACTAAAGCGCTAATGCTGGCGAGTAGCCATGGCAAACTAATATTGAGTGAATTGAGATTAATGATTTGGCCTGCCAGTTCGTTATTGACTTGTTCACCATAAGCGATGTAACCAATAGCTGCATCGTTAGCAATGGAAAAACCATTGCTAAAAGCACTTTCCCAGCCCAATGAAGAGAGAGAAGCATACGCTTTGTAACCAATTGCACAAGCGCCAAATGCCAATACACCTATAGCTGCGGCGCTCAGGCTAACGACGCCAAAACCAACGCCGCCGATAGTCACTAATCCAATTGAAACGATACCTACACTAATAGGCGCGATAGCGATGCCGCCCCAAGCAAAGAGTAATCCATGTGCGTGACTGCCACCTGCAATCCAGCCAAAAGCTGGCTTATCTCCCGGCTCTAACGATCCCAGTTGAAAGTGAAAAAGCGGTATACCAAATAACGTAAAACGAGATTTGTATTCCCGTTGAGTTGACTCTTGTTGATCAACGGAGCGAGAAAAGGCTTCAGGTTCAAAGATTCGTTCTTGAGCGCGTAATTGACGGACAGCATTAAACATCCGCGGTACTAAGAGTACGTAACTTAAGATAAATGCAATAACAATAATTTGTGAAATGACTGTGTAAATGAGCGCATTGTCGGGATCGGCTAGGGTGATATATTTGAGTGAAAAGACCCCAGCAACAAAGACGATTGCAAAGCTAATAAATAACGCAGCACTCTTAATCGCAAGTGTTCTTTCCCGCACTGTCCGTGCCTGATCAAGGCTCGCTCTGAGACCAAAGAACGAACTAATGAGTCCAGAAAATGAGGCTAACACTGCCAATACAGTCGTAATATTCACAAGTAATCCGCCTTTTATAGCGCCAGCACTGGCTCCCATAGCGGCAATTTTCGTTGGTGGGGCTATTTCACTAACGGCACTCATGACCGTTAGTGTAAAGGCAATACTCGGTTTGCTCTCTTTTAATCCATTTTCAACAAGCTCTGTCATGGCATTAGTGAGTAATTTACGACCACGAGATAAGCGTTGTTTTACGGTATCTTGCGATAGGTCGAGTTCTTGAGCTACGCGCTTAACGGACTGCTGTTCGCGATAAAATAAAATGAGTGGTTGGCGGTAGGTTTCTTCGATGCCATCAAGTGTTTTCCAAAGCAATGTTTGATGTTGCTCGCTTATTGCATTGTCTTCGAGCTCAGCGCTTACTGCTTGATTGGTGTTTTGTTCATTGAGTTCACTGCTGTTGCGTGTGGCTTGATTTTTCTCTTTTCGAAAATAACGGCTGACTTTAAAACGCAATATGCCACATAACCATGATTTAAGCTTTTGAGGATCATGTAATGTATCGAGTTTTTTCCATGCTTCAACAAAGGCTTCCTGAGCAATGTCTTCGCTATGTTTAATATCACCGACTGAAGAATAGGCGAGTGAGCATAATAATGTCTGATAGCGACTAACTATATGACAAAAGGCATCGCGGTTTCCGCCGAGTGATTGCATGACTAGATTGGCATCGGCTGAGTCTGCGGCAATTGGGGACTGTTTAAAAATACTCATAGGTCACTGCTCTCAAAGTTAATACTAGTATGTGCCTTTTATCGCTAAAAAGGTGACAAATTTTTTATTTAATTATTTTTGTCACCTTTGTTTTTCAGGTCGGCACTTATACCCATTACCATTGAAGATGCTGAAATCATGCACTTTCATTGGCAATGGGTACATAAGTTAATGTCACAACGGCAGATTGATTAATTTGGAGCAATAAAATGATGAATATGAAAAAACTAATGTTAGCACTTTCACTTACTGCAACGACTTCAGTTGTTATAGCACAAGAGAATACCTTGATGATTGATGGATTTGACCATCAAAAGCAAACGAATATAGGCATTGAAAGAGTATATATAACGGATGTAGCTGCAGGGGGCGGCACGCAAGCTAATTCAACTATCAAAGAAGGTGTTATTCACTTAAAAGGCGATATTTTACCACCGCGCGGACAACCAGGTTGGTCGAGTTTGGTATTACCCCTAGCTGCAATGGGGCAGGCGTTTGACGCGAGCAAGTTTGATGGCATTCGTTTAACACTAAAAATTAGTAAAGGCAGTTTTTCTATTTCTGCAAACAGCAGTGAGGTGACGAATTTTGACTATCATGCGGCGCCAATTATGGCTAAAGCCGATAATACATTTCACACCATTGATATTCCGTTTGAGTCGATGAAAAGAGCTTGGTCTCAGCAAACTACATTAAACAAGAAAACGCTCAATAGCTTGAGTATTGTTGCCTATGGCTTGCAAAAATCGTCTTTTGATTTTGAAGTTGATACCGTTAGTTTTTATTAGCCCCTACACATAACTAGCTTAAGAGGCGTTGATTCATGCAAGGTATAAAACTAAGTGGTGCTCGATTAGATTATCTAGATGGTGTGCGGGCTTTTGCATTGATATTGGGCATTGTATTTCATGCCAGTTTATCGTTTATGCCGATATTCATTGGCTGGGCAGTAATGGATATAAATACCAGTAGTAACATTGGTGCATTTGTCGTTGTTAGTCATTCATTTAGAATGGAACTGTTTTTCTTGATTGCAGGTTATTTGAGTTGTTTAAGTGCGTCAAAACACGGTGTTAAGCACTTTTTAAAATCGCGATTAATACGCATCGGTATTCCTTTTGTTGTTGGATGGATATTATTACGGCCACTGATTATTTCTGGCTGGACCATGGGCGGTCAAAGCATGAGTGGTGATGTTGATATTTGGGCTGGTCTGATAAGCGGACTGGATAGTTTTAATGGTCAGGATGTTCTCGTCGGAACTCACCTGTGGTTTTTATATTATCTACTTATCATTTCAGCCTCATTGTTGTCATTACGTTGTTTAATTGCTGCCAATGACCGTATTAATGCGATTGTTACTAGTCGTGCAGATAAGCTAATTAATTCGTTGGCGAAAACACCATTTTTTAAAATGTTGTTAGTACTCCCGGTTACTGGATGTTTATGGTTCATGAACAGCTGGGGCGTTGATACGCCGGATAAATCACTATGGCCAATGTGGCCAGTGTTTTTTCTTTACGGTGGATTTTTTTGTTTTGGTTGGCTGCTTGCACAAACAAAGGAGAATTTGGATAGGTTAACGAGCTTTAGCTGGTGGTTAGTGACTGTGTGTATTATTTCTATCGTTACTGTGCTTATGTTGTCACGGTTTGAAATGCAAGGCGCTCATGATTATTATGCGTGGATAAAACTAGGCTATTTATTCAGTTATGCGTTGATGATGTGTAGTTTAATATCTTTAACAATTTCAGTTTTTAGAGCTGTAATGTCAAAAAGTACAGCTGTTATTCGCTATCTCGCTGATGCATCATATTGGCTTTATTTGATTCATTTACCAGTCGTGGTGTGGTTACAAATAGCAGTCGCTGAATTATCTTGGCATTGGAGTTTAAAATGGGGAGCGATTTGTACATTGACGATAATACTGTCACTACTTATTTATGATTTGCTTGTTAGAGCCACCTTTGTTGGCGCATTACTTAATAGTAAACGCCAAGCTTCTACAATAATAACCCGAGCTCAGGCTATTATATTTTCCAAGAAAAGCTAATGGTGCCAAATTCCGTTAAGTCAGCGAGGGCTTGTTCTTACTCGCTGTCTTCTAATATGTTGAAGTCATTGATAGCAAAAGTAATGGAGATGTCATGCCACGTATATGCAAATCCAGTTGTTAGGCTGACATACTGGCTTTGATAATCGATAGATCGCGAGTCTCGATATGTGTTGCCGTCAATCGCAATATGATTCAACATATAACCAACGCGAGAGCCTAAGAAGAAATACCAACCATCTACTGCAATCGGATTCGAAATCCTAGCGGCAGACAATAATGTTGTCGCATGAGATTTATCGAGATTGTTACCATAGCGCAGGAAAGTGCCAACATCTAACGCTGTTTCGATGGTGCCGAGTGGCGCTCTGCCATTCACTAGTACATCAAAATTGTTATCTTGTGTGTGCCAAACGCGATAACTTCTGGCGCGGCTTAATTCAAATACCACCTCATTTTTTATTTGAGTATCCCAACCTTGCGGCTCATTGGCGCCAAGAATCTTATGAACAAAAGTTTGTACTTCTTCACCCAATGCCATGGGACCGACAACACCAAGTGTGGTGGTAGCCAGATCCGCATAGTCTGGAGTGACGGTGATATAACTATTAGACATCGCTAGAATGGCCGAATAGGGTAATTCATTTGAGTCTGGATTTTCTATTTTAATATCGCTTGGCGTATTAAGTGATTGACCAAATGAATAGGCGTTTGCTGTTAGAGTAAAATTGTCTTGTGGCATGCTCCACATGAGCGACGAAACCCAAAAATCATTGTCTGGCGTTTTTGAAGGCTTTTCATTCACTTCAAATGTTGAAACGAATAATCCATTTGAATAACCACTATCGTTACCGACAAAGGCGTCATTATCGATGGTGATCGAAATCCATTTTTCCTTGTTAGTTGTCGATGCATCGACTGTAAATAGAGAGTGTTTGAGCAACGAGTAATGATAATAACAAAATAGCTTTCATAAGAGACCTTGCCGGATAATGGTGCTGGTTTATATACCCAAGCTACATGAAGATGCTCGATTTCAGCAAGTCGAGAAGCGTGCCAAATACTAGGCATAAGATGTGTCGTTAAGTCATTCCCGATAACTGCTCCTGCGTTATCCTAATGTTCTGTTGATCTTTTGAGTTCATAATTTATACACTCATGGATAACCAAATCATACTGCATCCTAAGGCGACTGTGCTTTCATAATTTACTTGCAGCTTGTCATATCTTGTCGCAATACCTCGATATTGTTTTAGGCGAGTAAAAACATTGTCAACTAAGTGGCAGTATTTGTATAAACACCAGTCTATATCAGTATTCCCAACCTTTGAATTTTGTTTTCTCGGGATAACGGGTAATGATAATTTATCCCTAATTTGTTCTCTAATAGTTTCACTGTCATATCCTTTATCAGCAATAATGTACCCACAACTTGGTAGTAAATCGATAAGGTTTATCGCTTCTTTACTATCATCAACCTCACCACCTGTTAGGGTAAATTCAATGGGCAATCCATAACTATCAACCGCCATGTGAATTTTTGTTGTATTTACAGCCACACTTTTACCAATGGATTGAGTGTTGTCGGTGGCCGCACCAGCGCAATGCTGGTGTGCTTTAACAATGGTGCCATCAATAAATACCCATTCGAGATCGGGGTCATTTTTCAATGCCCTAAATACTGAGACCAAAATACCTTTCTTAGACCAGAGATTAAATCGCCGATAAATAGCGCTCCAATCACCGAAGTAATCAGGTATATCACGCCATGGGCCGCCTGTTCGCATCCTATAAAGAATTCCCTCAAACGCTTTTCTGTGGTCACATTTTTGATAAACACGACCCTGTAAAAATCATAAGATTAGATAGCTTTTTCCACTGTTCATTTGATAGCATTGTTCGCGGCATAGTTTCTTTGGTGTTTTTGTTTTTGGAGAAATTATTATACCAAGTTACTATGCTGTTCAAAAACTAGGCTTAAAAGTTCAACACGCCCTAATCTATAAGTTGTGGGGGATTAATTTAAATTGAATGATGTGTGAGCAGCTCAAAAGTATTTAAGCTGATATTCAGTGGAACTTTTGTATTATTTGTCGCTCTATCCTAGAGCCATTTGAGTTTAGTAACGTAAAATTCATCGTTATTAGCCAGCAACTCAACGACGTAAACCACAAAATTTAAGGAGGCATAATATGATTAAGCCTTTAGTGACCGGATTAGTGTTGTGTTCAACATTAATATTTAATCAAGCTCAGGCAAGTGAAAATGATGATCCTGTGTCGATCGATTGGATCAAGCCAGAAAAATTTCGTGATGTAGATAGTGCTAATAGCAACAAAAAACGTTACCGTGCAAGGGTCATTAAAGATCTTGAAAGCTATATGCAGCAACAACTCCCTAAGTTCCTCAATACCGGTGAGTCTATCACGCTTAAGATTTATGATTTAGATCTTGCTGGAGACATCAGGCCTATGATGGGCGCCGGAAACGATATTCGAGTTGTCAAAAGTATTTACCCGCCCATGATTGATATTCAATACTCGCTGGTGGATCAACAAGGAAAAGTCATTAAAGAACAAAGAAAACGCTTCAGAGATATTGCGTTTAATATGGGCTCACCAATGACAGCGTCTAAATTCTTAGGTTATGAAAAAGCGATGTTAAAGAAGTGGATGCGTAATGAATTAGCACATTAAATTTCTATCTGCTTCCAATTTATTGACGGCAACAATGACCATTGTTGCCGTTTTTTGTTTTTTGACATGCTAAAAAATTAATTAAGCTGTTGATCTTTTTGGATCTAAATAATTCGATATAAGTTGGCATTGCATTTGCTTTATTAAAAATATCTATAACTTGTCAGTGTGAAGTCCATTTTCTGACACATGAACCAAGGATATTATTATGTTTAAAAGTGAAATTGCAGCAAACGCTCGCGCTAGTGTAGAAACAGATCAAATGGTTTTAAACAGCTTAGGCCTAGAGCACGAAGGTCATGTTCAATATATGGTTATCAAAAGTGAATTCTCAGGTGAAGAAATTTACTGCGCGTTAGCTGGTGGGGAGATTATTGATAACGATATCAATTTAACGCCGGTTGGTACTGGTGCATATGAAGCACTTGATTCTATTCCTGGTGAAGAAATTGCACTATACGCTTTGAGCGAAGATGACGACGTATTAGCACAACAAATTCCTGGCATTATGGGACAGCATAAAACAGGCGATCGTATTTGTTTTATTAGCGATACGTTAGTAGAGCGCCAATCACAAATTATGGCGGCATTCGCGATGGATAATGCTGGCCAACAAGCTGCTTAACGCGATATGCCAGTTGGTTCAACTGGCATATAAGCCTGATGTTTAAGAAGCGTCAGGTTTAGCTTTTAGGTTACTTTTAAACACTTGTAGCAGCTGCAATTGGATTTCAATTTTTGAAACTAGCGGCTGCACATTTGCTGATACATCATCTGGATTACCTTGTTGCAGCGCGACAAGATCATGTCCTAATTCTTCTGCATATGGCGTAAAGCGGTTAGCTTTAGTCGTAAAGCCTTGTTGCTCATCAAAAATAGCGGCAAATTTTGCCATGTCTTGTTGACGTAGCTCATCAATCTTTTTGTCCGCGTCAATCGACTGGCGGTAAATTAAACGAATATTTTCTGTTAGCGCTTCAAATAACGATGTGTGTGACATAACGATCTCAGTGATAATTACAATTTGAGCGCATTATAGCGCAGCGACTTTTTGACGCTAGTGAAAAGTCTGCTAATTGGGCATCAATCCTAAATCAATTGGTGTTTTGTGGGCTTCCCCACCTATTTCGCGCACTAACTTTGGTACGAGAAAACCAGGAAGTTGTCGGTAAAGTTGATGCATTAAGTTGATCGCTGATTTCTCAGGAACATCAAAATGTACCGCGCCATTTACTTTGTCGAGTAGGTGTAAGTAATAAGGCATGATACCCGCAGCGAATAATTTCTCATTTAATGTAATCTGACTCGATTCATCATCATTAATATCTTTAAGTAATACGGCTTGATTTAATAAAGTTACATTAGCCGCTTTTAACGATTGCGCCATTGTTGCTACTTCGGTATCAATCTCATTACCGTGATTGATATGCATCACCATAATTACATTGAAAGGAGCCGTTTTAAGGGCATTTAATAGCTCATCAGTTATCCGCGACGGAATAACGACGGGTAAACGTGTATGAATTCGCAATCTAGTGATATTAGGATTAGTTGATAACGACTCTATTAACCGGATTATATGATTGTCATTAGCCATCAGCGGGTCGCCGCCAGAAAGGATCACTTCATTAATTTTTGGATGCGCGCTGATGTAATCAAGTGCTTCGTTAATGCCTTGTTGATTAACGCTGTTGTCTTGATACGGAAAGTGACGTCTAAAGCAATAGCGGCAATTGACGGCACAGGCTGTTCTAAGCATGAGTAATACACGGTTATCGTATTTGTGTAATAGCCCTGGAACGGGTGTATCTTGTTCCTCTAAAGGATCATCACTAAACCCTGCTTGCGTAATAAATTCGTCACTGGATGTCATGACCTGTTTTAACAGAGGATCATTAATATCACCTTGCACCATGCGATTGGCAAATGGTACTGGTACTCTCACTGGGAAAAGTTTACGGGCCTTAAAAGAAGCTTGGTATTCTGTGGGATCAATCGCTAAGTATTGCAATAGCTTTTCGGGATCAGTAAAGACTTGCCCCAGCTCTTTTTGCCAAGAACTTTGATGTGGAATGATATTTTGAACGACTATCTGCGGCATTTGTTTTTAGATTGGCAATTAATCAGGTAGAATCGGCTGATTAAAAATTTAATGATGAGTGGACTATAGCAATTATTAGAATTGGCTGTAAGGTAGTCTCCACTTTTTAAGATAAATAATACTGAAAATGAGCACTGCGCTCAGAAAAATAATGAGGAAGTCATGGCTACAGTTAGCACGAATGAATTTAAAAATGGTTTAAAGTTAATGTTTGAAGGTGAGCCAAGCACAATCATCGAGAACGAAACCGTAAAACCAGGTAAAGGCCAAGCTTTCAACCGCGTAAAAATTCGTAAATTAATTACTGGTAAAGTATTAGAAAAGACAATCAAGTCTGGTGAGTCTTTTGAAGTTGCTGACGTGATGGAATGTGATCTTTCTTACCTTTACAACGATGGTGAGTTTTGGCACTTCATGAACAATGAATCATTTGAGCAAATTGTTGCTGACGCTAAAGCGGTTGGCGATGCAACTAAATGGTTAGTTGAGCAAGACGAATGTATCATTACGTTGTTCAACGGAAACCCAATCATCGTTACACCACCGAACTTTGTAGAGTTAGAAGTGACTGAAACAGATCCTGGTTTAAAAGGCGATACAGCAGGTACTGGTGGTAAACCAGCAACGCTTAGCACTGGCGCTGTAGTTCGCGTTCCGCTATTTATTCAAATTGGCGAAGTGTTAAAAGTTGATACTCGTACTGGTGAATATGTTTCTCGCGTAAGCAAGTAATTCTTATTGCCCTATAAACCCGATTAAGCGAAAGCTTAATCGGGT